>CAVXSP010000001.1:0-775000 GCA_963764505.1 uncultured Acidobacteriota bacterium | reverse complement strand
TTCTATCTAGTTTTCAAAGAACCGAACCGCAACCAGGACCTCGCTCCGAGGTCCAGGCCCCTCGCCCCTGCCGCTCTTTCCGTTCAGAGGCGAACCTATCAAATATACGACAGCCTCGGCCGAACTGTCAAGCTCGTTGTCGCTGCCGGACGCTCCGAAGCGCCAACCCGCAGCGGCGCCATCTGTTCAAATCTGCCCAAATCTGCTCGGGTCGTTCGGGTCTGGCTCGGGGCGTCAGATCGGACGAACTGGCGCTCCCTGGCGGGACCGCCGCCTTACTCGGACCTACGAATATAGCGCCGGCGGAACTCTCCGTCAATCACCCATGCGTCCGTCAGTCGTCAACGGGCGGGTCCCCGGACCATCAGATTGTAGCTGCGCCGGCCGATGTCCAGGCGATGGTCGCCGGGCGACAGATAGCTCTGCTGCAGCTCGAGCTTGCCGCCGACCCTGCGTCCGTCCACGCTGACCGCGCCCTGATCCAGCTTCTGGTCCGCCTCGCGCCCCGATCCGACGAGCTTCAGCTCGATCAGGAGCTGTCGCATCGGCCTGGGCTCCGCCGGCAGTGTCCACTCGAGCCGTGGCTCGTCTCCCGTCGATTCGCCTCGGCTTCTGGCCTCGAATCGGGCCGCGGCCATTGCCGCCTCCTCGGCCGAATGGAACGCCGCCACGATGTCGCCGGCCAGGCCCGCCTTGACGTCCTTGGGATGCCGCCGTCCCGCCAGGACGTCCTGCCGCAACGATTCGATCGCCGCCTCCGACAGATCCGTCAGGAGCAGGTAGTAGCGCCACATCAGCTCGTCGCTGATGGACATGAGCTTGCCGAACATCTCGTCGGGCGGTTCGGTGACGCCGACGTAGTTGTTCAGGCTCTTCGACATCTTCTCGACACCACGCAGCCCTTCCAGCAAAGGCGTGGTCATCACGACCTGCGGTTCGAGACCGTACCCGGGCATCAGGTCCCGGCCCACGTTCAGATTGAAGAGCTGGTCGGTGCCGCCGAGCTCGACATCCGCATGGACGTGCACGGAATCGTAGGCCTGCGCGAGGGAGTAGAGGAACTCGTGCAGTGCGATGGGCTCGCCGGCCTCGTAGCGCTGCTTGAAATCGCGCCGCTCGAGCATCTGGGCGACGCTGTAGCGCTGGGCGAGCCTGATCACGCCCTCGGCGCCCAGCGCGGAGAGCCAGCGGGAGTTGAATTCGACGACGGTCCTCCCGCGGTCGAGGATCTTGAACACCTGCGTTTTGTACGTCTCGGCGTTGGCGTCGACCTGCTCGCGGGTCAGCGGAGGGCGCGTCTTCGAGCGCCCCGTGGGATCGCCGATGAGCCCGGTGAAGTCGCCGATCAGGAAGATCACGCGATGCCCGAGGTCCTGGAAATGCTTCATCTTGCGCAGCAGCACCGTATGCCCCAGATGCAGGTCTGGCGCCGTCGGATCGAACCCGACCTTGACCGTGAGCGGCCGGCCGGTCTCGGCGGACCGCTGGAGCTTCTGGTGAAGTTCCGCCGGACGCACGACATCCACGCAGCCTTTTGTCAAATAGGCGAACTGCCGGTCGATATCGGGAGAGGTCACAACGCGTTAGTGTTCCACAGGTCGGCGTCGGTCCGACCGAGCCCGTCGAAGACGACGCGGCGACCGGCGAGCCGCCAGGGGTGCTGGAGGACCAACCGGACCGCTCGTGGATACAGCCGGTGCTCGATTGCCAGGATCCGCGCGGCCAGCGAGTCCTCGGTGTCGTCCTCCCGGACCGGGACGGGCGCCTGCTCGACGATCGGCCCACCGTCGAGGTCCGGTGTGACGAAATGTACCGTCGCGCCGGTCACCTTGACGCCGTGCTCGAGCGCCTGCCGCTGCGCGCGCGGCCCGGGAAAGGCTGGCAGCAACGACGGGTGGATGTTGAGAATGCGCCAGGGGAACGCCTCGCAGAACTCCCGGCTCACGAGGCGGGTGAATCCGGCCAGGCAGACCAGGTGAACGCCCCGCGACCGGAGCCGTTCGGTCAATGCCGCGTCGTACGCCTCGCGCGAGGCGTACTCGGTGTGCGGCATGACGAGCGCCTCGATGCCGGCGTCGCGCGGGAACGCCAACCCGGCCGCGTCGGCTCTGTTCGACACGACCAGCGCGATACGCCCGCCAAGCTGGCCGTCCCGGTCGGCCGCGATGAGGGCCCGCAGGTTGCTGCCCCGCCCAGAAATCAGCACGCCGATCAACGGCCGCCCAGAGTTTTCCACAGGAGGGGGACGGGTCTCGGCATGTGGAAAACGCGGATGGCACCCGGGTTGCAACCGCAGCGCGCGCCATGCCGAGGCGCCCCCGCCACCATCCCCTCCAGGTTTGCGTCCACGTCACCAATCGGAGCGTTCGTCGCGACACCCTCTTCGAAAGGGCGCGAGACTACCGTGCGTTCGTCAACGTGCTCGCGCAAGGCCTGTCGCGTCATCCTGTACGGCTCATCGCCTACACGGTCATGCCGAATCATTGGCATCTGCTGTTGGGTCCGGCGGACTCGCAGTCGATCTCCAGGCTGCTCCACTGGGTCACGGCTACCCATGCCGTGCGATGGCACCGGCACCGCCACAGCGTCGGATTGGGGCCGGTCTATCAGAACCGATTCTGGTCCGAGCCGCTCGACGATCCCGAACGTCTGGTGAGGGTGTGCCGCTATATCGAGCGAAACGCGCTCAGGGCCCGGCTGGTCCGAAGCGCCCAGGACTGGCCGTGGTGCAGCCTCGCCGACCGGCTTCGCTCCGAGCCCACGCTGCCGGTGACTGTCACGCCGTTCCTGACCTCTCGCGCGTGGGTCGATTACGTCAATACTCCGAGCCATCACGAGGAGGACCCGGCGGTTTTCCACAATTCGAGACCCGTCCCCCTCGGTGTGGAAAACTCTCTAGTCGACCTGGCCGATGACCCACGGACTCTCACCCGCCTGCCGCAGGGCGCGAATCAGTTCGTCGGTCCGACCGGCGGCAGAAACGAGAATCAGGCCGACGCCCATGTTGAACGTCCGCATCATCTCCGCGTCGTCGATCCGGCCCGCCCGCTGAAGCCAGCCAAAAAGCGGCGGCACGTTCCAGCTCTGACGGTCGAGTGAAAACGACCGGCCGGCAGGCAGCACGCGCGGAAGATTCTCGACGATGCCGCCACCGGTGATGTGGGCCATCCCTTTCACCAGTCCGGCGTCGAGCGCGGGCTGGACCGCGCGCAGATATGATCGGTGCGGCCGAAGAAATGCTTCCCCCACGGTCTGCCCGAGCTCCTCGACGCGGCTGTCGACATCGAGACCGAGCACGTCGAAGGCAATTCTCCGCGCGAGCGAATATCCGTTCGTATGCAGGCCAGACGAGGGCAGCGCCACCAGCGCGTCCCCTGCCCGGATCTCGGCTCCGCTAACGACGCGGTCCTTCGCCACGACGCCGACGATGAAGCCGGCCAGATCGTATTCGCCGTCTGCGTAGAAGCCGGGCATTTCCGCGGTCTCGCCGCCGAGCAGAGCGCAGCCGTTCTCTCGGCATCCCGACGCCATGCCGGTCACGATCCGTTCGACGACCTCCGGAGCGAGGCGGGCGGTCGCCAGGTAGTCCATGAAGAACAGCGGCCGCGCCCCCTGCACGAGGATGTCGTTCACGCAGTGATTCACGAGGTCGATGCCGACCGTGTCGTGAATGCCCGCCCGAAAGGCGACCTTCAGCTTGGTCCCCACGCCGTCCGCGCTGGCGACGAGCACGGGGTCCCGAACGGCGCCCTCGAGGGCAAACAATCCGCCGAACGCGCCGACGCCCGAGAGCACGCCCGGCGTATAGGTCGCGCGCGCCAGCTTGGCAATCCGTCGCACGGCTTCGTTGCCGGCGTCGATGTCCACTCCGGAATCGCGGTAGTCGGTCCGCCCCACGGCTAGAACTCGAGCTTTCTGATCAGCTGCTCCGCCAGGCGACGGCGCGGCGACGCCTCGGCCGAGCTCCAGTACACACGGCGGATCTCGACGTAGAAGCGCTCGAGCTCATAGTCCTCGGACGACAGCATGTCGAACGCCTCCTGCAGAAGGTCCAGCGCGGCGTCGCGGTCGGGCTCCGGCTCGAGCACCTCCAGCAGAAGCGCGGGATTGCGCAGGGCGACGAGCCCGAGCGCGAGCGCAATGGCTTCGCGCGCGGGATCCTTCACGGAAACGCCCGTCCGCACGAGCGCCTGCAGCGCCCCGGCCCGGTTCCTCACCGCCAGCACGGCCAGGGCGTGCGCGGCGCCACGGAGGAGGACCGGATCCTGGCCAGACGTCGCAGCGAACGTCAGGGACTTCTGCAGGAACTCCTCGTTCGGAGCGACGTTGATCCCGAGCAGCACCATCGCCGCGGCGACCGACGGCTGCACCGGCCGCGGACCGTTCCGCTGCAAGTCGGTGAGCAGCGCGTGCACCGACGGGTCCCCAATCTCGCCGAGCGCCGTCACCGCGTCGTCCTGCAGGGGACCGTCCAGCCTGGCCACGTCCGCGATGGCGGAGAGCGCGAACGACGCGCGATAGTCGCCAAGCGCGGCGATGAGCGCGCCCCGAAAGTCGTCCTGGCCGTTCAAAATCAACGGCGCCGCCGCGGCCCGGGCCCTGGGATCGTCCGCGTGGGCGGCCACGGCCCTCAGCAGCGCCGGACGGACGAACTCCGATTGCTCGCGGCCGAGCGCCTCGACCAGCGCCGGCACGACCGACGGGTCCTTGTGGTGCTCGAACCAGGCGTAGGCCACGGTCCGCAACCGGTCGTTCGGGTCGGCGATGAGATCGCGCATCAGCCCGGCGGCCGACGCATCCCCGAATCCGGCGAGCAGCACCAGCGCGCGGTACCGCACGTAGCTGTCGCGGTGCTGGCGAGCCGCTCGCGTCAAGGCGGGCACGGCCAGTTCGGGTGACGCGCGACGGACGGTTCTAGACGCTTCTACGCGCGCCGGCAGGCCGAAGGAACCGAGCTGGTCGATCGCCGCCGAGAGCTGCGCGGCGGAGACGGAGCCCTCCTGACCCATCGACGGCGCGCTCGCCCCGGCGCGGCCCGACTGCGCGGCCGCCCCGCTGGTGAGGGCCAGCACAAGGATACCGGCGAAGGTGAGGCGTCGACGGCTCATTCGACGAGCTTCAAGGCGAGCTGCAGATACGCCTTCTCGTTCCGGGGAAACGCCACGGGATAATCGCCGGTGTAGCAGGACGTGCAGTACGACCCACCCGCTTCGCCGACCGACGAGAGCAGCCCATCGAGGCTCAGATACCCGATCGTGTCGGCGCCGATGTACCGGCGGATCTCGTCCAGCGAATGCGTGGCGCCGATCAGCTCCGATCGCTGCGGCGTGTCGACGCCGTAGAAGCACGGCGAGATCGTCGGGGGGCAGCTGATCCGCATGTGCACCTCGGTGGCGCCGGCCGCCCGGACCATCTTGACGATCTTGCGGCTGGTCGTCCCACGAACGATCGAGTCGTCCACGAGCACGACGCGCCGCCCCTCGAGGATGCTCTTGACCGGATTGAGCTTCACGCGGACGCCGAAGTGCCGGATCGACTGCTGCGGCTCGATGAAGGTGCGCCCGACGTAGTGATTGCGGATCAGGCCCATCCGGAGCGGAGTCCCCGAGGCATCGGCGTATCCCGTCGCGGCGCAGACGCCGGAGTCGGGAATCGGCACGACGACATCGGTCTCGACGGGATGCTCACGGGCCAGCCGACGGCCCAGCTCGGTGCGGACCTCGTTGACGCTCAGCCCGAACACGTACGAGTCCGGTCGCGCGAAGTACACGTGCTCGAAGATGCAATGGCGCAGCCGCCCCGGCGGGAACGGTCGGATTGATTTCGGACCGTCCGGACCGATGATGAGCACTTCGCCGGGCTCCACGTCCCGGATCCATGTCGCATCGATGAGGTCGAGAGCGCAGGTCTCCGAGCAGACGATGTAGGCGTCGCCGAGGCGGCCGAGGGTCAGCGGCCGGAAACCGTGCGGATCGCGCACCGCGATCAGCCGATCTTTCGTCAGCAGCACGAGCGAGAACGCTCCGCGCGCGGCCGACACCGACTCGACGATCGCCTGTTCGGGCGTGGCCGCCTTCGAACGGGCATAGAGGTGCAGCAGCACCTCGGTGTCGCTCGTCGTCTGGAAGATGGAGCCTTCGCGGACCAGATCCGCCCGCAGCTCCTGGGCATTGACCAGGTTGCCGTTATGGCAGATGGCGATCTCGCCGTGCGCGCAGTCGATGAGGATCGGCTGAGCGTTCTTCAGCCCGCTCTCGCCCGCGGTCGAGTAGCGGACGTGCCCGCAGGCGCTGGTCCCCCGCAGACGGGCGAACGTCGCCTCGTCGAAATTGTCGGCGACGTACCCCAGGCCCTTGTGGATCCGCAGCCGGTCGCCGTCCGACGTCGCGATCCCGACGCTCTCCTGCCCGCGATGCTGGAGGGCGTACAGCCCGAGATACGCCAGATTGGCGGCCTCGGGATGGCCATAGATGCCGAAGATGCCGCACTCTTCTTTGAGCTTGTCCATATTTGACCCGGAGGGCTCCGCCCCCGCGCCCCCCCTTACGCGCGCTCGCGCTCGACGCGTCCTCGCCCCGACCGCGCGGGCCCGCCCGTCGGTCCCGCCGGCGACGCTCTCTACGCTGCCCGTCCTTCCAGCCAACCGGCGAGCGCCGAGCTCCATCGCGCCTCCGCGTCAGCCAGATTGCATTCGAGCTCGAGTCGGCCCGCGACCTTGATTCGAATCGCGGCACCGCCCGTCCAGCCGATTCGCCGGCACGGCACGGCGGCCGCACGCGCCAGCCCGAGCACGACGTCGATCTGCCCTGTCGCTGCCGTCACGACGGCGCGGGAGGCGGATTCGCCGAACAACGTCGCCGCCAGCAGATCGACCCCGCCATCGGATCCGGCAGGTTCGATGGTCACGTCGGCCCCCGTCCCGCCGCTCTCGAAGCAGCACTCGGACAGCGCGACCGCGAAGCCCCCCTCGGCACAGTCGTGCGCCGAGCGAATCAGGCGCTTCGTCGCCAGCTCGACCAACAGGCGCTGCAGCGACCGTTCTCGCCCCAGATCGAGAGCCGGCGGACGCCCGCGCAGAAGACCGTGCACGGTCTTCAGATACTCGCTGCCTCCCAGCTCACCGTGATTGTCGCCGAGCACCAGAATCTCGAGGCCGGCCGCCGGGAACACCCGTGTCAGCAGGCAGCTGGCGTCGTCGAGCACGCCGACAACCCCGAGCACCGGAGTCGGGAGAATCGCGCGGCCGTCCGTCTCGTTGTAGAGGCTCACGTTGCCGCCCGTGATCGGGACTTCCAGGGCGCGGCACGCCTCGGCGATGCCGGCAACCGCTTCTGCAAACTGCCACATCACGTCGGGACGCTCGGGATTGCCGAAGTTCAGGCAGTTGGTGGCGCCGATCGGCAGCGCGCCGGCGCACGCGACGTTCCGTGCGGCTTCCGCCACGGCCAGCGCGGCGCCCAGCCGCGGATCGAGGAACGCGAACCGTCCGTTGCCGTCGACCGACATCGCGAGCGCCCGCGGCGTTCCCTTCACCCGTACGACTCCCGCCCCCGCGCCCGCCGGCGCCAGCGTATTGGTCCGGACCATGTAGTCGGTACTGCCGGTAAATCCAGGCCTTGCTCGCCACGGTCGGCGAACCGAGCAGGGTCATCAGCGCGTCGGCCGGCTGCGGACGCGGGCGCAATTCGCCGGCTGGAATCCGCTGCAGTTCCTGGCGGCCGTCCGGCTCGCGCATGGGCCGGTTGTAGAGCGGCGCCTCGTCGGCCAGCGCGAGATTCGGAACGTCGGCCACGATCGCGCCGTGCTCGCGGACGCGCAGACGCGGCTCGGCGATGACTTCCCCGATCCGCACGGCGTGCAGATCCCACTTCTCGAAGATGCGCTCGACGTCCGCTTCCCGGCCGCGCTTGACGATCAGCAGCATGCGTTCCTGGGATTCCGACAGCATGATCTCGTACGGCGTCATGCCGGCTTCGCGCTGCGGCACCCGCGTGACGTCGATGTCGATGCCGACGCCGCCGCGTGCGCCCGTCTCGCAGGTGGAGCAGGTCAGACCCGCCGCGCCCATGTCCTGGACGCCGACGCAGGCGTCCGTCTTCATCACTTCCAGGCACGCCTCGAGCAGGAGCTTCTCCATGAACGGATCGCCGACCTGCACGGCGGGCCGTTTCTCCGCCGTCGTCTCGTCGAACTCCGCCGACGCCATCGTCGCCCCGTGGATCCCGTCGCGCCCCGTCCTGGCGCCGACGTAGTACACCGGATTGCCGATCCCGCCGGCCGCGCTCTTGACGATCGCGTCGTGCCGGGCGATGCCGAGGCAGAACACGTTCACGAGCGGGTTGCCTGCGTAGGTCTCGTCGAACATGACCTCGCCGCCGATCGTCGGGATGCCGATGCTGTTGCCGTACCCGCCGATCCCCGCCACGACGCCCTTCAGCACGCGCCGGCTGCGCGCGTCGTCGAGCGGTCCGAACCTGAGCGAATCGAGCAGCGCGATCGGGCGCGCGCCCATGGTGAAGATGTCGCGGATGATCCCGCCCACGCCGGTCGCCGCGCCCTGGTAGGGCTCGATGAACGAGGGATGATTGTGGGATTCGATCTTGAACACGGCCGCCAGGCCGTCGCCGATGTCCACCGCCCCCGCGTTCTCGCCAGGTCCCTGCAGCACGCGCGCGCCTCGGGTGGGAAGCGTCTTCAGGTGCACGCGCGAGCTCTTGTAGCTGCAATGCTCCGACCACATCACGGAGAACAGCCCCAACTCGGTGCGATTGGGCTCGCGGCCCATGAGCTCGACGATCCGGGCGTATTCCTCCGTCGTGATGCCGTGGCGATCCAGTGTGGCGCGGTCGAAGGTCGGCATCAGCGCGCCGCCTCCTCGAGCACGCCGCGATCGGAGAGCGTGCGCACGACCGATTCGAAGAGCACGAGTCCGTCGGAGCTGCCGAGCGGCGCTTCGCACGCGCGCTCCGGATGCGGCATCAGCCCGACGACGTTGCGGCCGCCGCTGCAGATGCCGGCGATGTTGTCGACCGACCCGTTTGGATTCGCCTCGTCGGTCGGCTGACCGTTCCGGTCGACGTAGCGGAACACGATCCGGTTCGACGCCTGCAGCTCGCGGAGCGTCTCGGGCGGCGCGTAGTAGTTGCCCTCGCCGTGCGCGATGGGCAGCCGGAGGATCTGGCCGACGTGACAGCCACTCGTGAACGGCGTGTCGGTCCGTTCCACGCGGATGCCGACCGGCTCGCAGTGGAACCTGACATCGCGATTGCGGAGCATTGCCCCCGGGAGCAGCCCGCACTCGAGCAGGATCTGAAAGCCGTTGCAGATGCCGAGTACCGGCCCGCCGGCCGCGGCGAACGCCTCGACCGCCGCCATGATGGGCGAGAACCGCGCGACCGCCCCGGTTCGCAGGTAGTCGCCGTGCGAGAAGCCGCCGGGCAGAATCACGACGTCGGCCCCCGGGAGCGCGGTCGCCTTGTGCCAGACGAACTCGGCCTCCTGGCCGAGGACGTGGCGCGCTGCATGGTACGCGTCGTGGTCGCAATTGGAGCCGGGAAACACGACGACAGCGAACTTCATGGCTGCAGCTCCCCGACCGCCTTGGGCTCGCCGATCTCGAGGCGGTAGCTCTCGATGACGGGATTCGACAGGACGCGCCCGGCGACCTCGGACGCGAGCGCCTCCGCCTCGGCCTGCGTCGTCACGTTCAGCTCGAGCTCGAAGTACTTGCCCTGCCTCACGTCCGCGACGGTGCCGTAGCCGAGCGATCGCAGGGCCTCGACGATCGTCCGCCCCTGCGGGTCGAAGACCGACGGCTTGAGAGTGACGAAGACACGCGCTTTCACAGGTCTCTTCCCTATTCGGTGAGGGCCGGCTGAATCCGGCCGACCGGTCCCCCCGTCCGGCCGTGCGAGGGACGGAAGACACGATCAAAGATCGCGTCCACGTGGCGCAGCTGGACATCCAGGTCGAACGCCTCGTCGAGGACCTCGCGGGGCAGCGTCCGGGCGATGTCGCCGTCGGCGAGGAGCAGCGCCTTGAAGTCCGCGCGCTCGTCGAACGAGCGCATCGCGTTGCGCTGCACCCATTCGTACGCCTGCTCGCGGGAGACGCCGCGACGCGCCAGCTCCAGCAGCACGCTCCCGGAAAAGACCACGCCCCGCGATCGGCCGAGATTCTCGAGCATCCGGTCGGCGTGCACCACCATACCGGCGACGACCTTCGTGAAACGCCGGAGCATGTGGTCCAGCACGATGAAGCTGTCCGGCAGGATCACGCGCTCGACCGAGGAGTGCGAGATGTCACGCTCGTGCCAGAGCGCCACGTTCTCGAGGGCCGCCATGGCATGACCGCGGACCAGGCGCGCCAGCCCGACCACCTGCTCGCAGGCAATCGGATTGCGCTTGTGCGGCATGGCCGAGGACCCCTTCTGGCCGTGCGCGAACGGCTCCTCGACTTCCCCGATCTCGGTCTTCTGCAGGCCGCGGATCTCGAGCGCGAACTTCTCGAGCGACGCCGCCAGCACGGCCATCGCACCCAGCAGCTCGGCGTGCCGATCGCGCTGCACGATCTGCGACGACACCGGCGCCGGGGCGAGGCCGAGCCGCCGACAGACCGCGGCTTCGATCGACGGGTCGAGGTGCGCGAACATCCCGACCGCGCCCGAGATCTTGCCGACCGAGATGGAGTCCTTCGCTCGATGGAGGCGCGTCCGGCTGCGCTCCAGCTCCGCGTACCAGAGCGCGAGCTTCACGCCGAACGTCATCGGCTCCGCGTGCACGCCATGGGTCCGGCCGATCATCGGCGTCCGACGGTGCTCGTCTGCCCGGTTCCGAATCGCCGCCAGGAGGCTTTCGACGTCCTCGAGCACGAGGTCGCACGCCTGGCGCATCTGGAGGGCCAGCGCCGTGTCGAGCACGTCCGACGAGGTCAGGCCGAAGTGCAGCCAGCGGGCCGACGGGCCGACCCGTTCGGCCACCGCCGTCGTGAAGGCGATCACGTCGTGCTGCGTCGTACGCTCGATCTCCTCGACACGCGCGGGATCGACGCCGGCCCGGGCGCGGAGCGTCCGCGCATCTTCCACCGGCACCACACCCGCATCGGCGAGCGCGTCGGTGACCGCCAGCTCGACCTCGAGCCACGTCTCGTAGCGGCGCGCGTCGCTCCAGATGGCGCCCATCGCGGGGTGCGTATAGCGCGCAATCATGGGCCCTGGATCTTCAGCCGTTCGAGCGGAAAGGAGCTGCCGGCCTTCGCTCCGACGACCGTCGCGACCAGCCCCGCGTCCACGAACAAGTCGACCGCGATCCGCTGTACGTCCGCCGCCGTGACCGCCTCGATGCTCTGAAGCGTCTCGTCGAGCGACACGTGACGGCCGAAGTAGAGCTCCTGCCTGGCGAGGTGGGCCATGCGGCTCGACGTGTTCTCGAGGCTGAGCATGAGGCTGCCCTTCAGGTGATCCTTGGCGCGACGGAGCTCGTCGGCCGGAACGAGCGACTCCCGCAAATCGCGCAGCTCCGAGAGCGTGAGATCGATGACCTCGCGCACTTTCCCGTGCGCGCAGCCGGCATACACCGTGATCATCCCCGCGTCGCTGTAGGTCGTCAGATTGCTGAAGACTGCATAGACGAGCCCTCGCTCCTCGCGGATGTGCTGGAACAGCCGGGAGCTCATCGAGCCTCCCAGAATCGTGTTCAGCACGTACACCGCGTGGCGATCGACGTGCGCCTGCGGGTAGGCCGGCGTGCCCACGCAGATATGACTCTGCTCCACGTCCTTGTGCCGCTCGATCAGCCCGCGCGTCACCGCCGGCGGCTCGGTGATCCGCACCGGCACCTCGACCGGCAGCGAGGCGAACGCCTGCTCGACCAGGGCCCGCAGCCGCGCGTGGTCGAGATGGCCGGCCGCCGCCACGATGAGATTCGGGGCGACGTAGGTCCGGCCGAAGTAATCGCGCAGCTGCGCGGAACCGAAGGATCCCACCGTATCGGGAGTGCCCAGGATGGGCCGGCCCAGCGGATGCCTGGCCCAGAACCGCTGCGAGAACATCTCGTGCACCAGATCGTCCGGCGCGTCCTCGACCATCTTGATCTCTTCGAGGATGACCGTCTGCTCCTTCTCGACGTCCTCGGGAGCAAACGCCGGGCGCAGCACCATGTCGCTCAGCAGGTCGATGGCGATCGGCAGATGATCGTCCAGCACCTTGATGTAGTAGCTCGCGTGCTCCTTCGCGGTGAACGCATCGAGCTGACCGCCAATCGAGTCGATCGTCTGCGCGATGACCTGGGCCGATCGCCCGGTGGTCCCCTTGAAGAGCATGTGCTCGGTGAAATGCGCCACGCCGCACTCCGCGTCCGCCTCGTGCCGCGAACCGGAGGTCAGCCACACTCCGACCGTCACGGACCGGACGTGAGGCATGGCCTCGGTGACCAGTCGGAGTCCGGAGGGCAGAGTCTCGGCAACTACCATGGGTCGTGACACCTCGGTCAAGCCTGTCTCAGGAAGCTCGCGCCACTCCGCCAACGCTCTAAATTGTTTACTGGCTTGACTTTAAGAGACGATGCCAAAGACAGAATGATACCATGAGCACAAGGAGTTTTCCACAGATGGCCGCCCGGCCGCTCGATCAACCCGCCCGGTCGACGCTGACGGATCTCGCCGGACTCGAGCGGGACGAAATGGAGGCCGCGCTCGCGGCGCTAGGAGTGCCACGCTTTCGCGGCAGGCAGGTCTTCCACTGGATCCACGCCCGCGGCGTCCTCGATTTCGCGGCGATGACCGACCTGGGCCGCGAATTGCGCGAGCGGCTGGCATCGACGTTCGTCGTGACCGCGCCGACGCTCGAATCGCGGCAGACCTCCGCCGACGGCACGGTCAAGTTCCTGCTGCGTCTGCACGACGGGAAGGCCGTGGAGGCCGTGTACATTCCCGATACGCCTGCCCAGACCTTCTGTCTGTCGACACAGGTCGGCTGCGCCATGAACTGCGCCTTCTGTCTGACCGGCAAGATGGGGCTGACCCGTCATCTCTCGGCCGGAGAAATTGTCGGACAGGCCCGCCTGCTCGCCCACGCGACCGGGCTGGCGGGACAGCCGTTCAACGTCGTGCTCATGGGCATGGGAGAACCGCTCCACAACTACGACGCCACGATGAAGGCGCTCCGCATCCTCGCCGACGAGCACGGCCTCGGCGTGCATGCGCGGCGCGTGACGCTGTCGACCGTCGGTGTCCTTCCCGGACTCGAGCGGCTGGCTGGCGAACCCCTGATACCCAATCTCGCAATCTCCCTGCACGCGACGACGGACGAGCAGCGTGACGCGCTCGTGCCGATCAACCGCAAGTACCGGCTGCACGACCTGATGGAGGTCTGCCGGGGATTTCCGCTGGCGCGCCGCCGGCGCATCACGTTCGAGTACGTTCTGCTTCGGAACGTCAACGACACGCCCGAGGATGCCCGCCGGCTGGCGAAGCTCCTGAACGGGATGAAAGCCAAGGTCAACCTGCTGCCGCTCAACGAGGCACCGGGGCTCCCGTTCGATCGTCCGGACGACGAGCGCGTCAACGCGTTCGCCCGGATCCTGGCCGCAAGCGGCATCCTGGTGTCGGTGAGAAAGAGCCGCGGGCGCGATATCCGCGCCGCGTGCGGACAACTCATCGTGGAGAGCGAACGCCCGACGGCGGGCCAGCGGCTGGCCGACGCGATGCAGGATTAGGACGCTGCCCCGGACTCCAGCCGCCTTGCGGCGGCTTCGACCTTCTCCGCCAGACGCTGCTTGTACGCGACCAGACGTCCGGCGACGGCCGGGTCGGCGAGCGCGATCATCTGCGCCGCCAGGATCCCGGCGTTCGTCGCACCAGCCTTCCCGATGGCGACCGTCGCGACGGGCACGCCCGGCGGCATCTGCACGGTCGAGAGCAGCGCGTCCATGCCCTTCAGGGCCGAGGAATCGATCGGCACGCCGATCACGGGCAGCGTCGTGTGCGCAGCGACCACGCCGGCCAGATGCGCCGCGGCTCCCGCGCCGACGATGAACACCTTCACGCCGCGGGCCGGGGCCTCCTTCACGAGGCGGAGAACGCGCTCCGGCGACCGGTGCGCCGAGGCGACCGTCATCTCGCACGTCAGACCGAGCTCGGCGAGAGCATCCTTGGCCGCCGACATGACGGACGCGTCGGAGTCGGACCCCATCAGGATCAGCGCATCGAGCGTCGGCGTCATGTCAACGCTCCAAGGGCTTTCTGTCCGATGTCGTGTCGGAATTGCATGCCTTCGAACTGGATCCGCGCCACTCCCTGGTACGCCCGGCGCATCGCCACCTCGTAGTTGGGACCGCGGCCCACGACCGTGAGCACGCGTCCGCCGGACGCGACCACGACCCTATCGGCCATCCGCGTGCCTGCGTGAAAGACGAGCACGCCCGGCACGGCCGCGGCCTCCTCCAGCCCATGAATGGCCTGCCCCGTACGGACCGGCCCGGGATACCCGGGCGCCGCGAGGACGACACCGACGAATCGATCGGTCCCGCCGCTCAGCGTGATGCCTTCGAGGCCGCTCGTGGCGCACGCGAAGAGCGTTCGCGCGAACCGGCCCTCGAGGAACGGCATGATCACCTGCGCCTCGGGGTCGCCGAACCTCGCGTTGAACTCGATGACCTTCGGACCGCGCTCGGTGAGCATCAAGCCGACGTACAAGAAGCCCCGATAGGGGTGTCCTTGTTGGGCCATGCCCGCGAGGACCGGCCGCACGATCCGCTGCATCGCGACGGACGCGAGCCCCGGGTGCATGAGCGGACTGGGGGCGAAGGCGCCCATCCCGCCGGTATTCGGTCCCCGATCCTCGTCCCAGACGCGCTTGTGATCCTGAGCGGTCGACAACGGGAGCGCCCGGCAGCCGTCACAGAGAAGGAACAGCGAGATCTCGGATCCCTGTAGACATTCCTCGATGACGAGCCGGGTACCCGACGCGCCAAATCGTCCTTCCACCATGGCCTCGCGCACCGCGGCTTCGGCTTCCGCGCGATCCTGGGCGACCGTGACGCCCTTTCCAGCGGCGAGACCATCGGCCTTCACCACCACCGGGAACCCGAACTCCCGGCCCGAGACCGCGTCGAGCGCCGAGTCGAGGTCGCGGCACGCGACGAACCTGGCGGTTGGGATGTCGTTCGACGCCATGAACTCCTTGGCGTACACCTTGGAGGTCTCGAGCGCGGCGGCCTGGCGCGTCGGCCCGACAATCGCCCGACCGGCGCGTTCGAACAGGTCAGCGACACCGTTTGCCAGCGCCACTTCCGGACCGACGATGGTGAGGTCGACCTGTTCCCGCTCGGCGAGCGCGAGCGCAGCCGCCGGATCTTCCAGATCCAGCGGCAGGCAGCGGCCGATCTGCTGCATCCCTGGGTTCCCGGGCGCGCAGATCACCTCGTTGACGTCCGGGTCCTGACAGAATCTCCAGGCGAACGCGTGTTCCCTCCCGCCGCTCCCGAGGACGAGGACCTTCACGGGCGGCATTTTGACATATTTTCACCAGGCGCTTCCCGTCCGGACGCGCCCGCCCGGCGGGGACAGCCCGGCGTGCTTTCGCGGAGGCTTCGCCGCCGGGATGAGCGGGCGCCCGTGCTACTCTACGGTGTTGATCCTGTCGGCGAGACGGGAACGGAACGCCCGGGGGAAGGGGGTGTTGGTTCTTGGCAGAAGTGAAGATTCAGGAAGGCGAGTCCATCGAGAGCGCGCTGCGCCGGTTCAAGCGGAAGGTGCAGCAAGAAGACATCATCAAGGACATCAAGAAACACTCCTTCTATCTGAAGCCCGGCGACAAGCGGCGAGCCAAGCAGGCGCTCGCGCGAAAGCGGTCTCGAAAGAAGCAGCGGCGGGAAGTCGAATAGGTCGAGGTTGGCGGCTGCGGGTCTCGCGAGAGACCCGCCGGCCGCGGCCGTTCACGTTCAAGCCATCTTCGCGGGCAGCGCGATCGTGAACGCCAGCCCCCCGGCGGGGGCCTGGTCGACGGAGATCCGTCCACCAATCTGGGTCACGATGCCGTAGACGACCGCGCGGTTGAGGCTGGCGCCGCGGGCCGTGCGGCGCGACTCCACCGAGGGCTCGAAGATCAGCGCGATCGCCTCGTCGGACAGGCGAGCACGCGCGTCGGACACCGTCAAGGTCACGTCGGTGCCATCTTCACGCCGGGCGGCGCGCGTCGCGACCAGCACGCGCCCGGCGTTCGCGTCGCGTGCGTCGGCGACGAGGTTCCGGAGCACCCGGTGCAGCTGTCGCACGTCGGTTTCGACCTTCGGCAGCCGCGGCGCGAGGTCGAACCGCAGCTCGAGGTCGCCTCCGGCGAGCTGGTGCAGCACGTCGACGACGTCGTGGACGATCTCGTTCACGTCGACGAGCCGCGGCGCCAGCGCCTGGCGTCCGCTCAGGGCGAGCAGCTGCGACGTGATGCGCGCGGCCGTTTCCGCCGAGTTCTTGATCTCCAGCGCGCTCTCGCGGGCCGGCCCGGTCTCCCGCAGCGTATCGGCCAGCATCTCGGCGTGCCCGAGCACCACCGTCAGGACGTTGTTGAGATCGTGCGCCACGACGCCGGCCAGCCGCGCCATCGCCTCCATGCGCTGCGCGTCGGCGCGGCCCGCCTCCGCGATCCATGTGGCGGAGGCGGCCAGGATCAGCCCCTGCTGGCAGATCGACTGGCCTCGCGGCGTCCGAATCGGCGCGCTCGCTTGCCGGATCCAGACGACTCGTCCGTCGCGCGCGAGCCAACGGTACTCGGCCTGCCAGGCCTGACCTGCCGCACCGCCCGTCCAGAGAAAGAGCATGCGCGCGCGGTCGTCAGGGTGAAGGCGCTCGGCCCAGAGGGTCGGCTGGCGGATCCATTCCTCGGCCGTGAACCCCGTGAGGCGCTCGACACCGCCCCCGAGATGCGTGAATCCGGCCGCCTCGGCGAGATAAGTGACGACCGGCAGGTCGTCGATGTCGCCCGATCCGGCCGCCTGTTCCGTTGCGCCGCGCAGCGCCGTCACGTCGCGCACGAGCAGGTCGATGAGCGCCGGCACGCCTCGTCCGTCGCGCGCGACGAACGTCACGTGCTCGGTGTACACGATGCGGCCATCGCGCCGGACGAGCCGCAGGCCCGAGTGCGCGGCGACCTGCGCCGGGTCGGCGAACAGCGCTTCCAGCCGACGGCGGTCGTCCGGATGCACGACGCGCCGAAGGAGATCGAGGTCGGTTGCGAACTCGTCGGCGGGATGGCCCGTGAGGCGTTCGACGCCGCGCGAAATCTCTTCGATCCGGAAATCGGGCTGGAGACGGATGCGGCAGAAGGCCACCGCGGCGCGGTCCAGCGCGGCGAGCGACCAGTACACGGGCCGGTCGTGCGGCAGCGACTCCCCTGGACCCTCCGGTCCAGCGGCCTCGCCGTTCTTCTGACTTCCGCGCTCGTCGAACAGGGGGTTCATCCGCGGCGGCCGCCCAGCGGCGCCGATTATAGCGGAGTTGTCTCTCCTGTCATCTGGAATCAGAACGAACGCGAAAAATGTAATAAGTGGGAAAAATTCAGCACTCTCGCGACCAGACTCATGGCGAGCCGGCCGCCAGTACCGTTCTGACTTTGTGAAGAAGGGTCTCCCGCGAGAACGGTTTGGCGAGAAACGCGGGCGACCCGTCCAGGCCGGCTGGACCGATCGCCTCTGCCGGATAGCCGGAGATGAACAGCGTCTTGAGATCCGGGACCATCTCCTTGAGGGATGCCGCCAGGCGGGGACCGTTCGCGCCAGGCAGGACAACGTCGCTCAGCAGCAGATCGATCGCGCCGGCCTCGCGCCGGCAGATCGCGGTGGCGATTTCCGCGTCCGGCGCTTCCAGCACGCGATAGCCCCCCGCGCGAAGAAACCCGCCCAGCACCCGTCGTACGCCTGTCTCGTCCTCGACCAGCAGAACGGTCTCCGAGCCGCTCGCGGGCGCCGACTCGACGAGCGGCGGCTCCTGGACTGTCGGCTGGCAGGCCTCTGCTCTCGGCAGCCGGACCCGCATCGTCGTGCCGCGGCCCACGGCGGTCTCGACGTCGATCTCGCCGCCGCACTTGGCCACGATGCGGCGGACCGTCGCGAGCCCCAGGCCGGTGCCCTCGCCCGCCGGCTTCGTGGTGAAGAACGGATCGAAGATGCGTGCGCGTACGTCCTCGCTCATGCCGCAGCCCGAGTCGCGGACGACGAACTCGACGAACGATCCTGATGCGGGCGACGAGCCGCCGCTGAACAGATCGACATTGGACGTGCGGATGCCGACCGCGCCGCCGTTCGGCATGGCGTCGCGGGCGTTCGTGACCAGATTCATCAGGACTTGACTGAGCTCGCCGGCATCGGCGCGCACGTTCCAGACCGACGGCTCGAGGTTGAGCGCGAGCCTCACGGTCTCGCCGAGGAGCGGGGTCAGCATCGGCTGCACTCCCCGGATGATGTCATTGAGGTTCACCGTCGTCGTGGCAGTGGGCTCCCGGCGGCTGAACGCGAGCAGTCTCGTGGTGAGCTCCGCGCCACGCGCGCCAGCCTGCTCGATCGGTTCGACGAGCGGACGAAGGACGTGTCCCTCCGGCAGGCTGTTGAGCAGCAGCTGACAGCAGCCGTTTATGATCGTCAGCAGATTGTTGAAGTCGTGCGCGACGCCGCCGGCGAGCCGCGCGAGATTGGTCAGGCGCTGCGCGTGCCGCAGCTGCATGTCGAGGCTGTCCAGATCCTGCTGGAGTCGTTGATGCTGGCTTGCGGCTTCGCGCTCCCGCAGCAGCCGTCTCACCGCCCAGACGAGCCGGCCGGGCCGGGTCCGGACGACGCAGTCGTCGGCGCCGGCGTCGAGCACCGCCCGGTCCAGCGACTCGTCGTCGGATGCGAGCAGGACAATGAGGGAGATGGAGGGCGCCGTTTCGCGCACGTCCCGGACGAGGTGCGCGGGATTGGAGGTCCGGGACGAGAGGCCGCAGATGCCAACCTCGACGTGCGGCCGCGCGAGGGCGGCGCAGAGCGCCTGGCTCGTGCGGACTTCCGCCACCTCGCACGCGAGCGATTCGGCCTGCAGCGCGGCGACGATCCCGTCTCGCGAGGCCGCGGCGTCCTCCAGAAGAACGAGCGAGATCGAGGAGCCCATGCCGTCTGGTGCGAGGGAGCTTACCACGGCGGCCCCTTCCCTTCGAGGCCCCGTCGGGAAGGGCCTGACACGCCCGCGGTCGGACCTGCCTGCCGAGCGCGAACGGACACGTCAACGGACTTCCCTTGTCAATTGCCCCACCGGCCCGTAGACTATGGGTTCATTTCCGGGGCCGGGCGCGTCCGGACGCGCGCGTAGTGCACCGCGCGGACCGCGCCGCCCCAGGCGAGGAGTCTCCTATGCAGATCGAGGAACGGGTCGTCGGCAGCGTGACGATCCTCGACCTGAAAGGCAAGATCACCCTGGGTGAGGGCGACGAGGTATTGAAGGACAAGATCAACTCGCTCGTCCACCAGGAGCGCAAGCGGATCCTGCTCAACTTCGAGGCCGTGCCGTACGTGGATAGCGCCGGCCTGGGAGAGATCGTCCGCACCTACACGACGGTCAGCCGCCAGGGCGGCCAGCTCAAGCTGGTGAACCTGACGAAGCGGATTACCGACCTGCTGAGCATCACCAAGCTCCTGACCGTGTTCGAGACATTCGACTCGGAGCCGGAAGCGTTGAAGAGCTTTTCGTAAGGTCCGCCCGCGGACGGCCGTCCGCGTCCTCATGGCCCGAAGTGTTGATCCCTCCGTCCGGCCGGCGCCCGCTGCACCGGCTGATGTTGTCCGTCCGGGCGCGCGTGCGGCGCGTGCGGAGGCGGCGGGGTCGTCCGTGCGCGTGCCGCTCGGGACGCTGGTGCGCTCGCTCCGTCCGGCGCAGTGGACGAAGAACCTCTTCGTCTTCGCGGGACTCATCTTCGGCGAGCGCCTGCTCGATCCGGCGGCGGTCGCGCTCGCGCTGGGCGCCTTCGTCGTCTTCTGCCTGCTGTCGGGCGTCGTGTATCTGGTGAACGACATCCTGGATCGCGAGGCCGATCGGCGACACCCGCTGAAGTCGCGCCGGCCGATCGCCTCTGGCGCGCTGGCCGTTTCAACGGCGGCCGCCGCGGCGGCCGTCCTGGCGGCAGCCGGCGTCGCCGGCGCGTTCTGGATCGGCCGCGGTCTTGGCGCCGTCGCGCTGATGTATCTGAGCCTGTTCGGCCTGTACTCCAGGTGGCTGAAGCACGTCGTCATCCTGGACGCGTTGACGATTGCACTCGGGTTCGTGCTGCGCGCGATCGGCGGCGCCGTCGCCGTCGACGTGCCGGTCAGCCACTGGCTGCTGCTGCTGATGCTGCTGCTGGCGATGTTCCTCGCGCTCAGCAAGCGGCGCGCGGAACTGCTCAGCCTGGCCGAGGACGCCTCGGGACACCGGCGCATTCTGGCGGAATACAGCCCCTATCTGCTCGATCAGATGATCGGCGTCGTCACGGCCTCCACCCTGGTCGCCTATGCGTTCTACACGGTCAGCGCCGAGACGGTTGCGAAGTTCGGCACCGATCGGCTGATCTACACGGTGCCGTTTCCGCTCTACGGCATCTTCCGTTATCTCTATCTGGTGCACCGGCGGGACGGTGGTGGCAATCCCTCCGAACTGCTGCTGACGGATCGCCCGCTGCTCCTATGTGTGGCACTCTGGGGGATGGCAGTGATCCTGATTCTCTACGGTCCCTGGCGGTAATCGCTCGTCATGGCCACGCGATCGACGGTCGCCATCCTCAGGACGAGCCCGGAAACGGTGCTCGCCGACTACCACCGGCTGCTGAACCTCGCCGGATACCAGCAGGTGATCGCCAAGGACGCCGACACGGCGCTGAAGGTGAACATCTCGTGGCACTTCTTCTATCCCGGCAGCTCGACGACGCCGTGGCAGCTCGAGGGCGTGATTCGCGCGATGAAGCGCGACGGCTACGATCCGGCCCTGATCCATGCCTGTCACAACCGGACCGTGGTGATCGACGCGCGCCTGGGCGAGCGCGAGAACAAGCAGGTGCAGGTGGTCGAGGCCCACGGGCTGCGCAACGTGCACCTGTACGAAGGAGACGAGGAGTGGATCAACATCCGTGACGCGGTCGGCGATCTCGCGAGACGGTTTCTCTGCCTCAACGAGGTCTATCCCGACGGCTTCATGATCCCCCGGCGTTTCCTCGGCGAGAACATCGTTCACCTGCCGACGGTGAAGACGCACGTCTTCACGACGACGACCGGAGCGATGAAGAACGCGTTCGGAGGTCTGCTGAACGAGCGCCGCCACTGGACGCATCCGGTGATTCACGAGACGCTGGTCGATCTGCTCCTCATCCAGAAGAAGATCCATCGCGGCGTGTTCGCGGTGATGGACGGCACGTTCGCGGGCGACGGCCCGGGGCCGCGGTGCATGGTGCCGCACGTGAAGAACGTGATTCTCGCGAGCGCGGACCAGGTCGCGATCGACGCCGTCGCCGCGCGGCTCATGGGCTTCGATCCCCTCTCGATCAAGTTCATCCGCCTTGCCCACGATCGCGGCCTGGGCACTGGAGACCCGCGGGAGATCGAGATCGTCGGCGACGCCGAGGCGGGCGAGGCACGCTGGAACTTCACGGGCCCGTTCCGCCGGATGACCTTCGCCTCCCGCATGCAGCACCAGATCTACTGGGGACCACTCAAACGCCCGGTCGAATGGTCGCTCAAGACCGTGCTGGCTCCGTGGGCCTACATCGCGAGCGTGCTCTACCACGACTCGTTCTGGTATCCCGTGAAGGCGAAACGGATGATGCGGGCGGTCATGAGCAGCCCCTGGGGACGCCTGTTCCAGCACTGGGAGGAGGTCACCGCCGACGACCGCGGCTACCGCTCGATTCCCGGTCGGCCGGCAACCACCCGGCGCACCGGGCTGCGGGCGCTCGGCCGCTCGCTCGGAATTCTGGCGACCTGCATCAGGGAGGCGCCTGAGTTCGCGAGCCGGCGCCGGCATCGCGCCGACAGCGGGCGTTAGCGGGGCGTTAAACGGGGGCAACGAGGCAGAATCCCTTATGTCCGATTTCAACGTTCGATCCGATTCGGTCGACGTCGAGCAGATCATGCGCCAGATCCGGGCGCGCGTCCGCGAGAAGCGAGGCGTGGACTACACCGAGGCCGAGGTCCAGCAGCTCGCGAAGGTCAAGCTCGAGAAGTTCCTGGATCCACGCGGAGTGCGCTCGGACCTGATCGAACAGTTCCGCCGGCGCGAGCGCGCGCCGAGTCCGCCGCTGCGCAAGCTCGAGATCGAGCCGTTCTCGATCTACGGCACTCATCGCGGACTGCTGCGCTGGACGCGCCGGATGCTGCAGCCGATTCTGAAGCTGTTCGTGAATCTCAATCCCCTGGTTCACTTCGTCTGGAACCAGACGGAGGCCCAGGCCGCGATCAACGGCGAGATCGAGCAGTGGATGCGCCGGCGCGAGCAGATCGACGCCAAGATGGACCCGCTCTACTTCGAGCTACTGCACAATCTCGTCGTGGAGCTGACGCGCACCGGAATCGAGGTCCACAACCTGAAGATGAGGGTCGAGTCGCTCTCCAGCCGGCTCGACTTCGACGAGCGGCGCGGACGCTCGCTCGAACGCGTGGTGGAGTACCGGCCCGGCGCCCTCCAGCGGAGCGGCCAACCGGCCACCGCCGCGGCGGCCGCGCCGCCCCCGGCGCCCGCGGTCGGCACGGCAGGTGCCGAGTCCCGCACCGAGGAGGCGGCCCCCGAACGCCGTCGGCGCCGCCGGCGCCGGCGCAGACGGCCAGGACAGACCCTCGCCGATCGCCTCGGGAGCCCGGCCGCGACACCTGAAGGGTCCGGCTCTCCGGACGCCGCCGGCGGGCCAGACGCGGCGGCAGCGCACCCGACGACGGCATTCGAGGACGGCCGGGATTCCGACGAGTTCGAGGACGAGGCGTCGGATCAGTGAAGCTCGCGATCGTGGTCCAGCGCTACGGCGCTGACATCAGCGGTGGCGCCGAGCTGCACGCCCGCTACATCGCCGAACGGCTCGCGCGACAGGCGGAGGTCGAGGTGCTCACGACCTGCGCCAAGGACTACATCACCTGGCAGAACGAGCTGCCGGCCGGCGAGGACACCGTCAACGGGGTGCGGGTCAGGCGATTCTCCGTCGATTGTCCGCGCGACACCCGGGAGTTCGGCCGGCGATCGCAGGTCGTCTTCGAGCGCGTCCACTCCATCGCCGACGAGCTTGCGTGGCTCGACAGCGAGGGCCCGACCAGCCCGGCGTTGATTCGGCACGTCGCGCGCGTGCGCGAGCAGTTCGACTTCTTCCTCTTCTTCAGCTACCGCTACTATCACGCCTGGCACGGCGTCCGGACGGTGCCGCAGAAGGCGGTGCTCGTGCCGACGGCCGAGCGCGACGCGGCCGCCGGCCTGGCGATCTTCGGACCCGTGCTGCGAGGGGCGCGGGCGCTCATGTTCAACTCGCTCGAAGAGCGGGCGCTGCTGCAGGCGGTGGCTGGCCAGACGCTTCCCGGCGTCGTCGTGGGCATCGGGTCCGAGATCCCGGAACGGACGCAGCCCTGGCGCTTCAAGAAGAAGTTCGGCATCCGGCGACCGTACGCGATCTACATAGGGCGCGTCGACGAGAACAAGGGCTGCAGGGAGCTGTTCGCGTTCTTCGAACGGTACGCCGCGATGTATCCGAACGGGCTGGATCTCGTGCTGGTCGGCTCGGCCGTGCTCCCGGTCCCCAAGCAACCGCGGATCCGCCACGTGGGGTTCCTGTCCGACGAGGACAAGTTCGACGCGCTCGCGGGCGCCGACGTCCTCATCATGCCGTCCGCGTACGAGAGCCTGTCGATGGTGGCGCTCGAAGCGTGGGCGCTCGGTCGACCCGTCCTCGCCAATGGACGCTGCGACGTGCTGCGCGGCCAGTGCGTGCGCAGCAATGCGGGCCTCTACTACGAGACCTTCGACGAGTTCGCGGAGGCGCTCTACACGCTGGAAGCCGCCGGGCCGATCGGCGCGCTGCTGGGGCGGCAGGGCCGCGAGTTCTACCGCCGCCACTACGCCTGGCCGGTGATCGAACGGAAGTACCTGGAGACGCTGGAGCGGCTCTCGCGCGAATCGGCGCCTCCGCCGCCGCCGCCGCTGCCGGGCTGGTTCGCCCGCAGGAAACGGACGCTGCCGCCGGCCGCCGACGTCGTCGCTGCGGCGCCGTCCGGCCCGGTGCTGAAATGAGCCGGACGCCAGCCGTTCACCAGATCCTGGCCACGCTGGGCTATGGCGACGCCATCGGCAACGAGGTCCTCGGGATCAATCGTGTGCTGCGAGCCAGCGGGTTCGACTCGGCGATCGTCGTCGAGACGGCCGACCCGCGCCTCGAGCCACGGACCGTCGACTACCGAGACATCGTCGGCGAAGTCGACGAGCACGACCTGCTCATCCACCATTTCTCACTGGGGTCGAGAGCGTCGCGCACGGCATTCGCGCTGCCGTGCCGGATGGCGCTGGTCTATCACAACATCACGCCGCCCGAGTACTTCCTCGGCGTGCACGATCAGCTCGTTCGGCAGTGCTATCACGGTCGCCGCGAACTGCTGGCGTACCGCACGCGGTGCGAGCTCGCGCTCGGCGATTCGGACTTCAACCGCCGGGAGCTCGAAGCCCTCGGCTTCTCCCCGGCCGCCGTGCTGCCGGTCGTTCCCGACTTCTCCCATCTGGACGTGGACGGCGACCCGCGCATCCTGGCGAACTACGACGACGACCGGACGAACGTCCTCTTCGTGGGACGGCTGATCCCGAACAAGCGGCCCGACGACCTCATCCGGTTCTTCCACGCGTACCAGACGCTCTACAACCCGCGAAGCCGGCTCATTCTCGCCGGCTCGTACGGCGGCTTCGACCTGTATCTCGCCCAGCTTCACGCGCTCGTCGCGGCGCTCGGCGTGCGCGACGTCCACATCCTCGGGCAGGTCACCAACGAGGAGCTGACCTCGCTGTACGATTGCGCCGACCTGTTCCTGTGCGCCAGCGAGCACGAGGGATTCTGCGTGCCGATCGTCGAGGCCTTCTACAAGCGCCTGCCCGTGCTCGCGTACGCTGCGACGGCCGTGCCGAGCACCATGGACGGCGGCGGCCTTCTCTACGAGTCCCGAGCGCCTCGCCAGATCGCATCGTTGATGCACGGGCTGCTGTCGGACGAGGATCTGGAGACCCGGATCCTCGCGGCGCAGGACGCGGCACTCGCGCGGCTCCGCGCCCGCGACTTCGACTGCACGCTCATGGGCTTCGTCCGGCAGATTCTCGACGCCCCGCGGAAGCCGCTCCCCGCCGTGGCGTACGACTTCTGGCGGCAGTTCCGCCTCGCCGAGGAGCTCGAGACGATTCGACAGACGCGGCCGGCGGCGTTCCGCGCGCTCCCGCCCGAGCCGGCGGACCTGGGGCCCGTCGCGGAGCTGGGGCACCGGGCATGATCGTCAACCAGTGGCTGCCGGCGGCGCACCGCGGCGACGCGGTCGGCGACCACGCGCGCACGATCCGCCGGCGGCTGCGCGCGTGGGGACACGAAGCGGAGATCTACGCGCTGACGATCGACGACGGGCTCGACGATGTCCGCCGGTGGGGCGGCCCGGACGCCCGCGACGGCGACGTCACGATTCTCCACTTCGCGGTGCCATCGCCGATGACGGCGGCGTTCCGCACGCTGCCCGGCGTGCGTGTGCTGCACTACCACAACGTCACGCCCCCAGGCTTCTTCGCGCCGTTCGACGCCGGCCTGGCCCGCATGGCCGCGGCCGGCAGACGCGAGCTCGCAGCGCTCGCCGGCCACGTGGATCTTGCGCTCGGGGTGTCCCGGTTCAACCAGCAGGAGCTCGATCGGATGGGCTTCGCTCGAACCGGCGTGCTCCCGCTCGCGCTGGACCTGGCGCGGCTCACGCACGCGGCAGCCGTCCCGTCGCTCGAGTCGATCCTGCAGGACGGCCTCGTCAACATCCTGTTCGTCGGCCGCATCGCGCCCAACAAGAAGATCGAGGACCACATCCGGCTGGCCGAGCAGTACAAGCGCTACGTGGACGTCTACTATCGATTCATCTTCGTGGGGCGGTACGATGCGGTGCCGCGCTATCACGCGGCCGTGCGGGCGCTGATTGCCGAGTACCAGATGCTGTCCGATCGATTCTGGTTCACCGGGCCGGTGCCCGACGAGGAGCTGGCGACGTACTACCGGAACGCGCACGCCTACGTCTCGCTCAGCGAGCACGAGGGCTTCTGCGCGCCGCTGGTCGAGGCGATGGCGATGGACGTGCCGGTCCTCGCGTTCGCCGCGGCCGCCGTGCCGGAGACGCTCGGCGGCGCGGGCCTGTCGTTCGCTCCGAAGGACCTCGAGCAGGCGGCGGAGCTGCTCGGCGCCCTCGCCTACGACGAGCCGCTGCGAGACGCGGTGATAGGTGGCCAGCGCCGGCGCGCGCAGGCCTTCGGTCCCGGCGCCATCGACGCCTCCCTCAAATCCATGCTGGAATCGGTCGCGTGAGAATCGCCTTCATCGTCCAACGTTACGGCACCGAGATTCTCGGCGGATCGGAGTACCACTGCCGCCTGGTCGCGGAGCACCTCGCGGATCGCCATCAGGTCGACGTCCTGACGACCTGCGCGCGCGACTACGTGACGTGGAAGAACGAGTACCCCGAAGGCGTGGACCGGATACGCGGCGTCACCGTCCGCCGGTTCGCCAACGCGCACACCCGGGACCTCGAGGCGTTCAACAAGGCGTCCGAATGGATCTTCAGCCATTCGCACAGCCGGCACGACGAGATGGAGTGGTTGAAACAGCAGGGGCCCTGGTCGCCCGCGCTCATCGACCATCTCGAACGGCATCACCAGTCGTACGACGTGCTGGTGTTCTTCACGTACCTGTACGCGCCGACGGTCGTCGGCCTGCACATCGCGCCGTCCAAGAGCCTGCTGGTGCCGACCGCGCACGACGAGCCCGCGATTCACCTGGGAATGTACCAGGAAGTGTTCGGGGCGCCGGCCGGGATCGTCTGGAACACCGAGGTCGAGCGGCGGTTCGTCAGCGGCCGATTCCACCTGCGAACGATCGTCGAGGACGTCGTCGGGTGCGGCGTGGACCTGCCCGAGGGCCAGCCCCAGATGAGCGAGGCGGGCACCGCCCCCGGAGCGGCGCCGCCGTCGCGCGAGCCGCTGGCGAGCCACCTGGCAGGACCGGCGAACGCGTTCCGCCGCCGGCACCGCATGTACGGCCCGTTCGTGCTGTACGGGGGACGCATCGACCCCGGGAAGGGCTGCGAGGAACTGCTCGAATACTTTCAGACGTTCGTCCAGGACGGCGGCGACGCGACGCTGATGCTGATGGGCGTCAAGCTCATGCCGCTGCCGGAGGACCCACGCGTGCGCTTCGCCGGGATGCTTCCCGACGAGGAGCGCCTGCACGCCCTCGACGCCGCCACCGTGGTCGTCGTGCCGTCGCCATACGAGAGCCTGTCGCTGCTCGCCCTCGAGGCGTTCGCCGTCGGGTCGCCGGTGCTCGCCAACGCGAGAATCCGAGGTCCTCGTCGAGCACTGCCGCGTCAGCAACGCCGGGCTGTACTACGCAGATCGCTGGGAGTTCGTCGACGCGCTCAAGCTCCTGCTCCGCGAGGAGTCACTCCGCGAGCAGATGGGCAGGAACGGCAAGCTGTACGTCAACCGGCACTACCGGTGGGAATCTCATCCTCGCGAAGTACGAGCGCCTCTTCAACCGCGTCAAACAGTCGGGCCGCGACGGGAAGCCACACAAGCGATAGGCAGAGGCGCCGCCTCGTCTACTTCTCGTTCACCGGGCTGACCGGCTCCGGCGAGAGCTCCTCGGCGTCGGACCGCCTCCGCTTCGGCCGGATGTCGTATCGCTTGATCTTCTCGTTGAGCGTCGTGGCCTTCACGTGCAGCAGCTCGGCGGCCCTCTTCTGGACGCCGCCCGCCGCCTCGAGCGCGGCTTCGATGTACCGCCGCTCCTGGCCGAGCATCACTTCTTCGAGGCGAATCCCCTCGGGCGGCAGGATCACCGGCGGGAGCTCGACGAGGCTCGGCTGCCGGACCTGCTCGGGCAGCAGGTCCGGATCGATGTCGCGATCCGGGCAGAGGACGACGGCGCGCTCCACGACGTTCTCCAGCTCACGGACATTGCCGGGCCAGTCGTAGGCCGCCAGACGATCCATCGCTTCCGGGGTGACGATCAGGCCGGCCTTGCGGGTCTCCTGGCCGTACTTGTCCAGGAAATGCTGCACGAGCAGAGGGATGTCCTCGCGCCGTTCTCGCAGCGGCGGCATCTGGATCGCGATGACGTTGAGACGATAGAAGAGGTCTTCGCGGAACCGGCCCTCCCGCATCAGGCCACGGAGTGAGACGTTCGTCGCGGCGATGACGCGCACGTCGACCTTGATCGTGGAGACGCCTCCAAGACGCATGAACTCGCGCTCCTGCAGCACCCGGAGCAGCTTGGCCTGCGTGTCGAGCGGGATGTTTCCGATCTCATCGAAGAAGATCGTGCCCTTGTCGGCCAGCTCGAAGAGGCCCTTCTTGGGATAGACCGCGCCGGTGAACGCGCCCTTCACATGGCCGAAGAGGTTGGATTCGAGAAGGTCCGGCGGCAGGTTGCCCGAGTTCACCGGCACGAACTCGCGGTCGGCTCGCGACGAATGCTGGTGGAGCGCACGCGCCACCAGCTCCTTCCCCGTCCCGCTCTCTCCCTGCACCAGAACCGTCGTCCGACTCGGCGCCGCGCGGGCGATCAGGTCGTAGACCTCCTTCATCTTCGGGCTGCCGCCGACGATGGCGTCGAACCGGTGCATGCCCGAATGGAGCCGCGCCCGCAGCTCCCGGTTCTCCTTGACGAGCCTGCGGCGCTCCAGCGCGTTGTGCAGCACCAGGAGCACTTCGCTGTTCTGGAACGGCTTCGGCACGAAGTCGAACGCGCCGCGCTTGGTCGCGGCGACCGCGTTCTCGATCGTGCTCTTCGCCGTCACCATCACGACTGGAAGCTCGTCGTCGAAGCGGCGGATCTCGTCCAGCACGTCGAGCCCGTTCCGATCCGGCAGCATGATATCGAGCAGCACGGCGTCGAACGTCCCTCCGGACAGCAGATCCAGACCCTGCTGCCCCGTTTCGGCCGAACGGACGCGGTAGCCCTCGGCGGAGAGGAGCGCCTCGAAGGCCTCACGGATGATCTCCTCGTCGTCGATGACGAGGATGCTGCGGGCGGGGGGACTGGACATCAGGACCCTGCGGCCGCTTCGAGAGGCGAGCGCTCCAGTCGAGGCAGCAGCAGCCTGAACCGCGTGCCCTGACCGGGCGCACTCTCGCAACCGAGCACGCCGCCGTGTTCCTGCACGATACCGTACGTGACGGACAGCCCCAGTCCCGTGCCGCGGCCTTCAGGCTTCGTGGTGAAGAACGGATCGTAAATCCGGGCCAGATGCTCGGGAGGAATCCCGACGCCGGTGTCCGACAGCTCGACGACGACATGGCTGCCGTCGACGCGGCTCGAGACCGTCAGCCATCCCCCTTTCGGCATCGCATCCCTGGCGTTCAGGAAGAGGTTCAGGAAGACCTGCTGCAGCTTGTACTCCACGCCGCGCACGACCTGGGCCGAGGCGCCCAGCTCCCGCCGGACCTGGATGCGGCTCGTCTTGAACTGATGCTCGAGGAGCGAGAGGACGTCGCCGATCACCCCGTTGATTTCGACCGGGCCCGCGTCGCTGCTCGCCGGGCGCGCAAGATTGAGGAGGCTGTTGACGATCTTCGCCGCCCTGAACGTCTGCCGCTCGATTTTCTCGAGCAGCTGCGTGCGGGGGTCCCCGGGGTCGGCGCGCTCGAGCAGCATCTGGGTGAAGCTCGAGATGCCGGTCAGCGGCGTGTTCACCTCGTGGGCGACGCCCGCAGCGAGCAGTCCGATGGCGGCCATCTTCTCCGAGAGCCTGAGCTGCTCCTCGAGATTGGCGCGATCGGTGATGTCCTCGAGGACGAGAATCCAGCCCGCCTTGACGCCGTCGGCCGTCTGGAACGGCGCGATCCCGACGTTCACCAGGTGCGTCTTCGGACTCGAGCCGGTGGTGGCGAGCGGCACGCGGTAGAGCGTCACGCCGTCGGGCGAGTCCCTTCGCGCGCCATAGACGCTGTCGAGGAACACCTTGTCGAAGATCGCCGAGAGCTGGCGGCCGATGGCGCGACCGCGCTCGGGACCGATCAGCGTCTCGACACGCCGGTTCCAGCGCAGCACGCGATCCTCGAGGTCGACGACGACCAGGCCGTCGCTCAGCGACTCGACGACGCTGTCGCTGAACTGACGCAGCCGTTCGATCTCCTCCGCCTTCACCCGCAGCTGGCCGTAGAGCCTGGCGTTCTCGAGGGCGGTCGCCGCCTGGCTCGCCACCGCGCCGAGCAGGGTCATGTCCTCGCTGCTGAGCGGCTCGCCGCCGGCCTTGCGGCCGACGGCCAGCACTCCGATCGTGACGTCCTTGGAGATGCAGGGCACGAAATAGTGCAGCCCCGCGGCGCGCCACACCACGGCGTCCTCGCCGCTCAGCCGCCGCAGCGGAAGCGCGTCGTCGACGACGATCGTGTGGGCCGCGGCCAGCCGAGTGCCCAGACCCGATCGCCGTGCGATCCGGTGCGCCAGGCCGGGCTCGAGTCCCAGCGTCGAGACGGCGACGAAATCCCCGTGATCGTCCGCGGTGTCCGCCAGATAGAGCGCAATCGTGTCGACGGCCAGCGTGTCGCCGATCCGCGCGATGAGGCTCTTGCTGAGGCGATCCAGATCCAGATCGCTGTTGAGCTCGCGGGCGAAGCTCACGAGGGCCTTGCGGTAATCGTACCGCCCGCGGTAGTAGACACGGTCGAGAGCGGACTGAACAGCGTGTCCGAGTCTCGGATACAGCAGGGCGACAACGAGGGTCGCGAACAGCGCCCAGAAGCGCGAATCGGGATCCGTGTCGGCGAACATGCTGACCACCAGCAGGATCGTGCGATAGACGAGCGACAGGACCAGCACGATCGCCGCCGCGACCAGCGCCTTCTTGATGATGACCTCGACGTCCATCAACCGGTACCGCACGATCGCGGACGCGAACGCCAGCGGGATGCAGCCGAGGAGCACCGCCGTGTACTCGGAGTACGGGAGCGGGTGACCGACCAGATACGGCCCGACGTACAGCAGGAAGAACGGCACGGCGCCGACCGTCGATCCCCACACAATCCAGCGCAGCTGCCGGCGCGCCGTGATCGAACGGACGCGGCTGAGCGCGCGCACCATCAGCGCCAGGCCGCCCAGCAGACAGGCGGCGAGATATGCGTACTCGATCTGCTCGAGCCGCTCCAGCAGGTGGGTCGCCTGCGGGCCGTGCAGGCCGCTGAGCATCAGCGACGCACGCGAGCCGCCAAGCAGGAACGCCGGAACGTAGAACGCCGGCAGCGTCGCCCGGCCGGCATCCGAGGCGACCCAGGGCTGCGGCCGCTCGGGGAAGACGAGCGCGAAATGCAGGAACAGCGGCGGCAGCGCGAGCCGCGCCACTTCGTCCGCCCACCAGAAGAAGTAATCGAGGTGATCGAACCGGCCGCTTGCATGAAAGGCGAACGCCCCGAAGAACGCGGAAGACAGCCAGAAGAAATGGAGCGTGGCCGGGTCCGCCGGCCGGCGCAGCCGGACCGCCGCGCCGATGACGATGGACAGAATGCCGACCGCCGCCAGGGGGTAGTACAGCCCGAACTGCGTCAGCGGCGTGGGCCGGAGCGTCAGCTGCAGCGGCTGCTCGGCCGACTGCCGAACGATGACGTACACCAGCGGCTGACCGGACCCGGCAGCCTTGGAGACGGCGAACACGTCGCGCTCGTTCCTCATCTCCCGTCCGTCGATCGCCAGGAGCAGATCTCCCGGGCGAATACCGGCCGCCTCTCCCGCCGAGCCTGGCGCCACGTCCTTGGCGACGACGTTGGCGCCGACGGTCTGCCAGAGGACGCCGTCCTCGAGCTCCCCCCGCCAGACTCGCACCGAGGCGATGTCGATGAGCGCGAGGCAGACGAGCACGACGGCGGCGGCGACCGGCAGGGCGACGCCCAGGAGCGGACGCAGGCGTCTCGAGGAACCCGTCATGAGCCAGATAGCTGCAGCAATCTGCGTTCCTTGCGGGCCGGTCGCACGACTCGACGGAACTGCTTCGAACTCAATGGGTTGGCGATTCACGTAGGAGAACGAGACGTCGACCTTCCAACCAAACGGACGGCGGCTCCAACGGGTTGGATGCGGACAATCGAATCAGAACCTGACCTGGACTCCGCCCATGACGCGCAGCGGCGGAGCGACGGTCAGCACCTCGTCGTAGAGCGAACCGGGGTCGGCGGGGTCGCGGAAGAGATTCCGCACGACGACGACCAGGTCCGTCCGGCTGGTGCGGGTGAGCCGGAGCGGAAGGGCCTGACGGACTTCGACATTGAATCGGCCGGCGTTCGACGGGAGCGGCACCGCCGCTCGTCCGGCGGTCGCGGCGGTGATCCGGTACGCGACCGCCAGTTTGGTGGAGGTTTCCGGAATCAGGGTGCTCATCGAGGTTACGACATCGTGCAGCCGCTCGCGACCGGGACGGACGAGCTCGGGCGCCATCGCGACGATTTCGCCGGCCTCGAAGTCGGCCGTCCAGTCGGCGTCGCTCGTCGTGTACTGCACCGACCCGTTCAGGTGAGGAACCAGGGGGCCGGACACGCGCACGATCCAGCCGACGGCGCTGACGCTGCCGGGCGTCGCGACGTAGTAGTTCCCGGCACTCTGGGTGTCGAGGCCGAAGATCGTCGCGATCTGATCGCGCGCCGACTGCCGGAACCGGCGAACCGCCACGACCGGGCCGTCAGCCGACTCGGTGAGCCGCTGTTCCACGCCGACCTGCAGGTCGCGCACGCGCTCGGCGCGGAACGACGCACCAGAGAGGAGCGGAGAGAACGTGCGCTCCGGCGGCAGCCACAGACCCGTGGCGGACACGGGAGGCAGGAACTCGTCCGCGCCCGGGGCGAGCGAGTGGTCGGCTCCCGCCAGGGTGAGGTGGGTGCCTGGCAGCAGTGCCAACCGCACCCCGAGCTGAGGACTCAGGAACTCGGCATCAGAGACGTAGTCGTATCGATCGAGGCGGAGGCCGTAGTCGAGCTCGACGGCCGGGTCGATGTGCCAGCGATCGTAGGCGTAGATCCCGCCGACGCTGCGGACGGGCTCGTTGAGCGTCGATGCGGTGAGATTGCCGGCGGTCGTCGGCTGCGAGCTGTACGAGACTCCGGCGCGGAACGCATGCGGCTGATCGCTTCGGGCGCTGTATTCGCCGAGGACCACCCAGGACGCCAATGCGCTCGCGGACATGGCGCCACGCACGGTCCAGTCTCCAGACGACCCGACCGGGGCGCCGACCGAGATATAGGCGATGCCGTGAGGGAGCTCCGCGGGCAGCCAGCTGCCGGCGCTTCCGAGCGTGCTGGTCGTGAGGAAATTGACCTGACCGGTGAAACTGGTGTTCGTGAAGAACGACGCGGCCGCGCGGGCCGATTCCCCCATCACCCAGTCGACGAACGACGGGTGCGGATGGTAGGCATCGGCCAGGCCTTCCCGGGGCAGCGCCGCGTCCGCGACGTCGCGCAGGGCGGTCGGCGTCAGATGTCGGAGGCGCCAGGCCGCCTCGCCGTGTCCCGGGTCCGACGCGGACCCGTCGCCGGACGAATCGATCTGTCCGGGCTCGTCCTCCGGCGCCGGGGCATCCGCGGGTTCAGCTCCCGAAGACGCCAACAGGACCCGGCCGCGCGAACCGGGCTCCCGGCGGAGCAGCACGATCGTGCGCTCGATCTCGGTGCGTCTTTGAATCTTGACCGCCTCGCGGTACGTGGAGACGTAGCCGACGCGCGTGGCGCGCAGCACGTACTCGCCCGGCGCGAGCGCCAAGGTGAACTGTCCGGTCGCGTCGCTCTTCGCCACGACGGGTAGGGGCGCGCCTCCCAGTGCCACGACGCTCGCGTCGCCGATCGCCCGTCCGGCGTCGTCGCGGACCACGCCGCGGACGAGCCCGCCGAGCGAGGCGGCTTCCTCCACGAGCAGGCGCGGCCGGGAGTCGAAGCTCTGCGCGAACACCATGGGCGCCCAGCCGAAGAGGAGGGTCGAAGCGCCGAGAAGGGTGGCTGCACGCCGGGGCATCGGAACCTCCGGACTCACCCGTTGACGAGGGCAGGTATCGACTGGAGCATCGGATGCTCAGTGCCCACGGTACTCGATCTGGGGCTTTGCGTTCATCAATCTTAGGACGACCGCGTCGAAGGACGCAAGCGCGCCCGACCGGATAGTATAGGAGCCCCATGAAGCTTCGGACGATTCAGGCACGCGAGATTCTGGATTCCCGTGGAAACCCTACCGTAGAAGTCGAAGTGGTGCTCGAATCGGGCGCGCGCGGCCGGGCGGCCGTGCCGTCGGGCGCCTCGACCGGCACGCGCGAAGCGCTCGAGCTGCGCGACAAGGATCCGAAGCGCTACGGCGGCAAGGGCGTCCTGAAGGCGGTCGGACACGTGAACGACGAGATCGCCGTCGCGCTGGCCGGGCAGAGCGCCGATCAACGCGCGCTGGACGAACGGCTCATCGCGCTCGACGGCACTCCCAACAAGGAACGGCTCGGCGCGAACGCCCTGCTCGGCGTCTCGATGGCGACCGCGCACGCCTCGGCGGTCGCCCGCGGCCAGCCGCTCTACGAGCACCTCGCCTCGCTGATCCCGGACGCCGCCAGGGCGGGCGGGCCTCTCCTGCCCGTCCCGATGATGAACATTCTCAACGGGGGGGCCCATGCCGACACGAACGTCGATTTTCAGGAATTCATGGTCCTGCCCGTGGGCATGCCGAGCTTCGCGGAAGCCCTGCGCGCCGGCGCCGAGACGTTCCACGCGCTGCGAGGACTGCTGAAGAAGCGCGGGCTCGCCACCGGCGTGGGCGACGAGGGCGGTTTCGCGCCGAGCCTTTCGTCCAACCTCGAGGCGCTCGAGCTGGTCCTGGAGGCGATTCAGGCCGCCGGATACCGGGCCGGCGAGAACGTCTACCTGGGCATGGACGTCGCCGCCAGCGAGTTCTGGGACGACCAGACGGGCCGATACGAGCTGCGCAAGTCGGGCGAGGGCGCCAAGGCAGCCGACGACCTCATCAGGCTCTATGACGACTGGACCCGCCAGTACCCGATCATCTCGATCGAGGACGGCCTCGCCGAGGGGGACTGGCCCGGATGGCAGCGGCTGACCTCGGCCCTCGGCAGCCGCGTCCAGCTCGTGGGCGACGACATCTTCGTCACCAACCCATCAATTCTGCGGCGCGGCATCGACGAGAAGATCGCCAATGCCCTGCTCGTCAAGCTGAATCAGATCGGCACCGTGACCGAGACGCTCGACGCGATGGAGATGGCGCGGCAGGCCGGCTATGCCAGTGTGATTTCCCACCGGTCGGGCGAAACCGAGGACACGACGATTGCGGATCTGGCCGTGGCGACGCGCGCGGGCCAGATCAAGACCGGGTCCGCGAGCCGCTCGGACCGCCTCGCCAAGTACAATCAGCTCCTCCGGATCGAGCAGGCGCTCGGTCCCGCTGCCCAGTACGCCGGGCGGGCGGCGATCCGACAGCTTCAGTAGGCTCCGCGATGCACAAACTCGTCCTTCTTCGTCACGGCGAAAGCCTCTGGAACCAGGAGAATCGCTTCACCGGCTGGACCGATGTCGACCTGAGCAACAAAGGCCGCGAGGAAGCGCTCGCGGCAGGCCAGCTCCTGAAGCAGGATGGTTACGTTTTCGACCAGGCCTACACGTCCGTGCTCAAGCGGGCGATTCGGACCTGCTGGATGGTGCTGGACGAGCTGGACCTGCTCTGGATCCCGGTCGTGCGCGACTGGCGGCTGAACGAGCGCCACTACGGAGCGCTGCAGGGTCTGGACAAGGCCGAAACGGCGGCCAGGCACGGGGAGGCCCAGTTGAAGATCTGGCGCCGCAGCTACGACATCCCGCCGCCGCCCCTCTCCCCGGACGACCCGCGTCATCCGGGCCGCGATCCGCGTTATGCGAGCCTCCGCCCGGACCAGCTTCCGTTGTCCGAGTCGCTGGCCGATACCGTGGCGCGATTCCTGCCGGCCTGGCATGACACAATCGCCCCGGCGATCCGCGCCGGCCGGCGCGTGCTGATCGCCGCGCACGGCAACAGCCTGCGCGCGCTCGTCAAGTTCCTCGACCGCGTTTCCGACGCGGAGATCGTCGAACTGAACATTCCGACGGGAATTCCCCTGCTGTACGAGCTCGACGCAGAGCTGCGTCCGATTCGGCACGGCTACTTGGGGGATCCGGACGCCGCCAGGAAGGCGGCCGAGGCTGTGGCCAGGCAGGGAATCAGGGCGTGAACGCCGGACTGCAGGCGCGGCCTGCAGCCCCCCGAACGCGAGCGCTATTCGACTTCCTTCTTGGCCTCTTCGTCGCCGGCGATCCGCAGCGACTTGAGAAAGCGCCGATCGTTGGCGGTCATGTCGAACTGACGCGGCACGGCCTTCTTCACCACCGACTTCGGCGCCGCACCGTTCGCTGCGGCTCCGTTGGCCCGATTGCCGAACCCGATCACCGCCTCGAGCGACACCCGCATTTCCAGTCCTGCGGCACGCGCCTTTTCCCGGCAGGCTTCCACACGGCTGTCGTCGGCGACGGCCGCAGCAATCGCGTCCGCCAGCTCCCTGGCCAACTGGTTCACGAGCGTATCCATGAAAACCTCCGTACGCCGCTTGGCCGGTCGACTGGCGCACCGCTCGCCGCCGCGATCCAGGTACCGGACAAGTCCCCCGAATCGTGTGCGCAGGTCGTCGAGCAAGACATGTTCGGGACTGCTCAGGAGCGGAAGAAAGAACTGCGAGTCATTGTAGACATCGGGTGTACACCCTGTCAAACCTCAGGTGAACTCCGTCCGCATTTCGGCGTCGTTCTTCGTTGTGTCCGAAACGGGTACGACCGACGACCCAGCCTGCGACGATCGCTGGGCTAGAATCGCACCCATGAGTCGTCCCTTCGCCCGCCCGGACGACGTCGCGTCGGCCTCAGAGCCGGGCGAGCCGGGCGCATTTCCGTACACGCGGGGCATCCAGCCGACGATGTATCGCGGCCGGCTCTGGACGATGCGTCAGTACGCGGGCTTCGGCACGGCGTCCGAATCGAACGCGCGCTATCACTACCTGCTCGAGCAGGGCGTGACGGGGCTCAGCGTCGCATTCGATCTGCCGACGCAGATGGGATACGACTCGGATCATCGGCTCGCGGCGGGCGAAGTCGGGCGGGTCGGCGTCGCGATCGACACGGTCGAGGACATGGCGGCGCTCTTCGATCGAATTCCGCTGGACCGCGTATCCGTGTCGATGACGATCAACGCGACCGCCCTCGTGGTGCTGGCGCTCTATGCGGCGGTCGCGCGGCGCCGGGGCACGGCGCTCGACCGGCTCGCCGGCACGATTCAGAACGACATCCTGAAGGAGTACATCGCGCGGGGCACGTATATCTACCCGCCGAGGCCGTCGCTCCGGATCGTCACGGATATCTTCGCCTGGTGCGAGCGCGAACTGCCGCAGTGGAACACGATCTCGATCAGCGGCTACCACATTCGGGAGGCGGGCTCGACGGCCGTGCAGGAAGTGGCGTTCACGCTCGGCAACGCGATGGTCTACGTCGAGGCGGCACGCGAGGCGGGACTGGACGTGAACCGCTTCGGTCCTCGGCTGTCGTTCTTCTTCGCCGCGCACAACGATCTGCTGGAAGAGGTCGCGAAGTTCCGCGCCGCGCGGCGCCTCTGGGCCACGCTCATGCGCGACCGGTTCGGCGCCACCGAGCCGCGCGCCCAGCAGATGCGGTTCCACGCCCAGACCGCGGGCAGCACGCTCACGGCGCAGCAGCCGGACAACAACATCGTCCGCGTGGCCGTCCAGTCGCTCGCGGCCGTGCTCGGCGGCGCGCAGTCGCTGCACGCGAACGGGCGGGACGAAGCGCTCGCCCTTCCGACCGAGCAGTCCGCGCGCATCGCCCTCCGGACGCAGCAGATTCTGGCCGCCGAGACCGGCGTCGCCAATACCGTGGACCCCCTCGGCGGCGCCTGGGAGATCGAGCGGAGGACGAGCGAGATCGAGCGCGCTGCCCTGGCGGCGATCGAGGCGCTCGAGGCGGCGGGCGGCATGTTGTCGGCCATCGAACGCGGCGACGTGCAGCGGCAGATCCAGGCGGCGGCCTATGACGCGCAGCAGGCCGTCGAACGGGGCGAGCAAATCGTCGTCGGCGTGAACCGGTACACGGACGGACGTTCGCAGACGATCGAGCTCCTGCGCGTGGACCCCGACGCCGAGCGCCGCCAGATCGACGGCGTCCGCGCGGTTCGGGCGAGCCGCGATCCGATGGCCTGGCGCCGGACGCTGGACGTTGTCGAGCAGGCCGCGCGCGACGGCTCCAATCTCGTGGCGCCGGTCATCGACGCGGTCGAGGCGCGCGCCACGCTCGGCGAGATCTCCGACACGCTGCGCCGGGTGTTCGGAGAACATCGGGAAGCCGGCACCTGGAGGTGATCGATCGTTCCTAGCCCTCGCCATGAGATCGGAGACCCGGCGGCGCCGCACGCCGCCGGCGCCGCGCCCCTGCTGGACGTCCGGCGCCTCCGGACCGTGTTCGACGTCGAGGACGGGACGGAGTTCGCCGCGGTCGACGACGTGTCGTTCGCGATCGCGGGGGGAGAGACGCTGGGTCTGGTGGGTGAATCGGGCAGCGGGAAATCCGTCACGGCGCTGTCGGTCCTGCGGCTCGTCGTCCCGCCCGGGCGAATCGTCGGCGGGCGCATCGAGTTCGACGGCCGGGATCTTCTGGCGATGTCACCGTCGGAGATGCGGCACGTCCGCGGGCGCGAAATCGGGTTCGTGTTCCAGGCGGCCTCCCAGGCTCTCGATCCCGTGTACACGATCGGGTACCGAGATCGCCGAGACGCTGGCCGTGCACGGCCTGGCGCGAGGCCGCGCGGCCCGCCAGCGCGCGGTGGCGCTGCTCGACCGGGTGCGCGTCCCGGAGCCGCACCGCCGCGCGCGCGAGTACCCGCACCAGCTCAGCGGCGGGCTGAAGCAGCGCGCGATGCTCGCGCTGGCCATTGCTGCCGAGCCCAGACTGCTCATCGCCGACGAACCCACGACCGCGCTCGACGCGACCGTGCAGGCGGAGATCCTGGATCTGCTTCGCGAGATGCGGCGCGCGATGAATCTGTCCCTGCTGCTCATCACGCACGACTTCGGCGTGCTCGCCGAGCTCGCGGATCGCGTGATCGTGCTCCAGGCCGGCCGCGTCGTCGAAGAGGGCGCCGCCGATCGAATCTTCGACTCGCCCCAGAGCCCCTACACGCGGCATCTGCTGGATTGCGTGCCCGGCCTGTACGACGGATCCGCGAGCCGCGCCCGCCGAGCCCCCCTCCGCTACGCGATGACCCCGCTGCTCGAGATCCAGCACCTCGTCAAGGAATTCCCGCACCAGCGCGGATGGTTCGGCTCCACAGGCCGGTTCCGCGCGGTCGACGACGTGACGTTCTCGATTGCGAGCGGGGAGACGTTCGGGCTCGTCGGAGAGTCGGGCAGCGGCAAGACGACAATCGGCCGGTGCGCGCTACGGCTCATCGAGCCCACCGCCGGCACGATCCGCTTCCAGGGTGCCGACCTGCTCCGCCTCTCGCGCGGCGATCTCCGCCGCACGCGACGACACATGCAGATCGTCTTTCAGGACCCCTATTCCTCCCTGAACCCCCGGATGCGCGTCGGCGACATCATCGCGGAACCGCTGGTGATCCACCGCGCCGGCACGAGCACCGAGCGCACCGCACGGGTCCGCGAACTCATGGATCTGGTCGGCCTCAATCCCGCGCACGCGGGCCGCCGTCCCGACTCGTTCAGCGGCGGTCAGCGGCAGCGCATCGGCATCGCCCGCGCCCTCGCCCTTCATCCGTCCTTCATCGTCGCCGACGAGCCAGTCTCGGCCCTGGACGTCTCCGTACAGGCCCAGGTGATCGACCTGCTGCTGTCGCTGCAGCGGCGGCTGGGCCTGACCTATCTCTTCATCGCCCACGATCTCCGACTCGTCCGCGCGACCTGCACCCGTGTCGGCGTGATGTACCGGGGACGGCTGATCGAGGTCGCGCCGGCCGAGTCGCTGTTCGCGCGCCCGACCCACCCGTACACGCAGGCGCTCCTCTCGGCCGTGCCGCGTCTGCACCCATTCGATGCCGTCACGCGGATCGCGTTCGATGACGCACGGTACGTGCCACGGGCGCTGCGGGAGCTGGAGCCGGACCACTTTGCCGCGGTGTAATCGGAGTCGGGCCGCGCGCGCGCGACGGCCGCAGAACGTCAGGCGGCCCGACGGATATCCTTTTCGACCTGCCCGTCGCGGATGTGGATGGCGCGCTCCGCATGGGCTGCAATCTCCGACTCGTGGGTGACCAGGACGATCGTATTGCCCGCCTGATGGAGGCGCGCGAACAACGCCATGATCTCCTCGCCGGTCTTCGAGTCGAGATTCCCGGTCGGCTCGTCCGCGAGCAGGATGGACGGGTTGTTGACCAGCGCCCGGGCGATCGCGACACGCTGCCGCTGCCCGCCGGATAGTTCGTTCGGGCGGTGCGTCTTGCGCTCGCCGAGCTCGACCCGGTCCAGCGCCTGGTTCGCACGCTCGGCGCGCACCTTGCCCGTAACACCCGCGTAGATGAGCGGAAGCTCGACATTGTGGAGGGCGGTCGCCCGGGGCAACAGGTTGAACGTCTGGAACACGAATCCGATCTCCTCGTTGCGGATCCGCGCCAGTTCGTCGTCGTTCATCTGGCCCACCTGCTTGCCGTTCAGCAGATAGCTGCCCTTGGACGGCGTATCCAGACAGCCGATCAGGTTCATCAGGGTCGACTTGCCTGAGCCCGACGGCCCCATGATGGCGACGTAGTCACCCCGCTCGATCTGGATCGAGACGCCGCGGAGGGCATGGATCTCCTCGGCCCCCATGTGGTAGGTCTTCCAGAGGTCTTTCGTCTCAATCAGGGCCACGGTATTCCTTAGACGCCGGAGACCCCACCCGGGTTCGGCCGGGAACCGCCCGTCAGGACTCCAGGCTCTCGTACTCGTCCTTCAGCCGCGACACCACGGCCGGATCGGCGAGCGTCGTGGTATCTCCGAGGGCCTTGCCCTCGGCGATGTCCCTCAACAGCCGCCGCATGATCTTTCCCGAGCGCGTTTTCGGCAGGTCGGCGGCGAACAGGATCTGATCGGGCCGGGCGATGGCGCCTATCTTCTTCACCACGTGCGCCTTCAGCTCATCGACCAGGTCCGGGTGCTGGCGGACGCCTTCCTTCAGCGTGACGAAGGCGGCGAGGGCCTGGCCCTTGATTTCGTGCGGCCGGCCGACGACGGCGGCCTCGGCCACTTTCGGATGGTCGACCAGCGCGCTCTCCACTTCCATCGTGCCGATTCGATGTCCCGCCACGTTCAGCACGTCGTCGACCCGGCCGAGCAGCCAGTAGTAGCCGTCTGCGTCGACCCGGGCGCCGTCCCCGGTGAAGTACACGCCGTCCTTCCAGCGGGTCCAGGACCGCTGGACGTAGCGTTCGGGGTCGCCGTAGATGCCGCGGAGCATGGCCGGCCACGGTTTCGTCAGCGCGAGCAGGCCGCCTCCCTGGGAGACGCGCTTGCCGTCAGCGGTCCGGATCTCGGCCGTGATCCCTGGAAAGGGCTTGGTCGCCGACCCTGGCTTCAGCGGCGTCAGGCCGGGCAGCGGCGTGATCAGGATCTGCCCCGTCTCGGTCTGCCACCAGGTATCGACGATCGGACAGCGGCCGTGCCCGATGTGCTCGTAATACCACATCCAGGCTTCTGGGTTGATCGGCTCGCCGACCGAGCCGAGGAGCCGCAGGCTGTCGAGGTTGCGCCGCGCCGGCCATTCGGTGCCCCACTTCATGAACGCGCGGATCGCGGTCGGCGCCGTGTAGAACACCGTGACGCCGTACCGCTCGATCAGGTCCCAGAAGCGATCCTTGTCGGGCCAGTCGGGGGCGCCCTCGTACATCAGGACGGTCGCGCCGTTCTGCAGCGGTCCGTAGACGACGTAGCTGTGTCCGGTGACCCAGCCGATATCGGCGGTGCACCAGTACATGTCCTCGTCGCGGAGGTCGAACACCCACTTGGTCGTGGTGTACGTGCCGACGAGATAGCCGGCGGTGGTGTGCACGATGCCCTTCGGCTTGCCGGTCGTCCCGGACGTGTAGAGGATGTAGAGCATGTCCTCCGACTCGACCGGCTCGGGCGGGCAATCGGCGGCGGCATCCTGCATGAGCTCGTGGTACCACCGATCGCGTCCGGCTTGAATGTGCACCGGGAACGCCTCGTGCGGGTGCCGCTGCACGACGACGACGTGGCGGATCGACGGCGTGTCCGTGAGCGCTGCGTCGGCCGTCTGCTTGAGGGCGACGATCTGGCCCCGGCGGTAGCCGCCGTCGGACGTGATGAGCACCGAAGCGGTCGCGTCGTTGATCCGGTCGCGCAGCGACTCGGCGCTGAACCCTCCGAAGATGACGCTGTGCACGGCGCCGAGGCGCGCGCACGCCAGCATCGCGATCGCAAGCTCCGGAATGAGCGGCAGGTAGAGCGCCACGCGATCGCCCTTGCGAACGCCGAGGCTCTTCAGCGCGTTGGCGAACTGGCAGACCTGCCGGTGCAGATCGAAATAGGTCAGCGAGCGGCGATCGCCGGGCTCGCCTTCCCACACGATCGCCGCCTTGTTGCGCCGAGCCGTGCGGAGGTGGCGATCGAGGCAGTTGACGCTGGCGTTGATCTGGCCGCCGACGAACCAGCGCGCGTGCGGCGGTTTCCAGTCGAGCACCTGCGTCCACGGCCGCATCCACTCGAGCTCGGCGGCGAACCCCGCCCAGAACGCCTCGGGATCGCGCTCGGCGCGCGCGTACACCTCGTCGTCGGTCACGAGCGCGCGGCGCGCCCAGTCGGCCGGCGGCGGAAAGACACGTTGCTCGTCGAGGAGTGCGTTGATTTCAGGAGTCTCTGGCATGGCTTCGCTCCGGAGTAGCCCCTCGCCCTAGACGGTCGGCGGGATGGCCGGCGGCGGCTCGGGTGGTGGCGGCGGCGCCGGCACCGGCGGCTTCCGGAAGAAGGCGAGGCCGAGCAGCGCCCCGAGCATTCCGAACACCGCGTAGACCGGCAAGGTGACGCCGAACTGCAGGAGGGCGAGGCCGCGGCCGGTCAGCAGCTTCAGGACCATCTCGCGAACCTGCAGGGGCACGTCCGGATTCGCCTCGATCTGGCTGCGAATCTGCTCCTGCCACAGGGGCCCGGTGACCCGCAGGAGCACGAACGTGCCCAGAATCGTCAGCAGCGCGCCGATGCCACCGGCCATCAGACCGCCCAGCACCGCTTCGGACGTCTCGATTGGTGCGGCCTGCTGCTGCTGCCGCAGGTACGTCGTCAGCACGCCGCCCGCCACGACCCAGAGGCAGCAGCACGCGTTGAGGCCACTGATGATCGGCAGCGACGAGAGAATCCCGATGAACAGCCCACCGAGCAGCGCGGGCTGGTAACGGTTCACGGGCATGGAACCACCTCGCGGCGCCGCGGGCTCCGGCGGAGACGGCGCATCGGATGCGCCCTCCTGGCCGGCACCCGCCGCCTAGTCGTAGTATTCCCGTCCCAGGTGCGTGATCAGCTCCTCGCCGCGCATGTAGCGCAGCGTGTTCTTCAGCTTGATGAGCTGGATGAACAGATCGTGTTCGGGATACAGCTCCGGCGCGTGCATCGGGCTCTTGAAATAGAACGACAGCCACTCCTGGATGCCCGAGAAGCCGACCCGCTTCGCCAGATCGAGGAACAGCGCCACGTCGAGCACGATTGGCGCGGCCAGGATGCTGTCGCGGCACAGGAAGTTGATCTTGAGCTGCATCGGATAGCCGAGCCAACCGAACAGATCGATGTTGTCCCAGCCCTCCTTGTTGTCGCCGCGGGGCGGATAGTAGTTGATCCGCACGACGTGGCACAGCTTGTCGTACAGGTCGGGATAGAGCGCCGGCTGGAGAATGTAGTCGAGGACGGATTTCTTGCTCTCCTCCTTGGTCTTGAACGACTCCGGGTCGTCGAGGACCTCCCCGTCCCGGTTCCCCAGGATGTTGGTCGAATACCAGCCGCTGACGCCCAGCAGGCGCGCCTTGAGCCCGGGCGCGACGATGGTCTTGATCAGCGTCTGGCCCGTCTTGAGATCCTTGCCGGCGAGCGGCGATCCGGTCTTCTGCGCGAGGGCGACCAGGGCCGGCACGTCGGCCGAGAGGTTCGGCGCCGCATTGGCGTACGGCAGACCCTCGCGAATGGCGGCGTACGCATAGATCATGCTCGACGGAATCGAGCAGTCGTTCGCTGCCAGGCCCCGCTCGAACGCGTCGATGGACTGATGGGCGGCCGTCTCCTTCATGAAGATTTCGGTGCTGCCGGCCCAGACGAGCACGAGCCGATCGAGGCCATGGTGCGCCTTGAAGCGGCGGATATCCTCGATCACCTGTTCGGCGAGATCGCGCTTGGTCGCGCCTTTCTTCACGTTCGGACCATCCAGCCGCTTCACGTACTGACGGTCGAACACGGCCGGCATCGGCGTCACGGCCGACAGTTCGTCCTTGATCCGTTCGAGCAACGCCGGCTCGAGGACGCCCGCGGTCCGCGCCGCTTCGTAGCAGTTGTCCTCGAAGATGTCCCAACCGCCGAACACGAGGTCCGGGAGGCCGGCGAGCGGCACGAACTCCCGGATGGCCGGCGCGCGCGCGTCCGTACGCTTGCCAAGGCGGACCGTCCCCATTTCGGCGAGCGACCCGATGGGCTTGGCCAGTCCCTTGCGGACGGCCATGACACCGGCAATCGTCGTGGTGCTGACGGCGCCGAGACCGACGAGGAGCACGCCGAGCTTGCCTTCGGCCGGCGCAATGGAAAGTCCCCTGTTCACGGGCAAGGACTATATCATTCGAGATCTCGCGTCGAAGACGGGCGGCGCGCGCCTACGCCGTCCGACGGGACGCGGGCCGCGTCTCGAATCCGGAACGCGTCATGACGGCTATGAAGTGGCTCAATCCCAATCCACGTCCGCATCAGACGGCTCTGGCCATGATTGGCGCCAAACCAGCGCAGCAGGTGCTCATGCTCGGCGCCGGCGATGGACGCCTTGCCGCTGCCGTGGCGGGAATCACCGGCCTCAACGGGCGGACACTCGTGATCGATCCGGCAGCCGGCGCTCGGGCGTCCATCGAGCGCGCCGCAGCCGACGCCGGCGTTCTGGTCGAATTCGAGGAAGCGCCGCTGTCGGAACTGCCGTCCGAGACGGGCACGTTCGATCTCGTGGTGGCGCACCAGGTCCTCCGCCGCGAATCGATTGAGCCCGCGCGGACGATCGCCGAAGCGGCACGCGTGATCCGGCCGGGCGGACGGGTGATCGTGATCGAGGGCGAGAAGCCGTCCGGGTGGCGGGCGCGCCTGCAACCGGCGCACCCGCCCGCCGGGCAGGCCGATGCCACGCGCGACGCGCTGAGCGCCGCCGGCCTGCGCGCGGCCCGCATTCTCGCCGAGAGCGAAGGCGTCACGTACCTCGAAGCCTCCAAGCCGCGATAGGAGTTTTCCACAGGAGGGGGACGGGTCTCAGGTTGTGGAAAACCCGGGTCGAAGGCCCAGGTTTTCCACAACCTGAGACCCGTCCCCCTCCTGTGGAAAACTCCTTCGACCGAAAACACGATAGCCGGTGTGTTCGCGCACCGGCCAGCACTTCGCCATGCGCACTTCCCCAGCTCGGCGGCGTGGCTGCGTCGACGTGTTTTCGGTCGCCGAGATCGCGCGCGCCGCCCGCGTGTCCACTCCGACCGTCGTCGAGCGGCTCCACCGATCACAGCCCGCCGGCCCGCCGGCCTATCTGCCGGCGCGTGAGGCCATCCGACTGGTCCGCGCGCTGTCGGGCGCACCGGAAGCCGGGCGCGATCGCGAGCCGCTGACGACCCTTCCAGCCCGACCGCGGCTCCGACTTCTTCCCCTCTTCGGATCGGCGTCCATCCACCTGGCGCTGCTCCTCGCCTTGGTGCTGCTTTCGTCATCCCTCTTCGACGGCGAGGCGACGGAACGGACGGTCGAGTCTCCCCAGCCGTTCCATCTCGTGTATCTCGTCGCAACGGGACCCGGTGGCGGGGGCGGCGGCGGAGGGCGGCTCCAGCCGGCGCCGCCGCGACGCGTGCAGGCGAGCGCGCCGACGCTCATCCGTACTCCGCGCGATCCAGTTCGCGTCGTGCGCCGGCCGCCTCCGCGACGTCCGCCCACGCCCGATCCCCCGAAGCCGGCCGACCCGCCGCCGGCGGAGCCGCCGCGAGTCGATCCGCCGCAGCCGGAGCCGCCGAGACGAGATCCGCCGGAGCCGCCGCCCGGCGTGCACGCTCCGTTCGCGCCCGATCGCAGCCATGGCACGGACGTGCCGGGCGCCGTCGAGGCCCGGCAGACGTCAACGACGACCGCCGGAGCCGGAGCGGGTTCCGGCGCCGGAGAGGGCTCCGGCACCGGCAGCGGAATCGGCCGTGGCGCAGGACTCGGACCCGGTCTCGAGGCCGGCTTCGGTGGCGGGCCGTTCAGGCCGGGCAGCGACGTCGAACCGCCAAAGCTGCTGCGCGAGGTCAAGCCGCTCTATACCGACGATGCGCGGAAGCGGTCGATACAGGGAGCCGTGCTGCTCGAGGTGGTCGTGCGGCGCGACGGTTCGGTCGGCGACATCCGGATCGTCCGCCGCCTGGATCCCGGACTCGACGATCGGGCGATCCAGGCCGTTCGCCAATGGCGCTTCTCGCCGGCCCGGAGACAGGGCGGTCCCGTCGACGTCGCGGTCCAGATCTCGGTCGCCTTCTCATTGAGGTAGCCCATGGAAACCCTGCTGATGATCGTGACCGTGATTGCCCTCGCCCTTGCGATCGGCATGTCGGTACTCGCGTGGCGCCTGCTCCGCGAACACCGGCGCCGGTCGGACGCGCGAGCCCAAATCCTGCAGGCGATGGCCGCGGAAGCCGATCAGCCCGCGCGATTTGCCACCCTCGACGAGGACCGGGACGAACTGCGGGACGATTCGGACGAACGGCCAGACGAGGTCGATCGGAGCGCGGCGGATCGGCAGCGGTTCTGGTGGGTGCCGGCCGGAGCTCTGGCCAGCGCCGTCACCCTCGCCGCGGCCGGGGCGGCCGCCTACGCGCTCTCTCATCCCGTGGCCGCCTCCGCGTTCGGCTGGCGAGCCTTGTCGCCCGAGCCGCTGGAACTGCTCTCTCTCCGCCACAGCGCCGATCCCGGAGCGTTCGTGGTTACGGGCCTCGTGCGGAACCCAAGCGAGGGCGTATCCAGACAGAACGTGATGGCTGTGCTGTACCTCTTCGATCGGGACGGCAACTACTTCGCCAGCGGACGGACTCCGCTGGACTTCACCGCCCTGCGGCCGGGCGAGGAATCACCGTTCATCGTGCGCGTTCCCGGGGTGGCCGGCGTGAGCCGGTATCGGATCGCCTTCCGATCCGAGGCGAGCGGCGTCATCGCGCACGTGGATCGTCGTGCCCAGCGGACAGACATCAGGCCGGACGCGGCGGTCGAGCGCCCTGCACCGTCGGCATCGGCCGCACAGCGGCCGGAGAGCCGACCATGATGGGAAGGCTCGGGCGCGGATTCGTCGTCCTCGCGATCGTCGGGGCCCCGGCGCTCGCGCGCACGCAGGGTCGGTCCGACGCCCAGGGCTACTCGTTCACGACGGGCGTGGAGCTGATCAACGTGACCGCGACCGTGACGGACACGCAGGGCCGGTTCGTGCCAGGCCTGCGGCGAGACGACTTCGTCCTGTACCGAGGACGGCCACCCACAGGTGATTTCGCAGTTCGACGCGGAGCGCGTCCCGGTCAGCCTCGGAATCGCCCTGGACACGAGTGGGAGCATGTACGGCGACAGGATCGCCGCGGCGCGCGCTGCGCTGGACCGTTTCCTGTTCGATCTGCTGGGACCGCGCGACGAGCTGTTCCTGTACCGCTTCGATGCACAGCCGCATCTGGTGCAGCCGTGGACGAGCGACCGTCCGGCCGTCAGCCGTGCGCTTGGCGCCGTGCAGCCACGGGGCGGCACCGCGCTGTACGACACGGTCGCCGAGGCAGTGCCGATGGCGCAGACCGGATCCCATCCGAAGAAAGCGGTCGTCGTCATCTCCGACGGCGACGACACGTCGAGCCGGACGCCGCTGACCGAACTGCGGGAACTGATCCGCAGAACCGAGGTGCTGGTGTACGCCATTGGCATTGACGCCTCCGGCATCGAACCGGCGCCCGGTCGGCCGTTGGACGCGCCGACGGCGGGACGAAAAGCGCCCGTGCCATCGCCGTTCCCCGGACACCCGCCCGCGCACGCCGCGCCGGGCGCGCGACCCACGAGGAGCGCCTCGACTGGCCGGTCGGCCCTACCCTCGAGAGGAGAGGCACTGCGGGCGATCACGGACGAGAGTGGCGGCCGCACCGAAATGATCTATTCGAGCCGGGATCTGGCGCCGGCCACGGCGGGGATCGCCGACGAGCTGAGCCGGCAGTATTTCCTCGGCTACGTTTCTTCCCTGCCACACGACGGCCGCTGGCACACCATCGACGTGCAGGTGCGCAAGGGCGCGTTCCGAGTCCGCGCGAGGAGCGGCTTCGTCGCGAACTAGCCGGCCGTCGCCTGAACGGGACAACCTGGACGCGGCACGCCCCTCCGGGCGGGATCCGCTCGTGGCATCGTGTTTGCTGCTCAGTCAGGCGTCCGCGCCTGCGCGAGCTAGAAAACCATGAAGAAGTATTTGAAGATTCTCGTCGGCGCCGCTCTGTTCGTCGGCGGCCTGACATGGAACGGCACGGCGCGGGCGGAAGTCACCGACAGCGCCCTGGCCCAGCAGGTGGTCGAATCCATCCGCCAGTACAGCCACTTCAGCATGTTCGATGACGTGGCCATCTCCGTCGAAAATCACGTCGTCACGCTCACCGGCCGGGTGACACGGGCCCTGAAGAGGGACGACATCGGCCAGCGTGTGGCGAAAATCGATGGCGTTCGGCAGGTCGTCAACGACATCGAGGTGCTCCCTCTGTCGCCATCGGACGACGCGCTGCGGTTGAGCATCGCCAGGGCGATCTACAACCATCCCTCGTTCTGGCAGTACGCCTCGAGGCCCGTCCCGCCGATCCACATCATCGTCGAGCATGGCCACGTCACGCTGACCGGATCGGTCGCCACGCAGCTCGACAAGGCCCAGGCCTACTCGCTGGCCCAGGTGCCGGGCGCCTTCTCGGTGACCGACGACCTCAGAATCGACAACCGGTAGCCGAACCCGGGCGGCCACTCGAGCGACTGAGATCGATTCGCGTCACACCCGACAAGCGTCGTAAGATCGGCGTCTAATCAGAGCGCCCATGCCCTCTTCCCCGCGATCGAGGCTTCGAGCAATGGCCGTAGCCGCCGTGTGTCTGGCGGCCGCGATGCTGGCCGGCGTGTCGGCCCAAGGGGGACGTGCGGGCGCGTTCGGCGTCGGACAGGCCGACGGGCGCGGCGGTGGAGGTCAGCGCGCCGGTGGTCGGGGACAGGGGCCGGCGCGCGATCTCCCGGGTCAACTGACGACGGGCACCGGCTTGATTGCCGGCACGGTCACGCTCAGCGACTCGGGCACGCCAGTGCGGCGCGCGCAGGTGATGCTCTCGGACGGAGGACGCGGCGGACGCTCCGCGGCGACCGATGAGGAAGGCCGATTCTCCTTCATCGGTCTGCCGGCCGGCCGGTTCACGCTCACGGTTTCCAAGCCAGGATTCGCCACGATGTCCTACGGCGCCAAGAAACCTGGACGCCAGGGCACGCCGATCCAGCTCATGGACGGCCAGGCCATGACCAACGTGAGCATCGCCCTGCCGAAGGGCGGCGTCATCACCGGCGTCGTCGTGGACGAGTTCAACGAGCCGGCTCCCAACACCGTGGTGCGAGCGTACCGCTACACGATGCAGAACGGCGAGCGGACGCTTCGGGCGTCGGGCCAGAGTCAGACCGACGATCGGGGGATGTATCGAATCTTCCAGCTCCTGCCGGGCGACTACCTCGTGAGCGCCGTGCCGCGCAACAACGCCGTCGCCAACGTCAGCTCGCAGATTCAGCTGCAGCTGCAGCCGCTGCTGGACCAGCTTCAGGGACCGGGCGGGGCCGCCGGCTTCGTCGGCGTGGGCGCCGCCGTGCTGGCGAGCGGACGGGGACAGCAGGTCTTCGATCAGATTCAAGCGCTGCAGCAGCAGCTCGGGGACCAGCCGGAACAATCGACGGCGTACGCCCCCGTGTACTATCCCGGGACGACCAGTCCGGCGCAGGCGGCCCGGATCACGCTCGACGCCGCCCAGGAGCGAACCGGCGTCGATTTCCAGCTCCAGGTCGTTCCGACGGCGCGCGTGCAGGGCCGCGTCACGGGTCCCGAGACGACGATGGCCCCGGGCGCGCAGGTGGTCCTGCAGTCTGTGGAACAGCAGGACGTGGCGAACGTGCCGGGGCTGGGCCGGTCGATGACGCGCCTCGGTCCGGACGGCGCCTTCAGCTTCCAGGGCGTCACGCCGGGCGACTACCGGCTCACGGTGCGCGTGCCGGTACCGGCCGTCGATGCTGCGCAGGAGGCGCCGGCGGCGGCCGCCAGCCCGGGCCGCGGCCGGGGGTTCGGCGGACGCGGTGGACGCGGCGGACCGATCGCTCAAGTGCTCTGGGCATCGACGGATCTGTCCGTGAACGGCCGCGACATCTCCGACCTCGCGCTCGCGCTGCAGCCGGGAATGACGATCTCCGGCCGGATCGCGTTCGACGCGGCCTCAACCCAGCCGCCGTCGGATCTGAGCAGCGTGCGCGTCACGATCCTGCCGACCGATGGCGACGGCTTCGGCGGTCCGATGCTCGACACCGCGGACGCGAACGGCGCCTTCAGCATCCGTGGCGTCGTGCCCGGCCGCTATCTGCTTCGTGCAAATTTGGGCGGTTTCGCGCTCCGGGGGAGCGGGGCCGCGACTTTTGGCCAGCCGGCCGTGGCGAACGCGGGCGCGTGGACGCTGGAGTCCGCGACCGTGAACGGCCGCGACGCGCTCGATTTCGGCCTCGACATCCAGCCGAATCAGAGCCTGTCCGGCATGGTCCTGACCTTCACCGATCGCGCGCAGCAGATCTCTGGCACTCTGCAGGACGCCATGGGCCGGCCGACGCCCGACTACACGATCGTGCTGTTCCCCGCCGACACGCAGTTCTGGGTGCCGCAATCCCGCCGAATCCTGTCGACGCGTCCCGGCACCGACGGCGCGTTCACGTTCCGCGGCTTCCCGGCCGGCCAGTATCGGCTGACCGCGGTCGTCGACGCAGAGCCGGGCGAATGGTTCGACCCGGCGTTTCTCACGCAGGTCCTGCCGGCGTCGGTGGCGGTCACGGTCGCCGACGGCGAAGCGAAAGTGCAGGATCTCCGGCTGGCGACGCGGTAGGCACGAGGTTCCCGCGTCCTATTCTTCAGCCGTTCGTCCACGCGCTGGCGCCGGCAGCCATGCGCGCCCGCCCGCGGCGGATCGTCCACCAGACGAGCCCCACGAGCACGACGACCGCCGCCAGGAACGAGCCCGCGAACAGCCACAGCGTGCGGTAGAGGATCGACTGGGGATGCATTTCCACCTGCATGTCGATCGGCTTGCCGGCGCGCCGGTCGACCAGGCGCTGCTCCCAGGTCAGAATGTTTCCGCGTTCGATCTGACCGGTCGCGTCGTCCGCCAGCCGCCGGACGTTGTGGTAGAGGACTTCGCTCGGCGCATGGAGGCGGAATGCGACGAGCTCCCGTCCGGTCCAGCGGACGGAAGGGACCTGACCTGCCGCTGACTCACCGACCTTTTGCTTGAACCATATCGTCTTCTCGCTGCGTTCGAACGTGTAGCTCGACCACGATAGGGGACCGCACCGGTCGAGCGTCGACACGTCCTCAGTCTGTATCCGGATCTGCACGAAGCGCCGCCCGTGCCGGTACCACGGCGCGCCGACGCGGAGGACGTCGCAGCCCATGGACTCGTACAGCCGCCTGAGCGCGAGCGGCTCGAACGGCGCCCGCGCGGACGGATCGATCGGCAGGCCGCGGAGGGCGACCAGGGCCGGAAGCGACGCGTTGACGACCACCACCGCCGACCCGTCGACGCTCAGATAGAGCTGTTCTTCGTATTCGTACTCCCGCCCCAGCGACAACCCACATCCGGAAGCGAGCGTGAGGGCGATCAGAGCGAGCGCCCATCGGCGCACGTGCATGGTCGAATGATATACGTAGGGTTCGATGCCCACCCTGTTCCTGATCGACGGCAGCTCGCAGATGTACCGCGCCTATCACGCCATCCGCGGGCTGAGCGGTCCGGACGGCCGGTCGACGAACGCCGTGTACGGGTTCTCCACGATGCTGCGGAAGCTGCTGGCGGATCACCGGCCCGACTACATCGCCGCGTCGTTCGACCTGGCCGGACCGACCTTCCGGGACGAGCTGTCGAGCGACTACAAGGCGAACCGGGCGCCGATGCCGCCCGACCTGGCCGAGCAGATCCCGCTCGTGCACGAAGCGTGCGAGGCGCTCGGCGTGCCGATTCTCACGTCCGAGCGCTACGAGGCCGACGACGTGATTGGCACGCTGGCGCGGCAGGCGCGGGCGGCCGGATTCGAGGTCGCCATCGTGACTGGCGACAAGGACTTCTTCCAGCTCGTCGACCAAGGCGTGCGGGTCTTCAACCCGCGCGACGAGGGCACGTGGTACGACGAGGCAGGCGTCGCGCAGAAGTTCGGCGTCCGGCCGGATCAGGTCGTCGACGTGCTCGCGCTGATGGGCGACAGCATCGACAACATCAAGGGCGTGCCGGGCATCGGCGAGAAGGGTGCGCGCGATTCTGATCGCCGCTCACGGCTCGCTCGAAGCGCTGCTCGCGGCCGCTCCGGCGGTCTCCAGCAAGCGGTACCGCGAAGGGCTGCTGGCTCACGCGGACGACGCTCGGGAGAGCCGCGAGCTGGCCCGGATCCGGACGGACGTGCCCGTCGTGTTCGAGGCCGAGGCCGTCCGCTACCGCGGCCCCTCGCGCGAACGCTGCTATGCGCTCTTCTCCTCGCTCGGGTTCCGGTCGCTCGTGGCCGAGTTCGCGCCCACGGCCGCGACGTCGGCGCGCGACTACTGCGTCCTGGGGACGATCGAGGAGGTGGACGGCCTGGTGCGCGCCATCCGCGAGTCGCGGCGGATGGGCATCGGCATCATCGCCACGGCGTCGTCGGCCGTGAGCGCCGATCTGATCGGGTGGGCCTTCTCGGCGCGGCCGGGGACCGGCTGCTACGTCCCGCTCGGTCACACCGGACTCGTCGACAGCCCCAATCTGCCGGCGCGCGAAGTCTTCGAGCGGCTCGCGCCCGTGCTGACCGATCCGGCGATCGGCAAGACCGCCCACGATCTGAAGTTCGTGACGATTGCCTGCGCACGCGAGGGCATGACGCTGGCGGGCGCCGACGTGGACACCATGGTGCTCAGCTATCTGCTCGACGCGACCCGGTCGAGCCACGACATCGAAGGCCTGGTGCTCGAGCGCTCCAACTACCGGGCGATCTCGGAGGCGGATTTGACCGGCCGCGGCGCCAAGGCGCTCGCCATCGGCGACGTGCCCGCCCGGTCCCTGCTCGCCTACGCCGCCGAACGGGCGGATCTGCCGCTCGTCCTCGCACCACAGCTGGTCGAGGACGTCCATCGGGAGCAGCTCGAGCGCGTGTATCGCGAGCTGGAGCAGCCGCTCATCCCCGTGCTCGCCGCCATCGAGCGGGCCGGCGTGAAAGTGGACGTGTCAGCGCTCGCCGAACAGGGGCGGACCATGCAGGCGCAGCTCGACGAGCTGAGCCGGCACATCTACGAGCTGGCCGGGCAGGAGTTCAACATCAACTCGCCCAAGCAGCTCTCGGACGTGCTCTTCGAGAAATTGAAGCTGCAGCCGGGCAAGAGGACCGGCAAGACGCGCGCGGTATCGACCGCCGTCGACGTCCTGGAGGAGCTGGCGCTCGTCCACGAATTGCCCGGGCTCGTCCTGAAGTGGCGGAGCATCCAGAAGCTGAAGGGCACGTACGTCGACGCGCTGCCGGGCCTGGTCAATCCGTCCACCGGCCGGGTGCACACGACGTTCAATCAGGCCGTGGCCGCCACGGGCCGGCTGAGCAGCAGCGACCCCAACCTTCAGAACATCCCGATTCGCACGGCGACGGGGCGCGAAATCCGCGGGGCCTTCGTCGCGGAGGCCGGTCATCTGCTCATCTCGGCGGACTACTCGCAGATCGAGCTGCGCGTCCTGGCGCACATGTCGGGTGACGCCGCGCTCGTCGGCGCCTTCAAACAGGGCGTCGACATCCACGACCGGACCGCGGAGCGCGTGTTCGGCGCCTCGAGCGGATTGGACGAGCGCGAGCTGCGCCGGCGGGCGAAGATCATCAACTACGCGCTGCTGTACGGGAAGACGGCCTTCACGCTGGCCAAGGACATCGGCGTGAGCCAGGCGGCGGCGCAGGCGTTCATCGACGCCTACTTCGCGGGCTATCCGGCCGTCCGCGGGTTCATAGACCGGACGCTGGCGGACGCGCGCGCGAGCGGCGTCGTCCGGACGCTGATGGGCCGGCGCCGCCTCGTCCCCGAGCTCACGAGCCGCAACGGCATGATCCGCATGGCGGCCGAGCGCGAGACGGTCAACATGCCGATCCAGGGCACGGCCGCCGACATCCTCAAGAAAGCGATGGTCGACGTGCACGCGGCGCTCGAGCGCCACAACGCGACCGCGCGCGCGCCGAGCCGGATGATCCTGACCGTCCACGACGAGCTGCTCTTCGAGGCGCCGGAGGACGATGCCGAGGCGATCGCCGCGCTGGTGAAGGACACGATGCAGCAGGCGTTTCCGCTCAACGTGCCGCTCGACGTGGACGTGGGCCGGGGCCGGAACTGGAAAGAGGCCAAGGCCTGAGCGTTCACCTGTTCAGGACGAACGACGCGATCGCGCTGTTCGACGAGACGGTGACGTACTGCTGGCCGTCGAGCTCGTAGGTGATCGGGCCGTTCATGACGTTGCCGATCCGCGAGTGCCACAGCGGCTGCCCCGTGGTCGCATCGAGCGCCTCGAGACCGCCCGAGCCGCCGGTGAACAGCAGATTGCCCGCGGTGGTCAGGATGCCCAGATGGCTGCCGGGGGTCCAGGGATGGCTCCAGCGGATCTTCCCCGTCTTGTAGTCGATCGCCTGGAGCATGGCCTCCGACCAGCCGCCGCGGTCGGTGCCGCCCCAGCCCTGCGGGTTGTCGCCGGGATCGTAGATGTAGTACACGCTGAAGGCGCGCCGCGCGTTGACGTAGAACAGCCCGGTCCTCGGGCTGAAGCTGGGCGAGGGCCAGTTGGCGGCCCCGCCCTGGTCCGGGGAGACAAGGGCGCCGTCGATCTGCGGGTACTTCGCGGGATTGGGGATCGGCTGTCCCTTGGCGTCGTAGCCGACGGACCAGTTCGTCCTGACGAACTCCGTGGAGACGAGCGCCTTGCCGTTGGTGCGATCGAGCACGAAGAAGTGCCCGTTTCTCGCCGCCTGTGCCAGCAGCTTCCGCGGCTGGCCGTCGACCTCGCCGTCGAACAGCACCGCCGGCTGCGTCGCATCCCAGTCGTGCGTGTCGTGCGGCGACGATTGGAAGTACCACACCATCTTGCCGGTATCCGCATTGAGCGCGACGATCGATGCCGTGAACAGGTTGGCGCCGGCGCGGTTCGCATGTGCGATCACCGGCTGCGGGTTGCCTGTGGTGACGTAGATCAGATTCAGCGCCGGATCGTAGGTGACCGGCTGCCAGGTCATGCCGCCGCCGTGCTTCATCGCGTCCAGACTCGGCCAGGTATCGGAGCCGGGCTCGTCCGCGCCCTGCGGCACCACCCACCAGCGCCACTGCCGCTCGCCGGTCGCGGGATCGTGCGCCTCGAGATAGCCGGGCACGTCGAGGTCATCGCCGCTCACGCCCGTGATCACGTGGTTCTTCACGACGACCGGCGCGACCGAGCCGTAGTAGAAGAGCTCGAGATCGCAGATGGTCTTGTTCCAGCGCTCGGTGCCGTCACCCATCTTCAGCGCCACGAGATGACAGTCCGGCGTCTCGAAGTAGAGCGTATCGCCCAGGGCCGCCATGCCTCGATTTCCGATATGGATGCCGCCCTGCGACTTCCATCGGAAATGCCACAGCTCGCGCCCCGTGCGCGCCTCCACGGCGTATGCGTTGTCCGGCGTCGTGAAGTAGAGCACGCCGTCGATGAGCAGCGGCGTCGCTTTGGTGCCCCCCGGCAGGGCGTACAGCCACGCCAGGCTGAGCGCTCTCACGTTCGACGAATCGATCCCGTCGAGGGTGCTGAACCGACGACCCGAGTAGTCGCCGTTGTAGGTCGGCCACGCGTCTGGGCCCGGATTCAACAGCGTCGCGAGATCGACGTGGGGGCCCGGCGCTTGGGCCGAGCGTGCAAGCGTGAAAGCGCGAGAGGGTGAGAGAAGAGCGAAGAAAAGAAGACAGGACGAGACCAACGGCGCGCGCTTGCTCTTCACTTGAGCGTCTCCAGGTACGCAACGAGATCGTGGATGTTCTCGTCCGTGATCCGGTCGAGGAGCTCGTGGTGGGCCTGCAGCGGATCGCTGACGGTCACGGCCAGATCCGGCGTGCGTCCGACCGAATGCAGCGCGCCGGAAGCGTCGCGGTACGTCACGTCGAAATCGTCCATCTCGACGAGCACGCCGGTCACCGGCGCTCCCGCCCGCGGCGTCAGCGTGACCGTCACGGGCGGAGCGCCCCGGCCGGCTCCGCCGCGCCCCGCGCCGCCAATCCGCGCGGGCAGGGGGAACAGCATGCGCTGCTGGAGGTCGACCGGGCTGGCGACGCGCGAGGCGATCCCCCGCAGGCTGTGGCTCGTCGCCGTATGGCAGCCCGCGCACTTCCCGTCGCCGTTGAAGTAGGCCTGTCCGGCCGCCGCGTTGCCCGTGAGGATGTCCTGCACCTTGAAGATCGGCGATCCCCGAAGCGTGTCCGTGACGCGCTGTCGGATGAAATTCGCGAGATCGACCAGTTGGGCGTCCGTCAGGCTGCCGGCGGCGCGTCCGCTCTGCAGCTGATGGCCTTTCTTCAGAAACGGCCCGATCTCCGATCCGTTGCGGTCGTGCAGGACGAGCTCGGACCGCACGAGGTTCGGTCCATTGTCGGTACCGCGGGCCTGTGTACCGTGACAGGTGATGCACTCGGCCGCCCAGATCGCGCGGCCGCGCGTCGCCGCCGCCTCATCGACGGGCGGCCGATCCGCCGGCCCCATGGTCAGCCCCTGGGCTCCGAGAGTCGCCACGCTGGAGAGCAGGGCTGCCGCCGTGAGCACGAGTGACCGCATTGACGTGAGCGGGCATCATACCATCAGGACCGGCGCGAACGACGCACGCGCGCCAGGACCGCCTCGCCGGAGGCGGCCGGTTATTATTTGAGCCGTGCCGGAGCCCGTCATCGTTCCACGCGCCGATCATCCGATCTCCCGGCGCGACATCGATCCGGACGCGCTGAAGGTCCTCTACCGGCTTCACCAGAGCCGGCATGCCGCCTACCTCGTGGGTGGCAGCGTGCGCGATCTGCTGCTCGGCCGGCGGCCGAAGGACTTCGACATCGGCACCGACGCGCATCCGTACCAGATCAAGCGGCTGTTCCGGAACTGCTGGATCATCGGCCGACGGTTCCGGCTGGCACACGTCAAGTTCGGCCAGAAGACGATCGAAGTGGCGACCTTCCGGCAGAACGTGCCGGATCCTCCCGCCGACCTGCCGCCGGCGGACGCGGCCGTGCTCGTAGCGGCGTCCTCCCCCGAGGGAGCGCAGGCGCCGCCGCATCCGGGCATGATTCACCGGGACAACACCTTCGGCACGCCGGAAGAGGACGCGTTCCGTCGCGATTTCACGGTCAACGGGCTGTTCTACGACATCGCGACCTACTCGGTGATCGACTACGTCGGGGGGCTCGGCGATCTCGAGCGCCGGGTCATCCGGTCCATCGGCGATCCACACGTCCGGTTCGTGGAGGATCCCGTCCGCATGCTCCGGGCGGCCGTGCTGGCTGCACGACTCGGCTTCGACATGGACGAACTGGTGCTCGAAGCCATCGCGCAGCACCGTGCGCTCATCCTGAAAGCGTCGCCGGCGCGCCTCCTCGAGGAGTACTTCAAGATTCTCCGATCGGGCTACGCGGAAGCGAGCTTCCACGCGCTCGGGCGGGTGCGCCTGCTCGAGCTCGTGACGCCCGAACTGAAGCAGCCGCCCGAATCCGTTTGGGAGTCGCTGGCGCGGCTGGACGCCTACCGCCGCCGATTCCCGTCGGCGCCGCCCGAGCTCACGAATACGCTCCTGATTGGTTCGCTGCTGGCGCCGCTCGGCGCCCTGGACCGGGCGCCGGCGGCACGGGACGATTCCGCGCAACGCGGCGAGCGCGCCGGTTTCGGCATGCTGCAGGTCGCCAGGAAGGATCTCGACCGGCTGCAGCAGATCAGGCAAATCCTTCCAAGGCTCGTCGACCCGGCCCTTCCGCCGCGCGTGGCGCGCGGCCTGGCCCATCGGCCGGCCTTCGCCGATGCGCTGACCTGGCTCGACGTCTTCGGGGATGCCCCGGATGCGGTGGAGCACTGGCGCCAGATGCAGCACCACGCCCGCTCGCATGGCGGGCCACGGACGCACGGCCAATCCGACGCCCCGCCCCCGCACCCGAATCACGAGGCTCCTCCGCAGGACGAAACGCTCCCCGCCGAAGCTCCTCGCCGCCGCCGTCGGCGCCGCCGACGCCGCGGACGCAACGGCGGACGGACGCCGCAGAGCAGCGGTCAGTAACGTCTCGCCGAGAGGGCGGGTCGCGCGGGCGTATGAGGCGCGCCGGGGAACGTCAGCCCCGCCGCCGTTCGAATTCACGCATGAACTGAACCAGCGCGGCCACACCGTCTTCGGGAAACGCGTTGTAGATGGAGGCTCGCAGACCGCCGACCGTCCGATGGCCTTTCAAGCCCTCGAACCCGGCGGCCCGCGCCTCCTCGAGGAACAGTGCATCGAGCTCCGGTGATGCGAGGCGGAAGGTCACGTTCATTCGCGAACGGCTGGCCGGCTCGGCATGCGGACGCCAGAACGCCGTCCGGTCCAGCTCCTGGTAGAGAAGGGCCGCCTTCCGGTCGTTGATCGCGCCGATTGCGGGCAGTCCGCCAAGGTCGAGTAGCCATCCAATCACGAGGCGCAGGACATAGATCGGGAACACGGGCGGGGTGTTGTAGAGCGATCGATGCCGCTCGATCGTCCGGTAGTTCAGCATTGCCGGAAGCGCGTCGGACGAACGGGCCAGCAGGTCCTCGCGGATGAACACCAGCGTCAGACCCGCGGGCCCGAGGTTCTTCTGGGCGCCCGCATAGAGCAGGCCGAATCTCGAAATGTCGAGCGGGCGCGAGAAGATATCCGACGACGCGTCGCACACGAGCAGCCGGCGGCCGATCTCCGGCGGCGCGGGCCACTCCGTGCCGTAGAGCGTGTTGTTCGACGTCATGTGGACGTACGCCGGTGCGTCGGCCAGCGCGATCTCGGAAGCGGCCGGGATCCGGCGGAAGTCTTCTGTCTCGCTCGAGGCCGCCGTGCGCGCGCCGCCGATCTTCACGGCCTCGGCAAGCGCCTTCTTCGACCATTCGCCTGTCACCAGATAGTCCGCCGTCATCCCCGGTCCGAGCAGGTTCATCGGCACCATCGAGAACTGCAGACTGGCGCCGCCCTGAAGAAAGAGAATGCGGTAGCCGTCCGGAATTCCGGCGAGCGCCCGAACACCGCGCTCGGCGTCGTGGAGGATTTCCTCGAACGCCGCGGACCGGTGGCTGATTTCCAGGATCGACAGGCCGACGCCCGGCAGTGCCATCAAGTCGCGCTGGGCCTCCTCGAGCACGGACGCCGGGAGGATTGCTGGACCGGCCGAAAAGTTGTAGGGACGCATGGGAAACTTCGAAGTTCGGAGTTCACACTTCAAACTTCCGAAGTTTGAAGTGTGAACGTCGAAGTTTGACGTTATATCAGGTGCACGAGCAGTCCGTCCCTGAGTTTCGGCTCGAACCACGTGGACTTGGGCGGCATGATGGCGCCGCTGTCGGCGATGTCGATAAGATCCTCGACCCCGACGGCGTGCAGGGAGAAGGCGACCGCCGCCTCGCCGCTCGTCACCCGGCGTTCGAGCTCGAGCGGACCGCGCGCGCCGCCCGCGAAGTCGATTCGCTCGTCCGTCCGGACGTCGCGTATTCCAAGAATTGGCTGGAGGACCGCGCGCTCGAGCACGGCCACATCCAGCGTCTCGGGGCGGCCGGCGCCGTCCGGAGTCGACGGCAGTTCGAGCGTGTACCAGCGGCCCGCCAGGAACATTCCGACCTCACCCGCTCGAACGTTTCCACCCGCGGCGTCGACGACCGGCAGTCCCGCCTTTCGCAGCGCGTCCAGCAGCGCCTCAGGGGTCCGTCCGCCGAGGTCCCGCACCACGCGGTTGTAGGGCAGGATCTGTACGGCGGTGTGGGGAAACGCCACAGCGACGAACCGGTCCGCGCCGTCCCGTTCGGGACCGGGCCGGTTCAGCGTGGCTCGTGCACGCGCCGCGCTCGCGGCGCGGTGGTGACCGTCGGCGATGTACAGCGCCGGCAGCTCGGCGAACGCCTCGACGAAGGCCTGCAGGTGCGGCGCGCCAACTCGCCAGAGGGTATGCGACACGCCGTCGGCGGCGACGAAATCGTACAGCGGACGTCCCGCCGTGCTCCGGCCCGTGAGCCGATCGATCAGCGGGCTGGCCACATAGGTGAGGAAGACGAGTCCGGTCTGCGCCCGCAGCTCGATCATGTGACGCGTTCGATCGTCTTCCTTGTCCTTCCGCGTGCGTTCGTGCTTCTTGATGGCCTGCCGCTCGTAATCGTCGAGCGAGAAGCACCCCGCGATCCCCGTCTGCTCGTGCGTCCCCATGCCGAGACGGTAGACGTACAGGGCGGGATCCTGCTCGAGGACGAGCGGCGCGGCGCGCTTGATCTCCTCGAAATTCAGGGCGGCCTGCGCGTACACGCGGTCGTCGTAGGGGTCGGTGTCGGGCGGCAGATCGACTTCGGCCCGTGTGACGTGCAGGAAGCTCAGCGGGTTGCCGGCCGCGAGCGCGCGGGCCTCTTCCGCGGTCACGACGTCGTAGGGAAGCGACGCGACTCGTGCGGCCGCTTCCGCTGCGGGCCGAAGCGCGCAGAACGGGAAGAGCGCGGGCATGGACTACGGCCGGTTGCTCGCCGGGGCCGTCCCGGCGGGGGCCGCCGCATTCGTCATCGACTGGAGCTTCTGCAGGACCGCGTCGCGCGCCTGCCCGAACGCCTCGAGCCGGTCCGGCGCGATCGGCTCTCCCGGCGGCATCCGGCTGTGGACGAGCAACGGGTTGAGATGCACGCCGTTCTTCTTGATCCGGAAATCGAGGTGCGGTCCGGTCGCGGCGCCGGTCATGCCGACGCGTCCGATGAGCTGGCCCTGCACGACGCGTGCGCCCGGCCGGACGTCCGGCGCAATCCACGAGAGATGCAGGTACAGCGTCTCGTACCCGTCGGCGTGCCGAAGGACGATCAGCCGACCGGAATTGCCGCTCCACCCTGCCGACTCCACCCTGCCGTCTGCGACCGCCACGACCCTGGTGCCGGTCGGCGCCGCGTAGTCGACGCCGAGGTGCGCGCGAAAATCTCCGAACACCGGATGGAGCCGGCGCCTGGAGAAACCCGACGTGACGTGCTCGAACGGCAGCGGAGACTTCAGGAACTGCCGTTTCAGTGAATGGCCCTGTTCGTCGTACCAGGCGGACTTGCCGTCGGCGCCCGGGAACGGGATTCCGACGAAGCGCCGGCCGTCGACCTCGAGCACCGCCGCCTGCACGGCGCCGTAGCCGGCGTCCTGGCCGTCCCGGCGGACCCGTTCGAACAGCACGCTCGCGGCGTCGCCGAGTTGCAGGTCCGAGTTGAAGTCGATCTCGCCGCTGAAGATGTCCGCCAGCGCGAGCGGGAGCTGGACGTTCTCGCCGGCCGCGCCGAACGCCGCGACGAGCGACGGCCGCTCGCGCGAGATCTCGGCCGTGACCGCCGCGACCGACACCTCGGTCGGATACGGGACCTCCGCCACGTCGAACTCCGGCTGGCCATCCGCCGTCCGATCGCGGAACGCGACCCGCAGGAACTTGCTCCGGTCGATCTGGTAGCGAAACTCCCGAATCAGGCCGTCGAGCGAGCGGGTCAACTGAAACGTGCGATCGGCGCGCAGATCGCGAGGGTTGAAGACGGTCTGGACCGCGGACGTGAGCGAGCTCACGAACAGCGGATCGACCTCGTTCTGCCGCAACAGCGTCTCGAGCGTCGCGCCCGGCGGCACGCGGCCTTCAATCGTCGCGGTCTCCATCGGCAGGGAGACGTCGTGGCGGTCCGCATCCTGCTGACGTTCCGGCGTCGCGGCGCAGGACGCGGCCAGAACAGCGACGAGAGACGCGAGAGCTGCAGAGTGCCGCATATTCAAGATTTCGGGCAGTGTAGCACGCTCGCCAGGCCCCTCCGGCGCGTGAAATTCAGAGGCCGTGCGCCGCGATCATGCCGCCGATGCCCACGAGGAGCGCCAGCCCGACGCCCACGAGCGCAAATCTGAGCCACTGCGTGAAGGGGACGCCTGCGGCGAGCAGGACGGCCATCAGCGCGCCGTTGGTCGGCGTGATCAACTCGGTCAGCCCCGCGCCGGTCTGATACGCCAGCACCGTCACCTGACGTGAAAGGCCGAGCAGATCCGAGAACGGCACCAGCACCGGCATCGTCAGTACCGCGTGGCCGCTGACGCTCGGCACGAGCACGTGGATCACGCCGTGGAACGGGATCATGAGCAGCGCCGCCGTCAGCCCGGATGTCTGGCTGAGCGGCGCCGCCAGGGCCTGCAGGATGGTGTCGATCACGCGGCCGTCCTGCAACACGACCGAGATGCTGCGAGCCAGCCCGATGACGATCGCCGCCGGGAGAAGACCCTGCATGCCCTCGAGGTAGGCGACCACCGTGCCCTGCACGCCAAGGCCGCCGACGAGTCCGGTGGCGATCGCCGCGACGACGAACCCCGCCGACAGCTCGTCGAATCCCCAGCCGAGCGCAATCGCGCCGTAGACGTAGGCCGCCATCGGCGCGAGGATGACCGCCAGAATCACGCCGTCCGGGCCCGACAGGCCACCGATGTCACCGCCGCCGGGCGCGCGGCTCGGCGCTCGCTCCGGCCGCGCGGTGTCGCGCGTCCGGGACCGGAACCTGGCAGCGTGTCGCATCGTGTAGCCCACCCACAGCGCAAACCCGGCGACCAGCATGACCAGTCGCAGGCCGCCATCCGAGAGCGGCGGCAGCTGCGCCAGCTTCATCGCGATCCCGGCCTGGAACGGGTTCGTCGGGCCGAAGGCGCTGCCGATCATCGCGGCGCCCGCGCTCATCGCGACCACCGTGACGGCGTCCACGCCCAGTCCGCGGCCGAGTAGCATCAGCACGGGCACGAGCGGGATGATCTCCTCCTGCATGTTCTCGAGCGCGCCCATCGTCGCGAAGAACGCCGCGATGATCGGAATGGCGACGAGGCCGCGCCGCTCGAAGCGCCGGACGAGCGCGGCCACCAGCCGGCCGAGCGTCCCGATGCGATCGACGACGACCCACGCGCCGCCGACGAAGAGAACGGCCGCGATGACCTCGGCGGCCTCCACGAATCCCCGGGGAACGGCGACGAACGCGCGGAACGGCCCGACGGGCGCGCGATCGATCCGGTGGTACGTGCCGGCGACGACGACCTGCCGGCCCGTCGCCGGGTCTTCCCGACGATCGTACGCCCCCGCCGGCAGGATCCATGTGAGCACTGCCGCGATGACGACGCCGCCGAACAGCAGCACGAGCGGATGCGGCAGTCGGAATCTCATGCGCACCGGGCAGCCGGACGGCGCGCCGCGCCGGAGAAGTGGAGGGCCGTCCTCACGCGCGCTACCGGTGCACCGGCGGGCGCGTGAGGAAATTGACCACCGCGGCAATCCACATGTCGTGGGTGTCCTCGAGCAGCGCCGCATGATCCGCGCCCGGCAGCACGACGAGCGCCTTGTCGCCGGCTCCGAGCGCGGCGAAGAACTTCGCCGCCTCCTGCGGGTTGATCACGTCCTGGTCGCCGTACATGACGAGCGTCGGCACCTTGATCCTCGCCGGCTTGATGCCGTTGAACTCGCTGTCGTTCTTCAGATCGATGCGGACCGGATCGGCCTTGAGCGCCTGGTCGACGTAGGCCTTGATCACGGCGGGCGGCGTGACCTTCGGAGACACGAAATCGCTCGCGGCGGACTCCGCCGTGTTCTTCAGCATCTGCGGCTTGTCGGGCGTCGGCGCATCGACGAATCGGCTGTCCGGATCGAACACGAACCCGAAGAGCACGAGGGCGGACAGCCGCTGCGGCGCGATCTGCGCCACCATCGCGGAGACGGCAGCCCCGCGCGACCAGCCGAGCAGCGCGGGCTTCGGAAGGGCGGGATGCTGCGTCGCCACCCAGACGAGAACGTTCTCCACGTCCGCCGCCGCCCGCCGCGGCGTCAGCCATCCCGTCGCGTCACGCGGCGTCTCGCCGTAGCCGCGCAGATCGACGCCGTAGGCGGCCAATCCCTGGGCAGCCAGACTGGCCATCACCGAGCGCTGGAGACCCGGGACCTGCAGGTCGAAATCCGGCCTGGTGCTCCAGGTCATGCCGTGGACGAGGAGCACCGCTCCGCGCGGACTTGCGGGACGCCGGGCCCACACGGCCATGGGGTGTCCGTCGGACGGCACGCTGAATCGCTCGAGGCCGGAGGGCAGACGGACCGCAGCCGCCTGCGTGGGGGAGGGCGCAGGCGACCGTCCGTCGGCCCGCTGGCCGCTCTGAACCGGCATCACCAGCGTCAGGCCGAGCGCGAACATCACGAGGCGCGGGGCGCGTTGACCGCGGATGGCCGGCGGGATCACGGCGCTATTATGCGTCGGGTGCCTCGGACGGCGCCGGATCGGGGGCATCTGCCAGGCGTCCTCCCGGGTGCGCGGCCGCGTGCGCGAGATCAGACCAGCTGATCCAGGCTTCGGACCCTCTCGAACTCGAACCCGCCGGTTGGCGGCGCGTTGCCAGGCCGAACGGCGAGGCGGACCTGCAGGCCGGCCGTGCGGGCGGCACGCAGCTCCGTCTCGGCGTCGGAGAGAAACAGGATCTCGGACGCGGCCCGCCCCAGGGCCTTCGCGATGCGTGCGTAACTGTCGCGATCCGTCTTGGCGCCGACCGCGGTGTCGAAGAACGCCGTCAAGAGCGGGTTCAGATCGCCCTCGGCCGTCGAGCCAAAGAGCAACTGCTGGGCGAGCACGCTGCCGGAAGAGTAGATGGCCACGTCCAAGCCGGCCGCGCGCCATCGGCGGATGGCCGGGGCGACGTCCGGGAAGATTTGCCCCTGCAACCGCCCCGCGCGATAGCCGGCCTCCCAGATCCGCCCTTGCAGCTCCTTCAACGCGGGCGACTTCCGGTCGCGGTCCATCAGCCAGCGCGCGTAGGCGTCGGCTGAGTCGAGCCGGGCGGCCGGCTTCGCGTCATGCCAGGCGGGCGGCTCCGCGCCTGCGGCCGCGTCCTGCGCGTGCTCGCGCGCCAGCGTCGTGACGAGATCGTCCAACGCCGCCGATCCTCCGTGCGCGTCCAGGTAACCGCGCAGGTGGGCGCGCGCGAACGGAAACAGCACATCGTGCACGAAGGCGATCGGCGTGGTCGTGCCTTCGATATCGAGCAGGACGGCCGTGAGGCCGGCGACGTGCAGATCCGTCGCCGCCACGGCGGCTCGCTCCGCGCGCGTGTCCGACGCATGGCGCGGCTCGCGGGCGCTCACTCCCGTCGCTCGCCCGTGGCGGTCACCGGGCGGCGCCGGCCGGCGCCAGGTACGCCGGGCCGAAGCAGACCGGCTGGAAGTCCTTGTCGACGCCGCTCTGCGTGTAGTGCGGCGTCCAGCCGGACTTGTCCTGGAACAGCCGGATCGCGCGGATCCGCCGATCGCCGCAGAGATCGAACCAGTGCCGCGTACCCTTCGGGACGCGGATGAGGTCCCCGCGCTCCACTTCGACGGCGAACACCGGCCGGCCAGGAGGATGGATGTGGAAGAGGCCGCGGCCTTCGACGATGAAGCGCACTTCGTCCTCGTCGTGCCAGTGCTCGGAATTGAACTTGGCCAGCATGGCGTCCAGCCCGGCGGTCGACGAATCGACGTCGATGACATCCGCGGTGACGTAGCCGCCTCGCGCCTTGAGCTCGTCGATCCTGGGCTTGTAAGCCGCGAGCACCTCCTCGGGCGGGGCGCCCGGCGGGAGCGGCGCGTCGGGCTCGGTCCGCTCGTACTCGATACCGCAGGCCGCGAGGAACGCCCGCAGCTCGGCGATCTCGGTAATGGTTCGATCTTCGGCGGGGATTCTCACGAGCGCCATGTGCACCTCACCCCTCGGTCCGTCCGAGCGTCTCCATCAGGAACTCGAGGATCTCGACGTGCCGTTCGGCGTCGGCCAGCGTCTCGCCCCACGTGTAGAGTCCGTGGCGGGTGATGAGGAACGCATGGCTCGACGCCGCGAGGGCGCCGCGCACCCGTCGCGAGAGCCGCGCCATGTCCTGGTCGTTCTCGACGATGGGCACCCACTCGCGGTGCTCGTGGGTCGAAACACCCTGGAGGCCCTTGAGCATCTCGAACCCCTCGATGGCCAGCCCCCGATCGGCAGCGTGGATTGCTGAGAGTATCGTGCTCCAAACCGAATGCGTGTGCAAGACGGCGCCGGCGCCGCGCCGCTTCACGAGCTCGAGATGCAGGCGCGTCTCGGCCGAGGGACGGCCCTGCCCGCGCGTCACGCGCGACCGGTCGTCGATTTCGAGCATCCGCCCCGCATCGAGCTGCCCCTTGTGGGCCGCGCTGGGCGTGATCGCCAGTCTCAACGGGCGCCGCGAGACGACCGCGCTGAAATTGCCGCTGGTCCCGAGCACCCATCCGCGGACATGGAACCGGCGTCCAATGGCCACGATGGCCTCGGCGGCCTCCGCGAAGCTCATCGCCGCTTTCGTACCCATTGCCCCATTGCCTCGCTGCCCAATTTGCCAATTGAGCCGGACGGCTCCGCCATATTATTGGTCCTCGCACGAGCGGCGCGACGATGACTCTGGATCCACACGCGACGGTGGTCGCACCGGACGGCGCCTTCTCCGCCGGCGATCTCGCGGCGGCGGCCTCCCGGGTCGCGGGCGGGTTGCTGGCCGCGACCGGTACCGGCGATCTCGCAGAGGCGCGCGTCGCCATTTGCGCACCGCCGAGCTTCGCGTTCCTGGCCCTGTTGCACGGCGTCTGGCAGGCAGGCGGGATCGCGCTGCCGCTGGCGCCCTCTCATCCGGCGGCGGAGCTCGAGTACGCCGTTCGCGACGGCGACGCGGCGCTCGTTGCCGCCGCGCCGGAGATGGCCGGACGGCTGGCGCCGCTCGCGAGCGCGGCGCACGTCGCTTTCGCCCTCAGCACGGACCTGCTGGCCGCCTCGAGCGTGCGCGCTGCTCGCGCGCCGGCCCCGGACCGCCGCGCGCTCATCCTGTACACCAGCGGCACGACGGCCCGGCCGAAAGGCGTCGTCACCACGCACGCGAACCTCGCGGCGCAGGTCGAATCGCTCGTCGCCGCGTGGGAATGGACCCGCGCCGATCGGACGCTGCTCGTGCTGCCTCTGCACCACGTGCACGGGCTCATCAACGTGGTCGGCTGTGCGCTCGCGTCGGGCGCGACGCTGGAGGTATCCGCCGGCTTCGAAGCGGACGCGGCGTGGGACCGCCTCGCATCCGGCGAGATCACCGTGTTCACGGCCGTCCCGACGATCTACAGGCGGCTCATCCAGGCGTGGGATACGGCGTCCGAACCGGTCCGACGCCGCCGCTCCGCGGGCGCCGGCGCCGCGCGGCTGATGATGAGCGGGTCGGCGGCGCTGCCGGTCGCGACGCTCGACCGCTGGCGGGAGATCACGGGCCACACGCTGCTCGAGCGTTACGGCATGACGGAGATCGGCATGGCGCTCGCGAATCCGCTGCACGGTGAGCGACGGCCCGGCCACGTCGGCAGTCCGCTGCCGGGCGTCGAAGCGCAGATCGTCGGCGAGGAAGGCGCGGCCGCGCCCGATGGCGAGCCGGGGGAGCTCGAAGTCCGCGGTCCAGGCGTGTTCCTCGAGTACTGGCGACGGCCGGACGACACGCGCCGTGCGTTCCGCGAGGGCTGGTTCCGGACGGGCGACGTGGCGGCCGCCGAGCACGGAATCTACCGGCTGCTCGGCCGGACCAGTATCGACATCATCAAGACCGGCGGGTACAAGGTCTCGGCGCTCGAGATCGAGGAAGCCGTGCGGACCCATCCCGCCATTGCCGACTGCGCCGTCGTGGGCGTGCCGGATCCGGACTGGGGCGAGCGCGTCTGCGCCGCGGTCGAGCTCCGACCCGAGGCGGCGATCGATTCTGAGCTCGCTCCAGCAGTGGACGCGTGAGCGGCTGGCGCCGTACAAGGTGCCGAAGGATCTCCGCTGCCTCCCGGCACTGCCGCGCAACGCCATGGGCAAGGTCGTCAAGCCGGAGGTGAGCCGGCTCTTCGCGGACGGCTGAGGGCCGGACCTCCGAATCACGCGTCTTCGCCGCTAACCGCGAGCGCGCGCAGCGCCCGGTCGAACGCACGGGCGATTCGACGCGCGGCGGTCAGCCGCAGCACGAGCGCCGCCCATGGAGACGCGGGCACGCTGCGGGACGTCAACACGACCGTCGTCACGGCGCCGGCCGGACGCAGTTCGATGGTCATTGTCGTCTCGGAGGAGAAGTGCGGCGCGGCCCGCTCGCCGAACCGCTCCTGCACGTGCTTCCATCGAAGCCTCGAAGGAGGGACGAACTCGATGACCTGCTGGTCGATGGCGGCCTCGCGGCGGCCCCAGTGGACGAACATCCGCTGGCGGCGGCCGAGGCCGGTCCCCTCGATCACCTCGCACCGATCGCACACGGGCAGCCAGGACGGGATCGTCTCGGCCCGCTCGATGATCTCCCAGAGCACGTCGGCAGGCACGAGCACGTCCCGCTCCCGCCGCACTTCGATCGGTTTCACAGGCGCACCGGCTGCAGGGCGTCAGCCGCGACGGCCGTACCGGCGTCCCGCCTCTCGGGGAGATCGCCTGTGTCGGCGCGGAGGTAGCGCCGCTGGGGCGGTTTGATCCTCGCCAGGAGCTCCCTGCGCGTCTTGATCTGGAGCGGGCGGCCGTCGTGAATCCTGCCGAGCTTGGCCATCCAGGCCTCCGGCATCGCGCTCGCAAACATGAACAGCGGCCAGGTGAATCCCGGACCGTTCAGCCGACGCAGCCGGTACGCCCACAGGGCGATCGCGCCCAGGCGCCAGGCCGTCGGCGCCCACCAGCTGTTCTGGCCAGGGCGCAGGTTCATCTTCCAGCACTTCATCATGAGCTGCCACTGCAGCGGCGTCAGCTCGCGCGTCTCCACGACGCCCTTCTGGCTCTCCATGCGCGTGTCGTGAAGCGGCGTGAAGATCGAGGGGATCAGGAAGGCGAACAACCCCCGCCGCTCGACCTCGCAGACCAGATCCAGCGTGGCGCGCACGTCCTCGTCGGTCTCGCCAGGGCTGCCGACGATGAGGGTCATGGCGGGAAACCAATTGTGGGCGTTCAGCACTTCCAGCCCGCGAATGACGACGCTGGGCCACTCGTCGATCGGAAAGGGCACGCCCTTGCTCGGCATGATCTGCCGGGCCATGCGCACGGAGCCCGTCTCCAGACCGATGAGCGGGACGAGCGCGCGGCGCTCGGGATGGGTGCTGAGAAGCGGCAGGCGGATCGGGCTCTTGTCGAGAAGCACGGCGGAGAGCTTCGCGATGAGCACGGGATCGACGACCGCCGGCGCCATCGTCGCGTGGCTGAGCACGTGTTCCTCGACGCCCGGCGTCCGGACGATCTCGCCGTAGAGGTCGAGCAGCGCCTCACGATTCGGAAAGTAGAACGGGGTGTCCGTGTGGACCTGGCCCCAGATGAACATGTCCTCGGTGGCCAGCGAGATCTGCCGGTTGCCGTCGCGCACGTTGGCGCGGACCGCCGCCAGGATGCGGTCCTTCGGCAGGTCGATCTGCGGGTTGAGGTCCGGCACGCAGAACTGGCACCGGCGTCCGCAGCCGGTCGTCATCTCGACGACGCCGAACGTGGTCCGTTTGTCGGGGACGATGATCGCGTCGCGCGTCTTGGGGTGGTGCACGTCGATCTGCCGTGGCAGCGGCTCGCCCCGCAGGGCGCGCTCGAATATCTCGAGTGTCTCGGTCGACTCGCTCCGGCCTTCGACGACGCAGTCGACCCCGAGCTCGTCGAACGCGTTCGTGTTCGCGATCTGCCACCCGCCGGACCCGCCGACGATGACCCGGAACCGGTCGCGATGGGGGCTCGACTTGATGGCCGCGAAGAGCGCCCGCGCGTAGTGGGAGTTGATCGGCTGGCGGGACGATCCGAAGATCGAGGTGTACACCCCCGCGGCGAACGTGACGCCCAGCGGGTTGTGGGTGGACACCGCGACCACTCTCGTGTCCGGTCCGACGAACTTCGGCAGATCCTGGGGAAAACAGCAGGCGACGTCCTCGGCCGCGAAGCGGCGCAGGAGCGAGGCCTCGAGCACCCGCACGCCTGCCGGCATGTAGCGCGCGCTGCCGTCGTCGTTGTACTCGACGTCGCGCCAGCGCGGGTACTTGCGATTGAGGATGCCCTCCAGCCACATGGGCAGGGAGGCCATGCTCATCTGGATGAAGTACCCCGCGTGGTCGATGATTTCCGTGAGCGGGGCGGTGATGACGATGCGCCGCCCGCCGCCTGCCTCGCCGGAGCGGCGCACGGCCGGGGCAGCGTCGGCGGTCGATGCACTCATGGGACGTGACCTCGGCGCCAGCGGAGCGTCCGCAGCCTCAGGCTGGCTACCCGTGACTGTGTCACAAACGTGTGCACGCTCCAAGGGCCGGGGGGCATCGATTTCGTTTCCCTCCACGCTCGCCTGACTCTGGACTGGGAGCTCAGCATCGGGTCCCGACCAGCGCGGAACCGCGAGCGTCCAGGATCGTATAAGCTGGGGATCGAGACTTACGAACGTCTGCGGAAGGCGTTGCCGCAAGTCGGATCAGCGCGCGCGTCCAGCCGTCGACCGCTCGTTCAGCGTCGTCCGTCACCCATCCATCCAGGATCCGCACATGGGACTGTTCACGCTCGCCCCAACGGCGTCATTGCGTCGTCGACATGATCGCTGGCGCCTTCCGGTCGTTCTCCTCGCGCTGGCCGCCGCGGCCGGTTGCGGAGGCGGTGGCGGACAGCCCGCCGGCGGTCCGGCCGGAGGCCGGGGCGCGATGCCGGCGATGCCGGTCGACGTCGTGACGCTCGAGACCAGGCCGGTGGAGCAGACCAGCGAGTTCGTCGGCACGATCCGATCGCGGCACTCGATCACGATCCAGCCGCAGGTGGAGGGATTCCTGACACGGATCGACGTCAAGTCCGGCGATCGGGTGACGGCGGGCACGGTGCTCATGCAGATCGACGCTGCGTCGCAGCAGGCCGTCGTGGCCTCGCTCGAGTCGACGCGCGCGGCCCGGGAGGCGGACGCGGCGTATGCGCGCCAGCAGGCGCAGCGCGCGAAGTCGCTCGTCGAGGTCGGCGCGGGAAGCGCGCAGGAGGCCGAGCAGGCGGCCGCCGCGCTGCAGGCGGCCGAGGCGCAGCTCAAGGCGATCGACGACCAGATCCGGCAGCAGCAGAACGAGCTCGGCTACTACAAGGTGACGGCGCCGAGCGCAGGAGTCGTCGGGGACATTCCCGTCCGGGCGGGAGACCGCGTCACGCGCACGACCCAGCTCACGACGATTGACGACAACGCGGCGCTCGAGCTGTATCTCAACATCCCCGTCCAGCAGGCGCCGAAGCTGCGCCTCGGCCTCCCGGTCCGGCTGCTCGACACGACCGGCGAGGGCGCGGCGACCCGGAAGATCACGTTCGTCGCGCCGTCGGTCGACGACGAAACGCAGACCGTGCTGGCGAAGGCGGCGATCACCGACCGCGACCATCAGTGGCGCGCCGACCAGGTGGTCCGCGCGCAGGTCATCTGGAGCACCGAGCCCGGGTTGACCGTCCCCGTCGTCTCGGTGATCCGCATCAACGGGCAGTACTTCGTGTTCGTGGCCGAGGACACGCCGCAGGGGACGGTCGCCCGCCAGAAGGCGGTCACGCTCGGCCCGGTCACGGGCAACGACTACGTCGTGCGATCGGGGCTGCGGGCCGGCGACAAGCTCATCGTCTCCGGCGTGCAGAAGATCGGCGACGGGATGCCGGTGCGCGCAGGCGGGCCGGGAGGCAGACGCGGGGCGGCCGGGCCGGGGAGGGAGACGGGCGCGGCGGGCCGCGGCGGATCGACGGCGGGCCGGCAGTGATCAGCGACCTGTTCATCCGACGGCCGATTCTGGCGACGGTCTGCTCGCTGGCGATCATCCTCGCGGGCGCCATCTCCATTCCGAGCCTGCCGATCGCGCGCTATCCGGAGCTGACGCCGCCCTCGGTGGCGGTGTCGGCCTTCTACACCGGCGCGAACGCGCAGGCGGTGGAGAGCGCCGTCACGACGCCGCTCGAGCAGGCGATCAACGGCGTCGAGGGCATGCTCTACATGACCTCGTCGAGCACGAACACCGGCGTGAGCACGATCACGGTCACGTTCGAGGTTGGGCGCGATGCCGATCTCGCCGCGGTGGACGTGCAGAACCGGGTGAACCAGGCGCTCGGCCGGATGCCGGCCGAGGTGCGCACCAACGGCATCTCGGTGCAGAAGACCTCGGCGGGCTTCCTCGGCGCGATCGGGTTCTTCTCGAAGGACAACCGCTACGACACGCTGTTCCTGAGCAACTACGTCGATCTCTACATCCGCGACGCCATCAAGCGGGTGCCGGGCGTGAGCAACGTGATCATCTTCGGCGAGCGCAAGTTCGCGATGCGCCTCTGGCTCGACCCCGACAAGCTCGCGGCCCGGCAGCTGACCGGTGGGGACGTCGTCAACGCGCTTCGCGAGCAGAACGTGCAGGTGGCGGCGGGCAGCATCGGCGACGCCCCGGCGGCCGCCAATCAGATGTACCAGCTCAGCGTGCGCGCCATGGGACGGCTGAGCGAGGTGCCGCAGTTCGAGAACGTCGTCGTTGGCGCCCGCAACGGGGCGCTCGTGCGCGTGAAGGACGTCGGGCGCGTCGAGCTGGGCGCCGAGACGTACTCCGCGAACCTCCGCTTCGGAGGGCTGAACGCCGCCGGCATCGGCATCCAGCTGCTTCCGTCCGCCAATGCGATCGACGCGCTGCAGGGCGTCATGACGGAGCTGGGCCGGCTGAAGGCGAACTTTCCTCCGGGTCTCGAGTACCAGCTCGCGTTCGACAACGTCTCGGTCGTGCAGGAATCGATCGTCGAGGTCCTGAAGACGCTGGCGGAGGCCATCGGGCTGGTCGTGCTGGTGATGTTCCTGTTCCTGCAGAACTGGCGCAGCACCGTGATCCCGGCGGTCACGATTCCGGTGTCCCTCGTCGGCACGTTCGCGTTCGTGAAGGTCTTCGGATTCTCCATCAACACGCTGACGCTCTTCGGCATCGTCCTGGCCACCGGCATCGTCGTCGACGACGCGATCGTGGTGATCGAGAACATCGAGCGGCACATCAGCGAGTTCGGGAAATCGGCGCATCGCGCGGCGATCGACGCGATGGCGGAGGTCTTCTCGGCCGTTCTGGTCATCGGCCTGGTCCTGGTCTCGGTCTTCGTGCCGGTCGCCTTCTTCCCGGGGACGACCGGCCGGATGTATCAGCAGTTCTCGCTCACGATCGCGTTCGCGGTCGTGCTGTCGGTCTTCAACGCCGTCACCTTCACCCCCGCGCTGTCGGCACTGCTGCTCGAGAAGGAGAGCCACGTGCACGGGCGGTTCTTCTCGGTGATCAACCGGGGCATCGATGCGGGGACCCATCGGTACGCGCGGATCGTCCACGCGATCGGACGCCAGCGTCTGCTCATGATGCTGCTCTTCGCGGGCGCGCTGGCGGCGACGTGGCTGGTGTTCCAGCGCGTGCCCTCCGCGTTCGTCCCGGAGGAGGACGAGGGCTACTTCATCACCATCATCCAGGCGCCGCCGGGGGCGTCGCTCGAGTACACGACCAACATCGCGCAGCAGGCCGAGCAGATCGTGCTCGCGCAACCGGAGGTGGCCGGCGCCTTCTCCGTCGCGGGCTTCAGCTTCAGCGGCGCCGCGCCCAATCAGGGGCTGATGTTCGCGAAGCTGAAGGATTTCAGCGACCGGCGCGGGGCGAGCCACTCGCTGTCGGCCGTCCTCAACCGGATCCGGGGCCCGATGCTCGGCGGCATCACCGGGGCCATTGTCGTGCCCGTCGCGCCGCCGGCCATTCAAGGACTCTCGACCTTCGGCGGATTCCAGTTCGAGGTGCTCGACGAGTCCGGCGGCGAAATCGGCAATCTCGCCAGCGTGACGAGCCAGATCATCGCGCGCGGCAACCAGTCCGGCCGCGTGACGAGCCTGAACACGAGCTTCACGGCGAACGACCCGCAGCTCATCGTCGACATCGACCGCGACAAGGCCCGCACGCTCGGTGTGCCGATCCAGCAGATCACCGATGCGCTGCAGATCTTCCTCGGATCGACCTACGTGAACGACTTCGACTTCGCGAACCGCGCGTACCGCGTGTACGTGCAGGCGGACCAGCCGTTCCGAGCATCGCCGGACGACCTGCGCCAGTACTATGCCCGGGCGTCGAACGGCAAGATGGTGCGTCTCGATTCGCTCGTGAACCTTCGCGAGGGCACCGCACCGCAGGTCATCAGCCATTTCGACCTGTTCCGGTCGGCGGAGATCACCGGCGCCGGCGCCCAGGACGTCAGCTCGGGCCAGGCGCTCCAGACGATGCAGAACATCGCCGCGCAGGTGCTGCCGGCGGGCTTCGATTTCGCCTGGGCGGGCCAGTCGCTCGAGGAGATCAAGGCGGGACGCCAGGCCGGCTACATCTTCGCGCTCAGCCTCGTGCTCGTCTATCTGGTGCTGGCGGCGCAGTACCAGAGCTGGGTGCTGCCGTTCATCATCCTGCTGGGGGTCCCGCTCGCCGTCCTGGGCGCGCTCTCCGCCCAGATGATCCGCGGCTTCGCGAACGACGTGTTCTGCCAGGTGGGCCTCGTGATGCTGATCGGCCTCGCCGCCAAGAACTCGATCCTCATCGTCGAGTTCGCCGAGCAGCTCCGCGCGCGCGGCAGCTCGATTCTCGACGCGGCCGTCGAGGCCGCCCGCATCCGCCTCCGCCCGATCCTCATGACGTCGTTCGCCTTCATCCTCGGCGTGCTGCCGCTCGCGCTGGCGACCGGCGCGGGCGCCGGCGCCCGCACCTCGGTCGGCACCACCGTCGTCGGCGGAATGCTCGCGTCGACCCTGCTGTCGATCTTCTTCATCCCTGTGCTGTACGTGACGATCCGCTCCCTGGCGCCGGGTCGCGCAAGGCGCGGACGGACCGACGACGAAGCGGAGGGAGGCGCCCATGCCTAGACCCCGCCAGGCGCACCCGGGCTCGGCCGGCACCCGCCGCCGGGCGCGCCCCTGCACCGCCGGCATGCGAGCTGCGATCACGGTCGTCGCCGCCCTCGCCTGCCTCGGCCTCGGGCCGATCGGCGCCTTCGCGCAGACGCCGGCGATTCCAAAGATCGAGTTCAACGACGCGGTGCAGCGCGCCGTCACGAACAATCCGACGGTCGCCCAGGCCGCCACGGCGATCGCGCGGGCGGATCTGCTCGGTACGGCAGGCGCGCGCCGTCACGCTGCCGAACGCCAGCGCGGCGTTCACGAACACGACGCTCGACAGCGCCCGCGGGTTCAGCGGCGGGGTCACGCAGCCTCAGAATCAGTCGCTGATCTCGGCCGATGCCACCGTGCCGGTCCTGAACCTCGCCGACTGGGCGGCGGTCACCCACGCGCGCGATCAGGTCGAAGTCGCCCAGCTGGCGACCGACGCGACGCGGCGCGACGTCGCGATTGCGGCCGCCCAGGCGTATCTGGCCGTGATCGCGGCCCAGCGGCAGGTGGACGTCGATGTGCGGGCGGTCGACAACGCGCACGCGCACCTCGACTACGCGCAGCGGCGGCTGAACGCCGGCGCGGGCAGCCGACTGAACGAGCTTCGCGCGGCGGCAGCGGTCTCGACGAGCGAGCTCCAGCTGGAGAACAGCCGGATGGCGCTCCGCCGCGATCAGGAAGCCCTCGGCGTGCTCGTCGCCGCCGATACGCCCGTCGACGCGGCGGCGGAGCCCGCGCTGGAGCCTCCCGCGACGATCGACGAGCAGCAGTGGATGCAGGCGCGGCCCGACGTGCGGCTCGAGCAGGCGAACCAGCGCGCCGCGCAGCGGCTGGTGAACGACAGCTGGCGCGACTGGGTCGGCACGGCGGCCGCGTCGTTCGATCCGCAGTACATCACGCCGTCCGGTCTCTTCCAGCCGAACCGGACCTGGCGCCTCAGCGTGTCGTTCGTCCAGCCGATCTTCACGGGCGGACAGCGTCGCGCAGCCCGCGGGCTGCGCGAAGTGCAGGTCGAGCAGAGCCGCCTGGCCCTGTCGCAGATCGGGCTGCAGGCCAGGTCGGAAGTGCGCGTGGCCCAGGAGGCGGTCGAGAGCGCGAATCGGGCGCTCGCGAGCGCGCAGCAGGCGGCCAGCCAGTCCGCCGACGTGCTGCAGATCACGACCTCGGCCTTCCAGCTCGGCGCGACCACCAACATCGAGGTCATCGACGCGCAACGCTCCGCGCGCGATGCGGACACGACGGCGGCCCGGGCTGCCGACGCGCTGCGCCGCGCGAAGCTTGACCTGCTCGTGGCGATCGGCCAGTTCCCGCAGTGAGACCCGCGCGCCATGGGCGCGCGACTCCGGCGCTGCCGCACGGGCCGTCAGGACGAAGCGGCGCGGGCGATCTCGTCGTACAGGATGGCGGCGGAGACGATGCCGCCGTGGAAGTTGCCGAGATCGAGCTTCTCGTTCGGCGCGTGCGCGTTCTCGTCCGGCAGACCGACTCCGAACAGCACGGCCGGGATCCCCAGCTCGCGCTGGAAGGTCGAGACGACCGGAATCGATCCGCCTTCGCGGCAGAACACCGGCGGCTTGCCGAAGCCCTGTTCGATCGCGCGCGCCGCGGCGCGGACGAACGCGTTGTCCGGCTCGGTGATCCACGGCCGCCCGCCGTGCAGACGGGTCAGCGTCACCTCGACGGTTTTCGGCGCGATCTTCTTGAGGTAGCCCTCGAACAGCGCCGCGATCGTGTCCGGCTCCTGGTCGGGCACAAGGCGCATGCTGACCTTGGCCATCGCGACCGCGGGAATCACGGTCTTGGCCCCCTCACCCGTGAACCCGCTCAGCAAGCCGTTGACGTCGAAGGTCGGCCTGGCCCAGACGCGCTCGAGCGTCGTATAGCCCGATTCGCCGAACAGCCTCGGCGCCCCGAGCTCCTGCCGGTACCGCTTCTCGTTGAACGGCAGCTTCTTCCAGGCTTGACGCTCCTCCTCGGACAGCCGCCGGACGTCGTCGTAGAAGCCAGGAATCTTGATCCGCCCGCCGCGGTCCTTCACCTGCGCGAGCATCTGCGCGAGTACCATCGCGGGATTGGCCACCGCGCCGCCGAAGACACCCGAGTGCAGATCGCTCTTCGTGCCACGCACGTCGATCTGGTAGTAGACGAGGCCCCGCAGCGAGTAGCAGATCGACGGCACGCCTCGGTCGAACATCGCCGAGTCGGAGATCACGACCACGTCTGCGGCGAGAGCGTCCTTGTGATCCCGCACGAAATCGTCGAGGTGGAGCGAGCCGACCTCTTCCTCGCCTTCCACGATGAGCTTCAGGTTCACCGGCAGCCGGCCGCCCTGCGTCAGGTGGGCTTCCACGGCCTTCAGGTGCATGAACACCTGCCCCTTGTCGTCGGCGGCGCCGCGCGCGTAGATCTCGCCGTCGCGCACCGTCGGCTCGAACGGCGGCGAGTCCCACTGCTTCACGGGATCGACCGGCTGCACGTCGTAGTGGCCGTAGAAGAGGATCGTCGGCGCGCCGGGCGCGTGCAGCCAGTCGGCGTAAACGATGGGATGCCCGGGCGTCGGAATCAGCCGGACGTTCTCGAGGCCGATCCGCGTCATTTCGTCGGCCGTCCACCGGGCGCAACGCCGCACGTCATCGTCGTGCATCGAGAGCGCGCTGATTGAGGGGATGGCCAGGTAGTGCTTGAGCTCGCTGACGTAGCGGTCGCGGTTCGTGTGGATGAAGTCGATGATGGGCAGCATGGTCCTCGCCTATTTCCCGCAGCATACCGCGCGGAGGCACGGCGGTATATAACAGCATGCGATGAAGCCCCTCGTCGACCTCCGTGGGAAGGTCGCACTCGTGACCGGCGCCTCCTCGGGAATCGGCGCGGCGACGGCCCGGCTCCTGGCGGAGCTGGGCGCACGGGTGGCGATCGGTTACTACGCCAACGAGGCGGGCGCGGCCGCCGTGCAGGGGCACATCTCGTCGGGTGGCGGTACGGCGATCACGATGCGCGCGGACGTCCGCGACACCGGCGCGGTCCGCGAGCTGGTCGCACGGGTCGGACGCGAGCTCGGAACGATCGACGTGCTCGTGAACAACGCCGGCTCGCTGGTCAGACGCTCGTCCCTGGCGGAGCTGACCGAGGCGACCTGGCAGGACGTGTTCGATCTCAACCTCAAGAGCGCGGCGTTCTGCACCCAGGCCGTGGCGCCGTCCATGATCGCGCGACGAAGCGGCTGCGTGATCAACGTCGCGTCCATCGCGGGCCGCAACGGCGGCGGACCGGGCGCGGGCGCCTACGCGGCCGCGAAGGCCGCCTTGATTGCGCTGACGAAGTCGATGGCCAGGGAGCTGGCCCCACAGGGCGTGAGAGTGAACGCCATCGCCCCGGGCGTGATCGCCACGCCCTTCCACGAGACGTTCTCGACGCCCGAGATGCTGCACCGATTCGTCGCCGGCATCCCCCTTGGCCGGGTCGGACGGGCGGAGGAGTGCGCGACCGTGGTCGCGTTCCTCGCGTCCGACGCCGCCAGCTATCTCGTCGGGGAGACCATCGAGATCAACGGCGGGATGCTGATGCTCTAGCCCGCAGCCGCCGCGCGACCGCCTTCAGGTCGGCCACGAACCGGCTCATCGCCTCGCGCCGGTCGACATCGGTCGGCGCCCGCAGGATGGAGGACGGATGAACCGTCACGGTCAGCATCCCGGCGAGCGGCGAGGGAATGAGCCGGCCACGGTCGCGTGTGACGCGCACCGCGGAGCCGGCGAGCACGCTGGCGGCCGTCGCGCCGAGCGCGACCAGGGCCGTCGGCCGGACCAGGGCAATCTCGCCGTCGAGCCACATCCGACACGCCAGGATCTCCTCGCGGTTCGGACGCTCGTGGATGCGGCGCTTCCCCTTCGCCGTCCATTTGAAGTGCTTGACCGCATTGGTGATGTACACGTGCGCGGCATCGATACCCGCCAGCTCGAGCGCCTTGGCCAGGACACGGCCCGCCGCGCCGACGAACGGCTCTCCCGCGCGGTCCTCCTGGTCGCCAGGCTGCTCGCCCACCAGCATGAGCTCGGCGGGAACGGGACCGGCGCCGAACACGGTCTGCGTGGCGTTCCGCCAGAGGCCGCAGGCCCGGCACGTCTTCGCGCGCGCTTTCAGACGGTCCAACTGGCGAGCGTCGGCGGCGCCTCGACGTCCTTCTTTGTCGCTCCGGGACTTCGTCATGTCTGCTTTTCGGACGCGTCCGCCTCTTGGCGTTCGTTGCAAAGGAAGTGCCCACGAAGGGCTATTCGTGGATCGCCGATTGCACGACTCCCGCGCAAAGGGACAGGAGGGAGCGTGCGCATCAACGTCGGAACAGTCGAACGGATCGGCTCGGTGGCGGCGGGAGCGGCGCTGCTCTACCTCGCCAGCCGGCGCAGAGCGGGCGTGAGCCGCCCCACCGGGCGAGCGAGAGTCCGGCGGCTCGTCAGCCGCAGGCTCGCGCGGCTGGTCGAACAGACGGGGACGGCACTGCTCGTCCGCGGCCTGGTCGGCTACTGCCCGATCAACGAGCTCGCGGGACGCAATTCCTTCAGCACCGATACGAGAACGGCGCTGGGCGGCGCACGCGGCATTCACGTCCTGGAATCCGTCGTCGTGCCCGTGGCGCCGGCTGTCGCCTACCGGTTCTGGCGGGACCTGTCCAACCTGCCGCGCTTCATGTCCCATCTCGAGCGTGTGGACGTCACCGATGCGACGCACTCGCACTGGGTGGCACGCGCGCCTGCCGGACTGCAGGTGGACTGGGACGCCAAGATCATCAACGACGTCGAGAACAAGCTGATCGGCTGGAGGTCCCTCGATCATGCCGACGTCGTGAGCGCCGGCTCCGTCCGGTTCCGTCCGGCCTCGGGCGGCACGCGCATCACGGTCCACCTTCAGTACGAACCGCCAGGCGGCAGGCTGGGCGACTGGATCGCGGAAGCGTTCGGCCGGTCGCCCGCTCAGGCGATTCGTGCGGATCTGGCGCGTCTGAACGAAGAGCTCGTTCGGTACCAGGGCCAGTGGGGTCCATGGCCCCTGGTGCCGCAACAGGCCGTGGCGCGCACCCGAAGCTGAAGCGCCCGCGTCCGCCCGTCCAGGGCGCCCCCTACGCCGGCGGCTCGTGCCGCTCGACCGGCAGATCCTCGCGATCGCCCCACTCCCTCCAGGAGCCGAGGTAGTTGCGGACGTGCGGATAGCCGAGGAGCCGGAGCGCGACGTAGGTGTGCGCCGCCCGATAGCCCCCCTGGCAGTAGGCGACGACTTCGCGATCTGGTGCGACTCCCGCGGCGGCATACATTCCGGTCAGCTCGTCCGCGGCCTTGAAGGTCCCGTCCTCGCACAGGTTCTGGGTCCATTCGACGTGGACGGCTCCCGGGACGGCACCGCCGCGCCTGGCGCGAACGACCTCGCCGTAGAATTCGCCGTCACTGCGCGTGTCGACGAACACGGTCCCGGAAGTGCCGAGGCGATCCCGCACGTCCTGCCAGGTGGCGATTCGGGCCGGGTCGGGCGTGGCCAGCCAATCGCTCGGCCGTGGGGCCGTGACGTCGGTCGTCACGGGAAAGCCGTCGCGGAGCCAGGCCCGGAGGCCGCCATCGAGCAGCCGGACGGCGGGGTGGCCCAGATACTCCAGGAACCAGAAGGCCCGCGCGGCGCGGATGCCCGAATCGTCTTCGTAGACCACGACCGGTCGATCCGGTGTCACGCCGCGCAGCGAGAAGAGATGCCCGATCATCCAGACGAACGCGCGCAGCGGCGCCTCGCTGGTGTCGATCAGGCTCAGCCCCCAGAGGTCGAGGGAGACAGCGCTGCGGATGTGCCCCTGCGCAAAGGACTCGGCCGGCCGCAGATCGAGAACGAGCGGCGGATTCGGTTGCTCCAGGCCGGCGGCCAGCGCGGCCGGCGTGATCAGGGGACTGGCAGAGTCTGCCACGGCATGACCTCGATGACAGCCTACCCTTGGTCCAGATTTATCTGAAGAGTGAAGATGACGTTCCACAGGAGGGGGACGGGTCTCGAGATGTGGAAAACTCCGGCCGATTCCCGGAGTTTTCCACATCTCGAGACCCGTCCCCCTCCTGTGGAAAACTCCTCCACTCACGCGGCGCGACGGCTGCCGAACAGGAGCAGGACGCCGGCAGCGAGGCAGATTCCGCCGACGAGCGGCGGCAGCGGAATCGTCTGGTGCTTCTCCTGCGTGACCTCTACCGGCCCGAGGTCGACGACCCGCTCCCGCCGCGTCCAACTGATGCCGCCATAGACAAGGCCCACCAGTCCGATCACGACCAGGACGACGGCGATAGCTCTCATGGCTACACCGGCGTCCTGCCCTGGATGATGCGGATGAGCACCATCGCAATGGCGATGACGAGCAGAATGTGAATGAAGCCGCCCAGGGTGTACGACGTCACCATCCCGAGCAGCCACAACACGATGAGCAGAACGAGAATCGTGGTCAGCATAGCCGGCCCCTTTCGCTCCCGACGCCTCTGCGCCGGGGCTGTGGATTGCGTCTGCCCCTGTGGTACGACGAGCCCAGGGGACGCGGGAAGCGGGCGAAGACCTAGCTGAGCCCCGGGATAACCCTCACCCACCCGGCGATCGTTCGTTACTGGATTACCAGGAACCGCCAGATCCTCGCCGCTTCCTTGGAGTTGGCGGCTTTTCCGATCTGCTGCTCGAACTGCTCCTGGGACGCCCACGGCCGGCCCTGCTTGACCTGTCCGAGCAGGCTCGAGGTCATGCCTGGAATGGTCATGAGGTCCGCATCGCTGGCCGTATTCACGTTCATCGGGATGAAGACGTACTGCTTGAGCTTGTCGGTGGCCTCCTGGCCGACGTACTTGCCGATCTCGCGATCGAACTGGGCCCAGCTCTTCCACGGGCGATATTCGGCGAACTCCCGCGCCATTCGCGTGCCCGCGCCCGGAACGAGGACGATCTCGTCGCGCGTCCCCGTGTTCAAGTTCACGTGCACGAACGCCTTCTGATAGAGCGCCATCGCCTGTTCCTGCGTCAGCCCCTGGCCGACCAGAAACGTGTTGAAATCCGTGATGCTCATGAACGGTCGCTTGTCCAGGATCCCTTTGACGATGGCCGGCGTCATGCCCGGCATGCCGAGCAGGTCCTTCTCGGGCGCAACATTCACGGCCTCCACTCCCAGCGACTTGCCCACCTGCGCCCGGAGGCCGGCGGCCGGCAGCAGCCAGACCGAGAAGGTGATGAGACCCAACAGCGATACCCGGTGTTTCAGCGTCATGGCGTCCTCCTGAAGCGTTCCCTGGTCTCCGATGTCGCGATCCCTGCCGGATCGCGGTACCCGTACACGAGGCCGAGCAGGCCCAATTGAACCATCACGCCGGGAGCCAGTGCCGGCGGAGCCTTGGCGCGCAACGACTTCCAGACGACCGCCGTCCGGCTCTGCTCCGGATCCAGCTCCCGCTGGAACTCGACGTTGGCGCGAAAGTGCAGCACGACGCCGAGTCCGCCGGCCAGGATGAACGCCACCATGGTCGCGCGCATCGCGCGAAGGCTGGACGGCCTCGGCCGCGCCGCGTGGCGCGCCAGCACGAGGGCGCCGAGCGCGATCAGAACGAGCGGCACGAACTGCCAGGCATCCTCGTAGTGCTCCAGCAGCAGCAGCTCGATTTCCGTGCCCGCCAGGCCCAGGAACAGGATCGCCAGGATCATCCGGCGTTCGACGACGGTCGGTTCAATCCTCACCGATACCCGTGATACGTCAGCGGAACGTCACCGTTGCGTCCAGTCTCCCCGAAAGTGCTGCGCGGCGGAAGAAAAGCTCGTTCCCGGCCCGGGCATTCAGGAAGAGCGTTGTCGTGAGATGAAGCGAAGGCGAGTTTGGTGTTGCGCTGGCGAACAGGTCCGGGGTCACGGACCCTTGAGGTCATTCCGAAGAAATGGGGCCGGGAACGACTGGGGGAATTATGTGAAATCTTTCACAAAGTGTCAAGTGGGGATCCGGCCGATACACCGGTAATGGTCGGCCCCGCCTGCGACCCACCATTCCACGGGGTCGCCGCGGCCTCGGACTATCCGTCGCCCGCCTGAGGGTTTTCCCCGCCCGCCTCCGCCCTCTGTCCCGCCCCGCCCGGGGGCGTCCGATGCCATAGTGAATCCCATGTCCTCGCGTCGACGCCGCTGGGTCCTCTCAGGGAGCATCGTTCTGGCGTGCCTCGTGGGCCTGTGGTTCCTCGAGCTGCGGCCCGACACGCTCCGCCAGCGGATCACCCGCACGCTGGCAGCACGCATGAACGCGGAAGTCGCCATCTCCGATCTGGCGATTGGATTCGTTCCACGCCTCCGGCTCACGGCGTCTGGCGTCACGCTGCGGGTCAAAGGCCGCCCGGAGCTGCCGCCGTTCATCTCGATCGATCGCGTCTCGATGAACCTCGGGCCCCTGTCGATCGCCCGCGGGCACGTCGACACGGTCTACCTCGACGGCCTCAAGATCCAGGTGCCGCCGAAGGACGCGCGCGACAGTCTCGGCGACTCGTCCGGGCCGCCGGAGGCCGACGGCGCCGGGCCCACGACGATGCCGGGCGGGCTGCAGCCGTCCAAGGTGGTCATCGAGCACGTACGGGCGAACGACGCCGTGCTGGCGTTCTACTCCGACAAGCCACGCCATCGGCCGCATACGTTCGAGATCCGGACGCTCGAGCTCGAGCAGCTCGGGTTCGATCGCGTCGTGCCGTTCCGCGCCGAGCTGATCAACCCGGTGCCGCGTGGACTGGTTCAGGCGCACGGCACGTTCGGCCCCTGGGCCAAGGAGGATCCGGCGAGGACTCCCGTGAGCGGCGACTACAGCTTCTCCGACGTCGATCTGTCGACGATCGACGGCATTCGGGGGACGCTCTCCTCCATCGGCTCGTTCCACGGGCTCATCACGAGCATCGACGTGAACGGAACGACCAGCACGCCCGATTTCAATCTCGATCTGGACGGCACGCCCCAGCCCCTCGCGACGACGTTCTCGGCGACCGTGGACGGCACGAACGGGACGACGATCCTGCACAAGGTGGACGCGACGCTCGCCGGGTCGTCGATTGCCGCAAAGGGCAGTGTCGTGAACCGGCCCGGACCGACTGGGCACGACGTCGATCTGGAAGTCGCCGTGCCGAAGGGACGCATCGAGGACTTGCTGGCGCTCGTCACGCCGGCGAAATCGCAGCCGGTCGCCACCGGCCGGAGCACCTCGCATGCCACGGTTCACCTGCCTTCGGGAGACGCGACGATCCTGGCGCGTCTCATCGTGAAGGGAGATTTCTCGCTCGACCAGGCGACGTTTCAGCGAAAGGCGCAGGAGCGTATCCGGGAATTCAGCCGGCGGACGCAGGGCAAGAGCGCGGACGAGATGGACGGCACGGTCGCGAGCAACGTGAAGGGCAAGTTCGCCCTCGCCCGCGGCGTCCTGCGCTTTGGCGACCTCTCGTTCGAGGTGCCCGGAGCCGACGTCGCGCTCACCGGCTCGTGCAACCTGCGCGACCGCGCGCTCGATCTGGCAGGCACGCTCCGGATGCAGGCCACCGTCTCGCAGGCGGTCGGCGGCTTCAAGTCGATGTTCCTGAAACTGGTGGATCCGTTCTTCAAGAGGCGCGGCAAGACGCAGATCCCCATCAAGATCGAAGGCACCATCGAGAACCCGAAGCCCGGTCTGAGGCTTGGCAAGGGCTGAATCGGAGGTCCCGGCAGCCTGCCGGGCGTCAGACGCCTCACGTACCCCCGAATCCAATCGTCACGTGCCCGTCATCGGACACGATGACCGGCACGCGCCGCTGTCCTCCGGTGGCGCGCAGCATCCGATCCAGATCCGCGGAGCTCTTCTTGACGTTCACGTAGTCGACCCGCACGCCGCGGCGTGCGTGATCGTCGAGTGCCGCCTGCGTGTACGGGCACGTGTCCTTTCCGTAGATCGTCACCATGGCAGCTGCCTCCCCGTCATTGTGCGCCGGAACGAATCAGACCGCCAGCGGCGTCGCGAGCTTCGCCCGCAGGGTCGAATCGATCGGCACCGGCCGCTGCCGCTGGTAGTCGAACACCACGAGCACCGTCCTGGCGCTGGCGGCGACGCGGCTCGTCGCGAGATCGAGGAGGTCGTACAGGTAGACGAAGCTCGTGCGGCCGAACTCGCCGAGGCTCAGGCGGACCTCGAGCTCGTCGCCGTAGCGCACCTGCGCTCGATAGTCCACCTCCGCGCGCGCGAGGATGAAGCCGGGAACCGCAGGGTCTGGTGTGGCGCCGGCGACCGGCACCACGAATCCGAGCTGCGACCGCCAGAGCGTGAACCTCGCCTGCTCGCAATAGGTCAGGAACACGGCGTGATTGACGTGCCCGAGCGCGTCGCAGTCGCGGAACCGAACGGTCAACCGATGGCGCAGGAGCAGCATGGCGCGCGAAGGCTCAGGCCTGCCGCCGCTTCTGCTCGAGGCGCCGCTCCGCCTGCAGGCGCTCGAGCTCGACCGGCGAATGGTCGACGAACTTCATCGCCGAGGCAATCCCATGGTGCTGCGCCACCTCGCCGATGAGGCGGTGCATCTGCTGGCACACACGGCGGTAGGCGGGATGCCCCTGCGGGGACGTCCGGAGCTCGATGACGTGCATCGCCTCGCGCGCGTTCATCTCCATGACGAACCGGATCCGATACGCCATGGACACGGCGTACTGCGCGACGGGACCGCATCCGGCCGAGCGCAGCGTCTCGTAGAGTTCCGCGGATTCGATCCATGACGCGCTGCCAGTCGTCGTGCCCACCGGCTTCGATGAGGGCCTCGGGCTCGGCGAACCCGTGGCGAGCGGTCAGCCCCTGCCAGTCGAGCGAGAGCAGCCGGTGCCGCTGCAGGTCGCGGAACGCCCCGTAGTCGGTCAGGATGTCGAACCTGTAGCTCGTGCGCTCGAACGCCCGCCCCGGCTTGTGCCGCCGATTGCCGCGATCGCCCACGCAGGCGCGCAGCACGTCCGCGCGGTCGGCAGGCGTCATGCGGCGCGCGGCCAGCAGCAGGTCCCTGTCGGAGGCGTCCGAGCCGGGATACAGGGCCGCGGCGACCACCTTGACCTCGCCGTCCGGGTCGAAGTCGGTCAGCGTGACCTCGGCCGCGTCCGACTCTCCCTGGCCCGGGCCGGGCTCCAGCCGCGCGCCTATCTCGTCGAGGCGGCGGCGGGTCTCGGCCAGATAGGCGGTCCACCGGCCGCCGCGCTCCGGCTGGTCGACGCGCAGGAGGAACGCGGGCATCACCTGGCGCAGCTCTTCGAGGATGCGATCGGCGGCATCGCGCACTTCGAGGAGGGGATGCGCGCGCATGCGCAGGAGGAGCGCTTCGTACGCCTGCCCCGTTCCGTAGATCCCGACGTTGGATCGTGTGGCCGCCGGCAGCAGGCCTCGCAGCGTATCCAGCGCCTTGGCGCGAATGGCCGACCGGTACACGGCGTCGGAGTCCGCCGGCGCCTTCGGATAACGGCGCTCGAACCAGGCCCGCATCGGATCGATCCACCGCGCGTAGGTCTCGAACGCGTCGTTGAGGGTGTCCACGAACCGCGCCCGGATGGCGTGTCCGTCGATCTCCGGCGGGACCAGGTATCGCCAGCCGTCGCCCCGCCGCTCCGTATAGGGAATGTAGCGGGTGGACTGCTCGAGGTACGCCATCAGCCGTCCGCGCTCGAGCACCTTCGTCAGGACGTTCGACGCGTCCTCGCAGGCCAGATGCGCGCCCCCGAGTTGCGCGACCGAGTCGTCCCCGAAATCGTTGAACACGCGCTGATAGAGCCGGTCGGCGCGCGCGGTGCCGACAGACGACCGGCCGGCCGCCGGCGCGCCCTCTACCCGGTCGGCGAACTCGTCGAGAAACAGCCGCCGCAGCGACTTCGCCGACCGCGAGTAGCGGGCGAACAGCGCGCCCTTGACCGTCTCCGGAAGGTTCACCAGCGCGAAGATCGGCCGATCGACGTTCGTGAAGTAGGGCGCAAGCGCGGCCGCTTCGTCAGGAGAAAACGTACTCAATCCGCACCCCCGTGCGCACCCCCGTGCGCACCTTCGTCCGCACCCCCGTCCGCACCCCCGTCCGCACCTTCGTCCGCACCCCCGTCTTCCTCTACTCCTTCGTCCAGTAGCGCTGGTACTCGTCCATGAAGGTGAGCGTCGCAAGCGTCGGCATGCGGTCGAGAAACAGCACGCCGTCGAGGTGATCGGTCTCGTGCTGGATCACGCGCGCCGGCAGGCCGCGGGCGGTGAACTGCACGCGTCGTCCTCTGCGGTCGAGCGCCTCTACCTTGATCTCGTGCCGGCGCGGGACGAGCCCGCGAAAGTCGGGAATGCTCAGGCAGCCCTCCCACCCCTCGTCCGTCCGCTCGTCGACACCGGTGAGCTGCGGGTTGATCACGGTGATGAACGGCATGTCCTCGCCCTCCAGCTCCGCGGCCGCCGGCGCCTCGACCGCCTGGAGGCCCGCCACGAAGATTCTCAGCCCTTCGTGCACCTGCGGTGCCGCCAGCCCGATGCCCGAGTACTCCCGCATTGTTTCGAACATGTCGTCGATGAGCCGCTGAATGCGGGCGCTCTTGACATCGCCGGGCGGCACCGGCTTCGCCCGTGCCCGGAGCACCGGGTGCCCCATGCGCGCGACCTTGAGGATGGACATCCCGTGATTATAGTGAGGCGCACGCACGAGACTCGAGGCCGAGCCTCTCGCCTACGAGCCCTTGTATTTCAGCACCAGCACCGTGATGTCGTCGGCCTGCGGGGCCGACCCGGAGAAGCTGTTGACCGAGGCCAGCAGATCCTCGAGAAGGAGCGCGGAGTCCCGGCCGTGTGCGCCGGCGAGCGCCGCGAGCAGCCGGCGCCGCTCGTACTCCGAGCCCTCGCCGTTGCGAGCCTCGGTCACGCCGTCGCTGAAGAGCACCACGACGTCGCCGGGGGCGAGCTGTGTCTCGCCCTCCTCGTAGGTCGCGATGCTCAGCAGTCCGAGCACCGGTCCGCCGATGTCCAGCGAATCGACGATGCCGCCGGCCCGGAGGACCACGGGCGGCTCCTGCCCGGCGTTGGAGTAGCGCAGGCGTCCGTCCGGCGACAGCGTTGCGTAGCACATCGTTGCGAAGCGCGCCTCGATCGCGCGCCGAAGCAGCGCGCGGTTGATCCGGGCCATCAGATCGGCGGGGTTCGCGGCGATCGGCGAGTGCGCGGCGAAATTGCTCTGCACGGTCGCGGCGAGGAGCGCGGCCGGCGGACCCTTGCCCGCGACGTCGCCGAGCGCAAAACCGAAGTCGCCGCTGGGGAGCTCGATGTAGTCGAAGAAGTCGCCGCCGACCGTACGGCACGGGATGCTCGCGGCCGCGACGTCGAAGGTCGCGCCGCAATAGCGCGGCTCGGGCAGCAACCCCTGCTGGATCTCGGCCGCGACGCGAAGATCGCGCTCGAGCTTCGCCTTCTCGGCCGCTTCGGCGTACAGGCGGGCGCTGTCGATCGCGAGCGCGGCCTGGGTGGCGAAGGCCTCGAGCGAGGCTCGGGTCGACTGCGACAGCAGCGTGCCGCGCTCCCGTCCGTCCAGGTACAGCACGCCGATGGTCTTCGGCTCGATGCTCGCGCCCGGCGAGCTTCCGTAGGCGGACACGCGCAGCGGCACGCAGAGCACGTGACGGATTCCGATCGCGATCGTGCCGCCGTGGGCGTGGGCCAGGCTGTCGTCCAAGAGGTCGGCGACGATCCGGCTGTGGCCCGTCTGGAACACTTCACGCGGAATCTTGCCGCTGGTGGCGAACGACGTGCCCGTGAGCGTCCTGCCACCCCGCTCGCGCCCGATGTTGAACTCGAGCTCGGCCCCGGGCGCCGCCAGCATGATGAATCCGCGCTCGGCCGACGTGACCTGGAGCGCCGAGTCGAGGACCAGCGTCAGCACCTCCTCGAGCACGCGTCCGGAACCCACCGCGCGGAGCCCGTTGAGGATCGCCGTCATCTGGGCGAGATCGGGCAGGCTCGCTTCCGAGGTGCGGAACGTCGTCCGGTTCTGATCGTCGAGCAGGAACACCAGCTCGACCGAGTCGGTCTGGCCGAGCCGGACCTTGTCTCCGTGCGCGAGGCGGCGCTCGCCGGTCAGCGCTTCTCCGTTCAGGAACGTGCCGAAGCGGGAGCCTGCGTCGACGAGGCGGTACTCCCCGTTCTCGAGCACGATCCGGGCGTGGTCGCGCGAGACGTCCCGGCCGGCGAGCTGGAGATCCGCCGTGGCCCGTCGGCCGATCGTGAAGACCGGCTTCTCGATGACAACGGACCGGGGCCCCTGGAGATCCGACACTTTCAATCGAGGCATGGTCAGCATGCAGGCTTGGCTTTCAAGACTCCGACCTGGACGAGCAGGCCCGTGAAATCGTAGAAGCGACGGTCGCGGACGATCCGCCCGTCGCAAAAATCCAGCAGGAACACGAGGCGGAGCCGGAACGATCGGCCGGTGGGCGGCAGTCCCATGACGCTGCCCGTGTTCGTGCCCACGCTGTCGGCGATGAGGGCCGCCCGGTCCTCGGATGCGAGCGGCGGCTCGAACGTATGAACGATGTCGGGAAACGCGCCGAAGATGGCGCTGTGCGCCTGCGCGAACGCGTCCCGACCGGTCACCGTCCCGGCCAGCGGGCTCTCGACCACTGCGTGCTCCGCATACAGCTCGCCCAACACGTCCAGATCGCGCCGGACGAACGCGTCCTGCCATCTGGCACAGAGGGCGAGCACGTCGTCTCGCGTCATGACTGTCCGTTCGCGGGACCGGCGCCAGCGCCGGTCGAAGCGAAGACGTGACGGCCGCCCGCCGACGAGCGGCGTCGAAAGGCGCGATTATAGTCGAACGGCGGCGCGTCCGTGGGACGCAGGCGGCGCTCTCGATCCGACGGATCGCGGCCGATACCTCCGGAAGAGTCAGGACCCATGAAACAGACCCTCCTGCTGTCCATCGTCGGCGCGGCCGCGCTGGTCGCCGCCGCCTGCTCGAACCTCTTCTCCTTCGCGAACAAGACGTCGCCGACGTCGACCTCGCCCACGCTCTCCGCCGGGCCGTGGACGTCGGTCGCCTCGTCTACGTCGCTCGTCGACACGTGTACGAACTTCCACTGGACGATCGCGGACGTCTCCGGGGCGACCGGCTCGGGGACGTTCACGGCGACCTGTCTGGAAAACATGCAGATCAGCGGCACGGCCGAAGGGACGATCGACGGCACGAACGTGACCTGGACCGCCGAGGCCACCGGCACCACGCCCGACGGCACCTCCTGCCCGATCTCGCTGAACGGGACGGCGACGTTCGACGGCGCCCAGTTCCGGATTCCGTACACGGGGACGACGTGCGTCGGCCCGGTCAGCGGGACCGAGATCCTGCGCAAGAACTGACGCCGGCCGGCGTCGATCAGGCCAGCGCCGCGGCCTCGGCGGCGCCGTAGAAGGCGTACCAGGGCGTCGCCGGCCGCAGCGACGCATTGACGTTCTCGATGTTCTCGACGCCCTTCGTCTGGAGCCACTTTCGGAACGCGTCGGCGCCCTGCTTGCCGTACACCGGAATCCCGTCCTTCCAGGTCGCCCGGCCGCAGAGCACGCCCGAGAACTTCACGCCCGACTCGGCGGCCAGCGCCAGCGACTCGGTGAACTCCTCGTTGCTCACGCCGGCGGAGAGATAGATGAATGGCCTGCCGGCGGCTTTCGCCGAGTCGACGAAGAGCTGCCTCGCCTCGTCTCGCGTATACGCGCTCTGACCACTCGTGTTCGCCCTGGCCCCGGCGACGAATTTCATGTTGATCGGGATCTCGATCTTCAGCACGTCGACGTGGTAGCGGTCCTTGCTGAACTCGGCAACGCTGTCGGTCACGATCCGGGGCTTCTTCTTCGCGTACTCGAGGCCCTTCTCGTCCTGGCCTTCCTCGTAGCCGACGAGCTCGAGGAAGAACGGGATGTCGTTGGCGACGCACTCATCGCCGATGCGCTCGACCCAGGCGTGCTTGTGGTCATTGATCTTCCGGGAATCCAACGGCGTGTAGTAGAGGAGGATCTTGATGCAGTCGGCGCCGGCCTCCTTCAGGCGGCGCACGGACCAGACGTCGAGCAGATCCGGCAGCCGGCCCGGCGTGTTCGCGTCGTAGCCGGTCTTCTCGTACGCGAGGAGCAGCCCGGCGGTCCTGGCGCGCCGCTTGGACGGGCCGATCCCCCATTCCGGGTCGAGCAGGATGGCGCTCGCGTGCGGCGTCAGCACCTCGGCCACGAGGCCTTTGAATTCCTCCATCATCGCGTCGCTGATGTCGCCGCCCTTCTCCTTGGCCAGCGCCTTCTTCAGCGACCCGCGCTGATCCATCGCCGCAGCCGCGATGACGCCCCGATCGTCGGCGACCGCCTTCAACCCTGCGAGCTTCCCGGGTGTGATCTTCACAAGCCTCTCCCTTCCGCGCGTCGGCGGGCCGGTACCGAGCCGCCGACAATCTCTTCTGTATCCGATTGGTCGAAGTGCCGATCACTCGATGCCCGGATCAGCCGACGCCGGCAGGCCCGTTCGGGCCGACGGCGCCTCGATCTTATCACCGGGAAATCGGAAGCTCTCGACCGCCGCGGCGGACAGGGCGGCGTCGACGAGGGCGGGAATATCGAGCCGCGCTTCCGCCGCCTCGGCGGCGCTTCGGGTGGCGCGGGTCGCGGGAAACCGCGGCGTGAACAGCGTGCAGCAGTCCTCGTCGGGCACGATGGAGATCTCGTAGCTGCCGAGCTGCTGCGCCTCGCGGGTGATCTCCTCCTTGTCGAATCCGATCAGCGGCCGCAGGAGCGGCAGAGCCGCCGCGTCGCCGACGACCGAAAGGTTCTCGATCGTCTGCGAGGCCACCTGGCCGACGACGTCGCCCGTCACCAGCGCGTGGGCGCCGATCCGCTGCGCGATCCGCTCGGCGATCCGAACCATCAGCCTCCGGTAGATCACGACGCGCAGCGGCGACGGCACGCTCGTCACGACCTGCTGCTGGACTGGCGCGAACGGCACCAGGAACAGCTTCGACCGGAGCTGATGGCGCGTCAGCAGCTCCGCCAGCGCGCGAGCCTTGTCCTGCGACGTCCGCGAGAGGACGGGATAACTGTGGAAATGCACGAACGCGGCACGGCAGCCGCGCTTGATCATCCGCCAGGCGGCCACGGGCGAATCGATCCCGCCCGAGAGCAGGCACGCGACCTTGCCGCTCGTGCCCGTCGGCAGCCCACCAGGTCCGCGCTCGCGCTCGAAGTAGAAGAACGCGTCGTTCGTGACGACCTCGACGTGGACGACGACCGCGGGATGCGACAGATCGACACGCCAGCCAGTCGCCTCCTGCACGCGTCGCCCGACGATGCGCTCGATCTCGGGCGAGGGGATGGGGAACCGCTTGTCCGCGCGCCTGGCAGTAATCCTGAACGACGGCGCCTCGCGGCCCCTCACCGCCGCGACGACGCCCGACGCAATCGCGTCGACATCCGGTTCGACATGCGTCGCCGCCGCGAAATTGCCGATACCCGGCAGGCCGGCGAGCCGAGTCCTCGCTTCGGCCCAGTCGGCGTCGTCGCCGAGCCGGGCTTCGAGGCGCCCCATGAGCGCGCGCACGCGCACGCCCTCGAGATCGGCCAGCGCCCCTCGCACGCTTCGCACCAGGGAGGCGATGAACCACGGGCGGTTGCGCCCCTTGAGCGCCAGCTCTTGATAGTGAATTACGACCGAGATCGTTGCGCGCTGGCTCACTCGCTGCCGCCCATCCGGGAACGTCGACGGGCTCCATCATCGCACGGGTAAACTGGTCGCTACCCCGATGACCGGCCGAACCGGTGGCCCGTTCCGGACGTTCGCCATGCGCCTCCTGCTGGGCATCGCCGCGCTCGCCCTGCTCTGGGCCGCGGCGCTCGTGGTGTCCGGCGGCTTCGACGTCACGCTCGCCGGACGCCGGCTCCGGACGCACGAGCCGATGCGTCCGCTCGTCGTCGCGGGGCTCGCGCTCGCGGCGTGCGTACCGCTCTATGGGACGGCACGCACGCACGCGCGCTGGTCGAGGCTCACGCGTCGGCTCCAGCACGGTCCGGTGGCCCTCGCCCTGGCCCTCTTCGTCTCCATCGTCGGGCTGAGCTACAGCACCACGGCGGCCGCAGGCCCCGATGCGTACGGCTACGTCAGCCAGGCTGAACTGTGGCGGCACGGCACGCCGCACCTGGACCAGCCCTGGGCGGCGGAGGTGCCCTGGCCGGCCGCGGGCTGGACGTTCTCCCCTCTGGGTACCGGCCACCGGACGACCGCCGGCAGACAGAGCTGGTGCCCACCTATTCGCCCGGGCTGCCCCTTCTGATGGCGGGAGCCGCGCGCGTCGCCGGGCGCGGAGCGGCGTTCTGGATCGTGCCGCTCGCCGGTGCCGTCCTCGTGCTCACGACGTACGGCCTCGGGCGACGACTCGGCGACCCGCTTGCCGGGCTCATCGGCGCCTGGCTCGTCGCGACGAGCCCGGTGGTCCTCTTACTGCTGATGCAGCCGATGACCGACGTTCCCGTCGCCGCGGCCTGGTCGACGGCCTGGTTCTTCCTGCTCGGGTCATCCTGGCGCAGCGCGGCCGCCGCGGGCCTGGCGACCGCGCTCGCCATCCTGATCCGTCCGAACCTGGTGCCGCTCGCGGCGATTCTTGGCGCCTGGTATCTCCTCCGGCGACCGCGGGCGGGCGCCTCGCGGTTCGGGGTCCCCGCGCTCGGCGCCTTCGCGTGGTACACAGGCATGGCGGCAATCGGCGCGGTGGCCACGGCCGCGATCAATCGCCGCCTGTACGGATCCCCGTTCGTCTCCGGGTACGGCGATCTCGCCGCGTTGTTCGGCTGGGCGCACGTCCTGCCCAATCTCCGTTCGTACACGGCGTGGCTCGTCGAGGCGCAGACGCCGCTCGCCCTTGCGGGCGTGCTGGCGGTTGCGGCTCCGCTCCGGCGGTTCTGGCCTGGCGTCGCGGACCGCCGCATCCTGCTGATCTCCGGGCTGTTCGTGCTGGTGCTCTGGGCGCAGTATGTCGCCTATCTCGAGTTCGACGACTGGTCGTATCTGCGGTTCCTGCTGCCCTGCTGGCCGATCCTCATGATCGGCATGGGTGGCGTCGCGCTGGCGATCGCCCGCGGCCACGGTTCGCCGGGACGGGTGTTGGCCGTGGCCGGCCTCCTGCTCTGTCTGGGCGTCTATGAATACCGGCTGGCCGGGAGGAGCGGCGCGTTCACGCTGTGGCGCGTCGACCGCGCGCCGGTGCTGGTCGCCCGCCGCGTGCGCGATCTGACGGAGCCGAACGCCGTCGTGTTCAGCATGTTCCACAGCGGCAGCCTGCGCTACTACGGCGGCCGGATGACGCTGCGCTTCGATCTCCTCGATCAGGCCTGGCTCGACCGCAGCGTCGCATGGCTCTCGGCTCGCGGGGCGCATCCGTACCTGCTCGTGAACGATTGGGAGATCCCGCAGTTCCTCGCGCGATTCCCGGCACAGCGGACGATCGCGCTGATCGGACGCCCGCCCGTCTTCTCGTATCAAGGGTACGGCGGGACGTTCCTGTTCGATCTCGCGCCTCGCGGCGCACCGGCGCCGCCGGTCGAAGCGATGGGGCTCACCGGCGACCTCCGGGCGGCGCCGCCGGCGCCTCCGCCGCAGCTCGTGCTCCAGTAGCGCTCAGCACCGCGGCGGCGGCCGCATGACCGCTCGCGACCGCGCTCTCGATCGTCGCCGGCAGCCCGGTCGCGATCCAGTCGCCCGCGAGGAAGAAGCCCTCCAGCCCGGTCGTCGTGCCCGGCCGGGGCGGTTGTCCCGGAGCCAGCGAGAACGTCGCGCGCCTTTCGCGCACCACGACCGCGCGCGTCAGCTTGCCGGCCCGCGCCTCAGGGAGCGCCCGCCCGAGCTCGCGCACCGCCACCTCCACGATCCGGTCGTTCTCGAGCCCGACGAGATCGCGCGCGCCGCTCGCGACCATGGCCACGTGGGCCGCGCCATCGCCGAAGATCGCGCTCTTGTCGAACGCCCAGTGCATCGTCGTGCCGATCAGGCCGACGAACCGCTGCCGCATGACGGGCCGATCGAACCAGAGGTTCACCGTGACGATCGGGGACGACGCCATGCGGTCCGCCGCCGCGTGGATTCCGTCCAGTGGCGCGGGCGGCGGACCCTCCCAGAGCCGCGGCAGCGCGTGCCAGGGCACGGCGCTCACGACGGTGCGCGTCCCGATCGAGACGCCGCCGCCGCGGACGCGGACGATCGCCCCGGCGCCGTCCAGGACGATCGTCGCCGGCGTCCGCGTGAGCACGATCCCGCCCCGCTCCTGAACCAGCCGGGCCGCCGGCGCGGCGTACAGATCCACGAGCGGCGCGACAGGCAGACCGATCGCCGAGTCCTCGGGACGGGGACCGAACAGCCGTGCAAGTACCTCCAGGAACGGGCCCACCGACGCGACGTCGGGCGCCTGATTCAAGGCGGCAATCGCGAGCGGGTGCCAGAGCCATCGGCGCAGTCCTGGGGACTGTCCGTGCGCGCGGAGCCAGTCGTCCACGGTCGCCGCGCCGGGCTCGAGGCCCGCGGAGCCGGTCTGGAGCCGCCGGATGGCGGGCGCGATTCTGAGCGCACTCACGCGATCGGCCCACGGGAGCGCCTGCCACTTCAGCACGCCCGCGACCAGGTGCCAGGGCGGCGGCAGAGGCGGACAGGACAGCCGCCGCTGGCTGCCGGTCGCGTCGGCCATGCTGACCGCCAGGGCCGGATCGAGCGGAGCCAGCCGTTCGGTCCCGAGGCGCCGGAGGAACGCATAGGTCTCGCGGTAGCAGCCGAACAGCACGTGCTGGCCGTTGTCCACCGGCTCGCCCGTGCCTGGATCGGTGAAGGTCGATGCGCGGCCGCCCAACCGCGGCGTCGCCTCGAGGACCGCTACGCGACGGCCCGCGTCCGCCAGCCGCACCGCGGCGCTCAGCCCCGACACGCCGGCGCCGATGACGACCACGTCCGCCGTGAGCTCGTCGGGTCGCGCGGCTCCGCCCCGATCCAATCGAGCGGCGGCGGTCTCCTCTGCCGGCTGCATCATGAGCGCGTCCGCGCCCGGATCCAGGTACGAATGGCGATCCCCGCTTGTGCCGGCCGCGGCACGCGGACGACCGAGCTGAACACGTCGTACTCTGCCGCTTCGATCCGGCGAAGCAGCTCGCGGTAGACGGCGTGCATGATCTCCGCGGCGACGAAGCGCCGGAGGTCGGCCGGCGGCAGCGCGCCCGCGGCGCGGCCGAAGAACTCGCGGGCGCGCGATGCCTGGTGCGCCAGCAGCGCGCGCACGCGCTCCGAGCGCAGGCCCCGGCCGGCGCGCTCGATTTCGGTCCGAATGTCGTGCTCCGAGACGCCGAACTGCTCGAGATCCTCCAGCGGCAGATAGCATCGGCCGCGGCGGAAATCGACGCCGACGTCGCGGAGGATGTTCGTGAGCTGCAGGGCGACGCCGAGGTCGCGCGCGTAGACGGAGGCCCGGGGGTCCCGGGCTTCGAACACGGCCGCGCAGATCAGGCCGACCGACGAGGCGACGCGGTGGCAGTACGGCTCCAGCTCCGTGAACGTCGCGTAACGCCGCGGCGAGGCATCCATCGCGACGCCGTCGACCAGCGCTTCGAACTGCGCGCGAGGGAGTCCCGCCGACCGGACGAACGGCTGGAGCCGGCGCCCTTCCGCGGTGCGCGGCGTGTTCCCGTCGAACACATGCGACACCTCCTCGCGCCAGAGGTCCAGCGCCGCGCACGCCCGTGCCGGATTCGTCTCGAGATCCACGCTGTCGTCGACCGCGCGGCAGAAGTCGAACACCGCGAGGATGGCGCGCCGCTGTGGAGCGGGCAGCACGAGGAAGGAGTAGTAGAAGCTCGTCTTGCGCGTGGCTCGTTCCCTTCCGCTCACTCGCCAGGCCATCTCAACGCGTGCCATCCAATGATCACCGCGTCGCGCCAGCCGAGCGCCGGGCGCGCATGGAAGACGTCGAAATCCGCCCGCTCCAGCCGGTCGAGAATGCGCGCACCGCCGAGCCAGGTCGCGCGGAGCTCCCAGCGGAGGCGTCCGTCGACGCGCCCGGTCACGCCGCGGCCCGTCGCGAACAACGCGCGCGTGCGGCGGGCGACATCCGTCAGGGCGCTCCGCCACGCGTCGGTCCACGCGGCGCGGTCGAGGTCCGCTTCGTCCGCACCCGCGGCCCGGACGATCGCCAACGGCACGTACAGACGGCCCTTGTGCCAGTCGCGCTGCAGATCCTGCCAGAAGTTCGTGAGCTGCAGCGCCGTACAGAGCGCGTCGGACTCGACCGCAGCCCGTTCGTCCCGGCAGCCGGCGACGCCCAGCACCAGACGGCCGACCGGATTCGCGGAGCGACGGCAGTAGTCGAGCAGATCGTCCCATCCGTCGTAGCGCGTGACCAGCACGTCCTGCCGGAAGGCGCTCAGCAGATCCTCGAACAGGCCCGGATCGAGGTCGCACCGCCGGATCGTCGCGGCGAGCGCCGTGAACACCGCATCGGACTCCGGATCCCCCGATCGGACCGGCGCTCCCGCAGCCGCCGCCTGCAGCCGCCGTCGCCATTCGTCGAGGCGCTCGAGCCGGCGGTCGCCGGGAAGCTGCCCCTCGTCCGCGAAATCATCGGCCATTCGCGCGAATGCGTAGATGGCCGCGATGTGCGGCCGCATGGCCCGCGGCAGCAGCCTGGACGCGACGGGAAAGTTCTCGTAGTGCTCGTGCGCCAGCCGGAGACACTGCGAGTACGCGGCGTCGATCACCACTCGGTCTCGGCGGCCCCCGCGCGCTGGTTCACCGCCCGGGCCATGACGAAGAGCAGATCCGACACGCGGTTCAGGTACGCGAGCACCGTCGGGTCGACGGCCGGGCCGATCGACACCACGCGCCGTTCGGCCCGCCGGCAGACCGTCCGGGCGACGTGGATCAGCGCGCCGGCCGTGGAGCCGCCCGCGAACACGAAGCGGCGCAGCGGCGGAAGGTCGGTCTGCAGGGCGTCGATCCAGCCCTCGACCTGTGCGACGGCGTCCGGTCCAATCGCGGCCTTCTCGACACGCGCGGCGATGCGGTGGCGCGGATCGGCCAGGGAGGCGCCCACGGCGAACAACGTCCGCTGCACGCCGTCGAGCATCCCGCCGATGTCCTCGCCGGTCTGCTGGACGCGCACGAGCCCGAGCCAGGCACTCAGCTCGTCGACGTCCCCGTAGGCCTCAATCCGGGGATCCGACTTGGGCACGCGCGCGCCATCGAAGAGGGCCGTCTCGCCCGCATCGCCCGTTTTGGTGTAGATCTTCACGTGCCTCATCATACCGGCACCCGATTGACCAGACGCACGACACCAGAACCCCTTCCCGCTCCGGTCCTTCGTCAGTGGTTCCGTCGCCGCCTGCTGGTCTGGTACCGCCGCCACGGCCGTGACCTGCCCTGGCGCCGGACGCGCGACCCGTACCACATCCTCGTGTCGGAGGTCATGCTCCAGCAGACGCAGGTCGACCGCGTCGAGCCGAAGTATCGCGAGTGGCTCGACCGGTATCCGACGCTCGAATCGCTGGCGGCGTCGCCGGAAGCGGACGCCGTCAGGACCTGGTATCCGCTCGGCTACAACATCCGCCCGCGGCGGCTCCACGCGATTGCGCGCGAAGCCGTGACGCGCCACGGCGGCCGCCTGCCCGACGACGAAGACACGTTGCGGTCGTTCAAGGGCATCGGGGCGTACACGGCCGGCGCGGTAATGAGCTTCGCGTTCGGCAAGCGGGCGGCAATCCTGGATACCAACGTGGCCCGGGTGCTCGCCCGCGTGTTCGTCGGCGGGCGCGAGCCGCGAACCCATGGCGGCGACCGGCGCTTGTGGGAGATCTCGCGCTCCGTGCTCCCGCACCGGCACGTGTTCGACTTCAACCAGGCGCTGATGGACTTCGGCGCGATGCACTGCTCGGCCCGCAAGCCCAAGTGCCCGATCTGTCCGCTGAAGGCGAAGTGCCGGGCCTTCCCGCTCAACCCGGAGCGCGACTCGTGAGCGAAGCCATCCTCGTCGTCGCGGGCGTGATCGAACGGAACGGACGCTATCTGGTGGCCCGCCGGCTGGCCGGGACGCACCTCGCGGGCCTCTGGGAGTTTCCGGGCGGCAAGTGCGAGCCGGACGAGACGCACGAGCAGTGCCTCGCCCGTGAGCTCTTCGAGGAGCTCGGCGTCCGCGCGATCGTCGGGGCCGACGTGATGGCCACCGAGCACGCTTACCCGGAGCGCACCGTCCGGCTGCACTTCCGCCGCTGCGAGATCCTCGGCGAGCCGCAGCCTCGGCTTGGCCAGGAGCTCCGCTGGGTGACGGCCTCGGAGCTGGCCGCCCTGGATCTGCCCGACGCGGATCGTCCGCTGGTGTCGCTGCTGCAGGCCTGAAGGGTCGAAACGCGCGCGTCGGCGCGGACGGCTCAGCGCGCGCGGATCGGGGCCCTGACCGGCAGCCCGGGGAAGACGTCGGACACGACCACACCCTTGCGCACGACCGGCACGCCGTTGACGATCACGTAGTCGATGCCCTCGGGCGGCAGCGCGGGCTCGCGGTAGGTGGATCGATCGATCACGCGCGCGGGGTCGAAGACCGTGAAGTCCGCGTCGGCGCCCACGCGAATCCGCCCTTTTCTCTGCATGGAGGGGACGCGGCGCTGCAGCCGCTCGGCGGGCATCAGCGTCATCTTGCGCAGGGCTTCCATCAAGGAGAGCGATCGCGCCTGCCGGACGTACCGGCCCAGCACCCTGGCGTACGTCCCGGTCGTCCGGGGATGGCCCGTGCCGTTCTGCCAGTACGCGTCGCTCGCAATCATCGTCAGGGGACTGTCGATCGCGAGGGCGACCATCGCGTCGGTGTTCGTCCGGCGGATCACCGGACCGCCGAGCGCGCGGTAGCGGGCGAAGCTCTCGCGCGTCAACTGCTCGCCGGTGCGCGGCCACTCGAGCTCCGCGAAGCGGGCATCGGGCGCGTGCTCGTACTGGTCCAGGATCGCCGACCGGATCTCGGTCATCCCGGCGTCGTACGGGTACGCTTCCGTCGTCACGTCGCGGCCCCGGCGCCGCGCCTGCTCGATCTCCTGCAGCATCTGCGGCGTGGCGGTCGTCCCGGAGCTGTTCAGATGCACGACGTGCAGCGGCGCGCCCGACTGCGCGGCCAGATTCAGCACCTGCGCGAGGCCGGCGACGCCCGGCCGGATGTGGACGTGAAGCGACACGCCGGCCCGTCCGGCGACGCGAAAGACCTGGAGCAGCTCGTCGCGGGTCGCCGCTTCCGTGTACGGAATCCCGGCCCCGACGGCGACGGCGCCCTGCCGGAGCCCCTGTTGCAGCCGGCGCACGATTTCCGCCACCTCGGCGGCCGAGGCGGCCCGGTGCGCGGCCGCGCCGCTCGGCAGGAACGTGCCCGGATCGTGCAGCACCGCCATCCGCACCGGAATGTGCCCGATGCTCACACCGTAGTTGATGAGCCGGCCGCTCTTCCGCTCGCCGTACCATCCGTCCACGTCGGCGGTCCCGACCTCCAGCTCGAACGCCGTCGTCACCCCGTCCAGTGCCTGGTACGCGTAGGTCTCCGGCGTCTGGCCGTGCGCGTGCAGATCGATGAACCCCGGCGAGACGACGAGGCCGGACGCGTCGATGACGGAGCGGCCGGCGAGCGGATCGGACGAGACCGCGGCGACCCGGCCGTCGCGCACGCCCAGGTTCCTGATGCCGTCCAGGCCGGACTCGGGATCCATGACGCGGCCGTTCGCGACGACCAGATCGAACCGCGGGCGGCCGACGGGCGACTGCCCGATGGCGAGCGCGAGCGCGGCCGCGGCGGTGAGCAGGACGACGAACGAGCTGTCGCGGATCATGCTCGGGCTAGTATGCGATGGCGTAGCAGTCGCGCCGGGGATCCGCGCCGGCGATGCGGTTGCCGGTCGCCGGATCGATCAGCACGGCCGTTGCACAGCTCACGAGGCTGAACGGCGCCACCGTCGTGACGTCGTGCCCTCGCGATCGCAGGTCCTGCACCACGGCGTCGGGAATGCCCGACTCGACGTTGAGCTTGTTGAACCCGCCCCCGTGTGGCCAGACGGTCGCGTAGAAATGCGACGTCTGCACTCGGGGCCAGTCGAACGCGTCGTGCAGGTTCGGGTACCAGTCCGGCCAGAATTCGACGATGTTCAGGAAGGCCTGGAGGATCGTCTGCTCCTGGTTGTCCCCTCCCGGCGTGCCGATGGCCAGGAACGGCTTGCCGTCCTTGAGCACCAGGCTTGGCGAAATCGTGTACCGCGGGCGCATGCGGGGGCGCAGATGCCCGACATGGGTCTTGTCGAGCCAGAAGGCCTCGCCCCGCACGCTCATCGGAATACCGGTGTCGCCGAGCACCACCGCCGTCGGGATCCACGCGCCGCTCGGCGTCGCGTCGAAGACATTGCCGGCACGATCGATGACCGCGATGTGCGTCGTGTCCTTCGTCAGTCCAGGAATCGGCTCGGCGCTCGGCGCCGCCTTCTCCGGGTCGTACGCGTCGGCGATGTTGGCGACCCAGTACGGCCAGCTCTTCACCTTCGAGTCGAACGGCAGCGGATTTCCGGCGATGAACGCCCGCGAGGCGCGGTGCGGATCGATCAGCCTGGCCCGCTCCTTGGCGTAGGCCTTCGAGAGCAGCCCCTCGGCGGGCACCTGCACGACCTCCTGATCGGCGTAGTAGCTCTCGCGGTCGGCGTAGGCGAGCTTGAGCGCTTCGACGATGGTGTGCAGGTAGTCGGCGCTGTTGTGCTTCATCGCACGCAGGTCGAACTGCTCGAGGATGTTGAGCGCCTCGAGCAGCACCGGGCCCTGGCTGTTGAACGACGACTTGTAGACGTCGTAGCCGCGATACGTCGTGTGGGTCGGCTCCTCGAGACGGGTCGAGGTACTCGGCGAAGTCGTCCAGCTCCCACGGGGCGTGATGCGCCTTGAGGAAGGCGACCATCTCGCGAGCGATATCGCCCTTGTAGAACCGGTCGCGGGCCGCGGCAATGCCCGCGGCGCGTCCGCCGCCGGCGGCCGCGCGCTCGGCCTCGACCATGCGCGTCAGCGTGCGCGCCAGATTGGGCAGCCGGATCGTCTCGCCCGCGACGTAGGAGGAACCGTCCGGCTTGAGCCACATGGCCCTGTTGTCCGGCCAGGACTTCATGAATGCCCGCGTTTCCTTGGCGTCGATCGCCGCAATCGTGCGCGGCCGCAGCGGAAACCCCCGATCCGCATATTCGATGGCGCGCGCCGACACCTGCTCGAAGCTCATCGTGCCCCAGCGCTCGAGAATGGTCAGCGCCGAATGGAGCACACCGGGCACCACCGCCGGATCGAGTCCGGAGCCCGCCATCGTCTTGCCTTGCGCAAGGTAGGACTCGAGCGTCGCGCCCCTCGGCGTCCAGCCGACACCGTTGACGGCGACCACCTTTCTCGTGCTCTGCGGATACACCAGCGCTGCGCCCTCGCCGCCCAGGCTGTACAGGTCCTGCTCCACGACGCCGCACACCAGCATGGCCGCGACGCCGGCGTCGAACGCATTCCCGCCTTTCATCAGCAGCTCGAGCGCCGCCGCCGTCGCCAGGGGATGCCCCGTCGACACGGCGCCATTTGGCCCGATGATGGGCGGCCGAAGCGGCCCGGGCGGCGTCAGCGGCTTCGCAGAGGCCGTCGGGACGGGCGCCGCCGGCGCCGCCTGGCGGCCGCGACAGGCCGGGCCGGCCACGGCGAGAGCCATTCCCGCCGCAATCACCCACCAGGCCGGCCGACCGGAGATCGTGAACATGCGCACCCTCGAACCTGAAGGAGCCGCCAGCTTAGCCGATCGGGACCGCCGCCTTCATCCCTCCCGAAGGACCGCCGGCTCAGCCTGCGAATCCGACAATCTCCGCCACACAGGCGTCCGCGGCCGCAGCCGCGGTGAGCCGCGCCCCGAGGACCGCGTGGTCGCGATGCACGTAGCCGAGGCCGATCATGCGGCCGTCGGCGGGCCGCACGGCGACGCTCGTCACCCGGCCGACCTCGCGCCCCTCGTGGAGGAGCGACGTGCCGGCTGCAGGCTGCGCGCCCGCCACGTCGAACCGCAACTTCGAGAGCCGGCGGGCGACACGGCCGCCTCCCCGATGCAGCATACGGACGATGATCTCCTGGCCGACGTAGCAGCCCTTGGTCGTGCTGATCGCCCGCTCCAGCAGCCCGGCTTCGAGCGGAATGGTCTCGGCGGTCAGGTCGCTCCCATAGGTCGGACGGCCGGCGTCGATCCGGAGCGCTTCGAAAAGCGTCGCCGAAACGGGAATGACGCCGAGGTCTTCCAGGCGCGAGACGAACGACTCGCGCTCGGCCGGATCCAGGAACACGTCGAAGGACGGCAGATTCAGCTCGTCGCTTCGCGCGATGAGGATCGACCGCCCCACGGCGAGATGTCCCAGCGGTGAGAGCGCCGACAACCGGGCCGCGGCCTGCTGCTCGAGATGCAACGCTTCGGCGAGACGACTCGCCGCGTCGGGCCCCAGTACGGAGAGCTGGCCCACGGTTGATGAAACGTCCCGCACGCGAACGTCCTCGGCGAATACCAGCTCGTCGAATCGGTCGGCGAGCGCCGCCGCCAGGCCGCCGGGCACCTGAGCCAGCAGGAACTCGCTGGCCGCATGGAGCCGGAGATCGGTGAGCATCCGTCCCTGCGGCGTCAGGTAGGCCGCGTACGTGCCCTCGCCCTCCTGGACGGCCTGCACGTCGTTGGTGAGCAGCCCCTGGAGAAAGCCCGATCGGTCGCGCCCCTCGAATCGCAGGCGTCCCCGGTCGGCCCGGTCGAGCCAGCCGGCGCCGGCGGCGACAGTGCGATACTGATCGGCGGTATCACGCATGCGGGGCTTCCATCGTAGCAGTCTGATTCTTCTGGTGTGTCTGCTCGCGGCGCGGCCACTGCACGGGCTGCAGGGGGACGGAGCCGCGGCGACGTCGGCGTTCACCATTCTCTCCGGGGGCCGGGCGATCGGCAGTCTCACGACCGTGGTCAGCCGGACGGCGCAGGGCTGGTCGATCTCCGCGCGCGAGAGCCTCGGCGCCCCGTTCGATTTGACCGCGACCCGATTCCTGGCCCGGTATTCGTCGAACTGGCATCCGATCGACCTGGTCATCGACGGCACGCAGGGCACCCAGGCCATGCGCCTCTCGACCAGCGTCTCGGGCACGACGGCACACAGCGAGGGCATCTGGCACGGGCAGAGAGTCGATGTCGATCATCAGGTGGCGCCCGACGCCGTGCTCCTGGCCACCGACCTGTTTCCCACGTACGAGGCGCTGGCGGGGCGGCTGTCGTCGGCCGCCGCCGGCTCGACATTCCGGCTGTACGTGGCGCCGCAGGGAGAGATCGAGGCGGTCGTGACCCGCACGATTCCCCATCGGCTGGTCACGCCATCGGGGACCACCGACCTCCGGGAATTCGATCTGACGCTGGCCAACCCAGGCGCGCCGCTCGCCGTCGAGGTCTGGATCGACGCCCATCAGCGGCTCGCGCGCCTTGCCGTTCCCGCTTCGTGGCTCGTCGTGATTCGCGACGACATCTCCTCCGTGATGGCGCGCGAGGAACGGGTGAGCCGCCCCGGGGATCAGGACGTCTTCATCCCCGCGCTGGGCTTCTCCCTTTCGGCGACGATGTCCACGCCGTCGGCTGCGAGCGGGCCGGCGCCCGCTGTCGTCCTGATCGGCGGGCCCGGCCGGCAGGATCGCGACGAGGTGACGGACGACATCCCGGTATTCGGGCTGCTCGCGAACGCGCTCGCCGACGCGGGGTTCGTCGTCGTGCGGTACGACAAGCGGGGCGTCGGCCGGAGCGGCGGGCGCGTCGAGAGCGCCACGCTCGATGACTACGCCACCGACGCGCTGAACGTCGTCGAGTGGCTGAGGAAGCGCCCGGATGTCGATCGCGATCGCATCGCTCTCGTCGGCTACGCGGAAGGGGCCGCGACGGCTCTCCGCGCGGCCGCGCGGGAGAAGCACGTCGCCGCGCTCTGCCTCGTCGCGGCGGCCGGACAGACCGGACGCGAGGTCACGCTCATGCAACAGCAGAATCTGCTGGCGCGATCCGGCGAACCGGAGGCGGACAAGCGCGCCAGGATGACGCTGCAGGAGCACGTCATCGACGCGGTGATCAAGGGCACCGGCTGGGCCGGCATTCCGCCTGCGGTGCGGCGGCAGGCCGAGACGCCCTGGTTCAGGAGCTGGCTGCTGTTCGACCCGGCCGACGCGATGAAGAAAGTCAAGCAGCCGCTGCTCATCGTCAGCGGAGCCGCCGACGGGGCGTTTCCGCCGGCGCAGGCCGATCGGCTCGAAGCGCTGGCGCGTGCCCGGAAGAAGCTGCCAGAGAGCGCCACCCGGAAGATCATCGCGCCCGGCGTGGATCACCAGCTCGTGGCGACGGGCGGCGGGCCGGGCGAGCACGCCAGCCCGGCGGGCACGTCCATCTCGCCGGCGGTCAGCTCGGCCATCGCGGACTGGCTGGAGGCTTCCCTGACGACGACGAAATAGCGCGACTTGATAGACTCCTTCCGATGCTGCTGGGCGTTCCCAAGGAAACCTTCCCGGGCGAGCGGCGCGTGGCGCTGGTGCCGGCCGTTCTGCCTCCGCTGGCCAAGCTCGGCGTCGACGTGATCGTCGAACGCGGCGCCGGCGAGTCGGCCGGATTCCTCGACACCGCGTACGAGAGTCAAGGCGCGAGGCTCGGGTCCCGGAGCGACGTGTTCGAGGCCGCGATCGTCGCGATGGTGCGGACGCCCGGCGCGAACCCGGATGCGGGCGCGGCCGATCTGCAGGCGCTGCGCCGTGGCCAGCTCGTCATCGGCTTCGCGGAGCCGCTGACCGCACACGACGCGACGCAGGCGGTCGCCGACCGCGGCGCGATTCTGTTCGCGATGGAGCTCGTGCCGCGGATCACGCGGGCCCAGAGCATGGACGCCCTCTCGTCGATGGCCACGATCGCCGGCTACAAGGCCGTGCTGCTCGCCGCGAATGCGCTCCCCCGGATGTTCCCGATGCTCAACACGGCGGCGGGCACCGTCGCCGCCGCCCGCGTGTTCGTCGTCGGGGCCGGCGTGGCGGGACTGCAGGCCATCGCGACGGCGCGCCGCCTCGGCGCGCGAGTCGAGGCCTACGACGTCCGGCCCGCCGTGAAGGAGCAGATTCAGAGCCTCGGCGCGCGATTCGTGGACCTGCCGATCGAGGCCGGCGGTGCGCAGGATGCCGGCGGCTATGCGACGGCGCAGGACGAGTCGTTCTACCGCCGCCAGCGCGAGATGATGCTCAAGACGGTCGCGGCCTCCGACGTCGTGATCACGACCGCCGCGATTCCGGGACGCCGCGCGCCCGTGCTCGTGACCGAGGAGATGGTGCGCGTCATGCCGGCCGGCTCGGCGATCGTCGACCTCGCGGCCGAACGCGGCGGCAACTGCGAGCTGACCAGAGCCGGCAGCACGGTCGTGGTTCACGGCGTCACGATTCTGGGGCCCGTCAACATCCCGTCGGACGTGCCCTATCATGCGAGCCAGATGTACGCGCGCAACGTGCTCACTGTCGTCCAGCACCTGGTGCGGCGGGCGCCCGGCCCCGACAAGAAGCCGACCGGCGCCCCGGAGATCGTGCTCGACATGGACGACGAGATCACGCGCGAGAGCGTCGTGACGAGAGACGGGCGGGTCGTCCATCCGAAGCTGGCGACCATGCAGCCGGCCCCGTAGCCAGCCGCCCGCAGGCCGCAGCCCGCAAACGCAAGACCTCATGCCCGGCTGGATCCTCGAGAACGAGACGTACACGCTGCGGCTGCCCGCCGGCAGCACCAAGACCCTCGGCCGCACCGCGCAAGCCGACTTCATCATCACGGGCGCGCTCGTCTCCAGGCTGCACTGCCGCGTCACGGCCGACGCGTCCGATCAGCTCGTCGTCGAGGACCTTGGCAGCACGAACGGCATCCTCGTCAACAGCGGCCGCATCGACCGGGCCGTCCTGCGCGAGGGCGACACGCTCACGGTCGGACGGGTGGAGCTGAAGGTGAGGAAGGCGGAGGGACTGGGGATTGGGTGATCGGTGATCGGTGATCGGTGATTGCGGGTGCCCACGTGCCATTTCGCTTCCGGTCGTACATCGCGTTGTCGGCCAGCGCGATGACTTCCTCGAGAGTCGAGGCGGAGTTGAACGCGGCGTAGCCGACGGAGACGGACACGTTGACGGCCTGGTCGGCGCCGGCGATGTCGAGGCCGCGCAGCGTTTCGTTGACCTCGTCGAGCCGGGATCGCGCGTCGCCCTCGGTCATCCCGATCAGCAGGACGAGGAACTCGTCGCCCCCCCAGCGGAACAGCAGGTCGTCCGCACGAATGCGCCCGCGTATGGCCGCGGCGACCGCGCGGATCGCCACGTCTCCGGCGGCGTGCCCGTGGCGATCGTTGATGATCTTGAGGTTGTCGATGTCGGCGACGGCCGCGCAACCGCGGAAGACGACGCGACCGGTGCCATGCGTATCGCCGAGAATCGAGTAGAACGCATGCCGGTTGAGCGCCGAGGTGAGGTGGTCGAGCTGGACCATCGCCTCGAGCCGGTCGCGCGTCTGCGCCAGCCGCGCGTTGACCACTTCCAGCTCGTGCTGCACCTCTCCGGTCGCCACCATCAGCATCCCGAACGCGAGCAGGACGAGCAGGATGAGATCGTAGAGCGGCCCGTAGGCGAGGTAGCGCTCGGCGAGCGGCCGAATGCCGTACATGGACGCGGCGTACAGCGGCGCGTAGTGCAGGCACTCGAACGTCAACAGCAGGAGGGCGATCTTCATGACGCGCACGCCGGCCGCGCTACCCCGATTCGGACGTCCGCCCAGCAGGGTCCGGAACGCCGCCAGGAAGAGGTAGGCGTAGACGAGCGTGTGGACCGTGACGAACACGCTGAACCGGTGCGCGCCGAGAATCGGCAGCGTCAGCGCGAGAAGGACCGCCGGCACGAGGAGCCAGGCTTCGCGTCGCCTCGGCCGCTGACCCGAGATGTGCAGCCGGCATCCGGCGATCACGAGGTACGCGAAGATGTATTCGCCGAGGATGTACACGGGCTGCAGCGGCACCTGCAGGACCGGCAGCGTCGATGCGATGAACAGCGACAGGAGCGCGACGAACAGCGCCCACCATCCGGCGGACCAGTAGTCCAGCGACTCGCGTCTGAGCCGGTTCCTCAAGACCAGCGACAGCGTCGCAATGAACATGATCCCGATCGATTCGATCAGGAGACCCACGAGGCCCGGTAAACCAAGCAACGTCATCGAATCGTTTCAGGGGGGAACGTCGCGGCCCGGTCGCCTCGTGGGGGAGTTCGCGGCGGACGCGGGCGACGGGAGTGTAACACCCCGTTCGTTATGTGAGAAATGGATTGGACCGGCGCTCCGCGCCGATCGTCGTCGACGGCCCGTGGCCTGCGTGGACCGGCGTCTCGTCGGGAAAGCGCAACAGCACGGCGCGAATCGAGTGCAGCAGCACGGGGAGATCGCCGCCCGGCAGATCGGTCCGACCGATCGATCCGGCGAACAGCGTGTCGCCGACGAAGAGGTCGCGAGATTCCGCATCTTCCGGCCCGATCGCGAGACATACTCCCCCAGGGCAGTGACCGGGAGTCCCCAGAACGTCCACGACATACCGGCCGAAGCGCAGGTCCGCCGTCGCGCCGTAGAAGGCGTCGACCGGTGGCGGCTGCTCCACCGAGAGTCCGAACATCCGGCCCTGCTCGACGACCGCGTCGTACAGGAACAGGTCGCCGGGATGCAGCCAGACGGGCGCGTCGAGCGCGGCCTTGGCGCGGCCGACGCCGGTGACGTGGTCGAAATGAGCATGGGTCAGCAGGATTGCCCGGACCGCGAGCGCTTCCCGTCCGATCGTCTGCAGCAGCTCGCCGATCTCGTCGCCGGGATCGATCAGGACCGCCTCGCGGGTGCGCTCGCACGAGACGACGTATCCGTTCTTGTAGAGAGGCGGCACGGCCGCCACATCGATCCGCATCTCTACTTCTGCTTCCGTTGCGTCTTCGCGGGCCGGATCTCCAGCCGGCTCGGCAGGCTGCGGGCGGGATGGCGCAGCAGGTCGACGACCGCCAGCGCCACGTCCTCGGGACGCAACTTCCAGGACGTGTCCTCGTCGGCCGACGGGTGACTGAATTCCGTGGCGACCGAGCCCGGCAGCACGACGCTCACCCGGACGTTGTCGAGGCGCACCTCCTGCATCAGCGCCTCGCTGAATGCGATGAGACCGGCCTTCGATGCGCAGTACGCCGCCCCGCCCGCGAACGGATGGGCGCCGGCAAGGCTTGCGATGCTCACAATCCACCCGCCGCCGGCTCTTCTGAGCCAGGGGAGCGCCGCGCGGCAGCAGTAGAAGGCGCCGGACAGGTTCGTGCCGATCACATGCTCCCAGTCCTCGTCCTCCATGGCGCCGACGTCGACGAACCGCCCGATGCCCGCGTTGTTCACGAGCGTGTCGAACGACCCGAACCGCCGGGCCGTCTCCGCCATCACGGCGTCGACCGACGCCCGGTCCCGAACGTCGAGTCTGGCGCCGGCGACGCGGTCGCCCGCCGTCCTCGCCAGCGCCTCCACGGCCGAGGCGAGTCGCGATTCGTCGCGGCCGGTGATCATCACACGGCCGCCTTCGGCGAGGACCGCCGCCGCGATCGCACGGCCAATCCCGCGGCTGCCGCCCGTCACGATGGCTGTGGTTTTCATGGGATGACACTCATGAGTTGTGAGTTGTGAGTTGTGAGTGTTTTTCTGAGTTGGAACTCAAGACTCACAACTCATGACTCACGACTCTCCAAAGACGCACTCGAATCCGCGTACGACCGCGTCCTCGACGTCAGACATCGCCACCCGGCGACCCAGCAGCGCCTCGATCGAAGTGACGCCGCGGTCCGCGATCCCGCACGGCACGATCAGCTCGAACCGTCGGAGGTCGACCGACACGTTCAACGCGAATCCGTGGCTCGTGATCCAGCGGCTGATCCGGACGCCGATCGCGGCGAGCTTCTCTTCCCGGCCGGTCGGACCGGCCCACACGCCGGTGTGCCCGTGGACGCGGCACCCGTAGATGCCGAATTCCAGCAGCGCCGCGATCAGCGCGGTCTCGAGATCGCGCACGTACTGGTGCACGTCGCAGCGGTTCGGCCGCAGATCGACGATCGGATATCCGACGAGCTGCCCGGGGCCGTGGTAGGTCACGTCCCCGCCGCGGCCGCTCTCCCGCACCAGGACGCCGGCGGCCGCCAGATCCTCTGGCCGCGCGAGAATGTTCGCCGATCCGCCGCGCGCTCTCACGCCGAGCGTGATGACCGGCGGGTGTTCGAGGAGCAGGAGCGTGTCGCCGATGCGGCCGGCCCGCCGATCCTCGACCAGCGACCGCTGCAGCTCGAGCGCGGCGTCGTAGTCGACGCGCCCGAGACGACGGACCGAGAACGCGGCGCTCACAGCCAGGATTCGTCGAACTGCTCCAGACGCTGCTTGAGAGCCTGCAGGAACCTCCCGGCATCGGCGCCGTCGATCAGGCGGTGGTCGTGCCCGAGCGCCAGGTAGCACATCGGCCGGATCGCGATCAGGTCGCCCTCGAGGACCACGACGCGCTTCTCGATGGCGCCGACCCCGAGAATCGCCACCTGCGGCTGGTTGATGATCGGCAGTCCGAACAGCGCGCCGAACACGCCCGGGTTGGTGATCGTGAACGTGCCGCCCTGGACGTCCTCGGGCTTGAGCTGCTTGGAGCGCGCGCGGCTCGCCAGGTCCTGGATCGCGCGGCAGAGATCGATCATTGCGCGCCGCCCAGCCCCCTTGATCACCGGGACGATCAGGCCAGCCTCGAGCGCCACCGCAATCCCAAGTCCGATCTCGCGCCTGTACAGGATGCTGTCGCCATCGATCGACGCGTTGACGAACGGGAACTCCTGGATCGCGTCGATCGCCGCCCTGGCCACGAACGCCGTATACGTCAGCTTCGTCCCGGCCTGTTCGTACGCCGCCCGCCGGTCCCGTCGCAGCTGCTCCACGCGGTGGAAGTCGACCTCAAAGACCGATACACGTGAGGCGACGTCCTCATGCTCGCCACCATGTGCTCGGCGATCTTCCTCCGCATCACGCTCATCTTCTCGACGCGCACGTCCTCGCCCGTCTGCAAGGCCGACGGCGGTGCCGCTGGCGGCGGCGCGGCCGCCGGCTGCCGGCCGCGCGCCTGCTCGAGATGGCGAACGACGTCGTGCCTGGTGACGCGGCCCGCGATGCCCGTGCCCGTGATTCCGGAGAGATCGAGATCGTGCTCGCGCGCCATCTTCCGGACGACGGGCGAGGTACGCCGGCGTCCGGCCGGCGGAACCTCCGCGCCTGACGACGCCGTGCGCCGGACGCTGCCGAAAGCCTCCGCCGGCGGTGCCGGCACGGCTGCGGGTGGGACCTGCGCGACCGCGGCGCCGGGCGCCCCGATCACCGCCACGACGCTGTTCACCGGCACGGTCTCGCCCTCGTTGACCTTGATCTCGAGCAGCACGCCTTCACCCGGCGACGGAATCTCGGCGTCCACCTTGTCGGTGGAGATCTCGAAGAGGGGCTCGTCGCGATCGATCGAGTCGCCGACCTTCTTGATCCAGCGGACAATCGTCCCTTCCGCGATCGATTCCCCCATCTGGGGCATGACGACGTCTGTGGGCATGGGTCACCAGATCACAAATGTATGGCGCCGCCGTGCAGGGCGTGTGCGGCCTCGCCGATCGCCTCCGACATCGTCGGATGCGCGTGTATCGTGCGGACGAGCTCCTCGACGGTCGCCTCCAGCCGCAGCGCGACGGCCGCCTCGCCGACGAGCTCCGTCGCCCGCGGCCCGATCATGTGCACGCCGAGCACCTGATCGTACCGCGTCTCGGCGACGATCTTGACGAATCCTTCCGCCGAGCCGGCGATCCGCGCGCGTCCGAGGACGCCGAACGGAAACGTCCCGGTCTTCACCACGAAGCCGCGCGAGACGGCCTCCCGCTCCGTCAGGCCCACGCTGCCAATCTCCGGATCGCAATAGGTGCAGGCCGGCACCTGGTCGTAGTCGACCGACCTCGCCTCCAGGCCGGCCAGCCGCTCTGCGACCACGATCCCCTCCGTCGATGACAGGTGCGCGAGCTGTGGATGCGAACGTCCGTTGACGCGGATGACGTCCCCGATCGCCGAGACGTGCGGGAGGTTCGTGCAAAACCGGTCGTCGACGCCGATGAATCCCTGGCCGTCGAGCGCGAGACCCGCCTCCGCCGCCCCGAGGCCGTCGGTGACCGGATCGCGACCGATCGCCACGAGCAGCACTTCGACCTCGAGCGTCTCGGTCCGGCCGGATGCGTCGGTGAGATCGAGCACGACGCGGTCCGGCGTGGCCCTGGCCCCGGTGACCGTCGCGCCGGTCCGGATGCCGATGCCCTGGCGCCTGAAGGCCTTCTGAAGCTCGGCCGAGATCGCATCGTCCTCGGCCGGTACCAGTCTCGGCTGCAGCTCGATCAGCGTCACTTCGCCGCCCAATCGGCGGAAGATCGACGCGAACTCGACGCCGACGGCGCCGGCGCCGAGCACCGCGAGCGACCCGGGAATCCGTTCGAGATGGATCGCCTCGTTGCTGGTGATGATCCGCCGGCCGTCGAACGCGATGCCGGGAGCGCTCCGCGGGGCCGATCCGGTGGCGACGATGATCTCGCGCGCCTCGAGCGTGCGCGTGGCCGCTCCTCGCACGTCCACGCTCGTCCCGCCGGCCAGCCGGCCGGTGCCGCTCACCCGCTCGATTCCGTGTTTCCTGAACAGGAACTCGACGCCCTTGACCAGGCCGGCCACGATGCCGTCCTTGCGCGCGTGAACGCGCGCGAGGTCGAGTGTGGGCGGCGCGTCGCCGCCGGGAAAGACGAGGCCCCACTCGGCCCCGTTCCGGGCGAGCTGCAGCACGTGCGCGTGCTCGAGCAGGGCTTTGGTCGGGATGCAGCCCCAGTTCAGGCACGTCCCACCGAGCGCGGGCTGCCGCTCGACGACGGTCGTCCGCAGGCCGAGCTGCGCCGCGCGAATCGCCGCCACGTAGCCGCCTGTGCCCGCGCCGATGACCACGACATCGCAGCGATCAGACAAGGAGACTCCCAGACAGCCGGGCGCGGGCGCCGACCGCGGCGCGATCCGGTTCCCGGCAACCGAATGCTGATTATGGACGATCGAGCGGGCGCCGACGAGTCATCGATCCTCCGCCGCCGGCTCCGGATCGGAGGGCCCGCCGTCGATCTTCGCGAGGCGCGAGCGCAGCCGGCCGAAGTCGTAGCGCAGCTCCCAGTACCGATTGGCTGAGGGTCTTCAGCTTGCGCTGGAGGGAGACGGCGCGAAGGAGCGCGACGCACGCGATGAGCACGCCGCCAAGGGCGAGCAGCAGGTCCGGCAGCACGAGACGCGTACCTTAATGGACCGTCGGAGCGCGGTCAACTTCGCGCGCGCGGAGCCGCCCGAACCCGGCGCGCGTCCAGGACGGCCCGCCGGCAGCCTGCGCCCGACGCACGCCGACCTGCCCCGCTGGCCGCCAGGCGAGCGCGCACGCCGCGGTGCGCCGCCGTTCGATCTACTTTCTCGGCAGGACGGCGTCCTTCAGTTGCTTCGCGATGCGCGCCTTGACGACCGTCTTCGCCGGAATCTTGATCGGGTCGCCGGTCGCCGGGTTGCGGCCTTCACGAGCCTTGCGCTTCTGCACGACGAGCTTGCACATTCCCGGCAGGACGAACTCGCCTGACCGCTTGAGCTCCTTCTCGGACAGCCGCAACAACTCTTCGAACAGGTCCCGCACCTCGGTCCGCTTCATGTCGAACTTCTCGGCGAAGTGCGCGAAGAGCTCCATCTTGCCCATGCGTCGGGCGTCTGCCATTGCCGTCTCCTGGCTGGAACGCGCGTCTCGAAAGTTGCATGCCGTCGTCCGTGCGCGCCCAGCGGCCCGACGACAGATTTCAGGTGAAAGCGGCGGACATCGTAGCGTTCGGAAGGGGACGTGTCAATCGAGTTCCCCATTTTGAGTTCCCCATTTTGCAGCCGCCCTAGAATTACCTTTATGAAATCCTCGCTGGAAACGTTTCCGAATCCGAGACCCGAGCGGGACTATGAGATCGAGATCCGATGTCCCGAATTCACCTCGATGTGCCCGAAAACAGGTCTGCCCGACTTCGGCACCATCGTAATCCGCTACGTGCCCGACACGCGCTGCGTCGAACTGAAGGCACTGAAGTACTACCTCATGGGGTACCGCAACGAGGGCATCTTCTACGAGGCGGCCACGAACCGGATCCTCGACGACCTCGTCGCCGCCTGCGAGCCGCGCCGCATCACCGTGACGGGCGAGTTCACGGCGCGCGGCGGCATCACCACCAGCGTCGTCGCCACGCACACGAAGTCGCACGCGGGGTGAGGACGTGATCCACGAGGTGCCGATCGAACCCGATCTCGATCTCCACGCGTTCGCTCCGCGCGACGTGCCGTCGGTCGTCGACGAGTACCTGCGCGCCGCGCATGCCGCCGGCCTCCGGGACGTTCGGATCGTTCACGGCCGGGGACGCGGCGTGCAGCGCGCCGTGGTCCAGTCCGCTCTGGAGCGGCACCCGCTCGTCCTCGAGTTCCACGACGATGCGGCGTCGCACCTCGGCGCCACGTACTGCCGCCTGGTGCCCTGACGAAGCCGGCCCTTCGCCGGAAGGCCGGTCCCGCCTGGCACCCTCCTTGCCTCTCCGAGATCCTCGGCCGCGGCCCTTCCTCCGATCGCTCACGGGCGAGGTGCAGCTTCTGCACGGCCGCAGCCCGTCGAGGTGGCAGAACGTGCAACCCGCGCTCCCGGTGCCTGGCACAACGGTCTGGATCCGCCAGCGGCGGTGGCGAGTCGAGCGCGCACGACGCGTGGGCGACGCGATTCGCATGGAGGTCGCCGGCCGGATCGGCCGGGCGACCTTCCTCGCGCCGTTCGATCATTGGCAGGCGGCCTCCATCCGCGACCGTCCGCGGCGGGCGAGACGCCAGAAGCTGCTCGCACGGCTCGCCGGTCTGCTCGGGCGCGCCGCATCGTGCCGGACGCTCGCGGCGGCGCGCGATGCGGCGATCGATCTCCTGCCGTACCAGCTCGAGCCGGCGCTGGCGCTCCTGGAGCAGACGCGGCGCGTGCTCGTCGCCGACGCCGTCGGCCTCGGCAAGACGATCCAGGCCGGCGTCGCGATTGCCGACCTTCGCGCGCGCCACCCCGGCGCGCGCGTCCTGGTCGTGGCGCCGTCCGCGCTCCGCCGGCAGTGGGCCGCGGAACTCTTCGCGCGCTTCCGCCTGGAGACGCGCGCGGCCGACCCGGCAGGTCTCGGCGACGCCGCCAGATCCGCCGGACGCCGGGAGCCACTCTGGCCGACCGCCGGCGTGTGGATCGGATCGATCGACTACCTGAAGCAGCCGCACGTGCTCCCGGGCGCCGCAGGACACGCGTGGGATCTGCTGGTCGTCGACGAAGCGCACGCCGTCTGCGGCCTCTCGGAACGACACCGCGCGGCAGCCGCGCTCGCACGCCGTTCCCGGCAGATCCTGCTGCTGAGCGCAACGCCGCACAACGGCGACGAGGCGGCGTTCGATCGGCTGCTCGGCCTCGGCAGGACGTCGGTGGACGACGACGAGGACGAGGACGACATCGTCGTGTTTCGTCGCACCCCGGCAATCGTCGGCCGCAGCGCTCTGCGGCGGCTCCGATGGCATTCCATCCGGCCCGCGCCTGAAGAAGGGCGCCTGCTGGACGCGCTCGCCGCATTCGAGCGGGCCGTGCTCGAGCGCGCGGATCCGTCCCGACGGCTGCCGGCGCTGTTGCTGCTCTCGGTCTTCAGGAAGCGCGCGCTGTCGACGAGCGGCGCGCTGCTGATCTCGATCGGGCGGCGGCTCGCCTTCCTCCGCGACCCGAGTCACCGCCGCGAGCCGATGTCGGACTGGCAGCAGCCAGCGCTGCGGTTCGAGGCCGACGAGGATGACTGGACCGGCGAAGAGCATGCGTCGGTCTCGGTCGACGTCGGCCTGCGATCCGACTGGGAGCGCGCGTGGCTGCGGCGCCTGCGCGCGCTCGCACGCGCCGCCTCGCGGACCGAGAGCAAGGCGCGCTACCTCGCGCGGCTGGCGCGGCGCACGAGGGAACCGGTCGTGGTCTTCACCGAATTCCGCGACTCGGTGCGCAGCCTGCTCCCGCGCATGGAGCGCGTACGAGCCGTCGCCGTGCTGCACGGGGGGCTCAGCGGCGACGCACAACAGGCGCAGATCGACCGTTTCCTCTCCGGCGCCGCGTCCGTCCTCCTGGCGACCGACGTCGCCAGCCAGGGGCTGAACCTTCAGTCGCGCAGCCGCTGGGTGCTGAACCTTGAGTTGCCGTGGAATCCGGTACGCGTCGAACAGCGCGCCGGGCGCGTCGACCGCATCGGCCAGACGCGGCAGGTCCGCGTCGGCCTGCTCGTCGCGCGCCACGATGCCGAATCGGGCCTGCTCGGCCATCTCCTTCGCCGGACCTGGGCGGCCCGCCAACGGTTCGGCGCCGACGCGATCAGGCTGCCCGAGCTCGACGAACACGCCGTTCGCGCCCACCTGCTCGCCGGCGAGCCGCTGGCCGATTCCGATCCGCCGCTTCGCCGGATTGCCTTCTGCGATACCTGGACGCGCCCGGGCCGAGCCGCGGCCCGGGCGCTGATCCGCCAGCGTGCACTGGCCGCACGGTGGCGTGCGCCGGGAGCGTCGACCTGCGCGGAATGGACGGCCGCGGGCCGGGCGTCCGCCGGACGTTCGGCCGGCGGCGCCATCCTTCTGGCCTTCTCCGTTCCCCTGTTCGACGCGGCGGGAGGTCTCGTGGAGCGGCGCCTGGTCTTCGTCCGCGTGGAGCGGCCAATGTCGTACGTAATCGGCCGCGCCGACGTGCTGGAGGCCGCGCGGCAGACCGCCCTGCGCCTGGTCCAGCCGCGGGCGCGGCGCCTGCAGCGGCTCCGCCGCGCCCAGGCGGCGCGCGCCGCGGAGCGGGAGCGGGCGATCGCCCGCGCACTGGCGGACGGGTTCGGGCCGTCGCAACTTCAGCCAGGCTTGTTCGATCGCCGCGCCCTGCGCGCCGCGGAAGCGATCGCCCGAATCGGCAACCGCATTCAGCACGATCTCGACGATCGGCTCCGCCGGATGGAAGACGCCGCTCGCGTCGACGCCGGTGCTCCCGTGCTCGAGCTGGCCATCGGGACCGCGCGACGATGACCGGCCTGCCCCCGGCGGTCTCCGGCGAGCTGTTCCCGCGACGCTATCTCGCCGAACGACTGGCGCGCGACGCCGACCCGCTGGAGGAGCGGTACGTACGTCGACAGGCTGCGCGCCTGACGCGCTGGTGGGAGCGCGTGGCCTCGTCGTGCGGCCCGGCAACGGGCGTGCGCGCCGTTTTCGATCTGGCCGCCCTCCCGCTGTTTGCCGCGCTCGGGTTCAGGGCCGGCGACGTGACGTTCGAACGGAGCGTCGCACGCGTCCAGCTCATTACGCCGGGCGGGGACAGCGTCGCGCTGCTCGTGCTTCCGTGGGCCTCGCGCCCGTCGTCGATCTGGCGCGGTGCGTGCGCCGCCGCCCGGCAGGTTGGCGCGGACTGGTGCTTCGTCGTGGCGCTGCCGTTCCTCTCCATCCTCGCGGTCGGCGAGTCCGCGCCGCGGCAGAGCGTGGACTTCACGTTGCCCGGCGCCTTCGAGCCGGCCTGTCTGTCGACGTTGCTGACGCTGGCACGAGCCACCGCCTTCGATCGAAGCGACGGACACCACGCCTGCAGGCTCGATCGCCTCGTGCGCGCCGGCAGGCAGTTTCAGGATCGGGTGCGAGCGGACCTCCAGGCCGGGGTCATCGAGTCTCTTCGCGCGCTGACGCCCGTGATCCGCCGCGGACAGCGGGCCATGGGGCCCCCGTTCGAACAGGCCCTCACCGTGCTCTATCGCGTGCTGTTCCTGCTGTTCGCCGAATCGCGGGACCTCTTGCCGCATCGGCATCCCGTCTACCACCAGGCCTATGCGGTCGAGACGCTGTGTCGCGAGGCGGCGCGCACCACGCCAGCCCACGGGCTCTGGGAGGCGCTGGCGGCCGTCACCCGCCTCTCGCGGGCAGGCTGCCACGCCGACGACCTGATCGTGCGGCCGTTCAACGGACGCCTGTTCGCGCGCGCGGCCGCGCCGGCGCTCGAAGCGCGCCGGCCGGCCCGGCGTCCGACGCCGGCGTCGACGGTCCGCGACCGCGCAATCCAGCAGACGCTCGTGGCGCTCACGACCCGGGTGACGGCCGGAAGGCGCGAAGAGATTTCGTACGCGGATCTCGGCGTCGAGCAGCTTGGGGCTGTGTACGAACGCGTGCTGGATCTCGAGCCCGACGCTTTCGACGCGAACCGCTCGGCCCTGCCGCTGGACGCCCGGCCAACCTCGTCGCGCCCCGCGCGCCACAGCGACCGCCGGAAACAGAGCGGCACGTTCTACACGCCTCAGGCGCTGGCCGAGCTCGTGGTCCGCCGGACGCTCGCGCCGCTGGTCGCCGGACGCAGTAGCGACGAGATCCTCGCGATTCGCGTCGTCGATCCCGCGATGGGCAGCGGCGCGTTTCTCGTCGCGGCCTGCCGATATCTCGCCGCAGCCTGCGAGCGGGCACTGGTCGAAGAAGGGCGACTGAGCGAAAGCGACCTGGGTCCGGCAGAGCAGGCCGATATCCGCCGCCTGATCGCCGAACGCTGCCTCGCCGGGGTCGACCTGCATCCGATCGCCGTTCAGCTGGCGCGGCTGTCGCTGTGGCTCGCGACGCTGGCCGAGGGCAGGCCGCTGAGCTTCCTCGACCACCGGCTCCGGGTCGGCAACAGTCTGGTCGGCGCGTCGCCGGACGACCTCCGGCACGTTGGCGACCGCCCGGGCAGGCGGCGCGGTACGTTGCCGCTGCTCGAGGATCTCGATCTCGAACGCTCGCTCAGACGGCTGGCGCAGCCGCTGTCGGAGCTCCGCGAGCGGCGCGACGACACCGTGCACGACGTGCGCGCCAAAGAGGCGCTCTGGTCGAATCTCAGCGGCGGCCGCTCGCCGCTGGCGCCCTGGTGCCGTGCGGCCGACCTGTGGTGCGCCCGCTGGTTCTGGTCCGCCGATCGGCCGGGAACCGACGCTGACGCGCCGCCTCCATCCGCAGCCGAGCTGCGCGCCGCCATCGATGCCGTGCTCAAGGGCGATCCGACGCTGCGGGGCGCACAGCTGGGTCGCTGGCTCTCGCGCGCCGGCGCGATCGCCGCGAAGGGGCGCTTCTTCCACTGGCCCCTCGAATTCCCGGACGTGTTCTACGACGACGCCGGCCGCCCGAGGGAACGGGCCGGCTTCGACGCGGTCGTGGGCAATCCGCCCTGGGAGATGCTTCGGGAAGACGGCGCCGGACGAACCGCGCGGGCGGCGGGATCCACCCGCGCGCCACGTGGCCTTCACCATCTGCTCGTGCGGTTCATCCGCGAGTCCGGGCTGTACCCCTCGTGCCGGCGCGGGCACGTCAACCTGTATCAGCCGTTCCTCGAACGAGCGCTGTCGCTCGTGCGTCCAGGCGGCCGCGTCGGACTCCTGCTGCCCTGGGGGCTCGCAGTCGACGACGGCGCGGCAGCTCTGCGCGCGCGCCTGCTCGATTCGTCGACCACCGAGAGCATCGACGGCTTCGACAATGCCCTTGGAATCTTCCCCATCCATCGCGGGCTGCGGTTCCTGGCCCTCGTGACGAGCCCGGGCGCACCGACACGCGAAATCCGTACGCGCTTCGGGGTCAAGACGCAGGAGGAGATCGCGGCACTCTCCGCCGACGCTGCCGGGCGCCCGGCGTCCGGCCGGCCGCTGCAACTGTCACCGGAGACGATCCGGCGCGTCGGGGGTCCGTCCCGGCGGATTCCCGACATCCGGCGGTCGAGCGACCTCGAGCTGCTCGAGCATCTGACCTCGCGGCACCCTCGCCTCGGCGACGAGGCCGGCTGGAATGCCCGGTTCGGGCGGGAGCTCAACGTCACCGATGACCGTGCGCACTTCGGCGCGCGCGGAATGCCCGTGCTCGAGGGCAAGCACCTGCAACCGTTCGTCGCCTCGGTCAGCTCGGCCAGGTTTCGAATCGAGCCTGCGGCCGTCGAGCGCCTGCTGGGCAGCGGCGCCGGCGCCCAGGCGCGGCTCGCGTATCGGGACGTCTCCGGCGTCTCGAACCGGCTTTCGCTGATCGCCGCGATCGTGCCGGCCGGCGTGGTGACCAGTCACACGCTCCACTGTCTGAAGACGCCGCTGCCGCCATTCCAGCAGCAGTTCCTGTGCGGCGTCTTCAACAGCTTCGTCCTCAACGCCGCCGTTCGCATGCTGATGGGCGGACACTTGACGACGACACTGATCGAGAGCCTGCCGGTGCCCATCTGGACCGGCGAGGCGCCGCAGCGCCTTATCGCCCGCCTCGCGGAGCGGCTGTCTGGAAGGCCGTTCGCGAGGCGGACGCAGGCGCGGCTGCAGGGAGCCGTCGCACACTTGTACGGCCTGGCGCCCGGCGCGTTCCGATCTGTCCTCGCCGGGTTTCCTCTGGTGCCTGCAGCGGATCGCGACCTGGCCTACGCCGCGTACGCCGGCGCGGACGAGAGCGGGTCGGGTTGAGGCCGCCGGGATCCGTTCGCCGCGCTCACGGTGGGGAGACGAGCAGCGAGTACGCGATCGTCAGCGCAAGCACCAGCAGGACGGCGGCGGTCGCGCCGCTGAGCAGGTGATCGCGGCGACGGAGGGCATCGACGAACGAGGCGAGAATGCGCGAGATCGGGACGGCGATCAGCACGAACAGACCCGCATTCAGGACCTTCGGCGCGAGCGGCATCTGCGCGAGCCACAGGACGAGCCCGGCGATCAGCAGGCCGGTGCTCGTCGCGACTCCAAGACGGAGAATCCGGCCGATGCGACGTTCGAGGCCCGAGAGGCTGTCGTTCGTCATCGCCCGGCCTTGACCAGGAAGAGGATGGCCACGACCGCGAGCACGACGGCCATGAGCAGCTTCAATCCCTGGGTGCGGCTCCGCGCGCCGATCGCCTCGCCGCCGCGCGAGCCGAGCAGGACGCCGAGAGCGCCGGCGGCGGCCAGCGGCGCGACGATGTCGCCCCGCACGAAGTAGTTGATTGAGCCGACGACCGCGGTGGCGCCGATCATCAGGGCGCTCGTGGCGGCGGCTACCCGCAGCGGCACGCCGCACCAGGCGTTGAGCGCCGGCACCTTCAGCACGCCGCCCCCGATGCCGAGCGTCGAGACGAACCCCGCGACGAACGACGCGCCGAAGCCGACGCCCGGCCGACGAAACCGGTACACCACGTCGGCGCCGGCTTCATCGTCGTGGTACCGGCCGCCGAGCACGCCCGGGTCGACCGTCGCATCCACCATGATGTTCCGCCGCCCGCGCCGTCCCGCCATCACGACGGCGATGCAACCAGTGACGACGCCGAGGGCCAGTTGGAGCGCGCGATCGGACACGCGGTTGACGAAGAGCACGCCCGCGAAGCCTCCGGCCGTCGTGAAGATCTCCAGGACCATGCCGAGCCGGAGATTGACCAGATGCAGGCGGCCGCGGGCAGCGGAGGTGACGCTCGAGGTGGCGATCACGGTGACGAGGCTCACCGCGCTCGCGTTGCGCATCGGCAGCCCGAGACCGAGGTTGAGGAACGGCACGAGCAGCACGCCGCCGCCCAGTCCGAGCAGCGTCCCGAGCGCCCCGGCGATGGCCCCTGCCGCCGCCGTGACGACGACCAGCGTCACGGAGTGCATCGGGCTAGTAGTGCATCCGGAGGACGGTGTGGTTCACGGGGACGACGACGAACAGGCTGCTGTAGTCGGACTCGTCCAGGTCGACGGATGGCCCGGCGAGCGCCTTGATGATCGCCGGAATGGTGCTGGAGTGGGCGACGATCAGCACCACGTCATCGGCATGGTGCGCCTTCAGCGCGTCGAGCAGGGCGGGCAGGCTCGTCGGCATGACCTCGGGCGTGACGTCCAGCTTGTCCGCCAGCGGCGCGGCCGTCTGCTGCGTGCGCCGGTATTGCGTCACGTAAATCGCTTCGATGTGCGCGTCCTGGAGCATGGTCTCGAGCTTCAGGGCGCGCGCTTTGCCATCCGGCGAGAGCGGGGGATCCGGCTGATCGTGCGCCGGCTCGTCCGCCCGTTCGGCGTGCCGCGTGACGAACACCAGCTTCTGGGCGGCCGCGACCTCCGGGACGACCAGCAGCGCCGCGGCGACCACAATCGTCAGCAGTCTTCGAGGCATGCTCCACTCCAATCGAGTCCCTCTATGTATTATGGTCGCGCGAGACACGGAGGCGCCCTCAAAGTGACTGGAATTTTTCTGAGTGTTCGCGTGCTGCACGTCCTGTTCGGCGGCATCTGGATTGGCACCGCGGTGTTCGTGAGCTTCCTGCTGATGCCGGCGCTCCGGGCGGCGGGTCCCGACGCCGGGAAGGTGATGCTCGGGCTCGGCCGCCGCGTGCCCGTCTTCATCGCCAGCGTGTCCGGCACAACCGTGCTGACCGGACTCTGGCTCTACTGGCGCTTCACCGACGGCTTCGACCCGGGCCTCAGCTCCACCCTGGGCGGACGCGTGTTCGGCGCCGGCGGCGTGCTGGGGCTGGTCGCGGCGGTCATGGCGGGCAGCGTGGTGGGCCGAAACATGAAGGCCGTCGTGGCGCTGCTGGAGCAGCTGGAGCGGACCGAGCCGGCCGGCCGGGCGGCGCTGATGGCCCAGGTCGCGCGCCGTCGCCAGAAGGCGGCCACGGCCGGGCGGATCATCGTCGTCCTGCTCGTCGTCACGACCGCGCTGATGGCGCTCGGACACTACGTGTAGAGAACCGCGTCGTCAGTTCCTGGTGTCGATCACGCTGGCTACGCGCTGCACACGGCGCGGCTGCCCAGGTGCGTGAGGGATCGCGATCAGGTACGGCACTCGCACGTTCTCGGAACCGGCGACGCCAGCACGACCTTCTCCGCTGCGCCGAGCGCAAGGCACCGGGCGCTGCCCGGTAGGCCGCGCGAACGACCGGCCCCAGCGGCGGTGCGAACCGCCCTGGTCAGGACTCGGGCGGCACCTTCACGACCACCCGCTGCCTGAGCGTGAGCCCCAGAATCGACCCCTTCGGAATCGTGACTTCCTGCCCGGGGGTCGCGAGCACGACGGCCGTGCCGGCTCCCGCTCCGGCAGCCGCGCCGACGGCCGCGCCTTTCTTTCCGCCGACGATCGCGCCAACGATCGCGCCGCCCACTGCGGGCAGCCCGACCTTCTCGGCGTCCTTCTTCTTGGTCGCGGGCGCGATCCTGGAGATCTGGGCCACGATCGGATACGACTCTCCGCGCGCGGTGAGCGTGCGGAACCGGAGCAGCAGACGGGCGCGTCCTTTCACGGTGCCGGCCGGTTCCACGGCGACCACGTCACCCTTGATGCGGCTGCCGGCCGGCAGGACCTCTCGCTTGCCGATGGTGAGTGGCCGAATGAGCGTCGCCTCGACCGAATCCTCCACATGGCTCTGTTTCGAGCTCACGGCCGAGTCGAGACGAACGCCCAGGCTCGTGCCCGCCGGCACGGTGACCTCAATCTCGGACCCCGCCCGCCGGGGCGGGTTCACCGGGCTCGGCGTGCCGACGCGCGCCCGATTCGCCGGCACTTCAGCGGGTGCCGCTACGGAGGACGCGCTCGATTTCTCGGTCGACGAGGATGAAGCGGCCTGCGAAGCGGGCCGCTGGGCCGAGCGATTTGCCGCGGGCTGCCGCGAGCAGCCGACCATGGTCGCCAGCAGAGCGGTGAGGATGATGGTGAGTGGCCAGAAGACATTCTTCATGGAAGCCTCCTCGATCCCGTCGATCGGCGAAGCTGCAAGAATCAGCCCAGGCAGCCCCCCACCCATGGGTAATGCCCGGGGGGTGGGGGTAGCCAACTCCCCATGGACGCACCATCGCCTCCGGGGCGGAGCGCGCGGGAAATGCCGTATGCCGCGCGGCACACGGTCGGGGCGTCAGCGCTTGCGCTTCGGACTCCGCGCGCGGCCGGTCACCGGCCTGAGCGGCAGTCCGTCGGCGGTGACGAGCGGCTGCGTGGGGCTGACGAGCAGATCGAAGACGTGTCCCTGGCGCGTGCGCAGGAACAGGCCGCGGCCGTCGGTCAGCAGGCGCATCTCGCCGGCGTTGTCCAGCGTCTCGGACAGGCGCCGTCGAAAGTACTGCTGCAGCGTCTGCATGAGCTGTTTCAGCTGCGCCGGCGGAAATCCCTTCCGCCGCAATTCCGCCAGCGCGAGCAGCTCGAGCAGGTCGACCGGCGTGTAGCGCCGCTCCGTGAACCCGCCGGCGTTCGTGCGACGTGGCGCGATCGCGGGCTGGAAGATCCGGCCGGCGTCCCAGCCCTGCAGCTGTCTGGCGCTCAGGCCCGTGAGCGCCGCGACCTCGCGGGCGGTGTAGGACGTCTTCAGGCGCATCGTGTCGGCCGACGCACGATTCTATCCGGCGAGCTTCGCCGCGATCGCGTCGGCCTGCCGCACCCCCTCGAAGTCCTTCTCGGTCACGCCTCCCTCGTCGTGCGTCGACCAGCTGACCGTCACTCTCCTGTAGCTCACCTGCAGATCCGGATGATGGTCCGCCGCCTCCGCATCGAACGCCAGCCGGGCGACGAATGCAATCGCGTCGGGAAACCCGGCGAACGTGAACTGGCGCGTGAGTGCATCGCCCGACCGTGACCAGCCGCTCAGGTTCTCCAGACGCGCGTCGATCTCCTGAGTCGAGAGTTTCATGTGGTCCTCCAAAGCGGAGCGTTTCGGCGTCCAACGCGACAACGCGGGCTCTCCCCGGGCGTCACGCCATGATCTGATCGGCAGCGCGCCTCGCGGTGAGCGGCGCGAGCAGCACGCCGTTGCGGTAGTGGCCCGTCGCGAGGTGGATGCGTCCGTCCGAGGGCAGCGGTCCGAGCAGCGGCAACCCGTCGCCCGTGGCCGGGCGGAGCCCGACCCGTACTTCGGCGACGGCGCCCTGCCAGGATCCCGGCAAGAGCTCCCCCACGCCGCCGAGCAGATCGTGCACGCCGGCGACGGTCGACCGCTCGTCGAATCCGACATCCTCCACGGTGGCGCCGACGAGCAGCGTGTCGGGCCGCCACGGCACCGTATAGACACGTGAGCCCCAAATCGGGCGGGTCGGCAGACCGTCGCCCGCCCAAGTCAACTGCACGAGCTGCCCGCGGATGGGCCGGACGGGCAGCGCGGCATGGCCCGCGATCCGGAGCCGGCTCGACCACGGCCCCGCCGCGACGACGACCGCATCGGCGAGCAGGCGGCGCGCGTCGGACCGCACTTCGATCCCGTCGCCCAGTGGTTCGACCCGAACCGCTTCGACGGGACTCTCGAACTCCGCGCCCTGGAGGCGCGCAGACTGGACGAGGGCGCGGACGAGAGAGCCGGCGCCGACGAACCCTTGCGCCGCGACGAGCAGCGCGCCCACGGCATCCGACGTCACGGCCGGCTCGAGCTCGCGCAGCCCGCCGGGCTCCAGCCACTGCGATTCGACATGGCGCGCCTGCAGCCAGGCGTGCGTGTCGCGCAGCCGCGTCGCCTCGTCTTCGGTGAGCGCCACCTCCACGGTGCCGTCGCGCCCATACTGAACGGCCAGTCCACTACGCTCACGGACGTTCCGCACGAACTCGTCGTAGAGATCGAGGCTTTCCGTGCAGAGATCCAGGAGCGCAGGATGGGCCCGCGCCTCGCTGTACGGCGCGAGCAGACCAGCCGACGCCTGCGAGGCGCCGCGGCCCGGGGAGCGCATGTCGAGCACCGTCACCCGCGCGCCACGAAAGGCCAGCTCTTCGGCAATAGCGGCGCCGATGATGCCGGCGCCAATGACGATGACCGTCACGAACTCAGTCTAAGTCGAGGCTCAGCGGTTTCGCGTGCCCTTTTCCTTGGCGTCCGGAGGCGGAGCCGTCCGGTCGTGCGACGCGCTGCGATCCTTGGGCGTCGCCCGATCGGAGCTCGCCGCTGGCTGGTGCGCTGCGGGCCGGTCGTGCGAGGCGGTCCTGGAAGACGACGTCGGCTCCCAGCTGTCCGGCCTGCGCTCGCCGCCCCAGCCCCAGTAGACCGGCTCCGCCGGCTTCCTCGGCGCGACCGGCGTCCTGACGTAGACCGGCACCGCCACCGGCACGGGAACCGCGGTTTCCTCAATGATGGGCTGCGCGAATGCCCGATCCGCACTGACGGCGGTTGCACGAGGCGCGATCGCTTCTGGCGTCCCGATCCAGCCCGCCCCCGACTCCACACCCGCATCCAGCCCTGCTGGCGGTGCAGCGCACTCGGGCCCCGGCGGCCGGCCCGTGTCCTGCATCGCCCTGATCACGCGGCTGCTCAGCCCCTGCTGGTGAAGCGCGAGGATATCGTCGGCGGTGAGCTGGAAGACCGAGCCGTCCGTCTGAATCAGCGCGATCAACACGTCGTCGTCGAGGCCGGCGCGTGCGAGGGCGACGAGCTGGTCAGCGGTCGTCGCGGCGGCGGCCGGGCCGCCGAGCAGGAGCGCCAGGACGAACGCGACCCCTGAGATTCTGGAGATGCTCGACATGCGGCGAGGCCATGCAACGGGGGTGCCGCCGGCCTCGCGGGAGGTGGCCGTGTGCCACCCCGCGCTTGCCGCAGAAAGGCGCGACGCGGCCGCTCGTGAAGCGATTCGGTGGCCGTTGCGCTGTGGCAAATCGGGGACGCGACTGTCCTCCGGATGCCGGCCGGTTTGCTTTACCATACGGTGCCGAAGACCGGAATCGCGGCACGGGGCTTGCTGTGGAGAGCAGCCGAGCGAGCGAAAAGACTATGACCACCAGGATGCTCGGATTCGTCGTGCTTGGAGTCGCCACCGTGGCCGGGGCCGCTGCAGGCGGTTACGTCGCCCTTCGGCAGAACGCCGGGGAGCCAGCCGTGATCGGCGAACCGGCCGTTCTGGCCCAGGCGGGAACGCCGGACGAGAGCTCGGCGAACGCCCCGGCCCGGTCCGAGCGGGAGCTGGCCGCGCGGAGGCCGAAGGCGGGAGTCGACGCGCCGGCAGCGCACCCGGCCGGCCGCGCCGTGCCGTCTTCGTCTCCCTCGAAGCGCGCCGACGCACGGCCGGCTGCCGTGGCGCGGGACGTCGATCGGGCGAGCACGACGTTGCCGGCGCCGCCCCCGTCCGCGACGACGGCCGAGCCGAAACCGGTGCCGACCGCTCTGCCGTACACACCGGCTCCCCTGCCCGCGTTCGAGCCGTACGAGCCACCTGCGGAGGAATTGACTGTCGAGCGCGACTCGGTCATCGGCATCCGTCTCGAAACCAATATCTCCAGCGAAACGGCGCGCGTCGAGGACAGCGTCGTCGCCCGGGTCGCTCGCGACGTGACCGTTGACGGGCACGCGGCGATCTCGTCTGGCGCCAGGCTCGAGGGCGTCGTCGCTTCGGTCGAGCGCGGCGGCAAGTTCAAGGATCGCGCCCGGATCGGGGTGCGGTTCAACTCGCTCGTGCTGCCGGACGGCACGCGGCTCCCGATCGAAACGGAGACGATCTTCCGCGAGAGCGAATCGCCGACGGCTCCCGCCGCCACGAAGGTGGGCGCGAGCGCCGCGATCGGGGGAATCCTGGGCGCCGTGATCGGCGGGAAGAAGGGCGCGGCCATCGGGTCGACGATGGGCGCGGCAGGCGGCACCGCCGCCGTGATGACCGGCGCGCCTACGGACGTGGTGCTGCAAGCCGGCACGCCGCTCACCGTGCGGCTGACCGAACCGATTACGGTCTCGATCCCGCGGCAACAGAACGACTGAGCGGCGCCGCGCCGCGGTCGGCCTCATGCGCGCCCTATAATCCGCCTGTGACCCCGCTTGGCGACATGCCGCCGGAGGAGTTCCGGCGGCACGGTCATCTCCTGGTCGAGTGGATCGCCAGGTATCTGGAGGGCATCGAGGAGCAGCGCGTCCTCCCGAACACGAAGCCCGGCGACGTTCGCCTGGGGCTGCCCGCCCACGCGCCCGAATCGGGCGAGCCGTTCGAGCGGGTGCTCGACGATCTCGATCGTCTCGTTCTGCCCAACGCCACGCACTGGAATCACCCGGGATTCTTGGCCTACTTCGCCATCACGGCCAGCGGCCCTGGCGTGCTGATGGACTTCGCCGCATCGGCGCTGAACCAGCAGGCGATGCTCTGGCGCACGTCGCCGATTGCGACCGAGCTCGAGGAGGTCACCCTCCGGTGGCTCGCGCGCCTGATGCATCTGGCCGACGAGGTCGAAGGCGTCATCTACGACACCGCATCGGTCTCGACGTTCCATGCCCTGGCGGCCGCGCGAGAGTCGGCGATCCCTGACGTCCGCACGCGCGGCCTGGCTGGCCGGTCCGATCTCGCCGGGACGCGCGTGTACTGCTCCGAGCACGGACACTCCTCCATCGACAAGGCGGTCATGGCGCTCGGACTTGGCCAGAACGCCGTCCGGCGCGTCGCGGCCGACGACTCCTTTCGGATGAGGGTCGACACGCTGGACGCGGCGATTCGGGCCGACCGTGACTCGGGACTGATTCCGATCGCCGTCGTCGCGACGGTAGGCACGACTTCGACGACGAGCGTGGACCCGGTCGCGGCGATCGCGCAGCTCTGCCAGCGCGAGCGCATCTGGCTGCACGTGGACGCCGCCTACGCGGGCGTGATGGCGATGGTACCGGGCTTCGAGTGGGTGCGCGAGGGCCTGGCCGAGGCGGACTCGCTGGTCGTCAATCCGCACAAATGGCTGTTCACGCCCTTCGACCTCAGCGTGCTGTTCACGCGCCGCATGGACGTCCTCGAGCGCGCGTTCTCGCTCACGCCGGAGTACCTGAAAACGCCGGAGCGCCACGCCGCGCGGAACCTGATGGACACGGGGCTTCAGCTCGGCCGCCGATTCCGGTCGCTCAAGCTTTGGGCGATTCTTCGATATTTCGGGGCCGAGGGCGTCCGCGCGCGCCTGGCGGAGCACGTTCGCCTGGCCCGCGTCTTTGCCGGCTGGGTCGACGGCGATGCCGAGTTCGAGCGCCTCGCCCCGGTGCCGTTCAGCGTCGTCTGTTTCCGGTGCCGGCCAGCGGCGCTCACGGCGGACGAGCCGGCGATCGATCGGCTCAATGCGCGCGTGCTCGATCGCGTCAATCAGACCGGCGAGGTCTTTCTCTCGCACACCAGGCTCGGCGGTCGCTTCGTCATCCGCCTCGCAGTCGGCAACATCAGGACCGAGGAGCGGCACGTCCGCCGCGCCTGGGAACTGCTGCGGCAGGCCCTGCGGGACGAGATCAAGGGCTGAACCACGGAACCCGGGTACCCCCCTACCGCATCTTGAATCGCACCTCGCGAACCGCGTCCGTCATGCCGGCCTTGGCGTCGACCGTCAGCAGGTACTCTCCGGGCTCGAGCTCGCCGGTGGGAAGATCGACGACGTAATCGGTCGCGCCGGCGGTCGTGAACCTCGCCGCCTCGATCGATCCCTCCTGCCCGTAGCGCCGCCGGTTGCGATCGTCGACGATGCTCGTCGACAGGAACACGCGGACGGGCGCTCCCGGCGCCTGATAGAGCCGGACGAAGGCGGTCGCGCGCTGATCGTGGTCGAACGTCCGGCGGGCGGTCACCGGCGCGAGCAGCACGTCGCTCAGCTCGCCCGCCATCGCCGGCGACGCCGACGGCAGGTAGATCTGGATATCGCTCAACGCGAACGGCGTTCGCCGATAGTCGGGCACGTCGACGAAGGTGTACACGCTGCCGGTCCCGCCCGTGGCCATGTTGTGCACGCCGATCCGGAGCTGGTACCGACCCGGGCGGGCCGGAATCCGCTGGAGCACGTCGTAGCCCATCGTGCGGCCGACGCCGGGCCTGGGCTGAACACGGAGCGTCTGGCGGAGCACGCCAACCGGGCGTCCGGCCATCGTCAGGATTTCGGTCACCAGCTCCACGGGTTCCGCCGCGCCGACCGCGGCCGGCGGGTCCGTTCCGCCGTCCTGCTCGACGTGCACGGCGACGGCGAGGACAGGCGCGTGCGTCCCCGGAGCGGGGAGCGCCGATGCCCGCGCGGTCAGCGCCACGCCGTCGTGCGCGGGCATGAGGCCGCCGATGGCGCGGATCGCCGAGCCGGGCGAATCGGTCACGCCCTGCTCGGCGGCCGTCTTCCCCTCGGCGACGAACTCGCGCCTCGTCCGCACGTCCAGTCCGCGGCGATCGATCCTGACCTTCATCTCGTGGCGCCGGCCGTCGGCGACGGCCGGCTCGAACCCGAGCAGATAGTAGGAATCGCTCTCGGCGAAGATCTCCGGCACGCGGGCGACGGGGTCGTTGGTGTTCAGCACGGTGCGGCCGCCGGTGCGATCGGGCAGGACGGAGATGTTCCCCTGGCGCACGAGGTTGCCTCGCGCCCTCATCAGATAGGCGGATCCCGCCGCGCCTCCCCGCACGCGCGTGCCGGCGGCGTTGCTCAGCGTCTCGAGGCCGCCAGGATCGAGCGAGTGCACGGTCAGACTCGCCAGATCCAGCGCGCGAAACATGGCCTCCCGCGCCTTGCGAACCGGATCGATGCAGATCGACTCGGTCGTCTCGACCTGCAGGTCGCGCCCGATGAAGAGCAGCGACTTGCGCCGCCGCGGCACGTCCCGGACGGCCTCGGCGATCCGGGCGATCGAGTCGAGCACGCACGCACCGCACAGGCATTGCGCGCTGAACTCGAGCGCCGCCAGCCCCGGGTTGGACACGGGATTCTCGAGACCGGCGAGCAGATCGCTCCAGACCTCGTTGGCGCTGTCGGACAGCTCCGCCGCTGGATAGTCGCCGTCGATCGCGGCGACGAGCGCGGCGCGATCGGCGGTGAAGTCGTGCGGCGTGCCGCCGCCCGTGTCCACCACGGCCGCCAGATCGCCGGGCCCGAGCTCCCGCACGGACGCCTTCGCGATCGCACGCGCATTCAGCATCGGGAACCCGTCGGGGATCGACCGATCCAGGACGATGACGACCAGACGCCCTTCTTCGGGAAGCGTGTTGGTCGAGACGTCCGGCGCCACGTCGGCCGTCCACGGAGCGATCGTGGGGTCTCCGGCGGGCAGATCGACAGCGCTGAACGCGACGATCGGCCGGGGCTTGCCGTCCTCGAACAGCGTGAAGTCCGCCGCGGTGAGGCCGCGCACCGGCTTGCGGACCTTGTCGAGGACGGAGACGTCGACCTGCACGAGATCGACGCCGGCGCGGAACTGCGACGGGGGAGCCTGGGCGAACGACGAACGCGCGGCGGGGCGCGCCGTCTGGACGAGAAACGGCAGCGCCCCTGCGAAGGCAAGGCAGGCGATCTCGAGCACACGGCGCATCGGGAACCTCACCTTGGCGGAGCGGGCCGACGCCAGTCTACTCCGATGCCAGTCGCCACGTCTCGCGCCAGCTTCCACCCTCGTCGGCCGTTTCGAGCGCCACGAGGCCGTGGAGGGGAAATTCGACCGACTCCGGTGCGAGCAGGCGCAGAGCCTCTCTGAGATTCGGCATGTGCCCGGCGGCCAGGATGTCGCGCGCCTCGCCGCTGACCGCGTCGCGCAGGTACGTCGGAGGGTCGGAGGGAAGCAGACCCCGGATCATCCGGAACTCGGCGAACGGACTGCAGGTGCGGTAGAACGCCTCAGCGGTCTGCCGCGCACGCAGCTTGCCGCTGTGCCAGATCGCGGAAGGCGTGCAGCCGGCGATGCTGGCCCGATCCGCCAGGGATTGGGCCTGCGCGCGGCCGCGGATCGACAGGGGACGCTGCGAGTCGACCTCCGGACCGACGGCCTCCGCGTGATGGACGAGATAGAGACGCATCTCCGGCTCCACTATACTGTCGCGCTCGTGACGTCCTCGACCGCCAGGAGGGCTCCGGCCACGCGCGCCGTCGTTGCCTGGGTCATCTACGATCTCGCCAACACGATCTTCTCGATGGGAGTCGTCTCGCTGTACTTCTCGCTGTATGTGGCGCGGGAGGTGGGCGCCGACCGCGCCGATCGTGTGTACGGCGTCATCACGTCGATCTCCATGGGCATCATCTTCTTCATCTCGCCGCTGCTCGGCGCGATGACCGACCGCGCGCGCCGGCGCATGCCGTTCCTCGTCTGGAGCACCGTGCTCTGCTGCGGTTGCACCGTGCTGCTCGCCCGCGCCGGCTACACGCTCTCGGCCGTGCTGTTCGTCGTCGGCAACGCCGCGTATCAGGCGGGATTGCAGTACTACGACGCGCTGCTGCCCGAGGTGACGACCGAGGAGAACCGCGGCCGCATCAGCGGGATCGGCGTCGGCGTCGGCTATCTGGGTTCCTACCTCGCGATCGGCATCGGCCTGGTGTTCGGAACGCAGGACTACTCTCGGCTGTTCACGATCATCGGCGTCGCGTTCCTCCTGCTCTCGCTGCCGTGTTTCGTGTTCGTTCGCGAGCGCGGCAATCCCCGCCCGCGGGCGATTTTCGGGGCCGCCATGATCCGCGAGTCGACGCAGCAGACGTGGCGAACTCTCCGGTCCGGCCAGCAGTACCCCGGTCTCCTCCGCTTCCTGATCGGCCGCGTGTTCTACACCGACGCGATCAACACGGTCATCGCGTACATGTCGCTCTACACGGTCAACGCGGCGATGGCGACCGGGATGACACGGACTCGGGGAGAGGTCACGGCGCAGGTCGTGATGATCTCGGCCGTGACGTTCGCGGTCGTCGGCGGCTTCGCCTGGGGCTGGCTGGTCGACCGCTACGGTCCGAAGCGCACGCTCACCGCCGTCCTCTGGCTCTGGATCGCGACGTTCCTCCTGGCCGCCGCCATCGGTCTCTTCACGATCCCGATTCTCTGGTTGTACGTCGTCGCCGTGCTCGCCGGCCTGGCGCTCGGCGGCACCTGGTCGGCCGATCGCCCGTACATGCTCCGGCTCACGCCGCCGGACCGGATTGGCGAGTTCTACGGCCTGTACGGCATGGTCGGGCGATTCTCGGCCGTGTCCGGCCCCGTGCTGTGGAGCCTGACGACCTATCTGATCGTGGAGCGGGGCGGATTCTCGCCGCTCGTCGGGCAGTCGGTGGCGATCCTCACCTTGCTGGGACTCGTGATCGTCAGCTACGTCATCCTGCGCCCGGTCGGCGACGCGCCGCGCGACTGGGACGCACTCCGACGCAGCGGCGCCACGGAGGGATCGGCCGCCGACGCATGTTAGTGTGAACGGCGTCGCGTATGACCGTCACGAATCCTGTCGCCGCTCCGCGCCGGGCGGCGGTGATCTTCATCTTCATCACGATCCTGCTCGACATGCTGGCGCTCGGCATGGTGATTCCGGTGCTCCCGGAGCTCGTCAAGATGTTTCGCGGCGGCGACACGGCGTCGGCCGCCAGGACGCTGGGCGCCTTCAACACGGTCTGGGCGCTGATGCAGTTCTTGGCCTCGCCGGTCGTGGGCGCCCTCTCGGACCGGTTCGGCCGCCGGCCGGTCGTCCTGCTCTCGAACTTCGGGCTCGGCTGCGATTACGTGCTCATGGCGCTCGCACCCAACCTCGAGTGGCTCTTCGTGGGACGTGTGGTCTCCGGGATCACGTCCTCCAGCATCGCGACGGCGTACGCCTACATCGCCGACGTGACACCGGTCGAGCGCCGGGCAAGGTCGTTCGGCATGATGGGGGTGGCCTTCGGCATCGGTTTCGTCGTCGGCCCCGCGCTCGGCGGCATCCTCGGCCAGTACGATCCGCGCCTGCCGTTCTGGGTCGCCGCCGCCTTCAGCCTGACGAACGCGATGTACGGACTGTTCGTGCTTCCGGAATCGCTTCACCGCGATCGTCGCGCCCCGTTCGCGTGGCGCCGCGCCCATCCGATCGGAGCGCTGCGGCTCCTCCAATCGCACGCGCGCCTGCCCTGGTTCGGCGGCATGCACTTCCTCTACTACCTCGCGCACATGTCGCTGCCGAGCGTGTTCGTCCTGTATGCCGACTACCGGTATCACTGGGACACGCGAACCGTCGGCTACACGCTCGCGGCCGTCGGCGTGACGTCCGCCATCGTGCAGGGTGGACTCGTCGGCCCGATCGTCGGGCGCCTCGGCGAAAGGCGCACCCTCGTGCTCGGCCTGCTGTGCGGAGCGGCGGGTTTCGTGGTCTACGGCCTCGCGCCGACCGGACGGCTGTTCCTCGTCGGCGTGCCGATCATGGCGATCTGGGGCCTGTACGGACCTTCGGCGCAGAGCCTGATGACCCGGCGCGTCGCCGAATCCGAACAAGGCCAGCTCCAGGGCGCCCTCAGCAGCATCACCGGCATCGCGAACATGATCTCGCCGGCGCTGTTCAGCCTCGTCTTTGCCGCCGCCCTCAGCTCGTTCCGAAGCTGGCGGCTCCCGGGCGCTCCCTTTCTGATCGCGGCCCTGCTGCTCGTCGTCGCCACGGGTCTGGGCCTCCGGGCGACCGAGGCGCCCTGAAGGCTCCGGACGCGACCCGCACGCGTCGAGCGCCGCCACGCGCAGGAGACCCCCGCGCGCGGTCGGCGCCCCAGACAGACGTCCCTTCCGATCAGTAGGAGAACCCGATTCCGGCGAGCGCGATGACCTTGGTGTCCTTGCCGCCGTTGATGGCCTTCGTCGTGTCGCCCAGGGCCTGGAACTCGACGCCGCCGTGCACGTTCCACGCACCGTAGGTCGTCGATCCCATCGGCACGGTCACGATGCCGGCTGCGCTGAAGTAGCCGAACTTGTGGTCGACGCCGTCCAGCTCGTAGTAGTTGCGTGCGCTCAAACCCGTCTTGACGGGGAAGGCGACGCTGAAATGCGGGGCCGTGACGCCGGGCTTCACGCCGAGCTCGAGATAGGTGCCGGCCTTTTCGCCGCCGTCCGCCTGGCCGAGGCCGGGCTGGGTGTCGAACTCGAACGCGGTGATCACGTACGGGTGGAGCGCGCCCTTGCCGAGCGCGGCACTATCGTCGACGCCGAGGTTGAACGCGATCTCCTTCACGGTGCTGAAGCTGTCGTTGGGACTCCTGTACGCCGTGAACGTCGTGCCGAGACTCACGCCCCCGGCGAAGCCGAGCCCGGCCGTCGCGTAGAAGTCGTCCTCGTACCACAGCTTTCCGGTCGGCCCGCGCTTGCCCATGTCGCCCGTATGCAGACTGTTCCAGCTGCCGACGTTGAAACTGACGCTCTTCAATCCGCCGTCTCCCGAGTACGCCGTCAGCCCGAGGTCGACCGCGGGCCAGAAGATCGCGCGCGTGTCGTCCTGCCGGATGCCACGGAACATGTAGGTATTGAGCACGTCCATGCTCCCGGTGACCGTGACGACCTTCGGCTCCGGATCGGCCGCGGGCGTCTGCGCGCCGGCCGGAGCGGCTCCAGCCACCAACAGCATCACGGCCGCCCATCCCGCACAACGCGCACATGTGAACCGCATCGTCTGTCTCCTTCTCCTTCTCGGGCGCATTGGCGCGCCTGGCACATGGGGAGCAAGACTGAAGCCAGAGGGGCGCGCCGGCGGAATCCTCGCGAAGCGGCCCGATTCTCACGATCTCGCGGAGAGGCCGCCCGCGACGGCACCGCGCATCTCGACAACACTGGCTGCCGATCTCAATTCGCTCGACAAAAATGTCGAGCCGTATCCAGTCCGTGCGATCCCGCTCGAATCGCCGCGCGGCGAATCGGCCGAGGCGATAGGACCAGCAGGACAAAATTGTCTGGGTCAGGCGAAGCGGCGACACGAATGTCTCTCGCGCCATCGGCGCCGGACGCGCGGGACGGCGTCGCCGGCAGCGGCACGGGGCCGCCGCATCGACCAGCGCGTCACTGCCCGGGCGCGGCGACCGCGGACGTGGTGGTCTGCTTCCGCGCAGCCTGCTCGAGATACGCCAGCAGCGCCGACCGGCCGGCCGACGTCAGGTGAGGCGCCGTGCGATCGAGGAGTCCGACGAACCGCTCGATCTCGACCGGGCTCACCGGGTAGCCGATGTTGGTGCCGTCCGGCATGGCGTTCGAGTCTGCCAACTTGCGGCCCGTGGTGTCGAGAAACACGTAGAACGGCAGGCCGGCGTTCGCGCCGCCCCATCTTGCGAGCGCCTCGCCGCCACCGGGATTCTCGAGGCGCTTCTTGTCGGCATCGTGCTCCGCGACCGTGAGATTGACGACGACGTAGTTGTCGGCGATCACACGGGACGTGGTCGGCGCCTGCACGAACGACTTGAAGCTCCGGCACCACGTGCACCAGGACGCGCCGAACTCGATCAGCACGACTTTCCCGCCCGCTCGAGCCTCGGCCTGCGCTGCGGAGACCACGGTCTGCACCGAGGGCGTCTCCTGCGCCGCTCGGACGCCCGCGGAGCCGCCCGCCAGGAGCAGCCCGGCGATTCCCGTCATGATGGCCGCAGGTCCGAGCGGCCACGGCTGTCTTCTCACCATGTATCCTCCTTGGCGGATCACGCGCCTGCGCGACGCCGGCGTCCCGATCCTACCTCCGGCGGTCACATCTTCTTCATCGCCCCCACGAGCGCGAGACCGAGCGTCACGCGTCCGGTGTCGCGCCTCTTCGTCGGGTGTAAGATGGCCAACCTTATGGCAGCAGAAGCCCATGTGCGATCGCTGGACGCTCCCGCGTCCCTCGAAGAGGTCGAGGGATTCGCGTCGGCGCTGGCGAAGCAGTCCCACACGACGGCGGCGGGAACGCTTCGACTCGCCCCCATCGAAGGAGTCCGCTACCGTCTCGCGCGACCCGTGTCGCACCCGCATGGACACCTGACCGAAGCGTTTCGATCCGACTGGGGCCTGACCGAGTCGCCGGTCGTCCAGGTGAATCTGACGGTCACCTTCCCGGGCCGGGTGCGCGCATGGGGCATTCATCGATTCACGGTGGACCGCCTCTTTGCCGCCACCGGCTCCCTGTGCATCGTCTGTTACGACGGACGTCGCGGATCGAGGACGTTCGGCTCGATCAACGAGTTCATGCTGGGCGAACGCAACCAGGGCCTGGTCGTCATCCCGCCCGGCGTGTTCCACGGCTGGAAGAACGTCGGCGCCGACGAGGCGACGATCGTCAGCATGCCGAGCCGGCTCTACGACCATGACGGTCCCGACAGGTGGGAGCTGCTGTGGGATTCCGAGGCCGCGCAGCGGATCATTCCGTACACGTGGTCCTAGGGCGGCCGGATCTGCCCAATGGCGCCGCGGTTCAGCATCCTCCTGCCGACTCACAATCGTGCCCGGCTGCTTCGTCTCGCGCTTCTGAGCCTGCTCACCCAGACCGAGCAGGATTTCGAAGTCCTCGTGGTCGGCGACGGCTGCACGGACGACACGGCTTCGGTCGTCGCCAGCCTCGAGGATTCACGCGTCCGCTGGTTCGATCTGCCGAAGGCTGCGGGATTCGGCTATGCCAACCGGAACGTCGCACTGGCGCAGGCGGCCGGCGAGTACATCGCGTTCCTCGCAGACGATGACCTGGTGCTTCCGGATCATCTGGCCGTCCTGTGCGGCGCGCTCGAGGACTCCGGCGCCGAATGGGCCTACAGCCGCCCGCTCTGGGTCACGACCGACGGGCTCGTCGTCCCGTTCGCGAGCAACCTGCTGAACCCTGACGAGCTCGATACGTTTCTCGCCGTCGGCAATCACATTCCCGCCAGCTGCGTGATGTACCGGCGAGGATGTCTCGACGCCTACGGTTACTGGCCCGAGGACGTTCCCCGTGCCGGCGACTGGCGTTACTGGGTTCGCATCCTCGAGGGCGGCGGCCGGGCCAATCTGGCGTACTCGCCCGTTCCGAGCGCATTGCATTTCAACGCCGACTGGAAGACGACGCCCGAGACCCAGGCGGTCCAGGTCGTCGCCGCGGGCGCCATCGCCGAAACGGCTTCCTGGTGGCCGAGGAGTCTCCGCGTGACCATCCCGGCGGGCGTCTCCGAGCAGGAGGCGCTCTTCGAGCTGATCGGCCGCGCCGACTACGTCACCCAGCTTCGACGCGACGTCACCCGCGTCGTCGAGCGGCTTGCCTGGATTCACCTGAGCGAAGCAGCTCCACGCGAGAGACGGGTGCGCGAAGCGATCGAGCGGTCCGAGTCGGAGCTCGCGCGGACGACAGAGGAGCTCGGCCGGCTCGACGCCCGGCTGAGCGACGCCGAAACCCGTCTCGACGTCGTCCTCACGAGCCGCTCGTGGCGGGTCACGTCGCCGCTGCGCGCGATCGCCAGGGCCCTTCGAAGGGAGGGAACAGGCCCCTCGCCTCGACGGCCGTCATGACGGGCCCGGCCGCCGCCGCTCGCCGACCAGGCGCGCGACGTGCTCGGAGCCGTGCGCGGGCAGGATGCGCGGCCGTTCCGGCAGCGTCCAGTCCGTGCCATAGCCGTTGTGGACGAGGTACGGCGTCAGGCGCGGCCGGAAACACTCGACATCCTCCGGAGTGAACCAGTTCTGCCAGTCGCCGCGCGCGCAGGTGCGCGCCACACGGCGGAAGGCTGCCGGCACGGCGGCCGGCTCCGGCCCGAGCGGGACGCCGAGGTAGGACGCGATTGGCGCGAACTCGCCGAGCACGAGACGCTCGTATGGATACGCGAAGAATCTCAGGCGCCGGTGACCGCCAGTTCGTCGAGGCGCCGGCAGGTCTCGCGCATGTACTCGTAGAGGTGCTTGTGAATCAGCGCGAGCGTCACGGCCTCACGAAAGGCGCGCGGGCGGCGCACGAGCGTTTCGCCCAGGAGCGAGAGCGTGAGCCACGCGCGCTTCGGCGACGCGCGCAGGATGCACGTCCACATGACCCGCGCAAAGATCCCGAGATCCTTGCGGCTCGACAGGAGCTTGTTTTCGATTTGCGTCCCCTTGTTCAGGATCAGCTGCATCACGCGCCTGCGGTAGTTGCGGTGGCTGTACAGCCGCTGGAGCAGGCGCTTGTAGCCGTCGTTGAGCTCTCGAGTCGACATCGCCTTCGGAATGATGTTCGTGAAGACGAACTGGTCGCCGACCGACTCGGCGACGAGGCGGCCTGCGTCCTTCAGCCGCTTGTGGAGCGGCGTCTTGGGCAGCGCGTTGAGCATTCCGGTCATTGACACGGGGATGCGCGCGTCCTGGATGAACCGGAACTGTTCGTCGAAGATCGCCTGGTCGTCGCTGTCGAACCCGACGATCATCCCGGCCATCACCTCCAGACCGGCGCGCTGGATCTTGTGCACCGACTCGAGCAGGTCGCCGCGCAGGTTCTGGTTCTTCGTCGTCTCCTTCAGACTGGCAGGCCGCGGCGATTCGATCCCGATGAAGATCGTCGTGAAGTTCGCCTGCCGCATCAGCGTGAGGAGCTCGTCGTCCTGGGAGATGTTCAACGAGACCTCGGTCATGAACTCGATCGGGTAGTCGCTCGCCTTCTGCCACTCGACGATCGCGGTCAGGAGCAGCTTCGCTTCCTTCTTGTTGCCGATGAAGTTGTCGTCGACCACGAAGATGTTGCGCGCGCCGAGCCGGTGGAGCTCCCGCACCTCGGCCATGACCTGATCGACCGCCTTCGCGCGCGGCCGGCGCCCGTACATCACGATGATGTCGCAGAACTCGCAGGTGAACGGACATCCGCGCGTGAACTGGATCGTCATGCTGCGGTACTGATCGATCTTCAGCAGGTCGAAGCGCGGCAGCGGCGAATCGTGCATGCTCGGCTTCTCGTCCTGCCGGTACTCCCGTCGCCAGGCGCCCGCCTCGTACTCCTCGAGGAACTGCGGCCAGGTGTACTCCGCCTCGTCGACGAAGAGGACGTCTACCTTGTCGCGCAGCTCTTCCGGACACAGGGAGGCGAGCGGCCCGCCTGCGACGACGAACTTGCCGCGCCGCCGGAACTCGGCGGCGATCTCGAGAATGCGGCGCTTGTGGATCACGTAGCCGGTCAATCCGATGATGTCGGCGTCCACGTCGAAATCAATGGGCTCGACGTTCTCGTCCATGAGCAGGACGTCGTGCTCGCGCGGCGTGATACCCGCCACCGTCGGCAGCGAGAGATTCGGAAAGACGCACCTCTTGTTCAGGCTGGGCAGGATGCGGTCGAACGTCCAGAAGGACTCCGGATTCTTCGGGGCGATCAGACAGATTCGCATGCATCTCTCCTGGACGACGGGTGCCGACGCCGCGCCGAAGGGCTATCTTACTACCCCGGCGGCCAACCGGTGCAGCAGCACGGCCGCCCGCTTCGCCTGCATCGACAGGGTGGTCAGGTCCGCCGTTTCGTTGGGCGAATGGTCGTCCCGCCCCTTGAGGCCGACCGCGTCCAGCACCGCCCCCGCGTGCCCCGCCACGAACGACACGTCGGCGGCGCCGGCGCGATCGGGGCTGACCGCCGTCACCGACGGGAAGCCGAGATCGCGGCTGCCCTGGTCGTACTGGACGAGCAGGCGGGTGTTCGCCGGCGTCGGTGCGAGTGGCGGGTAGCCGGCGTCGAACACGATCGACGCGCGCGTGCCGGGCAGCGACTCGGCGGCGATCGCGGCCATCTTCTTCCTCGCGTCCGCGAACTGCTCCGGCGTCAGCGCCCGCAGATCGCCCAACACGCGCACGTCGGCCGGCACGACGTTCGTCTTTCCGGCCGCCGATCCGTCCGCCTGCACCGCGTCGGCCTCGGCGCGCGTCCCGCCGACGATCAGCCCGGGGTTGAACGTGAGGTGCGGCTCGCCGCCGAGACGCGTCCGGAAGGCGTCGAGGATCCGCGCCGCTTCGAACACGGCGCCCGCCCCGATTTCGGCGGAGAAGATCTGCGACGAATGCCCCGAGGTCGCGCTGACGCGCAACTCCCAGGAGGTCGTGCCTCGGCGCGCGGTCACGGCGTGCGCGGGGTCGCCATCGCCGTTCTCGAACCCGATGGCCACGTCGGCGCCGCGAGCCGCCGCGACGAGCGCCTCGCGCGCGACGTCGTGCGGACGTCCGGGCTCCTCCTCGTCGCCCATGAGCGCGACCACGACGTGCATCGCGCGCAGCCGCCCGGCCGCGTCGAGCGCTTTCAGCGCCTGCAGCAGGACGACGTCGCCGCCCTTCATGTCGATGATGCCGGGGCCGCGCGCCGTCGCGGCGTCCACGCGCTCGAACCGCTGGAACGGGCTGTCCCGCTCGAACACCGTGTCCAGGTGGCCGATGAGCAGGATCTTCGGGCCCGCACCCGCGTGCTCGGCGATCAGGTGTCCCGCCCGCCCGACCGCCGACTGGTCGACCCATGCCGTCTGGAACCCGAGCCGATCCAGCTCGGCGCGAAATACGGCGCCCACCTCCCGCACACCGGACAGGTTCATCGTGCCGCTGTTGATGTTGACCACTCGCTCGAGCAGACCGACCGCGTCCGCGTCGTGCGCGTCGATGTACGCGGCCATCGCGCGCTCCTCGGGCGAGAGCGCGGCCGGGCGGAGGGCCGCCAGCACGACGGGCAGCGCGCACGAGAAGAGCACGATCCATTGGAGCGTCGAGCCAGCGCCGGCGGCCATCGCGATCCTCATCCTCACACGATCGCCGCGGCGATGCTGGCGCGGCGCGGCGGAGGCAGGCCGTCCGACCGATCCGTGAAGTACCTCGCGTCCGCTTCGCCGGGACCCAGGAGCGCCGTCTCCGCGAACCCGAACGCACGCAGCTTGTCGACGAGCTCGGCGGCGTCGATGAAGGTGCGCCAGGGCTCGCCCAGCATGGCGACGGCCGCCGCGGTCCGGGCGAGGCGCGCAGCGTCGCGCGGCGCGAAGGTGAGCACGATCTCCGAGGAACGGGGAAAGGCCGCCACGAGCCGCAGCACCTGATCAGCCGCCTCCTGTCCGATGTAGGACATGACGCCCAGCCAGGAGAAGAAGACGGGCGCCGTCCAATCGACCCCGGCGCTCCGCAGCGCGTCGCCGAGCGCCTCCGCCTCGAAGTCGACGGGGACGAACGCGACGTTGGGCGGCGCCTCGACGCTCGAGGCGGCCAGCGCACTCTGCTTGGCCCGCTGGCTGGCAGGCTGATCCACTTCGAAGATCCGGAGGGTGTGCGCCCACGCCGGCTGCCGGTATCCGAACGTGTCGTAGCCGGCCCCGAGCACCACGTACTGCCGGACGCCGCGCACCGCCGCGGCGCCCAGCCGGTCTTCCGCGTACCGGCTGCGAAGAACGACGTGGCCGCGCCACGCGCGCGCACCCGGCGTCTGCAGCTCCGCGGTGCGGGCCCGGACCATGTCCGCTCCACCCGGTCCGAGCAGCCGAAGCGCGATCGGATCCTCCAGGATCAGGGGCGGCTCGTCCAGCACCTGGTGCGCCGCACGCAGCCATGCCACCGCGAGAGCAGTCCGGCTGGCGCCCGGGGCGAGCGATTCGACCATCGTCCGCTCCACTATAAGAGCCTCGTGAGCCGTTCGGTAGCCATGCAGGCGGCGGAAGCGCCTCGAATCGCTGTAGAGTGCCAAGCTGTGGCGGTGGATCTCCTCGTCTTCGGCCCGCATCCCGACGATCTCGAGATCGGACTGGGCGCGACCATCGCGCGGCACTGCGCGGCAGGATGCCGCGTCGGTCTGTGCGATTCTCACGGCCGGCGAGATGGGGAGCAACGGCACGCCCGAGGAGCGCAGGCGCGAGGCGGAGGCCGCCGCCATCGTCCTGGGCGCCGTGTGGCGCGAGAATCTCGGCTGGCCCGACGGAGGCATCGGCGCCGGAGAGCCGTTCGTGCGATCGGCCGTCGATTTGATCCGGCGCCACCGCCCTCGGACCGTTGCCGCGCCCTACTGGGACGACCGCCATCCGGACCATCGCAGCGCCAGCGAGGTCCTGACCCGCGCGTGCTTCACGAGCGGGCTCCGGCGATACGAAACGGGCGAGGAGCCATGGCGGCCCGACTGGGTCTGCTACTACTTCATCAACCATGGCGCACCCCCCTCGTTCGTCGTGGACGTCTCGGACCACTACGCACGGAAGCGCGCCGCGCTCGATTGCTTTCAGAGCCAGTTCGCGCCGAGCGGCCCCGGCTCGGTGTCGACGCGGCTGTCCGCGCCCGCGTTCCGGCAGCTGATCGAGAGCCGCGATGCGCAGTTCGGCGCACAGATCGGCGTCGCGTTCGCCGAAGGCGTGGTAGTGCACGAGCTCGTCCAGCGGTCGACGCTGTTCCTGCACGAGCCATGATGCAGACTCCCGCCATCGACGGCCTCGTGCATCGGCGTGGGCCCGCGCGGGAAGCCAGGAGCCAGAAGCCAGGAGCCGAAGACCGAAGCCGGAAGCCGGAAGCCAGATGCTGAGTGATCGCGAGCGAGTGAAGCGACGCGAGCCCGCGCGAGCGGAGCGGGGCCGAAGGGCCCCCGCGAGCGAGCGCGTCGGGGGGTCCGCGGGGGCGCCGCCCCCCGGATGAATACTTGAACCTCGCCATCATCTGCTACGCCTCGGTCGGCGGCAGCGGCGTCGTCGCGACCGAGCTGGCGCACTCGCTCGCGCTGCGCGGGCACGCCGTTCATCTGATCAGCAGCGATCTGCCGTTCCGCTGGCGCTCCGGCGTTCCCGGGCTCTCGTTCGAGCGCGTGGAGACCCCGGCCTATCCGCTCTTCCGACAGCCGCAGTACGTCCTTGCGCTGACGAACACGATCGTCCGGCTGGCCCACCGGCGGCCGCTGGACGTCGTGCACGCCCACTACGCGGTGCCGCACGCGACGGCCGCGTTCCTCGCCGACGAGATCCTGCGCGACGACCTGGGCGCGCGCGCGCCGCGCACGGTCACGACGCTCCACGGGACCGACATCACGCTCGTCGGCAGCGATCCCTCGTTCAGGGATGTCGTCGCGTTCTCGATCGAGCGATCGCACGGCGTCACGGCCGTCTCCGAGTCGCTCCGGCAGGACACGGTCCGCGCCCTCGGCATCCGGCACGAGGTGCGGGTCATTCCGAACTTCCTCGACTGCTCCGCCTATCGGCGCCTCGACGAGCCCGCCCTGCGCGAACACCTCTGCCCGACCTCGCGCGACGAGGCGCTCGTGCTGCACGTCTCGAACTTCCGTCCGGTGAAGCGTGTTGGCGTGGTCCTCGAGGTGTTCCGGCGTCTGCGCGATCGGATCCCCGCACGGCTCGTCCTCATCGGCGACGGACCCGATCGGGCCGATCTCGAGCGGCAGGTGAACGCGACGTCCCTCTCGAACGCCGTCGAGTTCGTCGGCGAGCAGCCGGACGTCGTGCCGTGGCTCTCGGTCGCCGACCTGTTCCTGCTGCCATCGTCTCAGGAGAGTTTCGGGATGGCCGCCCTCGAGGCGATGGCGTGCGAGGTCCCGGTCGTCGCGTCCAGAATCGGGGGCCTCCCCGAGGTCATCGAGCACGGCGTGAACGGGTTTCTCTGCGACGCGGACGATCTCGACGGCATGGTCGAAGCGTCGCACGCCGTGCTCCGCAACGAGGCGCTGCGGCGCCGCATCGGACGGGCCGCAGCCGAGCACGTCCGCACCCGATTCTGCGAGCAGGTCGTCGTCCCCCAGTACGAGGCGTTCTACGAGGAAGTGCTCGGCCGCTAGGGCGCCGCGCGGTCGCGTCACGCGCTCAGCGCCCGGTCGGACCGGACGTGCGCGGACGTTCGTTGGCGGCATCCTGGAGCTCGCGGCCGCTCAGGCGATAGAGCGTCCATCCGTCCATCGCTTCCGCGCCGAGCCTCTTGTAGAACCCGATCGCGGGAGTGTTCCAGTCTAGAACCGCCCACTCCATGCGGCCGCAGCCGCGCTCGAGCGCGATCTGGGCGACGCGCGCGAACAGCCGGCGACCGATCTGCCGGGCGCGCCACTCGCGCCGGACGACCAGGTCCTCGAGATACAGGCCGGGCTGTCCGAGAAACGTCGAGAAATTGTGGAAGAAGACCGCCAGACCGACCGGCTCGGCATCGGCGTAGGCCAGCAGCGCCTCGGCCCCGGGCCGTTCCCCGAACAGCCCCTTGCGCAGCCGCTCCTCGGTGGCCGTCACGTGATCGGCGAGGTGCTCGTAGTCCGCCAGCGCGCGGATCAGGTCGAGGATCGCCGGCGTGTCGGCGGCGGTGGCGAGCGCGATCCGGATTTCGGGTGTCATGTTCCGTCGATCCAGCGCCTCGTCTCGGCGAGCGCGGCCGCGACCGCCGACGGGTTCGTCGATTGCGGCGTGCGCTTGGAAGCCACGGCGGCTTCGGGAGTGATCGCCTCCAGTACGCCAGCCTCGAAGCGCGAGTCGTACCGCTGCCAGTCGGCAAGGGACAACGCTGAGAAGTCGCGTCCGGCCGCGTAGAGGTCGCGCACGATCCGTCCGGTGACCTCGTGCGCGGTGCGGAACGGAACGCCCCGGCCGACGAGATAGTCCGCCACTTCCGTCGCGAGCAGCAGCCCGGAGGCCGCCTGCCTCATGCGATCGGCGCACGGCGTGAGCGTGCGAACGACCGCGGCCGTCGTCGTCAGCGCGCCGGCCAGCGCGTCCTCCGCCTCGAACGCGAGCGCCTTGTCCTCCTGCAGATCCTTGTTGTACCCGAGCGGCAGCCCCTTCGTCGTCGCGAGCCAGCCGCACAGCGCGCCAATGGCGCGTCCGGCCTTCCCGCGAATCAGCTCCATCGGATCGGGATTCTTCTTCTGCGGCATCAGGCTCGACCCGGTGGCCACCTCGTCCGCCAGTTCGAAGAATCCGAACTCCTCGGTCGTGAACAGGATGACGTCCTCGGCCAGCCGGCTGAGATGGGTCATCGTCGTCGCGCACGCGAACAGGAACGAGGTGACGAAGTCGCGGTCGCCCGAAGCGTCGATGCTGTTCGAGGTCACCCGCGAGAAGCCGAGGCTGGCCGCGAGCCGCGCGGTATCGATTCCGTAGCTGGTGCCGGCGATCGCTCCCGACCCGAGCGGCATCAGGTCGCAGTCGTCGCGGGCGCTCGCGAGACGCGCATGGTCGCGGCGGAACGCGGCCGCATGCGAGAGCCACACGTGCGCCGCCAGCACGGGCTGCGCCCGCCGCAGATGCGTATACGACGGCATGATCGCGGAGCCTGCCTGCCCGGCCTGGGCCGCGAGCGCCGCCACGAGGCCGCGCACGGCCTGCTGCAGCAGCGGCACGCGCCGGCGGAGATAGAGCCGGAAATCGAGCGAGACCTGTTCGTTGCGCGAGCGCCCGGTGTGCAGCCGCCGGCCGGTCTCCCCGATCCGATCGATCAGCTCCCGCTCGACGAAGGAATGGACGTCTTCGTCGGCGGCGCGATCGAGCCGGGACGGATCCGCGCGCACCGCCTCGCGCAGCGACTCGAGCCCGGAGACGATCTGTCGAACGTCCTCGGCAGACAGCGCGCCGGCCGCGCCAAGCGCCTCCGCCCACGCCTGACTGCCGGTGATGTCGTCTTCGAGCAGCCGCCGGTCGACGCCGAACGATCTGCCGAACTCGAAGACGTCCGGATCCGGCGCCTCCCCGAAGCGCCCCGACCAGAGCGTGCTCATGTGCGTCTCCGGCCCGGACGGGTCGCGTCCTCGTAGCGCTTCATCAGCCCTTCACCATGGCGGCCAGTCGATGCTCGAGGGCGTGGGCCGACTCGACGCCACGGCAGATCAGCAGGATGGTGTCGTCCCCCGCCACCGTGCCCGCCATCTCGGCGAATTGCGAGCGGTCGAACAACGCGGCCAGCCCCTGCGCCTGGCCGGGATCGGTCCGGACGACGAGCAGCATCTCGACACGTTCCAGGGCGCGGACGAGCGCCGGCAGGGTCCGCCGAAGCTGGTCCACCACCGCCTGCCCGGAGCGCTCCTGGCCGGAGCGCGTGTAGGCGCCATCGCCGGCCCGCTTGACCAACCCGAGCTCCTTGAGATCGCGCGAAAGCGTCGCCTGCGTCGCATCGATGCCGCGCACGCTGAGGCGTTGGCGGAGCTCCTGCTGGGAAGAGACGGCCTCGGCGTCGATGACTTCGAGGATCTGGGACTGACGCCAGGCTTTCATAGATATTCACGCCCACCCTACACCATCACGCGCAAGCCACGCAACGAGATGCGCAGGCAGTGAAAGGGCCCAACGAGATGGCCGCAGTCGCCAACGTATTGGATAGATAAGCTAAAACATGCATAGTCATCCACGCAAGACGCGAGAACGGTGGCGCAGGGAAGAGGTTGACGAAAACGCGCGCACCGTGTATACCTAATCTTTTCAATGCATAGCTATTCATCGCGCGTGCGAGTCGGTATTGCCGGCGCGACCGGTTACGCGGGCCAGGAGCTCGTCGCGCTGCTCGCACGGCATCCAAACGCCGACATCCGGGCGGCGATGTCCTCGAGCGCCGACTCCGCCGCCCGACCGATGCCGCGGCTGGCGCGCGTCTTCGGCGGGCAGCTCGAGGCGCTGAACCTGGACAAGCTCGCCCGCGACGTCGACGTCGTCTTCCTCGCGGTCCCGGAAGCCGCGTCGGCCCAGCTGGGCGGGGCGCTCGTCGATGCCGGCGTTCGCGTGATCGATCTCTCCGGCGCCTTCCGGATCAGGGACGCCGCGCTCCGGTCGCGGTGGTATCCGGCCACGAAGGCGCTGCCCGACGGCGTGGCGTACGGACTGGTCGAGTACCTACCGGTCCGACGTCAAGGGCGCGCGGCTCGTCGCGTGCCCGGGATGCTACCCGACGGCGGCGCTGCTCGCTCTGCTGCCGCTGGCGCGGCACGGCCTGCTCGACGAGGCCGCCGGCATCGTCGTCGACGCGAAATCGGGCATCTCCGGAGCCGGCCGCGCCCCGAGCGACCGGACGCATTTCTCCGAGAACCACGGGTCGGTGGCGGCCTATGGCGTGTTCGGGCATCGGCACGTGGCCGAGATGGAGCAGGAGATCGACGCGTCGATCACGTTCGTGCCACACCTGGTTCCGCTCGACCGCGGCATCCTGGAGACCATCTACGTGAGGCTTGCGCCGGGCACGTCGGCTGAGGGAATCGCTGACGCGTATCAATCGGCGTACGGCGAGGAGCCGTTCGTCCGCCTCACCGGCGAAGCGCTGCCGGAGATCAAGCACGTCGTCTGGACCAACTTCTGCGATATCGGCTGGCGCTTCGAGCCGGCGTCGCGGCGGCTGGTCGTCGTGTCCTGTCTCGACAATCTCGTGAAGGGCGCGGCCGGGCAGGCGGTGCAGAACTTCAACGTCGCGTGTGGCTTCGACGAGCGGACGGCGCTGCTGTGACGGAAGGGCGAGGCGTCGCCGCGGAATCCGCCGGCCGCGTGCTCGTCCTGAAGCTCGGCGGGGAGCTGTTGGAGCGCCATGAGAGCCGGACGCGGCTGGCGGGGCTCGCCGCGTCGGTGGCGCGCGACCGGCCGCTCGTGGTCGTGCATGGCGGCGGCCGCGCGGTCGACGCCGAGCTCGAACGTCGCGGCATCGTCCCGAGAAAGGTGGACGGCGTGCGCATCACCGACCCGCCGACGCTCGAGGCGGTCATCGCCGTGCTCGCCGGCTCGGCGAACACCGAGCTGGTGGCATCGCTCGTGGCCGCAGGGCTGCGTGCGGTCGGGCTGACTGGTGTCGATGCGGCGTTCGGGAGCGCGCGCCGGACGGGCGCGCAGCGGACGACGTCGGGAGCCGAGGTCGATCTGGGGCTGGTGGGCGATCCGGCGGAGATCGACGCGACCCTCATTGGCCTGCTGCTCGCGCACGGCTACGTGCCGGTCGTCGCCAGCCTGGGGGTCGATGAGCGCGACCGGTCGACCGTGCTCAACGTGAACGCCGACGTGATGGCGTGCCGCATCGCGGCCGCGCTGCCGGGCGCCGATCTGGTGATCGCCGGCGCGACGGCCGGCGTGCTCGGCGCGTCCGGCTCGGCGATTGCCCGGCTCGATCGAGCAGGCATCGCCGCGATGGTCGCGGACGGATCGGCCACGGCCGGCATGATCGCCAAGCTCACGGCGTGCGGCGAAGCGCTCGCTCGCGGCGTCGCGAGCGTCCGGATCATCGACGGCCGGAGCGCCCGGTCTGCCAACGAGCTGGAGAATGCGCCGGGCACGACGATTTACGAGAAGGGTGGGCACAGTGCAGATGAGAGAGCCCGTGTCTGACAGCGGCACCGGCGTCCAGACGTTGGAGGCCCGGCACGTGCTGCAGACCTACCGCCGCCAACCGCTCGTCTTCGAGCGCGGCGAGGGGGTCCGCCTGATCGACGACCACGGGCGCGCCTATCTCGATTTCGTCTCCGGCATCGGCGTCGCGTCGCTGGGCCATGGGCACGCCGGCCTGGCCGACGCGCTGGGGCGGCAGGCGCGCACGCTCATCCAGACCTCGAATCTGTACTTCCATCCCCTGCAGGGCGAGCTCGCCTCGAGGCTGTCGGCGCTGACCGGGTTGGAGCGCGTGTTCTTCTGCAACAGCGGCACCGAAGCGGTCGAGGCGTGCTTGAAGTTCGCGCGGCGGTACTGGCACACGCGCGGCACGGCACGGCGGACGTTCGTCGCGTTCCAGCACTCGTTCCACGGCCGTACGATGGGTTCGCTCTCGGTGACGTGGGACGAGCACTATCGCACGCCCTTCCAGCCGCTCATCGAGAAGGTGGTGTTCGCCGATCCGGAGGAACCGCGCTCGCTCGCGGGACTCGTCGATGACTCGACGGCGGCGATCATCATCGAGCCGATTCAGGGCGAGGGCGGCGTCCGTCCCATTTCCCGTGAGCTGGCGGGCGAAGTCTCCGCGGCCGCGAAGCGCACGGGGGCCCTCGTCATCGCCGACGAAGTCCAGAGCGGGAGCGGTCGCACCGGCGGCTTCATCTGCAGTCCGAGCGTCGGCCTGACGCCGGACTTGATCGCGCTCGGGAAGGCGCTGGGGGCCGGCGTGCCGATCGGCGCGGCGCTGTGCAGCGGCGAAATCGCGAAGGCGATCTCGCCTGGCGATCACGGCACGACCTACGGGGGCAATCTCCTCGCCTGCCGTGCCGCGCTGGTGTTCCTCGATGCGCTCGAGGGCGGGCTGCTCGAACGAGTGGCGCATGCGTCCGACCGCCTGTTCGCCGGTTTGCGGCGGCTGCATGCGCGCCACGGCCGGCTGATTGTCGAGGTGCGGGGCGCGGGCCTCATCGCCGGCCTCGACCTGCGGAGCGACGCGCAGCCGGTGGTCGCCGGCGCGATGGAGCGCGGCCTCCTCGTCAATCGCACGTCCACCACGGTGCTGCGGCTGCTCCCGCCGTACATCGTCGCCGATCAGGACATCGACGAAGCCCTCGAGATCCTGGATCGGACGTTCGCCGCCGTGTCCCATGAGTGACGTCGTGGCCGACTGGATTGAAGGCGGCGTGACGGCGCCTCAGGGGTTCCGCGCCGCGGGCGTGTCCTGCGGGATCAAGAAGGCCGCGGACGCGCTCGACCTCGCGCTCGTCGCCGCCGATGGGCCGGTCTCGGCCGCGGGCGTGTTCACGACCAACCGCGCTGCTGCGGCGCCCGTCGTGGTGTCGCGCGAGCACCTGGCGCGGTCCGGCGGACGCGCGATGGCGATCGTGACCAACAGCGGCTGCGCCAACGCCTGCACCGGCGCCGCGGGCCTCGAGGTCGCCCGCGACACCGCGGCCGCCGTCGGCCGCGCACTGGGGTGCGATCCGTGGCATGTGCTCGTCGCGTCCACGGGCGTCATCGGCGTTCAGCTCGACCCTGGCAAGGTGGCGGCCGGCGTCGTGTCCGCCGCGCGGGCCCTGTCCTCCGACGGCTGGTCGCCGGCGAGCCGCGCCATCATGACGACCGATCCCTTTCCGAAGGCCTGTGCCGCCGCGGTCGACGCGGCCGCCGGTCGCATCACGGTCGGCGGCATGGCCAAGGGCTCCGGGATGATCGAGCCTCGCATGGCGACGATGCTCGCGTACCTGACGACCGACGCGGCCGTGGACCCGGCGGTGCTCGGGCGCGCGCTCCGGCGCGTCGTCGACGAGACCTTCAATGCGATCACGGTGGACGGGGAATGCTCCACCAACGACTGTGTCTTCGTGCTGGCGTCCGGGCGCTCCGGCGTGCGGATCGGGCGCGATGACGACCCGACGCTGCTCGAGCCCCTGAGGGCCGTCGCGGGGCGTCTCGCACGCGAGATCGTGCGCGGCGGAGAAGGCGCGACCAAGCTGGTCACGGTGCGCGTGATCGGGGCCGCATCGGACGCCGACGCTTGGTGTGCCGCGCGGACCATCGCCAACTCGCCGCTCGTGAAGACGGCCGTGCACGGCGGCGATCCGAACTGGGGACGGCTCGTCGCGGCCGCCGGCCGGTCGGGCGCCGCATTCGACATCGAGCGGGCCTCGGTCTCGATCGGCGACGTGCCGCTCTTCGTGGCCGGCACGCCCCATGACGAGAACGCCGCCGCCGCCGCCGCGGTCCTGCAGGCGGCCGAAGTGACGGTGATCGTCGATCTCGGAATCGGCGCGCCGCACAGCGCCACGATGTGGACGTGCGACTTCAGTGCCGACTACGTCAGGATCAACGCGGAGTACCGGACATGAGCGTACGGGCAATGGTGAAGCGGGCGGGCGTGTTTCCCCTCGGGGCCTCGTCGGCCTCGCACGAGTCGGCGGCGCGGCACTACCTGTCCGTGCTCGATCTGACTCACGTGGAGATCGACGGTATGCTCGAGCTCGCTGCCGCGCTCAAGCGCGATCGCGCGAGCCGTCGCAAGGGAGACCGCCCCCTCGAGGGCCGGCATGTCGCGCTCCTCTTCGAGAAGCCGTCGCTCCGGACCCGCACGACGTTCACCATCGCGACGCGCGAGCTCGGCGGCGACATAGTCGAGCTGCCGGCCGACGTGGGCCTGGGAGGCCGGGAGGCCGTCGAGGATGTCGCGCGCAACCTCGAGCGCTGGGTGGCCGCATGCGTGGTGCGGACCTACGCGCAGGAAGGGCTGCACCGATTCGCGGCGGCGGCCACGCGCATGCACGTGATCAACGCGCTCACCGACGACGAGCACCCGTGCCAGGTACTGGCGGACATGCTGACGCTGCGGGAGCGGTTCGGCGACATCGCGGGCCGGACGCTGGCGTTCGTCGGCGACGGCAACAACGTCGCCACCTCGCTGGCGCACGCCTGCGCGATGCTCGGCGTGACGCTGCGGGTCGCGACCCCGACCGGCTACGAGCTGCCGCCCGGGGCCGGGCGCGCCTTCGAAGCGGCGGCGCGTCACGGCGCCCGGCTCGAGACGACGACCGATCCCATGGCCGCGGTGCGGGGCGCCGACGCCGTCTACACCGACGCCTGGACCTCGATGGGCCAGGAGGCGGAAGCGCGGACCCGCGGGCGGGTGTTCCGGCCGTACCAGGTGAATGCGGCGCTCATGAGGGCCGCCCGGCCCCACGCGATCTTCATGCACTGCCTCCCCGCGCACCGTGGCGCGGAGGTGACCGACGAGGTCATCGACTCGGCGGCGTCGGTCATCTTCGATCAGGCCGAGAACCGCTTGCACACGCAGAAGGCGCTGCTGACGGTCCTCATGGCCTGACACCGGTGCCGGTTTGCCCGACAGCGCTACCAGAAACACCACGGGGGGGCCCGGGTTTTTGCCCTATTTGCCCGCCCACCGGCCATGCCATACTGGATTTGCCGCTGAAGCTGTGAGCCTGTCGCTTTGTTCGCGTAGCCGAGTCGGGACCGAGACCTTCCATGCCTCGTTTCTCCTCAACCACGTGATTCCTGAAGCATTGGAGTGGAGGGCCGCTCCGGCTGACCTTCGCGCAACGATCGGGCCTCGCCCGATGAATGCCTCGGTTCGCAGGACCGCAGGTGCAGGAGCAGTCAATGGGTCGGAAACTGTACGTCGGCAATCTCCCGTATTCGGTGTCTGAAGACGAACTGCGCGACTTGTTCAGCCGCTGCGGTGCCGTCGACACGGTCAGCGTCGTCCGCGACAACGCCACCGGCCGTGCGCGCGGGTTCGCGTTCGTCGAGATGGCCACCGACGCGGACGCGCAGAAGGCCGTAGCGGATCTGAACGAGACGCAGCTCGGCGGCCGGACGCTCGCGGTCAACGAAGCGCGGCCCAAGCCGCAGTTCGGCGGCGGAGGCGGCGGCGGACGCGGGGGCGGCTTCGGCGGCGGACGCGGGGGCGGCGGCGGCAGCCGGCGCGAACCGCGCTGGTAGGGGGCATTCCGGGGTTCTGAGGTTCTGGGGTTCTGGGGTTCAGGAAACGGAACTCCGGAACCTCGCATCTTCGCCTACCCGTCTCCGCCGCACACCCACACTGCGGCGAATCCTGCGGCGAGCATGGACACGAACATCACGATCGCCTGCCGCACGTACAAGTCCCAAGGCACGAGCCAGCCGCCGAACGTTGCGAGCGTGAGCGCGGCCGGCACGAACACGATGAGCGACGCGATGGCGCCCGTGCCCGCGCCGGCGCCGAACCGCGGCCGGATCGACGCGTAGGTCGCGGCGAGCAGGAGCCCGAGCAGCAGGTCGGCGACGATCATCGTGGCGAGAGCCCGGGTGCCGCCCATGAGCGCCAGATCGATGTCATGGCGCTGGGCGATCAGTTGCCAGTCGTCGGCGAGCAGGAAATTGCTCGTGACGAAGTCGAACAGCGCGAGCACCACGCCGGCCAGGACGCCGCCCGCGACCGATTTGCCGACGCCGACCCGCGAATCCGCGCTCATTCTTCCCTGTAGGTCGCCGCGCCAACGAGGCTCGCCGCCAGCACCGACACGAGCGCGCACGCAGAGCTCTCGACGAACAGACCCATGGTCATGATGCCCATGACCGAGAAGCCGAACATCACGAACGTCACGGCGAGGAAGAGCGTGAGCCCGGCGATGACCGCCGTCTTCGGCCCCGGGCCGAAGCGCGGCCGCATCGCCGCGTAGGCGAACACCAGGAGAATGCCCATCAGGAAGTCCACGGCGATCCAGGCCACGGTCACCGATGCCGATTCCATCAGCGCCGGATCGAGGTGAAGCCGCTCGATCATCGCCTGCAGGTCCTGCCTCATGATGACCAGGTTCGAGACCAGATCGATCACGCTTGCGACGAGCCCCGCGATCAGGCCGCCCGTGAGCACTTTCGCGGCGTTTATGCCCGGCATGAGACGCTCCACGACGTGAGTGGCTGAGGACGCGCGATGGTAGCAGAAAGCGTGACCGGTGGTAAGCTCACCGAACTCGATGAAAACCTTCGCGATCGCGGCGGCGGCTGCCTGTCTGCTGGTCCCGGCCGCGCCCTGCGCCGCCCCGAGATCCGGCGCCGAGCCCGTCGTCTCGCGCGCAGGCCTCGTCGTCTCCACGTCCGACCTCGCCTCCGATGTCGGCGCGACGATTCTGGCTCGCGGCGGCAATGCCGTCGACGCGGCCGTCGCCACGGCGTGCGCGCTGGCGGTGACCTATCCCTTCGCCGGGAACCTCGGCGGCGGCGGGTTCATGCTGCTCCGCTGGCCGGACGGCCGGACCGTGGCCATCGACTACCGCGAGACGGCGCCCGCCCGATCGACGCCGACGATGTACCTCGACGCCGGGGGCGACATCGACCGGAGCCTGACCGCCTCGGGCTACCTGGCGCCCGGCGTGCCCGGGACGGTCCGCGGACTGGCCCTGGCGCACGAGCGCTTCGGACGCCTGCCCTGGCGCGAGGTCGTGCGGCCGGCCGCCGAGCTCGCGGCGCGCGGCTTCCCGATCTCGGCAGCGCTCGCCCGCAGCCTCAACGGCGAGGTCGAGCGGATGCGGCCCTTTCCAGCCTCGGTCGCGGCGTACGCCAGGCCTGACGGCGCCCCGTGGGCCGAGGGCGATCGGCTCGTGCTGCCGGACCTGGCCAAATCGCTCGACGCGATCGCGACGGACGGTCCCGGTGCGTTCTACACGGGCTGGATTGCGGCCCGGATCGCGGAGGACATGGCGGCGCACGGCGGCCTCCTCACGAAAGGCGATCTCGCGGGATACCGCGCCAGGGTCCGGACGCCGATCCACGCGTCGTTCCTCGGCTACGAGATCGCGTCGATGCCGCCGCCCAGCTCTGGCGGCGTCACGCTGGCCGAGATGCTCAACATGCTCGAGGCGCTGCGGATCCAGGACACGGCGCGCCTCTCGCCGGCAGCGATCCACGCAATGGTCGAGGCGATGCGCCGGGCGTATCTCGATCGCGCCCGATACCTCGGCGATCCGGACTTCGTCAAAGCGCCCGTCGGCCGGCTCGTCTCGAAAGCGCACGCGCGCGCGCTGATCGCCTCGTTCGATCCCGTCCGTGCCTCGAGCAGCGCGGAGCTCGGGCGCGACATCCTCACGGCCGAACAGGCGAGCGAACCGGCGGACACCACGCATTTCTCGGTGCTCGATCGAGGCGGCCTCGCCGTCGCGAACACCTACACGCTCGAGGGCGGCTACGGCTCCCACGTCGTCATCGCCGGCACGGGCATTCTGCTCAACAACGAGATGGGCGACTTCAACAAGAAGCCGGGTACGACGAACCTGACCGGCGACATCGGCACGCCGCCCAATGTCATCGCCCCAGGCAAGCGGATGCTCAGCTCGATGACGCCGACGATCGTCAGCCGGAACGGCCGCCTCGTGCTCGTCACCGGATCGCCGGGCAGCCGGACGATCATCAACACGGTGCTGAATATCGTGCTGAACGTCACCGCCTGGGGGCTGACGGGTCCCGAGGCCATCGAGGCGCCACGCCTCGACCACGAATGGTTGCCGGATCGCGTGACCATCGAGGCGAACGGCGTCGAACCGGCTGTCGTGCGATCGCTGGAAGCCTTGGGCCACGAGGTCCGTGTGCAGGGCCAGCAGGGATCGGCTCATTCGATCTGGGTCGATCCGCGAACCGGCGACGCCGTGGGCATCCCGGACCGGCGCGATCCGAACGCCACGGCGTCGGCGCCCGACCGTTGAGCTTCCCCGATCACACGCGGACCTTGCCGCGAAACATCCGGTACACGAATGCCACGTACAGAGCGGCCAGCAGCATCCCGCCGGTCCACCAGATCAGGCCGATGCGCAACGCGTGCCGGCCCGCGGCCGCGTTGAAAATCGTGATGTTCCTGGCCGGATCGCCGCTGGCCGGCAGCAGGACCGGATACAGCGCCACCGCGGCGCCGCCCAGCATCGCCGACAGGAACACCGAGGAGCTGACGAATGCCGCGCGCTCCCGTCCCTTTCGGAGCTGGACGATGAGTGCAACGAGCCCGGCGATCGCGGCGGCCGGAATGACGATCGCGACGGGGAAGGTCGCGTAGTTCTGGAGCGTGCCCGGCCGGACCGCAATCGTGGCCGCCAGACTCGCGGCGGTCAGGACCAGCAGCACGGGCCAGAGGCGAATCGCCGCGAGGCGTGCGCGCATGCTCACCTCGCCGGGGGCCTTGAGGGCCACGTACACCGACCCGTGGACGGCCAGCGCCGCGAGCGCGGTCACTCCGCCGATGACCGTGTACCAGTCGAGCACCCCCGGCCGCGGTCCGACGCGCCAATCCGTCCAGAGCGGCTCGAAGAAGAACCCGTCGGGCTCGAGCGGCACGCCGCGAATCACGTTCGCCAGCGCCGCTCCGTAGAAGACGGCGAGCAGCAGGCTCGAAACGGCAAAACACCCGTCGAAGAACGTCCGCCACACCGGGGACGCCAGGTGCGCCCGGAACTCGATGCCGAGGCCGCGCACGATCAGGAGCCAGAGCACGATGCTCAACGGCAGATAGAAGCCGCTGAACCCCGACGCATACAGGGCCGGGAACGCAAAATACAGCGTGCCGCCCCCGGCGAGCAGCCAGACCTCGTTGCCGTCCCAGACCGGGGCGATCGTCCGGAGCACGAGCTGCCGATCGGCGTCGGATCGCGCGATGAACAGGTGGATGATGCCGGCGCCGATGTCGAAGCCGTCCAGCACGACATAGGCGACGAGCATCGCCGCCACCAGGACGAACCAGATCGTTTCCATCCACGAACCTCTACGATCCGGCCGTCGCCGGCGCGCCCGCCGGCGGGCGTTCCGGCCCGGCCGCCAGTTCGTGCCACACGAGAAACAGGAACAGCACGGCCAGCGCCGCGTACAGGCCCATGAACCCGAGCAGGGTGAACAGCCCGTTGCCGGCGTGCACATACGGCGAGGGTCCCTCGGTCGTGCGCATCAGGCCGTACACGAGCCAAGGCTGACGGCCGACTTCCGCCGTCATCCATCCCGCCGTGTTCGCGATGTACGGAAACGGCACCGCGAGCAGCAGGATCCAGAGCATCCACCGCGTCGCGAACAGCCGGCCGCGCCAGAGGAGGAACAGCGCCGCGGCCATGATGCCGACAAACAGCGTCCCGAGCCCCGCCATGATGTGGTAGCTGAAGTACAGGAGAGGAATGTTCGTCGGCCAGTCCTCCTTCGGAAACTCGTTCAGCCCCTTCACCTCGGCCGTCGTCGTCCCGTACAGCAGGAAGCTCAACATGCTGTTGACGATGACCGGATTGTCGATCCGCTCGTGCTCCGCGTCCGGCTGGCCGAGGATGACGATGGGCGCGCCGGCTTCCGTCCTGAACAAGCCCTCCATCGCGGCGGTCGTCGCCGGCTGGTGCGCGGCCATGTAGCGGCCGTGGAGATCGCCGGTCGGAAAGATCTGCGCGACGCACGCGAGTGCGCCCGCCACCACTCCGACCCGAAGAAAGATCCGTGCGTGCGCGCGGGAGCGCCCTTCGAGCAGGTAGTACGCGCCCGTCGAGGCCATCGCGAAGGACCCGGTAATCAGCGCGCCGCACATGTTGTGCGCGTACTGCAGCAGGGCCCACGGGTTCAGCAGCAGCCCGGTGAAGCTCGCGACGCCGTACTGGCCATTCGCCAGCCGGGTGTAGGCGACCGGATGCTGCATCCACGCGTCGGTCACGATGATGAAGAAGCCGGACAGCCAGGATCCGACGAAGACCGCGACGGCCGTCCACCAGTGGCCCCAGGCGCTCAGCCGCCGCTCTCCATACAGGAACAGTCCGAGGAAGGCGGACTCGAGAAAGAACGAGAAGACGCCTTCCATGACGAGCGGCTGGCCGATGACGCCACCCGTGCTTTTCGCGAACTGTGCCCAGTTCGTGCCGAACTGGAATTCCATCGGGATGCCGGTCACGACGCCCAGCGTGAAGTTGATGCCGAAGATGCGCGCCCAGAAGCGCGCGGCGTCGTCGTACCGGGGATCCTGCCGCGTGACCGCGAGCGTCTTCAACGCCACGATCAGCGGCGCCAGCCCCATCGTGAGCTGGGGAAAGAGATAGTGGAAGGTGACCGTGAACCCGAACTGCAGGCGGTCCAGGAGCAGCGCCTGATCCATGCAGCCTCCACCCCCCGGTCGGGAAACCGTTGCCGCATTCTAGTCCAGGAGGCCGCCGGACATTTGACTTCCCGGTTTTCGCTCCGCTATGCTTCACGTTCCGATGCGTTCCGCGCCCCGCACGAGCTCACACCATCATCACGGCCTCCATCGGGGCCTGGCGGTGCTCTGCGCGAACTAGTCGACGCACGACATCGACGGATTGCGAGCCCCGCTGAACTCCAGCGGGGTTTTTGTTTTTATGGACTATTCAAAGCTCAATGGTTTGATTCCCGCGGTCGTTCAGGACGCCGACACGCGCGACGTCCTGATGGTCGGATTCATGAACGAGGCGGCGCTCGCGCGCACTCGGGAGAGCGGGTACGTGACGTTCTTCTCCCGGACGCGCAACGCGCTGTGGATGAAGGGCGAGACGTCCGGCAACCGCCTCGCCGTCGTGTCGATGCTCGTCGACTGCGACGCCGACACGGTGCTCGTACTGGCGCGCTGCGAGGGCGAAGGCAAGGTGTGCCATACGGGGCAGCGGACCTGTTTCTTCACCGAGCTGAGCAGGACGTGACGACATGCCTTTGAAACTCGGACTCCCCAAGGGGTCGCTCCAGGACTCGACCGTGCAGCTCTTCGCGCGGGCGGGATTCAACATCTACGTGAATCCGCGCTCGTACTTCCCGGCCATCGACGACCCCGAGATCGAATGCATGCTGATCCGGGCACAGGAGATGGCGCGCTACGTCGCAGACGGGGTGCTCGACGCGGGCCTCACGGGACAGGACTGGATTGCCGAGTACGAGGCGACGCAGCGTCCCGACGGCGGGCCCGCCGAATCAGTCGTCCGAATCGCCGACCTGGTGTACGCGAAGCAGAGCTTCGGCCGCGTGAAGTGGGTGCTGGCCGTGCCGGAGGACTCGCCGTTCACGGGCCCGCAGGATCTCGAGGGGCGCACCGTGGCGACCGAGCTCGTGCGCGCGACGGAGGCCTATTTCCGGCGGCTCGGCATCCGGGTGAACGTCGAGTTCTCGTGGGGCGCGACGGAGGTGAAACCGCCGGTGCTCGCCGACGCGATTGTCGAGGTCACCGAGACCGGCTCGTCGCTGCGCGCCAACCGCCTGCGCATCATCGACACCGTCCTGCACTCGAACCCTCAGCTCGTCGCCAACCCGGCGGCGGTCGCCGATCCGTGGAAGAAGACGAAGATCGAGAACCTCGCGCTGCTGCTGCGCGCGGCGATCGAGGCGCAGGGCCGCGTCGGGCTGATGCTGAACGTGGCGCGGGAGGACCTGTCGGCGATTCTCGCGCTCCTGCCCGCCCTGCAGCGCCCGACCGTCTCGCCCCTGAGCGACGCCGGCTGGGTCGCGGTGAACACGATTATCGAGGAGCGCACGGCACGCGAGCTGATCCCGCGGCTGAAGGCCGCCAACGCGCACGGGATCGTCGAGTACCCGCTCAACAAGATCGTCGTCTGATGCGCATCCTCTCCTCGTCCAGCCGCAGGAGCCTGGCGCGCGTGCTCGCACGCAGCCTCTCGCGCGACGCCGCGATCGAGCGCGACGCAGCGGCCATCGTCGCCGATGTCCGGCGGGGCGGGGACCGGGCCCTCCGCGCCTGGATGGCGAAACTGGACGGCACCCACGGGCCGTTCGAAGTCGAGGCGTCGGAGCTGCGCGCCGGCTGGTCGGCGACGCCGCGGCCGGTCCGCGAGGCCATCCGACAGGCCGCGCGGAATATCCGACGCGTGGCCGAGCGGCAGTTGCCGAAGCCGTTCGTCGTGGACGTCGCGCCTGGCGTTCGGATCGAGCAGCGGGTCGAGCCGCTCGGACGCGTCGGATGTTACGTGCCCGGCGGCCGGTACCCCCTGCCGTCCACGCTGCTCATGACGGCAGTCCCCGCGAAGGTGGCAGGCGTGCGCGAGATCGTCGTCGCGTGCCCTCGCCCGGCGCCGGCCGTGCTGTGCGCCGCGATCGAGGCGGGCGCCACGCAGGTGCTGCGCATCGGCGGGGCGCAGGCGATCGCCGCGCTGGCGTATGGGACCGCCTCGATCAGACCCGTCCTCAAGATCGTCGGGCCCGGCAACGCGTGGGTGGCCGCCGCGAAGGCCCTCGTCTCGGCGGACTGTCCGATCGACTTCCAGGCCGGTCCCAGCGAGATCGTCACGTTCGCCGATCGCGGGAGACCCGCCTGGATTGCCGCGGATCTGATCGCGCAGGCCGAGCACGATCCACACGCGCGCGCAATCTTCGTGACGACGCGCGCGTCGATGGCGGCGCGCGTCGCGGAGGCCGTGCGGCGTCAGGTGCCGGGCACCGGCCCGGCCGCCGTCGCGTTGAAGGAGAACGGCGCCATCGTCGTGGCCGGGTCGCGAAGCGAGGCGATCGACCTCGTGAACCGCCTGGCGCCTGAGCATCTCGTCTGCGATCGCGCCGAGGACGTGAAGAAGTTCACGGCCGCGGGCACGATTTTCGTCGGCGACTGGTCGGCACAGGCTGCCGGCGACTACTGCACGGGATCGAACCACGTGCTGCCAACGGGCGGCGCGGCGCGTTTCCGCGGCGGCCTGAGCGCGGCGGACTTCGTCCGCGTCTTCACCGTCCAGACGCTGTCGGCCTCCGGTCTGTCGGCCATCGCGCCGTCGGTGATTGCGCTCGCCGAAGCCGAGGGCCTGCGGGCGCACGCGGACTCCATTCGGGCACGGACGATGCCGCGCCCGGCGCAGCGGCGATGAGCTTCGTTCCGCCTCCGAACCGCGGCCCGGGTCTGCGCCTGCACCTCAACGAGAACACCGGCGGCTGCTCGCCGGCCGTGCTCGCGGCGCTTCGCGGGATGAGCGGCGAGGATATCGCCTCGTACCCGGACTACGACACGGTGACCGCGACGTGCGAGCGGTGGTTCGGCGTGCGGGCAGGCTGGGTGCAGCTGACCAACGGCCTCGACGAGGGCCTCATCCTCGTCGCCCAGCGCGCGGCGGCGATGAGCGCGGCAGGAGGGTCGGCGCCGTCCGGCGCCGTGGGCTTCGAAGCCGTTGCGGTCGAGCCCGTGTTCGATTACTACCCCGACTGCACCGAGGCGGCGGGCGGACGACTCGTCCGTGTGGCGCCCGGACCGGACTTCACGTTCCCGCTCGAGGCGGTGCTCGGGCGGATTTCCAGCGCCACGCGGCTCGTCTATCTGACCGATCCGAACAATCCGACCGGCCTGGCGGTGCCGGTCGGAGCGCTCGAGGCCGTGGCGACCGCCGCTCCGCACGCGCTCGTGCTGATGGACGAGGCGTACGCGGATTTCAGCGGGCGCACGGCCATCGGTCCGGCGCTGGATCGGTTCCGGAACGTCGTCGTCGGACGGACGTTCGCGAAGGCGCACGGCCTGGCGGGCCTCCGCGTCGGTGCGCTCGTGGCGCATCCGGACACGCTCGCGCCGATACGCCGTCTTCAACAGCCGTATGCGGTGAACGCCTGCGCGGTACGCGCGCTCGGAGCGGCGCTGCAGGACCGCGCGTACGTCGACGCCTACGTGGAGCAGTCGGTGCGTTCCCGCGAGCTGATCTACGGCTTCTGCGAGCGGCACGGGTTCCAGTACTGGCGGAGCGACGGCAACTTCGTCCTGGTGGACGTCGGAGACGCGGTGGCGCAGGTCGTCGAGGCGCTGGCCGAACGGGGCGTCTTCGTGCGCGACCGGTCCGACCAGGTCGCGTGCGCCGGGTGCTTCCGGGTCGCCGCGGGCCTGACCGAACACACGAACCGCTTCTTTTCGGCACTGGAGGACGTTCTTGCGTCGCGCCACGATTGATCGGGCCACCACCGAGACGCGCATCCGGATCCGGCTCGAGCTGGACGGGCGGGGCCGGTACGACGTGCGCACGGGCATCCGGTTCCTCGACCACATGCTCGAGCTCGTGGCCCGTCACGGCGGGTTCGATCTGCGCATCGAGGCGGACGGCGACCTCGACGTCGACGCGCATCACACGGTCGAGGACGTGGGCATCGCGCTGGGCGAGGCCGTGGCCGCCGCGCTCGGCACGAAGCGCGGCATCAACCGCGCCGGCTACTTCCTCATGCCGATGGACGAGACGCTGGCCGTCGCGGCCATCGACCTTTCGGGCCGCCCGCTCGCGGTGATCGATCTCAAGCTGGGCGTCAAGCGGGTGGGCGACCTGCCCGCGGAGCTGGTGCAGGACTTCTTCGAGGGATTCGCGGCGGCCGCGAGAGCGAACGTGCACCTGAAGGTGCTCTACGGACGCTCCAGCCATCACCAGATCGAGGCGTTGTTCAAGGCGTTCGCGCGCGCGCTCCGCGCCGCCTGTTCGAAGGACCGCCGGCTGCGCACGATGCTGCCGAGCACCAAGGGTCTGCTGTGAAGATCGCCCTGCTCGACTACGGCGCCGGCAACCTGACGTCCGTGATCAAGGGGCTCCGGGCCGTCGGCGGGACCGTGCAGCTCGTGTCCAGGCCCGCGGAGATCCGGAACGCGGACGCACTCGTGATCCCGGGCGTCGGGCACTTCGGCGCGACGCGCGCCCTGGACGACGAGTGGCACGACAGCGTCCGCCGCCTCGTCGAGGCCGGCCTGCCGCTGCTCGGGATCTGCCTCGGCATGCAGTGGCTCTTCGAGGGCAGCGAGGAAGCGCCGGATGCGCCGGGATTCGGCCTGCTGCCCGGCCGCTGCTTCCGGCTGCCGGACCGCGTGAAGGTGCCCCACGTCGGCTGGAACACGCTCGAGGCGACGGGAACGGCATCCAGGCTGCTTGCCGACACGCCGCCCGGCGCGATGGCCTATTTCACCCACTCGTTCGCGGCGCCACTCGTCGACGCGACCGCCGCGCGCACGGTTCACGGCGTGCCCTTCTCGTCGGTGGTCGAACACGGACGAGTGTTCGGGACGCAGTTCCATCCCGAGAAGTCCGGCGCCACGGGCCTGCGGCTGCTGGCGAACTTCATGAGCGCCGTGCGCGATTTCGCGAGCGAGCCATGCTAGCCAAACGCCTGATCGCATGTCTCGACGTACGGGACGGGTGCGTCGTGAAGGGCGTGAACTTCGAAGGACTGCGGAACGCGGGCGATCCCGCGGCGCTGGCCCGGCGCTACAACGAGGAGGGCATCGACGAGCTGGTCGTCCTCGACGTCACGGCCACCCTCGAGAGCCGGCGCGCGCTCGCCGACACGATCCGGCAGGTCTCGAGCGAGATCTTCATTCCGCTCGCCGTTGGCGGCGGTATCCGATCGCTCGACGATGCGCGGGCGGCGATCGAGGCGGGGGCGGACAAGGTCAGCATCAACAGCGCGCCGTTGCGGGATCCTTCGCTGATTACCGCGCTCGCGAACGTGTACGGCAGCCAGGCCGTCGTCGTCGCCATCGACGCGAAGCGGTCGGAGAGCGGCTTCGCCGTGTTCGGACGGAGCGGCACCTCGCCCGAGGCGCGCGATGCCGTGGCCTGGGCGCGGGAAGCCGAATCCCGCGGAGCCGGCGAGATCCTGCTGACGTCGATCGATCGCGACGGCACGAAGATCGGCTTCGACTGCGCGATGACCGCCGCGGTGAGCGACGCCGTCCGCATCCCGGTCATCGCCTCGGGAGGCGCCGGCACGCCGGAGCACTTCGTCGACGTGTTCTCGTCCGGGCGCGCCGACGCGGCGCTGGCCGCGTCGATCTTTCACTTCTCTGAGCACGCGGTCAGGGACCTCAAGGACTATCTGTCGGCGCACGGTGTGCCCATGCGGATGGTGTGGTGATTCGGGATCCGGAGGACGCCGGTGCTGATTCCATCGATTGACCTCATGGGCGGCCAGGTCGTGCAGCTCCAGCAGGGGGAGCGTCTCGCGCTGTCGAGCGCAGACCTGGACGGCTGGATCGCGCGGTTCTCGCAGTATCCGCTCGTCCAGCTCATCGACCTCGACGCGGCGATGCGGAAAGGCGACAACCGCGCGCTGGTCGAAAAGGTCTGCCGGGCGCTACCCTGCCAGGTCGGCGGCGGCGTCAGCACGCCCGAGCGCGCCCGAGCGCTGCTCGACGTCGGCGCCCGGCGCGTCATTGTCGGATCGTCGCTCTTCGACACGACGGGCGTGAAGGCCGACCGGGCCGCCGAGTTCGCCGGCGCGGTCGGGGCAGACAAGCTCGTTGCCGCCGTCGACAGCCGCGGCGGTCAGGTGGTCATCCACGGATGGAAGACACCAGTGCCCGTCACGCCGCAGGACGCGATGCGCGCGCTCGAGCCCCACGTCTCCGCATTTCTCTACACGCACGTCGACACGGAGGGGCTGCTCACCGGGTTGAATCTCGACGTCGTCAAGTCTGTCGCGGCGGCGACGAGCCGGCGCCTCATCGCCGCCGGGGGCATCCGAAGCATGGCCGAGGTCGACGCGCTCGACGCGCTCGGCATCGACGCGGTCGTGGGGATGGCGATCTACACGGGCGCGATCTCCATCGGAACTGCCAACTAAACCGTTCGGGGAGCGGGTCGTGCGCTGTTGGCCCTCACTCGCGATCTCGCGCGCCACCAAACCGGCGCGCTGCTCGAATTCGGTCCTACAGCACACGACCCGCTTCCCGAACCCGCTGTAGAGGGCGCAGCTCAGCAGTTCTCGTCAAGCAGCGCAACGGGGCGCGGAGCCGCCTCGGCGGGCCGGGATATTCATCCAGGAAGATCGAGAATCCATCTCCGCCGCGCCGATCGATCGTCCACCGTGCGCGCCGATGGAGAGAGCTCCCGAGAGAACCTGCCAGGCGGCCTCCGGAGGGGCTGCCTGCCGCACCCTGGGCGAGGCGGATCGGCCCGTACGCACCAGACGCGGCGAGGAGCCCTGCCGCGGCGAGTACATTCGAGGTGGTCACCGGCTCATCCAGCAGTCGCCATCGCAAAGTAGACTAGCGAGGCGCGCCAGCCCGAATCAAGCGGTGGCTGACGCGCTCCTCATGAAGGTGATTCTCGCCGGCGGGACGGGCTTTCTCGGCCGAGCGCTCTGGCGCGCGCTGAGCGAGCATGGCCATCAGGTCGTGGTGCTCTCGCGCGGACCGGCGCAACCATCGGCGCCGGGACGCACCAGCACGTGGACACCGGACGGGAGCACCGGACGCGCCGCATGGATGGGTGAAGTCGACGGCGCGGATGCCGTAATCAATCTCTCGGGCCAGGACATCGGGGCCAGGCGCTGGACCGCCGAGCGGAAGACGATCCTCCGGCAGAGCCGTATTCTGAGCACGCGAAGCCTCGTCGCGGCGATTCGCGCCGCGGCGCGCCGGCCCGCCGCGTTCGTCACAATTTCCGGCGCAAACTATTACGGGGCGACCGGCGACGAGGCGATCGACGAGTCGTTTCCGCCCGGTTCGGAGTTCCTCGCTACTCTGTGCACGGATTGGGAGGCCGAGGCGCGCGCCGCCGAGGCGCTCGGGTGCCGCGTCGTCATCCTTCGATCGGGCATCGTGCTCGCCGGCGACGGTGGCGTGCTGAAGAAGTTGGCGCTCCCGTTCCGTTTCCTTGTCGGCGGGCCGATCGCGTCCGGACGGCAGTACGTTTCCTGGATTCACCGCGACGACTGGATCCGGCTCGTCGAGTGGACCTTGGGGCGGCCCGACGTCGCCGGCGCCGTAAACGCCACGGCGCCGGAGCCGGTCACGAACGAAGAGTTCTCGCGGGCGCTCGGCCGGGCGCTGCGCCGCCCGAGCTGGCTGCGGGTGCCTCGGCTGCCGCTCCGTCTGCTCGTGGGCGAGGTCACGGACGCCGCGCTCGTCAACGGACAGCGCGTCGTACCGCGCCGCGCGCTCGATGCGGGGTTCACGTTCGAACATCCCGAGATTCGCGAGGCATTGACCGCGGCGCTCCGCCGGCGCGGCTGAGGCGGTTTCGTGAGCCGTGTCGCGCGCTGTAGGCCCGAATTCGAGCAGCGCGCCGCTTGGGTGGCGCGCGAGATCGCGAGTGAGGGCCAACAGCGCGCGACACGGCTCACGAAACCGCCAGTAGCCGGCGCCATGACGTCGGCGACTACGTGGCGTAGAACGTCGTGAAGAAGAGGATGAACCGGTAGATCGTCAGGCACGCGATCAGCCAGACCAGCAGCAGCACGGCTTTGCCGATCGCCGTGGGCCAGCCGTCCGCGTAGCCGCGCCGTGACGCTGCTGCGAGATACGCGGTGAACCCGAGAGCAACGGGCGTGTCGAGGAGCGCTTCGAGCAGGGATCCGTTTGGTCGCCACCATTCGGCGAACATGCCAAGTCGATAGATCTGACTGATCGTCACCGTGACCGCCGTCAGCCACAGCAACAGGAATCCCATCGCGTAGAACGAGAACACGAGGTGTTCGGCATAATAGCGCCGTGCTCGCGGATGCAGCGCCCAGACACCGAAGGCGAACAACGGCACCATGAGCATCACCAGCGTATGTCCCTGCAGGTGCGTGGCCTCGTCGAAGCGGGCGGCGTATTCCTCGACGGGCTCATGACGAGCGGCGACCTTCGCGTCCACCATGCCCTTCGCCATCGCACGCCATGGCCGGTTCTCTGTCTGCATGCGAAGGGTAGACGTGAACGGGAGCTGCAATGCCAGCGGCAGGAACAGGAAGTACAGCACGTTGCAGACGACGAACATCTGCACCGGGCCCATCTGTGCCTTGCGTCTGCCCGCGAGAAAGTCCCGGGTCAGTTGTCCGGGCCGCGTCAGCAGTGACCGGAAGCTGGCGAATACGCGTCCGTCGAGATGCGCCGTCGTCTCGAGCACTTCCTCGACGAGATGCGTCATCGAATAGTCGTGCGGCTCGGTAGACTCGCCGCAATTGGCGCAGTAGCGGCCAGTCACGCCGGCGCCGCAGCCGACACAGCGCACCTGGGTCGCCACGGACGAATTATAGGAGAGCGCTGGTCCGTCGCTCCGTCCGGCACCCTCGCGTCGGTCGAGGAGGCCTTTGCCTCGCCTACCGGCTCAGCACGACGATGGGATCGATCCGGGACGCACGCCACGCGGGCACGAGCGTCGCCACCAGTGCGACGCCAGCCAGGGTCAGCGTCACGAGCAGGAGGACGAACGGGTTGGTCGGCGCGATGTCGACGAGCTGGCTCCTCATCAATTCGCCGACGACCAATGCGCCGGCGAGACCGGTGCCGACGCCGGCGACCACGATCTTCAGGCCTCGCGCGAGCACGAGCCTGAAGATGCGGCCGGCCGTCCCGCCGAGCGCCAGGCGGACGCCGAGCTCACGGCGACGCTGCACGACGCCGTAGGCCAGCACTCCGTAGACGCCCACGCCGCAGAGGAACAGCGCGACCACGGCGAACGCGATGGCAATCAGCATCGGCACCCGGCGGCCGACCAGCGCCCGATCGATCCACTCCTGCATCGTGCGCGGCCGGAACACCGGCACCTGCGGGTCGATGTCCGCGAGCGCGCGCCGGACGCTGTTCACGATGCCCGCCTCGGGACGGTGCCTCACGACGAGCGTCAGCGTGTTGGCGGTGTTCTGCTCGTACGGAAAGTACACCGTCCCGACGGGTTTGATGTCCCCGCGCGGATCGAGCAACTGCATCTCCTTGATGACCCCGACCACCGTGAAGAACTGGGTCTGGGGCGTGATCCTGGTCAGGTCCTTCGGATCGCCCGGCCGATAGAGCCGCCGGCCCACGGCGTCGCGATCGGGCCAGAAGGCGCGCGCGAGCCGGTCGTCGATGACGACGACCTTCGGCGCGTCGGCGGTGTCGCGCTGGTCGAAGAAGCGGCCGCTCCGGAGCGCGACGCCCATCGCTTCGAAGTAGCCGGACGTCACCGTCCCCGTCGACGGCGCGAGCAGCGACTCCCCCGGCTTCATCACGTGGCCCTCGGCCAGAATCACGTTGTTCGAGACGTCGCCGCTGAAGGGCACGAGCGTGGTGCCGCCGGCCGCATCGACGTCCGGGAGCCGGCGAATCGCCTCGAGCGCCCGCTGCTCGAAGCCGACCTTGGCCGGACCGTCCTTGTAGGCCGTTCCCGGCAGACTGAGCGCCACGGTCGCGACATGGTCCGGCCGGAATCCCAGGTCCGTGCGCATGACCGCCCGGAAGCTCGCGAAGAGGAGCCCCGCACCCGCCAGGACCACCAGCGCGATTGCCACCTGCGCCATCGCCAGCGCGCTGCGCACCAGGTTCGCGCGGCGGCCCGCGGTCCCGCCGCGGCTCTCCTCGCGCAGCTCGACATTGAGGTTCATCCGCCGCAGTTTCGCGACCGGGGCGAGGCCGAGCGCCAGCCCGACGACGAGCGTCAGCCCCGCAATCGCGGCCACGCTGAACCCATCGAGGCCGATCTCGTACCCGCGCGGCAGCTGGTCGAGATCGAGTGCCTTCACGAACCGGAGGGCCCACCAGCCGAGGAGCAGGCCGAGGCCGCCGCCGGCCGCCGAGAGCACCACGGCCTCGGTCAGGAGCTGCCGAGCCAGACGCCCCAGGGCGCCGCCGACGGCGTGGCGCGTGGCCAGCTCGCGCGTGCGCCCGCTCGCCCGAACGATCACCAGATTCGCGACGTTCACGCAGCCGATGATCAGCACGAACACCACGCCGCCCCAGAGCAGGTACAGCGCCGCTCTCACGTCGCGCACGAGATCGTCCTGCAGGAACACGACCACCGTGCGGAATCCGGCGTCCTTCAGGACCTGGCGGAACTCCGGGAACCGCTCGTCGTTGGCCGCGTTGAGCGCGTCCACCTGGCGCCGGACGAGCTCGATCGTCGATCCTGGCGCGACGCGGCCGACCATCTGCCAGTTGTTGCTGTGTCGGCGGTTGTCGGCCTTGTCCTCCGGCCGGAACGAGGCGGGGACGAACAGATCGGTGTCGTTCTGAAGAAAGCTGAAGTCCCGCGCCAGGACGCCGACGATCCGACAGGCCGACCCGTTGAGCCGGATGCTCCGGCCGACGACCGCGCCGCCCGCGAACTTGCGCTGCCACAGGCCGTAGCTCAGCAGGGCGACCTGGTCCTTGCCGGGCTCCCCTTCGGCCTCCGTGAAGATGCGCCCCTGAACCGCCTGGGCGCCGATCATTCGAAACAGCGACGGCGTCGCCCGGAGGCTGGTCAGGCGCTCCGCGCCGCTCTCGTCCCCGAGCGTCACGCCCTCCGTGCGGAACAGCGCGTCGCTGTCGAGCGCCGGAACCTCCTTCTGCCGGTCGAAGTAATCCGGCACGGAGGCGCCGACGCGCGGCGCGCCGGCGTTCGGATAGCTGTTGTAGAGCAGGACGATCCGGTCGGAGTCGCGGAACGGCAGCGGCTTCAGGATCACGGAGCGGACGACGCTCAGCATCGCCGTGTTCGCCGCGATGCAGACCGCCAGGGTCAGGAGCGCCGTCACCGTGAACGTCACGATCCTTCGCGAGCAGGCGCAGCGCGAACCGGAAGTCCTGGATCACGGGAGAATGATACGGTAGGAGACCAGGAGCCGTTCGCGATGCCGCTCATCGATCCCGGCCGGAAAGCACCCGCCTTCTCTTTGAAGGACCAGCACGACACGAGCCGCAAGCTGTCGGACTACGCAGGCCGCCCCGTCGTGCTCTACTTCTATCCGAAGGACGACACGCCTGGCTGCACGAAGGAATCGTGCGACTTCCGTGACAACCTGGTGAAGTTCAACGCCAGCCAGGCGGAGATCCTGGGCATCAGCATCCTCGACGAGGCCAGCAAGGCGCGGTTCGCGGAGAAGTACGATCTCAATTTCCCGCTCCTCGCCGACAAGGATCACGACGTGGCCGAGAAGTACGGCGTCTGGCAGAAGAAGCTGAACTACGGACGCGAGTACATGGGGATCGCGCGCACGACCTACCTCATCGGACCCGACGGCAAGGTCGCCAAACGGTGGGACAAGGTGAACGTCACCGGCCACGCCGCCGAGGTGCTGCAGGCGGTACGGGAACTCGCCGGCTCCTGAGAGGAGTCGACGGCGATCATCTGCGGCACGGTCGCGCCGGTAATGATGATGCGATCGTCGGCCGTGGCGATCGATCATGTGGCTGCGGCACGGATCAGAACTTGAACTGCGCCGAGATCGTACCGGTGACCCCGCGCGGATTGAGATTGGAGCGCCGTTCCTCCGTCGCGATCCGATAGCCCGCGCCGGCCGTCAGGCTCAACATCCGGCTCAGCCGCGCGACGACGTCGATCTCGGGCTCGGCGAGAAGAAAATCCCGGCGGAACCGCACCGCGCGATCCACGACGGCGTCAATCTGCGGGTCGAACCGGGCGCCTCCGAAATAGCACGGGCGATCGGCGGGACGCGGACAGAGAGGCACCGCAAGCGTCGACGTCTCCGAGGCGCGACCGAACCCGAGCAGCGTTCGCGCGCTGACGGCGACCGGCCGATCGGGATCGAAGAACCAACCGATCACCAGGCCGCCGTAGGCCAGATTGCGGCTATCGTTCTTCCGATCGGTCAGCCAGTATCCGGCGGCGCCCATGAGCAGATGCTCGTCGTTCACCCAGCCGCCGTACCCACCGGCGAGCGTGCCCACGTGCCCGTCGAATTTCGTGACCTTGATCTCGGGAGCCAGGACGACCCCGTTCTGCATCGGCTGCAGTAGGAGGGGCCCCGTGGGCTGGGCCGGCTGCTGCGCCGAACAGACGGCCGCGCAGCCGATCGCGAACCCGAGGGCGGCCATCGCCGTTCGAACGTAGCTCGACATGGCTATCTCCTCGGGAGGCTGACGTTCAGCGTGAGCGTGTCGCCTGCCACGACGTCGACGTCACTCGAGTAGGGCTCGTAGCCGTCCTTCCGGACCTCGACGTGGTGCCGCCCCTGGGACAGCTGCACGACGAGCCGATCCTGGCCGGCCGGTCCGGTCCAGCGCTCGCCGTCGATCACCACGTCCGCGTCTGCGGGCTGGACACGAATCGCCACCGAGCCGAACTCGGAGCCCGCCTCGACACCGGGCGCGGGCGACGGCGCAGGCGGTCCGCCACGGCCGGGGCCTCCGCGCCGCGGAGGCCCTGGGGGAAGGGCCATTGGCGGCGTGCCGGGCTGACCGGGCGCGACGGCCGGGGGCTGCGGTCGCGGCTCGGGCTGCTCGCCGGCGGGAAGCGGCACCATGGTGTATCGGATCTTCTGATCGGACCCGGGCCCCAGATAGAGCTGCTGGTGAACGGTGCGGTAGCCATCCAGGTACAGGACGACGTCGTGCTCGCCCGGGGAGACGCGCAGGCGCTGGAAGAAGCCGTCGAAGTCGTCGACGGTGCCGGCGAGGAAGCCGTCGACGTAGACCTGTGCGGCCCGCGGCGTCACCTCGAGCCGGATCTCCGCGGTTCGATCGTACTGGGCGTATCCATATCCGTAGGCTCCGTACGGATAGGGGTACGGATAGCCGAACTGATAGGGATACCAGCCATAGCCGTAGCCGAGTCCGAGGCCCCAGCCGTAGCGATACCAGGAATCGACGTAGACGGGACGATAGACGCCGCCGCGGACGACCCCTCGGGGCCGCACGACCGGGCGGACACGGCGCTGCGCGGCTGCGGTCTCGGGAGCGGCACCGATCACGGCGAGCGCGAGCGCTGGAACAAGAAGGGCGTGAAGCCTGTGGAGACGCACGGCAGACCTCCGAGGCAGACTGGCGCTGTTGATTTTGCAATGGACATGCCACGCGCACGCCCTGAGAAGTCATGCGTTCGCTGCGATCGCGCGCCCCGTGGTGGGGACAATTCGTCCTCAGGTCCGAACGCCGGCTGCCCGGTGCGGCTCGGCTACAATTGACGATCCGATGTCTTCGACGACCGCCGAATCACCCGGGCGACTGGACTTCATCCGGGAGATCGTGGCCGCGGACCGCGCCGCCGGAAAGCACGGCGGGCGGGTGGCTACGCGCTTTCCCCCAGAGCCCAACGGCTATCTCCATATCGGGCACGCGAAATCGATCTGCCTGAACTTCGGAATCGCGCGCGATTTCGGCGGCACCTGCAATCTCAGGTTCGACGACACGAACCCGGTCACCGAGGACGTCGAGTACGTCGAATCGATTCAGGACAACGTGCGCTGGCTCGGCTTCGACTGGGAAGACCGGCTGTTCTACGCGTCGGACTACTTCGAGGCGCTCTACGCCTGCGCTGAGACGCTGATCAGGGACGGGAAGGCGTACGTGGACAGCCTCAGCGCCGACCAGATCCGCGAGTACCGCGGGTCGCTGACCGAGCCGGGCCGGGAGAGCCCCTACCGAACGCGGTCCGTGGAAGAGAACCTCGACATGTTCCGGCGAATGCGCGCAGGCGAGTTCCCGGACGGCGCGCACGTGCTTCGGGCCAGGATCGACATGGCCTCGCCCAACGTGAACATGCGCGACCCGGTGCTCTATCGCATCCGGCGGGCGCACCACCACCGCACCGGCGACGCGTGGTGCATCTACCCGATGTACGACTACGCGCACCCGATCTCGGACGCGCTCGAGCGCATCACGCATTCGATCTGCACGCTCGAGTTCGAGGATCATCGGCCGCTGTACGACTGGCTCATCGAGAACCTGCCCCTGCCCGCGCAGCCGCAGCAGATCGAGTTCGCCCGCCTGAACCTGACCTACACGGTCATGAGCAAGCGCCGGCTGCTGCAGCTCGTCAACGAGCGGCACGTCAGCGGCTGGGACGACCCGCGCATGCCGACGCTGTCCGGCATGCGGCGGCGGGGATACACTCCGGCCGCGATCCGCGCGTTCTGCGACGAGATCGGCGTCGCGAAGCGGGAGAACGTCATCGACGTCGGGCTCCTCGAATACTTCGTCCGCGAGGACCTCAACGCACACGCCCCGCGCGCCATGGCCGTGCTGCGGCCGCTGAGAGTGGTGCTCGAGAACTACCCCGAGGACCAGGTCGAGCAGATGGACCTGGTCAACAATCCCGAGGATCCGTCCGCCGGCACGCGACAGGTTCCGTTCTCCCGCGAGCTGTACATCGAGCAGGACGATTTCCTCGAGGACCCGCCGAAGAAGTTCTTCCGGCTGGCGCCCGGGCGCGAGGTGCGCCTCCGGAACGCCTACCTCGTCACGTGCCGCTCCGTCGTGAAGGACGCCGCCGGGCGCATCGTCGAACTGCGGTGCACGTATGATCCAGCCACCCGCGGAGGCGACGCCCCGGACGGGCGCAAGGTGAAGTCGACGCTCCACTGGGTGTCGGCGGCGCACGCGGTCGATGCCGACGTGCGCCTGTACGACCGGCTCTTCCGCGCGGAGAACCCGGGCGCAGGCGAGGCCGATTTCCTCACGCAGCTCAATCCCGCCTCCCTCGACGAGCTGACGGGCTGCAAGATCGAGCCATCGCTGGCCGCCGCGGGCGCCGGCGCTCGCTTCCAGTTCGAGCGGATCGGGTACTTCTGCGTCGATCCGGACTCGGCGCCCGGCCGGCCCGTCTTCAACCGGACGGCGACGCTCAAGGATTCCTGGGCGCGGATCAGAGACAGGGGGTAGACACCTCAGGTCCTGGGGTTCTGGGGTTCTGGGTTCCGCGGTTGGGATGCAATTTCGGCATCGCTCCGCTCGCCGACAGCCTGCAGAAATCAACTTACGTCTGTCACGTCCCTGCGCGCTGGCGACCGCTGCGAATGGCACGCTTCTGGCCCCCCCGACGGGACGTGCCCGGGGTTAGGGACTATCGCCAATTGGATGTCTGGAGGCTCGCAGACCACAGTCGCAGGCTGTTTGCGGCATTCCTCGATGTCTCGAAGGCGTCCTTGAGCGAGCTCCGCGAGCACCTGGAGGATGCCGTCGGCCTTGGACGGAATCAGACACGACCAGGGCGATGACGGACGCAGCGCTGGCCGCGGATCGTGAACCCCAGAACCTACAAGAATCTCCCAAACCCCATCACCTCGTCTTCCTTCCGCGGGTGGCCCTGAAAATAGCGCGCCGCGGCCCTGGCGGCGAGCCACGCCAGACCGTCTCCGTGCCATCCGAGCGCCAGGGCAAAGAAATGATGCGGGTAGTTCCGATGCGGCCCGATCCAGGGCAGGCCGTCCGGGGTGGAGACCAGAGGGACGCTCCAGCTCCAGGCCGCCGGAAGTCCGGAAATCGAGGGATACCTGACGGACAGCTCGTACATCAACTGGCCGGTGCGTTGAACGAGCATCTTCCGTCGTTGCCGATCGGTGATCGGGCCGCTCGAAGCGCCGGCGAACAGGATGCGATCGTCGGGAAGCCAGCGGAGCCAGTGCGGGTCCGGTCCGGCCTCCGTGACAACGGCGCTGTGGCCGCCCACCTCACGCCGCATGGCCGCCTGCAAAGGATGCGTGACAACGGCGTAGCCCTCCTGGCTGCGGACATGGCGCCGAAGTTGACCAAACAGCGATCCGGGCTCCCCGGTCGCCACGACCACGCCGCGCGCGCGGATCGACCCGGTGGGCAGCATCAGTTGGGCGTCCTTGCGCGTGAACCGGGTGCGCCGGACGACCGAGCGCTCGAACACCCGCGCGCCTTTCGCGCTGGCCGCGTTCGCGAGGCCGAGCGCCGCCCGCACGGGGTCGAATTCGAACGCGTCGTGCAGCCGAATCGCACCGGCGCTCTCGAGTCCGAGCGCGCGCCGCGCCGACTGCCCGGACAGCCAGGGCGCGTCGAGGCCGGCGGCCTTTCGGGCGGCCTGCTCACGGCGCAGCGTCACGGCGGCCGCGCCCGTGCCCGCCGTCAGGAACAGCGCCGACGCCGCGAGATCGGATCGGGTCGACAGCTTGCGGAGGGCCGACGCGAATTCGAGGCCGCTGCGCCGCGTCTCCTGCCACGCCAGCCGAGCGACGCGGCGGCCGGCGGCTCGCTCGACGGCCAGATACGCGGCGTCCGGCTGCGGCAGGATGGCACCGAGCGCGCCAGCCGTGCCGCCCCCCGCCAGCCGCTCGCCTTCGAGCAGCACGACGTCGAAGCCTGCGCCGGCCAGGGCGTACGCAGCGGCGCACCCCGTGAGCCCGCCGCCGATCACGACGATGTCGGCGGCCGCTTCCCCCCGGAAGGCGGGGAACGAGCGGCGACGATTGGCGGCAGTGCGATCGGCCCAGAATCGGGCGTCATAGCCGGACATTGTGGGGATCCTAGCAGAGGGTGCTCCCTCTGCTAGGATCCCGGCCCAGTGCCTGCCCACCGGATCGGCTTTCCGATGGCCGTCGCCCTCGTGATGGGCAACATGATCGGCTCGGGCATTTTTCTACTGCCCGCCTCGCTCGCGGCATACGGCGGCATCGGCCTGTTCGGCTGGGTCGTCTCTGCGGTCGGGTCGGTGCTGCTTGCGCTCGTCTTCGCGCGCATGGCCCGGACCCACTCGGCCGCCGGAGGCCCATACGCGTTCACCCGGATTGGCTTCGGCGATCTGGCGGGATTCCTCGTGGCGTGGGGCTATTGGGTATCGGTCTGCTGCGGGAACGCGGCGATCGCGCTCGCGTTCGTCGGCTATCTCGAACCGTTCCTGCCTCCCTCCATGAGGGCGCCGCTCGTCGGGTCCGCGATGGCCGCGGCGGCGGTCTGGCTGCTGACTTTCGTGAACGTGCGGGGCATCCGGGAGGCCGGCATCGTCCAGGTGGCGACCACGGTCCTGAAGACGCTGCCGCTCGTGCTCATCGGGTGCGCGGCATTCGGTGCCTTCGATCCGGCGGCCTTTCCGGTGGCGGCGGCTGGCCCGCGCGCGATTGGAGCGCAATTGTCGACAGCCGCGGCGATGACCTTCTGGGCGTTCGGCGGGCTCGAGTCCGCCACCATCCCCGCCGATAGCGTGGACGACCCGCGCCGCACGATTCCGCGGGCCACCATCGTGGGCACCGTGCTCACCGCGGTCATCTACATCGTCAGCACCATCGGCGTCATGAGCCTCGTGCCGGCCGATCAGCTCTCCCGGTCGACGGCGCCGTTCGCCGACGCGGCGCGCCTTCTTGCCGGGAACTGGGCCGCTGCCGCCGTGGCGGCCGGTGCGGCCATTGCGTGCTTCGGCGCGCTGAACGGATGGATTCTCATCTCCGGCCAGGTGCCGCTCGCCATCGCAGCCGATGACCTCTTTCCCCGCGGTTTCGCTTCGGTGTCCCCCCGCGGCACGCCGCGGCGGGGGCTCATCATCTCGAGCGTCTTCACGACAGGACTGATTGCGCTGAACGCCAGCCGCGGTCTCGTCGAGCTCTTCACGTTCATCATCCTGCTCGGCACGCTCAACGCGCTCGTTCCGTACGTGTTCTCCTCGATGGCGGCGTTCCTCGTCGGCCGGGATTCCAGCCCGGGCAAGCGGTCCGGCGGGATCGTGGCCGCGCTGGCGTTCGGCTATTCGCTCTGGATGATCGGCGGCGCCGGCGCCGACGTGGTCTACTGGGGCTTTCTCCTGCTGCTGTCCGGACTGCCGGTCTACGTCTGGGTCGTGCGGCAGCGGGACAGCCCGGCCGTGATTGGCGCATGACCGGGCCCGTTACGGCGCAGTCGGAGGTCGGCCTTCTGCATCGGTTGATCGTGCGGCACGCGCGCGACGCGTTCGCCAGCCAGGCCGCGATCGAGGCGCAGTGGCGGGAGCTGGGGTTCACCGCGCCGCCCGACTTCGATCAGGCGCTCCGCGAGTGCGACCGGTTTCTCGAGTTGCTCGACCGCTCGGGTGCGCAGATCGACAGACTGCCCCCCACCGATGGCCTCACGCTGGATTCGATCTACGTCAGGGACGCCTCGGTGGTCTCCGATCGCGGAATCGTGCTGTGCCGCATGGGGAAGCGGCAGCGCGCGGGTGAACCGGACGCGCAGGAAGCCTGGTTTCGCGCCCAGGGCCTGCCGCTGCTGGGATCGATTCAGCCGCCCGGGATGCTCGAGGGCGGCGACGCCGTCTGGCTGGACGACCGCACGATCGCGGTGGGCCGCGGCTATCGCACGAATGCCGCGGGCATCGAGCAACTGCACTCGCTCCTGGGCGATTCGGTCGACGAAGTCGTCGCGGTCGCGCTTCCGCACTGGCGCGGGCCCGGCGACGTCTTCCACCTGATGTCGATCATCAGCCCGATCGATCGCGATCTCGCCGTGGTCTACTCGCCGCTGATGTCGGTGCCCTTCCGGGAGCGTCTGCTGGAGCGCGGCACGACGCTCGTCGAGGTCCCGGACGAGGAATTCGAGACGATGGGCGCGAACGTGCTCGCCATCGGCCCGCGCCGGTGCGTGATGCTGTCCGGCAATCCCAGGACGCGCGCGCGGCTCGAGCGCGCGGGCGCCGAGGTGCTCGAGTACGACGGCCGGGAGATCAGCCTGAAGGGCGGCGGCGGGCCGACCTGCCTGACCCGTCCCCTGAGCAGGACGGAGGTGCGGACGTAGGTGCGCACGAGGGTGCGGACTGGGCTTCGCACGATGGTGCGCACTGTCGTCCGCACCCCCGTCCGCACCGACGTCCGCACTCCCGTCCGCACCTACGTCAACAGCTCCCTTGCAATGCGCTCGTACAGACCGACCGCGCGCTGCAGCTCCTCGATCGAGACGTGCTCGTCGGCGGTATGGGCGACGTTGACCGAGCCGGGGCCGATCAGGAGCGGCGTTCCCCAGCGATCCAGAAACGGGATGTCCGTCGTGAAGGAGAACACGGCAGTCTCGAGCCCCGGGAGGGTCATCAGCCGGACCTCGGGCACGACGAGGACGTCTTCGATTGACACGAGGGAGCCGATCGCGGTCTCGAGCCTGGCTCGCACGTCTGCCACCGGTCCAACCGTGCGGAACATCAGCTCGGCGGCGGCGTCCGGCGAAATCACGTTCGGCGCCACGCCTCCCTTGATCAGCCCGACCGTGTAGTGCGTACGGCCGAGCACGGGATCGGACGGCCACTCGATGCGACGCGCGGCGACGAGCGCGTCGATCAGCTTGTCGATCGCCGAGATGCCCAGCTCCGGCATGCTCGAATGGGCCGCCCGGCCCTCCGCGGCCAGCCGGACGCGGTAGACGCCGCGCGTGGCGGCGGCGAGCCGGTTCTCCGTCGGCTCGCCGTTGACGAGATACCGCGAGCCGCCGGCGATCTCGTTCGCCGCCCGGGCGCCGTCGCTTCCGCGCTCCTCGCCTGCCACGAACAGCAGTCCCACGCGCCTTTCGCCCGTCTGGCGCAAACGCTCGGCGGCCGCGATCTGGGCGGCCAGGATCCCCTTGGCGTCGCACGACCCGCGTCCGTACAACAGCCGCCCGTCCTCGCGGCTGGGAAAGAACGGCGGCACGCAGTCGAAATGCGTCGAGAAGACGACCTGCGGTTCGCCGACGACCGCGAGGACGTTGAAGCGATCGCCCTCGAGCGGCTGCTCCGTGACGCGATACCCCAGAGCGCGCAGCCGCTCCGCCAGGAACGCGGCGACCGCCCCTTCCCGTCCGGTTGTCGAATCGATGTCGACGAGCTGTCGGGTCAGGCGAAGCTGTGCGGCAGGATCCATCACCTGTCGGAGCCTGAGGGTCGGATCATGAGGGTCCGGACGGAGGTGCGGACGGGAGTGCGGACGGGAGTGCGGACGGAGGTGCGGACGGAGGTGCGGACAAGGGTGCGGACGAGGGTGCGCAGTCCGCCGTCCGCACCTTCGTTCGCACGTTCGTCCGCACCTTCGTGCGCACCCTCGTCTGCATTCAACGAATCCACGCTTCGAGCTCCGTGCGGGTGTCCGTGCGGCCGTCTCGGTACTTCACGATGACGGGCGCGGCCAGCGACAGCCCCCATTCGCGTCCGATCCCGCTCGTCACGGCGCGCGCGCCGGGCACGACCACCGCGCCTTCCGGCACGACCAGCGGCTCGCCCTCGGCGGCCCGGATGATCGTGCCGCGCGGCAGATCGAACAGCGGCGTCGATCCGGTCAGGACCACGCCGGCAGCGAGCACCGCGCGACGCTTCACGACGGCTCCCTCGTACACCCCGCTGTTGCCGCCAATGAGCACGTCGTCCTCGATGACGACCGGCAGCGCGCCCACCGGCTCGAGAACGCCGCCGATCTGCGCGGCCGCGCTCACGTGCACGCGGCGGCCGATCTGAGCGCAGGACCCGACCAGCGCGTGCGAGTCGACCAGCGTGCCCTCGTCCACGTACGCCCCGATATTGACGTACATCGGCGGCATGCAGATGACGCCCTTCGCGAGGAACGCGCCTTCGCGGATCGTCGAGCCGCCCGGCACGATGCGAACGCCGGCCTCGAGGCCCGGGCGCTTGATCGGCATCGTGTCCTTGTCGTAGAAGGGCCACTTCCCGTGATCGGCGGACTGGTCCACCGTGTCGCCGAACCGGAACCCGAGCAGGATGCCCTGCTTCACCCAGCCGTTCACGCGCCAGCCGCACGGCGCCGCAGCGTCCGGCTCGGCGGCGCGCAGCTCGCCGCGACCGAGCGCCGATCGCAGCGCCGCGAACGCGTCGCGCGCGGCGCGCCGATCGGCCTCGGGACCCTCGGCGTAGAGCGCCTCGATCGTGCCCTGGAGCCCGCTCACGCGCGCGATCCCGCGACGACGGGGAGGCCGAAATCCTTCAGCACGGCGAGCATCTTCTCCTTGGAGGCCGGCCGGAGCGCGACCATCGGCAGCCGATAGCTCTCCTCGCACAGGCCCATCGCCGCCATCGCGAACTTCACCGGCATCGGATTCGACTCGACGAAGTTCCCCTGCATCAGCGGCAGCAGCTTGTCGTGCCAGCGCCGCGCCGCGGCGAAATCTCCGCGCTCGGCGGCCTCGACCATCTGCACCATCTCGGCGGGCACCTCGTTGGACGCGACCGAGATCACCCCGCGTCCGCCGATCGCCATGAGGGGGAGCGTCACGGCATCGTCTCCCGAGAGCACGAGGAAGTCCGGGGGCACGCTCCGGCAGATCTCGGCCATCTGGGTGATGTTGCCCGACGCCTCCTTGACGCCCACGACGTTGGGAATGGACGCCAGACGGACGAGCGTCGCCGGATCGATGTTGCACCCCGTACGGCCCGGCACGTTGTAGAGGAGGACTGGGAGGCTCGTCGCCTCCGCGATCGCCGTGTAGTGCTGGAAGAGCCCGTCGGGCGTCGGCTTGTTGTAATAGGGCGTCACGGACAGGATTCCGTTCGCGCCCGCCTTCTCCATCTCGCCGGCGGCGTGCACGACCTCGCGCGTGTCGTATCCGCCGGCTCCGGCCAGCACCAGCGCGCGACCCTCCGCTTCTTCGACGGCGATCTCGACGATCCGCCGCTTCTCGGCGGCCGACAGCGTCGGCGACTCGCCGGTCGTGCCGCACGGCACGAGGACGTGGACGCCGGCCTCCACCTGCCGGCGGGCCAGCCGGCGGACCGCCGGCTCGTCCAGCGCGCCCGAGGCGGTGAAAGGCGTGATCAGCGCAGTGCCGACGCCGGTGAATGTCTGTCGCATGAGCGTCTCCGACCTCTAGCGTGAGCTTCGCATCCCGAACGATGAATTCTGGATCATGTCCTTCATGGTGAACCAGCCGGAGCGGCCCCGCAGCCACCTGGCGGCTTCGAGGGCGCCGCGCGCGAACACGCCGCGGTCGCGCACCTCGTGCGTGAACGTAATCACGTCGGAGGGTCCGTCGAATCCGACGGTGTGCACGCCGGGGGCCGCGCCGGCCCTGGCGGACGACACGTCGATGGGACGCGCGAAGCCCGCCTCCGTCATGGCGGCCTTCAGCATCAGCGCCGTGCCGGACGGGGCGTCCTTCTTCGCGGCGTGGTGCCGTTCGTGAATCCACGCACCGTATTCGGCCTGGCCGGCGAAGGCCGCCGCGGCGGCTTCGACGGCGAGCCGGAAGATCTGCATGCCCACGGAGAAGTTCGCGGCGGCGAGCACCCCGATGCCGGCGCGTTCGGCGGTCGCCCGCATGGCCGCCTCGTGCGCCTGCCAGCCGGTCGTGCCGATCACCGTGCTGATGCCGCGCGCCGCGAGCTGCGGAAGATTCGCCGGAACGGCCGACGCGAGTGAGAAGTCGATCGCGACGTCCACGGGTCCGAACGCTCCACGCTCGATGGCGCGCGGCTCCGACTCCTCGGTGACGACGCCGGCGACCTCGCAGCCGTATGCTGGCGCAAGGGCCTCCACGAGCCGGCCCATGCGCCCGTGTCCGACGAGCAGCAGACGCAGGCACGGCGCAACGGCCTGCGACGCCGGGGGCGCCTCGCTCATCGCGCGACCGCCGCGAAGAACCGATCGTGTACGCGCGCGAGCGTCTTGGACAGATCCGCTTCGCGGATGACGAAGGTGATGTTCCGACGAGAGGCCGCCTGCGACACCATGCGGATCGGCACGTCGCCGATGGCGTGCAGCAGCTGACCGACGAACGTCGGATCGTTCTGGAGACCCTCGCCGACCGCGCAGACGATGGCCATGTCGTCCTCGCGGGTGACGTCACCGACCGGCTCGAGCTTCTCCAGGATCTGCGGGAGGGCCCGCCGATCGTCCACCGTCAGCGACACGCTCACTTCCGACGTCGTCACCACGTCCACCGGCGTCCGGAACTCCTCGAAGACCTCGAAGATGTGGTGGAGGAACCCATGCGCCATCAGCATCCGCGTGGACGTGATGTCGACGACCGTCACGCTCTTCTTCGACGCGACCGCGGTCAGGGGACGGTCGCTCGCCGGGCGATCGCGCGTGATCAGGGTTCCGCGCGCATCGAGCGGACGCCGCGCGTTCAGGATCTTCACCGGGATGTTGGCTGCGACGGCGGGCTGAATCGTCGCGGGGTGCAGCACCTTGGCGCCGAAGTAGGCCAGCTCCGACGCCTCGGCGAACGACAGGTGCGGAACGACCTGCACGCCCGGGACGATCCGCGGGTCCGCGGTCAGCATGCCGTCCACGTCCGTCCAGATCTGGATCTCCGACGCGCCGAGACACGCGCCGGCGATGGCCGCCGAGTAGTCCGATCCACCGCGCCCGAGGGTCGTCGTCACGCCCTCGCGCGTCCCGCCGACGAAGCCGCCCAGCACCGGGATGCGCCGGGCGGCGAGCAGGGGATCGACCACCGCCGCCAGGGCCGCCCGGGTCTCCGCGACCTGCGGCGCCGCCGCCGTGTGCTCGCTGTCGGTCACCATCACGCGGCGGGCATCCACCCAGCTCGCCGCCAGACCGTGCGCCGTGAGGGCGGCGGCGATCATCCGGCTGCTGCAGATCTCCCCGACCGCGGCGATCGCGTCGAGCCAGCGAGGAGAGACCTCGCGCAGCACGCCCAGGGCGCCGACGACGCGCTCGAGCTCGCCGAACTCACCCTCGAGGAACCGCTCGACCTCGAGCCGCTCGCTCTCGACGCCGATGACCCCGGCGACGTCGAGATGACGGGCGAACAACGCGCGCGTGTTCGCGCGCGCACCCTCGATATCGCCCGCGGCCGCCTCCGCCGCGATACCGAGGAGCCGATCCGTCGCGCCGCCCAGCGCAGACACCACGACGACCGGCCCGCGCCAGTCGACGCTCTCGGGCTGAATCGCCGCCTGACGCTCGGCGCGCACGATCGAGATCAGGCGCTCGATGGCGGCGCGGTCGGCCACCGAGGTGCCGCCGAACTTCATCACGACCATCTATCGCTCCATTGTCTCGCTGCCCCGTTGTCGCATTGCCGCACTGCCCGCCTCACGCCAGGAGCCCTTCGGCCTTCATCAGCTCGGCATTGAGGATCGACGCGCCCGCGGCGCCGCGAACGGTGTTGTGACCAAGCGCGACGAACTTGTTCGACATGACCGGGCACTTGCGGATGCGTCCGACGGAGACCGCCATCCCGTCCGACAGCTCCGCGTCGAGACGCGGCTGCGGACGGTTGGCCTCCCGCATGACGACGATCGCCGGATCCGGCGCCGTCGGCAGCCCGAGCTCCTGCGGGCGTCCCCTGAAGGACGTGAACGCTTCGACGACGTCCTCGAGCTCCGGATCGTCTTCGAGGTCGACCGACACCGTCATGATATGCCCGTCGATGACGGCCACGCGGTTGGTGTGCGCGCTGACCACGGCGTCGTACGGCGTACGCCCGGCGTCGCTGCCGAGGATCTTCAGCGTCTCGCTCTCGACCTTCTCCTCCTCGCCGCCGATGAACGGAATCACATTGCCGAGGATGTCGAGCGACGGCACGCCCGGATAGCCCGCGCCGCTCACCGCCTGCATCGTCGAGACGACGACCGCGCGGAGCGTGAACTGGCGCAGGGGAGCGAGCGCGGTGGCGAGCACGACGGTCGCGCAGTTGGGGTTCGTGACAATCGCCCCCGCCCAGCCCTTCTTCGCCTGCTGCTCCTTCAGGATGCACAGATGATCGGCGTTCACTTCCGGGATCAGGAGCGGCACCAGCGGGTCCATCCGGAAGCTGCGCGCGTTGCTGAGCACGATGTGTCCGGCGGCCGCGAACTCCTGCTCCAGACGATCGGCGGCCGACGCATCCAGCGCGGAGAAGACGACCTTCGGCCCGCGGCCGGGCACGCAGCTCTCGACCGTGAGGTCACGGCAGCGCTCCGGCATCGGCACGGCCAGCCGCCAGGGCGCCGCGGTCGCGTACGTCTTGCCTTCGGAGCGCTCGCTCGCGGCGAGCCACGTGACCTCGAACCACGGGTGCCGCGACAACCGCGACACGAACTGCTGGCCGACCATTCCGGTCGCGCCAAGAACACCGACTTCAAGCTTCTGGGACACGATCCACCTTTCGGGCTCTGGGCTCTGGGCTCTGGGCTCCACAACAAAAAACCCGCCGTGCGGCTGGCGCATCGGCGGGTTCAGGCTGGCAGCGAAGCCGGCTACTCTGTCCGACTCACACGCACACCCTTGCCACCGACGCGGCGCTCGCCCGCTTCATCCGCTTTCGTCCGAGGCGCTTTCGATCGGCGGCAAACATCAGAGTGAAAAGTATAGGAGCAGCGCGCGCGGCACGTCAACTTCGATCCGGGGCTTCGCCCCCGGACCCCTGCCCGCGCCCTTGGTCGACCCGGCGCGGAGTCGCTCGCATTCGCTGACGCCCGCCCTTATGCTACGGGCCAACCAAGAAGGTGGACCATGAAGCGAGCACTGTTTGCGATGCTGTGCCTCATCGCGAGTCTCACGACCTCGCGCGCCCAGTCGCCCGGCGGCCAGGCGCCGACCGCCGATCCGTACGCCAACAACGCGGCGCCGGGCACGACGAGGTTCCCGCTCGCCGCGCCGGCCGGCACGGACAGCAAGGCTCGTCTGGCCGCGCCCGCGGGCGCCGTCAACCAGGGGCCGTTCGATCCGGCGACCTGGAAGTACGGATCGGCGTTCGCCGCACCCGCCGGGAGCGAGGTCTGGAATCCCGTCAAGGCGAAAATGGTGCAGGGCGGCAAGGTCACGGGCGGCACGCTGCTCAGTGCCACGGATCCGACGACCTACTGCGCGATGGCGAACGCTGGCTACGACTTCATCTGGACGGAGATGCAGCACGACCAGCGCGACTGGCACGCGGTCGAGACGATGTGGCGCACGTGCCCGCACGCCCGGGCCGTGCCCGGCGTTCGCGTGGCGTACACCGACGAGCGCGAAATCCAGCACGCGCTCGATGCGGGCGCGCTCGTGGTGGTCGTTCCGACGATCGACACGGTCGAGGAGGCCATCGCGGCACGCGACTGGACGTACTTCCCGCCGCTCGGCCGCCGCAGCAGCGGCGGGGGGAGCGCCTTCAGCGCGGAGATGTGGGGCGGCGTGCCCGGCGGCTATCGGAACACGATCAACGACAACATCGTGCTCATCCTGATGATCGAGACGCTGGACGGGCTGAAGAACGCGGAGGCGATCGCGAAAGTGCCCGGCGTGACGGCGGTTTTCGCCGCGAGCAACGACCTCGGCAACTTCTCCGGATACCGGCAGGGCAGTCCGGACTACGAGCGCGTGATCAACATCGTCCACGATGCGGCGATCAGCGCCGGCGTGCGGCTGTGCGGCCCGCTCGCGTGGCGGGAACGGCCCGACTTCACCTGCTTCCAGGCGGGAAGCGAGGTGGCGGCCATCACGCGAGGCGTCGCCGCCGAGCTCGGCCCGCTGGCGAATACGCAAGGGCGGCCGGAGGTCGGGCCGTTCGCGGCAGGGAGACAGGGCCGATAGCGAGCAGGCTATCGGACGTCGGTCGTTGACGTCTGAGCGGGCGCCGCCAGCGGTTGCATGTCGGCATTGGGTCTGCCGGTCGCGGTCGCGATCGGCAGGCTCCAGAGATCGACGTTCCTGGTCAGCACCGAGAACACCAGCCGTTCTGCGGCGTCAACGGGCGGCCTGACCTCGAGACCTGCGCCGGCGGTCATCCGCACGGGCGCGATGGACGATCCCGATTTGGTGCGCTGCCGACAACGGCTGGGCGATCTGAATGGCGCAGCGGACGGCTTCCTCCACAGGAAGGGCGCGCCCGCTGATGACTCGCTGGAGGGACCGCCCGGCCACGAGCTCCATGACGATGATCTCGGATTCGATGCGGTACTGACCGAGCGTTGTTCCAACCAGCGTCATGAATGACCGGAGATGCCGAACACCGCCTGGAGGAGCGTCCCGCAAGTTGCAATTCGGCGGTTTTGGCCCCGCTAGCGCGGCGGCGGAGCGTCCCAGATGTAGTTGCCGGGATAGCTCTCACGCGGTGGCAGGAAGCTCGGAATCGATGTCCGAACCCGCGTCGGGACACCCTGGTTGTAGAAAATGTACAACCCGGTCTTGGCTGCGACGATGATGTCGTTCCGGCCATCGCCATCCATGTCCGCCGCGTTCACCCGCATCCCGAGGCCGATGATGTCCGTCGGCGGCGGTCGCTTGGGATCGGCGTCCGGCCCGAAATACTGAGCGACGGGCGTGTACGTGATGACGTGCCGCTGCGTCGTCTCGCCCCGGAACGTGTAATAGAAGATGAACTGCGGATCGTACGAGCCGACGTCCTGTCCGTTGTGCGCGAACATCTGCTTGCCGGCGATCAGGTCCTGCCTGCCGTCGCCATCCAGATCCGCCAGCGCCATCGTGTGAATGGTGGGGTAGTCGGTCTCGAGCCAGCGCTGCGTGAACGTCGCCCTTCCGTTTTCGCGCTTCTGCTCGAACCACGCCAGCCCGTAGCCGTGGTCGGACCCCATGATCACATCGGCCATGCCGTCGCCGTTGACGTCCGCCACCAGAATCGGGAGTCCCGCCCCTGAGGGCACCAGTCCCGGCCGAGGCTGCGCTCCATACGGCAGGAACGTCCAGTCCGCGTGCCACGTCCAGGCGTCGGTGGTTGGATGCGGCGGCGACTCGAACCAGCCCGATGTCGTCACGACGTCGTTGCGGCCATCCCCATTGATGTCCCCGATGCCGTTCCCATGGCTGACGCCGAGGTTCTCGGGTCCGAGCGCGTGCTCCTTGAACCACGGCGCCTGGTCGAGATGCTCGAACCAGATGAGGCTTCGCCCTGGCTGCCGCGCGTAGTAGTTCACGAGGACGTCCTTCGACTCGCGTCCGGCGAGGTTGCCAATCACCATGCCTTCCAGCCCGGCGGCGTTCAGCATTTCATGCGATTCCCACTTCTGTCCGACCTTGCCGGGATTCTCATACCAGTAGATGCCCTGGCGAAGCATCCACCCGGAGCTCAGCACGTCCATGCGTCCGTCGTTGTTGACGTCCATGGAGCCTTCGAAGTTGTCGTCGACATCCGGGCCGTTGGTCGCCGCGCCGTCGCGATAGTCCGGAACCTTCGTCCACCCCGGCGCGAGGTAGTAGTTGCGGCCGGCCGCCACGTCCAGCTTCCCGTCGCCATCGATGTCGAGGACGGACGAGCATTCCGCGAACGGTCCGAACCAGTACGTGTGCTTCGCCGGATCGTGCACCGGGCCGTCCAGCTTGACTGCCTTGAACATCACTTCACGCGCCGGTTCCGGCAGACCCTGGGCCGACAGAGCGGCCACGGCGACCACGACCCAACCCAACCAAATGGCTTGACGTTTCATGTCGCACGTCCTCGCGGTTTCGGGTGACGCATCACGGTTGACGACGGCGCTCACGCTCAGCGCGGAACGATAGCACCGTTCGGTCACCGCTATTCACGGCTCGACGGGCCGCCTGTCAGCCGACCCGCATCCGGCGGGCCGCCCCGATCAATCCCGCTGCCGCGGCGTGCCGGCCTGGGGTGTTCGTGGCAGCGTAGACCCGCCAGTCGCGTAATCCAGCTCGAACAAGGCTTGACCGATCGTGCGCGGCGGCGCTCCGCGGAAGACCGTCGCGAGCACCAGGGCCGGCACGCAGCCCGCGAGCAGGACCGAGACTCCCTCGCCAATCGTGACCGGCACGCCGATGGCGACCGCCACCCCCAGCACGACGATGAGCATCGTGAACCAGCCCGTGACGACGATGAGATGAAGTCGAGTGCCAGACATGCGAACACCCACGGAGCAGACGGATCGTCCACGCACCATCGATATTGGTGGGGCGCAACGCTCCGGCCAAAGTTGGGCCGGTCGGCGCGCGCCCCCGCGGGAGGGCCTCACACGAACGCTGGCGGGCTCAGTTCTGGACTGACCCTCGTAGCATATCCGATTCGGGACCGACGCCGGGCGCCCCGAACACGTGAGTAAGATGCTCACCGACCTCTCCCATCTGATCGAAGCCCTCGATTCCGCCGGGAAGGATGAGGTGTCGGCCGGGTCGACGAGGAGCTGGGCGAATCGCGGAACCCCGGCCGTGTTCAAGGTGGTCAGTCGAGCTTCAGGATGCCCGGCGCCTCGACGAGCGTCTCGATCTCGAAGGGCGGGGACGGATACGGACGCCGATGGGCAGCGCGGAGCAGCCAGGCGCCGATCAACAGGACGCCGGCCATCGCCGCGTTGGATCCCAGCGAGTCGCGAAACGTCCACTCGAGCTGAGGGAGGGCACCCGTGATCGTCACGAAGAGCGCGAGATACGCGGGCCACCAGGTGCGCAAGCCTGCGTGCTCGGGGCGCCAGGGGCGCTGATTGGACATGTCGTCGAGGTGCCAGAGCGCAGCTTCGACGAGCAGGACCCCGAGCGCGACCATGAGGCCGGTATGGACGACCGCGACGCGGGCGCCCCACACGGCTGTGTGGATGACGGCAAAGCCCAGCGTGGCGGGCAGGACGCTCGTGACGAAGAGCGCTCGCCAGAGCCCGGATCGGAGCAGGCGGCGAGGCGCGTCGATCATGGGCGCGATCCACGTGGCTCGAAGGTCGGCGGGCATGGAGATGGCGACCCGCAGACCGACGACGGCGAGCGTCATCGCCGCGTACGAGAGCGCGAAGGTCGTTTCGGGAGAAGGCGACCGTTCCTGCCAGATTGCAGCCACGAGCGCCGGCGCAAGCCAGGCGCACGCGACGCCCATCATGACGGCGACGACGAACCGCAGCCGCTCGACGCGGCCGATCGACGCGAAATAGAACTGCGCGGCCGCGCGCCGGACGGGAGCCCGCGAGACTCGACGGGCGATCCAGTCGAATGCCGCGCTCAGCCAGCGTGCGCCGCCGGTGCCTTCGGATGATTCGGCCGCCCGCACCATGACGCGCCGGTACACGAGTTGGTACGTGATGAACGTGATTGCGGCCACGACGCCGACCGCGAGCACGGCGGTCGCGGCCAACGATCGATACGCCGGTTCGGCATTGCCCACCATCCACTCGTAGAGCCCGAGAAACCAGGCAGGCGGCGTGACCGACAGCCAGGCCGGCACCGAGGCTGGCGGTCCAGGGCGGCTGATGCTGGCCACCGCTTGGACCACGACAGCGATCTTCGTCACGGCCACGACGATGCCGGCGACGAGCGCGGCTTGGAGTGCAGGCGAGATGCGACGGAACGCCGCCGGTCCGGCGAGCAGGAGCGCCAGCCCTTGGACGGCGGTGACGCACAGGAAGACGAACGCGCACGACGCGACGCCGGCGGCGAAGTGCGCCACCGGAACGAGGAGCAGAAACCGGAGCTGTCTGGCGCCGTCGGCCAGCACGACGCCGAACAAGACGGAGGAGACGACGTGCATGGCGGCTGAGATGCCAAGGACGTACACTGCGAGGGCCGCGAGCTTCGCCAGCACGACCGTGCGACCCTCCACCGGCATCGCGCCGAGGATGAGACCATCGCGACGCTCGAGCATGAGACTGCTCCACACGATCGAGGCGATGAGCCCGGCCGCGGTCATCCCGAGGACGAAGGTGAGCATCGTGTCCGGTCGAGACATGACCCGCAGAGCGTCAGGGCCGTACCTGAGGACGATGAACCGGTAGCGGGAGATCTGGCTGACCGGCCACAGCGCGAGCGGGGCGGCGAGAAACGCCATCAACCAGAACGCGGTGACTGCGAGATCGCGCGTGCCGCCGGCGATCTCGTTGTCGAAGAACCGCTGGAGGAACGTCCGGGTCAACGCCCGAAAGGCGGCCCGAGGCGAGGGCACGCCGGCGCTGCGAGCCGTCACGATCTGGCGGCCTCGAGGATGGCGTCCGACGTGCCCTGCAGGTCCTGCTTGACGGCGAGCTGCGCGAACACGTCCTCGAGCGACGGGGCGTTCATGAGGTCGCGCAGCCGCGCGGCGGAATCGTCCGCAACCACTTCCCCCGCGTGCAGGATGATGACCCGTGTGCTGATCTTCTCGATCGTCTCCAGCTCATGAGAGCTGTAGATGATGATGCGGCCGTCGGCCGCGAGCGACTGCACGACGGCGCGCAGCACCAGGGCCGTCGGCACATCGAGCCCGGACACCGGTTCGTCGAGGACGACGATCCCGGGGTTGTGGAGGAGCGCCGCCGAGAGGAGGATCTTCTGACGCATGCCCTTCGAGAACGCGGACAGCGGCGCGTGATCGTCGCCGTCGAGGCCAAAGATCTTGAGGAAGCGCGCGATCTTCCGTTCGAGCGGCGCCTCGTCGATGCCGCGGAGCCGTCCGATCAGGCGCAGGTACTCCGGCCCGGTGAGGTAGGTGTACACGTGGGCCTCTTCCGGCACGTAGCCCACCTGGGCCTTGTACTCGACGAGATGGTCTTGGATGTCCTGCTGATTGAGCAGAATGTGCCCGCGCGTCGGCGGCATCAGGCCGACCAGCATCTTCACGGTCGTCGACTTCCCCGACCCGTTGGGGCCGAGGTAGCCGAGAACCTCGCCGGGCTTGACGGCAAAGCTCACGTCTCGGACGGCCGTCAACGCGCCATAGCGCTTTGACACGTGCCGGACTTCGAGCATGCGGAATCTGCGACGTTAGACACCTTCCGGCGCGGCGTGTTCCGCGTCTGCGCGAACCGGCCGGGCGTTCGAAGGTGACGCCCGTCCGGCTACCTTCGAGACGGTCGACGCCGCCGAGGCGGACGTCGATCGCTTCTTGAGACACTGCGCACGCTACTGGGCGATCGCGCCGCGCGTGTATCCCCGCGGCGTCTTGAAGTTCCGATCCGTCGAAGACGCACGCCACCCGGACCGCTGAGCGTCATTCGCTGCCCAGCACCATCGCCGGGTCGAGGCGCGTCGGCGGCGCTCGCGAGCAGATGCCAAGGCGCATCCGGCTCGGCGGGCGAGTCCGGCTCAGATCTCTCGGTTGTTGGCGAGCCGGACGAACGCCTCGAGCGTGACGACGCGCACCAGCCCCGCGTGGACGAGGTGCTCGGCGAGCGCCCCCGAGGTGTAGTACCTCGCGAAGCGTCCAGCCGTCGCCGCCCAGCACGAGATACGCCCTGGAGGCGTGACCTGCGCGCACGGCGTCCGCCAGGCACATGATCTCGAACGGCACCTTCTGTTCCGCCGTCCCACCGGTCTGCTGCCATTTCAGCGAAACGAGCACGGCCTCGGTCCCGGCCGTGACCAGGGCATCCGCCTTGTGGCCGCCGCCGCCGCAGCGCATTCCCACGGTAACCTGTGTGCGGAACGGATAGCCGCCGCGCGACAGGGCCGGCAGGATCATCGCTTCGAGGACGGCGCCCGTGTTGGTATTGCGGGGGCTCACAGGTTCCGGGTGGCGATGACTTCTCTCACGGGCGTGCGGTTGCCAGTGCAACTGATGCGGCGGGGCGCGGCGTCGAAGAACCCGACGGAGAATCCGACGCTCCGGTAGAGCTTCTCGACGCGGGCCGTCGCCTGATTGACGAGAACGACGGGACCCCGGTGTCTCGACAGCCAGACGGCCGTGCGTTCCTGGTCCTCCCACGCGAAGCCGCCCTTCGAGTACTGCGTGAACTCGACGTCGTACGGCGGGTCGGCGTACACGAAATCGCCTCGATCGACCGGCAATGACTCGAAGTCAGCGGTCGTGAACGTCCACGAGGACAACGCCCCCGCATAGCCCGGAAAATCGCGAGTGTACGTGATCTTCTTGTACCGGCCGAAGGGCACGTTGAACTCGCCCTGCCGGTTGAACCTGCACAGTCCGTTGTAGCCGGTGCGGTTCAGATAATAGAAGAGCGCGGCGGCCTCCGCAGTGTCGCCCTGGTCCTCGCGGAGCAGGGCGTTGAAGCGGTCCCGGTGCCGGTAGTAGAGCCGCTCCCGATTCTCCATCGGGATCGCGGTCCTGAGGCCTCGCTGCAGCCAGCGGTAGAAATTGATCAGGTGCGGGTTCGCATCGTTGAGCAGCGCGCGCTCGGGCATGAGTCCCAGCGCCATCGCCAGCCCGCCGCAAAAGGGCTCCACCAGACGGCGGCGGCTGTGCGGCTGCCACAGCGGCCGGACGTGCGGCACCTGCCAGCGCTTCCCGCCCGCCCACTTGAGCGCCGGGCGAAGAGACGACGCGCCGGCCAGCATGGGCATGGGGCAGCAGTCTACCGCGAGTCAGCGTCGAATCAGGTCACGGGTCACTTCTGGCCGAACGCGGCGATCTCTGCCAGCGACACGCCCAGCACGGCCCTCGCGACCGCGTCGAGCTCCTGATCGGGCCCCTGCAGGTGGATCGTGCGGTGCACGTGCTCGAGCGACGCCTTCGGCGCAAGCGCCGCCGCCGGCGACGACGACTCGATCTCGTAGAACGGCCCCATCGGCGCCGCCCCCGGCGTGAGCGGCCCGTCGTTGTAGCTGTTGACGACGTCGCCGCTGAAGGGATGCTCCTGGTGCTCCCACATGGAGTTGACGTACTCCGCGTCGCCGGACGGCCGCGTGAACTTGACCAGCGTCAGCACGTGCGCATCGGGATCATAGCTGCCCGCCAGGTCCCGCGCACGGGGCCTCGGCAGGCCGATCTTGCCGCGCTTCTGGCCGTCGGCGCGGAAGAACAGCACGCCCTCGCCCACGCGCAGCCGTTCCGATCCGATCGCGCCGAAGTACCGATCGTTCACGATGGGACCGAGCTCGGCCTCCGGGCCCGTCACGAACGGAATGACGACGACCGTATGCGGGCCCGGCCGATACTGACCGAGTATCCAGATCGAGACGAGACCTCCGTCCTTCGTCCACGTGGCCGGGCCCGTGTTCGTGATGCGGTTGTCCGTCTCGTAGGCGACCACGCCCGTGCCCGGACCGGCCGTCACGCCGAACTCGCGGCCGAGCGCGCCGGCATCGAGGAGCCGGACGGCGCGATCGACACGCAGCGCGAACGTCGTCCCCGAGTAGTTGGTCAGCGTCATGTCGCGAGTGAAGCTGACCTCGCGATCGCTCTGGGCGGCGATGGGCCACGCGTCCCAGTCGATCGGCTGCGGCACCTGCCAGTGATCGGCGTCGAACGCGGCGCCAGGCGGAAAATACAAGGCGTACTGGCCGCCTTCCGGCCCGAGCCAGAACCGGTCCTCGCCGCCGAGCACCGTCATGTGCGGCTGCGGTGCGCCGGCCAGAATCCCGGGCCGGTGGAGGTACCCGTGGCTCGTGCCCCCGGGGCCGCCTGCCGTGCTCGTCATGACGCGGCCCTGATAGGCCGGCGCGACGGCCACCTGCGCGCGCCCGTCGGCGCCCGTCAGGACGACCACCGACGTGTGCGCCCGAAGGAACGCGACGTCGTCGCCAAACGTGCCCGGGCGATCCGCCGGTGCCATCTCAGTCGTCCTCTGGGGAGCTCCCCGGCCGCACGCGAGTGTCGTCGCCAAGGCGACACCGCAGGCGGCCTGCCTGATCAGTCGACTCGTCACGGTTCACGCTCCTTCGTCCCCGCGCCGTTCAGAGATAATGCACCATAACTCGCGTGACCGGACCCTCTGCGTTTCTCGGGATCGACGTCGGCACCGGCAGCGTGCGCGCCGCGCTGTTCGACGCGCGCGGCGCCCGCCTGGGCCTCGGGACACACCCTATCCAGATCTGGCGCCCCCGCGAGGACTTCGTCGAGCAGAGCTCCGAGGACATCTGGCGGGCCGCCGGCTCGGCCGTTCGGACCGCGCTGCGCGAATCCGGCCTTGCGCCCGAGCAGATCGGCGGCATCGGCTTCGACGCGACCTGCTCGCTCGTGCTGCTCGACGCCGACGACCATCCCGTCAGCGTCAGTCCGACCGGCCGGGACGAGCAGAACGTCATCGTCTGGATGGATCACCGGGCAACGGCCCAGGCCGCGCGCATCACGGCCGGACGCCACGCGGTGCTGCAGTACGTCGGCGGCGTCATCTCGCCGGAGATGCAGACGCCGAAGCTGCTCTGGCTGAAGGAGGAGCTGCCGGCCTCGTTCGCGCGGGCCGCCCGGTTCCTCGACCTGCCCGACTTCCTGAGCTACCGCGCGACCGGCCGCGACGTGCGGTCCCTCTGCACGACCGTCTGCAAGTGGACGTACCTCGGCCACGAGGCCCGCTGGGACGCCGATTACTTCGAGGCCATCGGCCTCGCCGATCTCGCGCGCGAGCGATTCGCGCGGATCGGCGCGGACGTCCGCCCGATGGGCGAGCGGATCGGCGGCTTGACGCCGCACGCCGCCGCGGATCTCGGCCTGTCGCCCGGGACCGCCGTCGCCGTCTCCATCATCGACGCCCACGCCGGAGGTCTGGGGCTGCTCGGCGTGCCGCTCGAGAAGCCCGGAGCCCGAAGCCCGAAGCCAGGAGTGGGGGCGGAGCCTCCCGAACTCAATAGAAGACTTGCGCTCATCGGCGGCACGTCGAGCTGCCACATGGCCGTCTCGCGCGAGCCGCGCTTCATCGAGGGCGTCTGGGGGCCGTACTACTCTGCCATGCTGCCAGGCTGGTGGCTGACCGAGGGTGGGCAGTCGGCCACCGGCGCGCTGATCGATCACGTCATCCAGAGCCATGCGCGCGGCGCCGATCTGGCGAGCGAGGCGGCGGCCTCCGGCACGACCGTGTACGCGCGCCTCAATGACGAGCTCGACCGGCTTTCGGCCACCGAGCCCTTTCCGGCCGCGCTCACCCGCGCGCTGCACGTCTATCCGGACTTTCACGGCAACCGCAGCCCGCGCGCCGACGCGTCCCTGCGCGGCATGGTGAGCGGCCTCCGCCTCACCGATACCGTCGAGAGCCTGGCCGTGCTCTACTTCGCCACGATCCAGGCGATCGCGCACGGCACCCGCCACATCGTCGAGACGATGAACGCGAGCGGCTACCAGGTCGACACGCTCGTCGCGTGCGGCGGCGATCTCAAGAATCCCGTGTTCGCGCGGGAGCACGCGGACGTCACCGGCTGCCGCGTGGTGCTCCCGCGCGAGCCCGAAGCCGTCCTGCTGGGCGCGGCGATGCTCGGAGCCGTCGCCTCGGGCGCATATCCCGATCTGGAAGCGGCCATGGCCGCCATGAACGAGGCGGCGGGGGTCGTCGAGCCGGCGCGCGGCGAGATCGGCGCCTATCACACGCGGAAGCACCTGGTGTTCCACCGCATGCACGACGACCAGCTCGTCTACCGTCAGCTCATGGACCGTTCGCGATCGACCGCCTGACGAGCCCTGGACGCCGCCGGCACCGGGCTCTTTGCGCTCCGGCCCGCCGATGGTAGCCTTGTCAGGTACTGGGCCGACGTGACTCCGCTGGAACTGGCTCTCGAAATCACTCCGCGGGCGCGGTTCGACGTGCTCGACGTCCGCGCGCAGGCCGCCGACCGGTACGGCGACGCGCTCAGCGCCTATTCCCGCTGCCTGTATCACTCGCCCCACACGACCGCCGGGTACCTGCCGCAGAGTCTTGCCAGCCGGCTCTCCGCCCGGTCGCAGGCGATCGGCCGCTACCTCGACCTGTTCCGAACCGTGTTCCCCGAAGGGGCCGGCTATCTGCACGACCGGCTGGAGCTGCGGCACGAGCTCGAGCCGGCCCAGAAGCAGGTGGAGCCCACCAACGCCGACTCGCACCTGGCGTTCATGGCCGGAGGCCTGCATTCCTGTGTGTCCTACGTGAACCGTCGGCCGGGCCCGGTCTACTTCATCGACCTGGACGGCATGAACGCGGGCACGCCGCGCCGGCGGCTCACGACGCTCGTCGGCTACGACCACGAGGTCCTGGTCGACCGGACGACACTGCACGTGCCGGTCTCGTCGCACCCGATCACGGCGGTCAACCTGAAGGACTCGCAGATCGGGCTGTACGACAGCCTCGCGGACCTGATCGCGGGGCACGGGATCGCCAAGGGCCGCGTCCGCCTCGAGCTCGGATCGGGCGAGCACTGCGCCAGCCTGACCGTCAACGAGTACGAGACGCTGCTGATGCAGCACGACCTGGCGGAGGTGCTGAGCAATCCGCTTCGCTTCGCCGCCGAGAAGGCTCGGCACGCCTGGAACGATCCAAGGGCCGTCCCTGGCAAGGCGCTCGACTACGCGAAATACGATCTGGTGCGGGCGCTCAACCGGCTCGTCGATGCGCTCGGGCTCGGCGCGTCCCGGATCGAGCGGCTCGTCGCCCGGGCGCTCGAAGCGCCCGTCTCGCGCTTCCTGCGGATGAAGCGCTCGGTCGACCTGCTCGTGTCCGACACCGGCACGCCAGGCCGCGGCACGATCGTCGAAGGCACCTACCAGACGCCGATCATGGTCCAGTGGCGTCCCGCGCGCCAAGGCACGCGCGCCATCGACGTGACGCTCACGCGCTTCCTGTAGGTCCGGTCGACGCTGCGATTCGCTCAGTCGGTCTCCGGCGAATCCCGATTCACCGTGGCGGGCGAGAAGGCCGGCAGGCAGATGGCGACGTACTCCGCGCCGCCCGGCGCCGGACTGCTGTAGCGCACCCACTCGCCAGGCCGGGTGACGACGGCCTGCCCTGCGCGCACTTCGAGATGCCCGTGTTCGTGGTCGACCCGGAGCATCCCGCGGAGCACGACGGTAATCTCCTCGAAGTCCGGGCGCTGGCCCGGTTCGACCCAGCCTTCGGGGGACACCATGCGCGCGACGCTCACCGCCGTGTGTCCCGAATTCACGCGTCCCGCGTACTCCTCGATCTGCTTCGGCTTGTTGCCGGCCGCGGCGACAACGGTGGGATTGGGAATGAGCGTCGGCATGGCTGGGGCCTCGTTCCTTTTGCCTTTTCTCCTGCGATTACATACTTTCCTTCCTGATGCGTGCAATCGAGATCTCGACGCCTGGGCCTCCCGACGTCCTCCGACTGGTGGAGCGCCCGCGCCCCTCTCCGGGACCCGGCGAAGTGCTGATCGACGTGGCGGCCGCCGGCGTGAATCGACCGGACCTCATGCAGCGCGAGGGCCGGTATCCGCCGCCCACCGGCGCCAGCGACATTCCCGGCTTGGAGGTGGCCGGGCGGATCGCCGAGCTCGGCCCGGACGGGGACGGCGGCCCGCCGCGCTCCGCCAGCGGGCGCGCGTGGGCGCCGGGCGACCGGGTTTGCGCGCTGGCGAGCGGCGGGGGCTATGCGGAGCAGTGCGTCGTGCCGGGCGTCCAATGCCTGCCGATTCCGGGCGACCTCACGTTCGTCGAGGCCGCCGCCCTGCCCGAAACCTTTTTCACCGTCTGGACGAACGTGTTCGACCGCGGACGGCTCGCGCCGGACGAGTGGCTGCTCGTGCACGGCGGGACGAGCGGCATCGGCTCGACGGCGATTCAGCTGGCGACCGCCCGGCGCTCGCGCGTGATCGCGACGGCCGGGTCGGCCGAGAAGTGCGGCGCGTGCGAGACGTTCGGCGCCGTGCGAGCGATCAACTACCGCACTGAGCACTTCGTCGACGAGGTGATGGAGACCACGGGCCAGCGCGGCGTCGACGTCGTGCTCGACATCATCGGCGGCGCCTACACACCCAGGAATCTCGACTGTCTGGCGCGCGACGGACGCCTCGTGCAGATTGGCGTGATGGGCGGTGCCACGGCCGAGATCTCGCTCCGGACGATGCTGGTCCGGCGGCTGACGATCACGGCTTCGACGCTGCGGGCCCGGACTCCCGACGAGAAGGGCGCGATTGCCGCGGCGCTCGAACGGGAGATCTGGCCGCTCCTGGCCGTGCGGCGGGTCGCGCCCGTGATTCACGCCGTCGTGCCGCTTGCCGAGGCCGCCGACGCGCATCGTCTCCTCGAGGCGGGGCTCGTCATCGGCAAGGTCGTGCTGCAGGTCGAGCCGGCCGGACGGATGGCGGCGTGAGCGCTCTCAGTCCTCCGCGCGCTCGGCGGTCCGCCCGCCCGCGGATGTCGCGAGGCCCCGCCCGATCGCCCAGATCGCGGCGCCGGCATAGAGCCAATACGCCGCGACCAGCCACCACCGATACGTCGGGTCGAGATTGGTCGGCGCCAGACGCCAGCCGGTTTCGAGCGCGACGAGTCCAGAGGAGGCCGCGAGGGCGGCCCGTGCCAGCGTCGGTCCCGGCAGCCGATTCTTGAAGAGCAGCCATGCACTCACGAGCTCGACGGCACTCACGCCGGTCCTGGCGCAGATGAGGGCCACGGCCGCCGCATCCCGGTCGCTCAGCGTCGGGAGCAGTCCGGCCACCCAGAAGGCGGAGTAGAGGGCCTCGACGCCGAGGGCCCTCGGCAGGGCGATTCGGACGAGGCGCCGGAGCATGGGCGCTATAATTTCATCTCCACCTTACCCAGAGGGCCCCTCTATGATCGCGCGTTTGCGCACCACGCTCCTGCTCCCGCTGGCCGTCATCGCCGCGATCACGTGTCTGACCATGGCCCAGCAGCGGGCGACCCAACAGCGGCCGGCCCAGAAGTCGAGGGCCGATAGGTCGGCGCCGACCGGCCCGCTGACGGCCAAGATCCCGACCGACCCGCAGATCACGGTGGGCAAGCTCCCCAACGGCCTCAGCTACTACATCCGCCAGAACCACAAGCCGGAGGATCGCGCCGAGCTGCGGCTGGCCGTGAACGCCGGGTCGATTCTGGAGGAGGAAGACCAGCGGGGGCTGGCGCACCTGGTCGAGCACATGGCCTTCAACGGCACGGCGCATTTCCCGAAGATGGCGATCGTCGACTTCATGCAGTCGATCGGCATGCGCTTCGGCGCGCACGTGAACGCCTACACGAGCTTCGACGAGACCGTCTACATGCTCCAGGTGCCCACCGACAAGCCCGAGGTCCTGGACAAGGCCTTCCTCATCCTCGAGGACTGGGCGCACAACGTCACGTTCGATCCGGCGGAGATTCAGAAGGAGCGCGGCGTCGTCATGGAGGAGCGGCGGCTCGGGCTCGGGGCGGGCCGGCGGATCCAGGACAAGCAGCTGCCGGTGCTGCTGAAGGACTCGCGGTACGCGCAGCGCCTGCCGATCGGCACGCCGGAGGTCATCCAGAACGCGAAGCCGGAGCGGCTGACGCAGTTCTACCACGACTGGTACCGTCCGGACCTGATGGCGGTCGTCGCGGTCGGCGACTTCGACACGGCGGCGGTCCAGAACATGATCCGGAGCCACTTCGCCGCCATTCCGGCGCCGAAGAGCGAGAAGCCCCGGACCTTCTACCCGGTGCCGGATCATCCGGGCACGCTCTATACGGTGACGACGGACAAGGAGCTGCCGTCGGCGAGCGTCGAGGTGGTCAGCAAGATCGCGACGCAGGATCAGAGCACCATCGGCGACTATCGGCGGCAGATCGTCGACGGCCTGTTCAGCAGCATGCTGAACGCGCGTTTCAACGAGATGATCCAGAAGCCCGACGCGCCGTTCCTCCGCGCGGGCGTGGGCCAGACGCATCTGGTGCGGACGAAGGACGCCCACATCCTCAGCGCGGGCGTGAAGGAGGACGGCATCGAGCGCGGCCTCGACGCGATCCTGACCGAAGCCGAGCGCGTCGCGCGCTTCGGGTTCACCCAGACCGAGCTCGACCGCGCGAAGACGTCGCTCGCGCGCAACCTCGAGCGCGCGGTGACGGAGCGCGAGAACCAGGACTCCGGTAATCTCGCCGCCGAGTTCCTCCGCAACTTTCTCGAGCGCGAGCCGATCCCCGGCATCGTGTACGAGGACCAGCTGTACAAGCGGTTCCTGCCGGGCGTCACGCTCGCGGAGGTGAACGCGCTCGCGAAGAACTGGACGCCCAATCGCAACCGCGTCGTCGCCGCCACGCTGCCCGACAAGCCCGGGCTGTCGGTGCCGACCGCAGCGAAGCTCACGGCCATCATGGCGACGGCCGCCGACAAGGAGCTCAAGCCCTACGTCGACACGGTCGCGTCCGCGCCGCTCCTGGCCGCGCCGCCCGCGCCCGGCACGATCGTCAAGACCGTCACGAACGCCCCGTACGGGATCACCGAATGGGATCTGTCGAACGGCGTCCGCGTCGTGCTGAAGCCGACGGCGTTCAAGCAGGATGAGCTGCTGTTCCGCGCGACGAGCTTTGGCGGGACGTCGCTCGCGAGCGATCAGGACTACATCCCGGCCGACACCGCGGATCGTGTGGTCGCTGCGGGAGGTGTCGGTCAGCTCAGCGCCACGGATCTCCACAAGGTGCTCGCCGGAAAGGTCGCCAGCGTCGCGCCGTTCATCTCGGAGATCGACGAGGGGCTCACCGGGGGTGGGTCGCCGAAGGACCTGGAGACGCTGTTCCAGCTCATCTACCTGAGATTCACGCAGCCGCGTCCCGATCCCACGGTGTTCGAGGCGATGACGTCGCAGATGAAGGCGGCGATGGCGAACCAGGCGGCCACCCCCGGCTTCGCGTTCAACGAAGCGCTGGTCTCGACGCTCTACGGGAACCACCCGCGGCGGCAGATGATGACCGCGGCGCGCGTCGACCAGATGAATCTGGACAAGTCGCTGGCCTTCTACAAGGACCGGTTCGCCGACGCGAGTGACTTCACGTTCACGTTCGTCGGCACTTTCACGCTCGATGCGATGAAGCCGTTCGTCGAGGAGTACCTCGCGTCCCTCCCCGCGCTCCACCGCCAGGAGCACTGGAAGGACGTCGGCGCGCACCCGGTCACGGGCGTCGTCAAGAAGACCGTCGAGAAAGGGATCGAACCGAAGAGCCAGACCGTCATGGTGTTCACCGGGCCGTTCGAATACAACCAGACGAACCGGATCGACCTCAGCGCCATGGCGCAGGTCCTGCAGAACCGGCTCCGCGAGACGCTGCGCGAGGATCTCGGAGGGACCTACAGCGTGTCCGTCAGCCCGAGGTACTCCAAATTCCCGCGCGAAGAGTACGAGCTCCAGATCGCGTTCGGCTCGAGCCCGGACCGCGTCGACGAGCTCACGCAGGCCGTCCTTCAGCAGATCGACGCGTTCAAGACGCAGGGACCCACTCCGAAGCAGGTCGGCGACGTCAAGGAGACGCTGCTGCGCGACCTGCAGACGAACCGGACGTCGAATGCCTTCTACCTGACGAACATCGCGGGGCGGTACGAAACGGGCGAGTCCCTGGACAGCCTGTTCCATCTCGAGGACTACTACAACAGGCTCTCTCCGGAGATGATCCAGCAGGCCGCCAGGACGTACCTCAACACGAGCAACTACGTCGATGTGGCGCTGTTTCCGGAGAAGGCGGCGGCGAAACAATGAGGGATCGGTGATCGCCGATCGGTGATCGGTGATCCGTGATCGGCCGGGCAGCCGCTCGCCGATCCCACATCGCCGATCGCCGATCACCGATCACCGATTCCCGATGACCCGTATCGCCCGAAACTCCCCCGTGTCGTCGAACGAGCCCAGCCCCACCCGGCCCGACTGAATCGTCCGATCGGTGACGTCGAACGTCGGCGCGGCCGCGTCGTCGACGTGAATCAGAATCCGGCCAGTCTTCGCCTGCCAGTCGAGGCGCACGTGGTGCCACGCCTGGTCCTTCAATTGCGCCGGGGTCGTGCCGGCGTCGATCCGGCGCCGATCCGCGTTGTCCACGAGAAAGACGCCGTTGTGCACGTCGTCCGTCGTGCCCGCGAGGTGCACGTAGTAGAAGCGGGTCGGCGATTCGTAGCCGAAGACGATCTCGAGATCCCGATGGATGACGTCGACGGGCGCAGTGCAGCGGAGCTGCACGTCGAGCCTCGCGCCGGCAAGCGACGGCGTTCTGAGAATCGCCAGCGCGGCCGGGCGCCGGATCGACCCGGCGGGTAGCGGCGAACCGGCCTTCTGCAGAATCAGCAGCCCGTTTGCAGTCGTCCACGTGCCAGACCCGACGAGATCCCACCGGGCCAGGGTGTCCGGCCGGGCGATCGTCAGGCGGACATCCGACGCCCGCCCGCCGACAATCGCCTGCCGGCCCGCGAACGCCATCGAAGCCGTCATGATCGCCCAGACCAGCCACTGCATGGTGCGCATTCTGCCCGTTGCCGGTGCGACTTGACAATGCCCGCGCCGCCCCGCCCTTCCTTGACAGGTCCGATCGGCGGCAAGAGAATGCAGGGCAAAGGCGGTATCCATGCACACGCGACTCTCGGTACTGGCTTGCCTTCGGCGTCGTGGCGGTGCTGGCATGGCCGGCGGCCGCGCAGCAGCCTCCCGCGGGCCGGCGCGGCGGAGGATCCGGCGGTCAGGCCGGCCGCGGAGACCCGAAGGCGACCGAGGTCTGGGAGCCGGTGCCGCCCGTCGTGACCCCGGGCGCCACGAACGCCGCGCCGCCGTCGGATGCGACGGTGCTCTTCGACGGCACGAATCTGGACCAGTGGGTGAACACGAGCGACAAGTCGCCCGCCGGCTGGAAGGTCGCCGACGGGGTCATGACCGTCGTCAAGCAGCCTCGTGTCGGAAACATCGAGACCAAGCGGCGGTTCAAGAACTATCAGCTCCATATCGAGTGGCGGATTCCGGAGGACATCACCGGCGAAGACCAGGCGAGGGGCAACAGCGGCGTGTTCCTGGCCTCGACCGGCCCTGGCGACGCGGGCTACGAGCTGCAGGTGCTCGACTCGTTCAACAACAAGACCTACGTCAACGGCCAGGCCGGCAGCCTCTACAAGCAGTACATCCCGCTCGTGAACGCCAGCCGCAAGCCGGGCGAATGGCAGACCTACGACGTCGTCTGGACCGCGCCGACGTTCAATGCCGATGGCTCGCTGAAGACGCCCGCGTACGTCACGGCATTCCACAACGGCGTGCTGATCCAGAACCACGTGGAGCTCAAGGGCGAGACGCTCTACATCGGGCAGCCGTCCTACAAGGCCTACGACACCGCCCCAATCAAGCTGCAGGCGCACGGCGACCCGAGTCCGCCGATCAGCTTCAGGAACATCTGGGTGCGGGAGTTGCACTGATCGTCAGGACGGCACCAGCACCGCCTTGATCACCCGCCGCTCGTGCATGGCGTCGAACGCCTGACGCCAGCCCTCCAGTCCCGTGCGCATCTCCACGAGACCGGCCGGCATCGTCGAGCCGCGCTCGAGCAGGTGGATGACGCGCTCCCAGACGGCGTGATTGTGGCTGAACGATCCCTGCACCCGCAGGTTCTTGTGCACGATCGGATTCACGTCGGTGGGGATCAGATCGGGCGACCAGCCGACCTTCACCACATGGCCGTCCGGCCGCACGACCCGCAGCGCCTGGCCGAGGGGATGGCTGTCGCCCGCGGCGTCGCACACCATGTCCGCGCCGATCGCCGAGCACTCGCGCACGACTGTCTCGAGATCTTCCCGCTCGACGTCGACGGTTCTGGTCGCCCCGAGCCCGCGCGCGACCTCCAGGCGGCGCGCGTCGGCGCTCAGGCCCGCCACGATCAGCGGGTCGGCGCCCGAGAGGGCCGCCATCCTCGCGCACAGCAGCCCGATGGGTCCCGGCCCGATGACGACGACCGCGTCGCCGGGCCGGATGGACCCGTTCACGCACATGGCGTGATACGCGACCGCGTGCGGCTCGGCGAGGCACGCCAGCTCGAGCGGCAGCGAGTCCGGAATGCGATGCAGGCACCGAGCCGGAACGCGAACGTAGCTGGCCATCGCGCCATTCACGCCGTAGCCGAATCCCTTGCGCGACGGGCAGAGCTGGTAGCGGCCCGCGCGACACATGAGGCACTCACCGCAGATCTCGGCCGCGGTCTCGCTGACGACCCGATCGCCTTCTCGGAACCCGCGCACGGCGCGCCCGGCGCGTGCCACCGTGCCGCCGAACTCGTGGCCGAGCACGACCGGGACGTTGACGGGCCACGACTGCGTGTTGTGCATCTGGTGCACGTCGGATCCACAGACCGACACGGCGCCCACCGCCAGGAGCACGTCGAGCTCGCCGATCTCCGGAACGTCGATTTCGCGCAGCTCGACCGCCAGGGGCTCGAGCGCATACTGGACGACAGCTGGCTGGGTGGCAGGCATCTCGGCGGTCCTCGGAGGTAGACTCTCGCACAGACGGAGGGTCCGCATGAAGCCGAGATCCGCATCAGACCGGCCGCATCTCCCGGCGCGAGCTCGTGACCGGCATCGGAGCCGCGGCGGCGCTCGCTCTCGGCCGCCGGGTCCGGGCGCAGAATCCCAGGCCGCCGAGCACGGTCACCATCCCGCCCCGTGACTTCGGCCCGGACGCGCCGCCAACCACCTATTTCAACGATCCCGACGTTCTGGTGGTCGATCCGGCGTTCGGCGCGTACGTCCAGGCGAACGCCTCGATCGTGCGGCTCTGGCGCGGCGCGCTCTGGGCGGAAGGGCCGGCCTGGAGCAGCGTCGGGCGCTATCTCGTCTTCAGCGACATCCCGACCAATCGGCAGTTCCGCTGGCTGGAAGACGACGGCCGCGTCACGGTGTTCCGGTCGCCGTCGAACTACTCCAATGGCAACACGTTCGACTTCGAGGGGCGGCAGATCTCCTGCGAGCACGTCACGCGGCGCGTGGTGCGGTACGAGCACGACGGCTCGGTCACGATCCTCGCGGACACCTACGACGGCAAGCACTTCAACTCGCCGAACGACGTCGTCGCCCACCCCGACGGCGGCTACTGGTTCACCGACCCGCCCTACGGCGGACAGCTGTACGAGGGCGCGGCCGATGCGGCCGGCGGGCCGACGAATCTGGCGGGCCGTCTGAACTCGCGCGCCGGCCAGCCGCCCGGCCTCGGCGTGATGAAACGGGAGCTGCCGAACGCCGTCTACCACGTCGACGCCAAGGGCGTCGTGACGCAGGTCGCCACCGAGCAGCAGGTGCCCGATCCGAACGGGCTCGCGTTCTCCCCCGACCACAAGCGCCTCTACATCGCGAGCACCGGCAAGGGACCCGGGGATACCGGTCCCGGCGGGCAGAGCGACATGTTCGTATTCGACGTCACGCCGGACAACCGCCTCGCGAACGGCAAGCGATTCGCCGACTTCGTGATCGACGGCGTCAAGTGCGGTCCGGATGGCGTCCGCTGTGACGTGGACGGCAACGTCTGGTGTTCGAGCAACGCCGGCAACGCGGTCGGCTACAACGGCGTGACGGTCTGGAATCCGGCAGGCAAGCTGATCGGCCGCATCCGGCTGCCGGAGGCTTGCGCGAACCTCTGCTTCGGAGGCCCGAAGCGCAACCGGCTGTTCATGATGGCGAGCCAATCGGTGTACGCGCTCTACGTCAACACGCAGGGAGCGGGGGAGGCGTGACGTCGATCGCCGATCGCCGATCTGACGTGCCTCGTCCCGCTCCTGGCGTCTTGGCGGAGAGCCTTCCGGGTGTCGTCGTCACGGGCGCGTCGACCGGCATCGGCGCCGCAACCTGTCGGGTGCTCGCCGACGCGGGGATGCGCGTCTTCGGCAGCGTGCGCCGCGAGCTCGACGCCGAGCGCCTCGTCCGTGAAATCGGCCCCCGATTCGTCCCGTTACGGTTCGATGTGACCGATCCCTCCGCGATCGCCGCCGCGGCGGCAGAAGTCGGCGGCGCGATGGACGGCCGCACGCTGTTCGGCCTCGTCAACAACGCCGGCATCGCCGTCGCCGGCCCGCTCCTCCATCTCGAGCCGGCAGACCTGCGGCATCAGCTCGACGTCAACCTCATCGGCCCGCTCGTGGTGACGCAGGCGTTCGCGCCGCTGCTCGGCACGGACACGTCGCGGACGGGACGGCCCGGACGGATCGTGATGATGTCGTCGATCGGCGGCCGGAACGCGTCACCGTTCATGGGCCCGTACAACGCGTCGAAGTTCGCGCTCGAGGGACTATCGGAGTCCCTCCGCCGCGAGCTGATGCTCTTCGGGATCGACGTCGTCATCGTCGCGCCGGGCGCCGTCGCCACGCCGATCTGGGACAAGGCGGACGCGCTCGACGTCGAGAGGTTCGTGCGGAATCCGTACTTCGCCGCGCTCGTGAAAGCCAAGGAGGTGATTGCCGCGGGACGCCGCGGCCTGCCCCCGGAGCACGTCGGCCGCGTGGTCCTCACGGCCCTCACCCGACCGCACCCCAGGACGCGCTATACCGTCACGCCATCGCCCGTCAGCTATCGATTCTTCCGCGCCCTCCCGAAGCGCATGGCCGACCGCCTGATCGCGAAACGCCTCGGATTGCGACCGAAAGACGACGGGGATCCTCGGCCACCGTCGGATCGGTAGCGGACCAGACACCGGATTTGAAATTCGACCGGGACTGCATTAGCGTGGACCCGCGTTTCCGAACGCGCGTGTGAAGGTCCGCGGGGGCCACGTCCCCCAGACATTTCTTGGAGGTCCCTCCGTGCGCCACCATCGCCTGCTGCTCTTCGTCGTGCTCTCTGCGACCATCTTCGGCGTCGTCCTCTGCGCCCGCTACGGCACGCCAGCCGACGCCCGGGCGAGCGCTTCCGCGCCAGGCCAGGCGGCCGCGGCGCCGGCCGGGACGCCGACCCGCCAGGAGATCATCCGGGAGTTCACGAAGGCGAGCTCGGGGAACGTCGCCGACGCCGTCGACGAGGCGACCGGCCAGCGGGGCTTCATGTTCCATGACATGAAACCGATCTTCAAATCCAAGATCATGGGTCAGGCGTCCACCGCCGTGCTGCGCCGCGTGCTCAAGACCGATCAGCGCGAGTATCCGAACGTCCAGCTCCAGATCCTCGACGAGGCGGCGCCCGGCAGCGTGCTCGTCTACGTGATCGAGGACGGGCTCGAGACGGCCGGCATCGGCAACCTCATGGCGACGACGGCCAAGGTGCGTGGGCTGGCGGGGGCCGTGATCGACGGCGGCGCCCGCGACGTCGACGAGATCGAGCAGATCGGGTTCCCGGTGTTCAGCCGCAGCATCACGCCGTCGACCTCGGTCGGCCGCTACGTGAGCGTGGCCAAGAACCAGCCCGTGATGTGCGCCGGCGTGATGGTCCGGCCTGGCGACTGGATCGTCGGCGACGTCAGCGGCGTCGTCGTCGTGCCGCAGGAGAGCGTCGTCCAGGTGCTCAAGCTTCTCCGTCGAGTACGACGAGAAGGAAACGAAGATGGTGGACATCATCAAGCAGGAGAAGTCGATGCTGAAGGCGATGGAGAAGTACAACAGATACTGAGTGCGGGCTCTGGGCGACCTACCGTGCCGCGAACCCCTTCGTCTTCGTCCTCAACCGGTAGACCGACGTCCTCGCCGTGAAATAGAGCGTCGAGCGCTCGGCATCGCCCCACGCGAGGTTCGCCGGCTGCTCGGGCAGCACGATCGTGCCGAGGTGATGCCCCTCCGGGTCCCACACCCAGACGCCGAGCGGCCCGGTGACGAACAGATTGCCGTTCGTGTCGACCTTCATGCCGTCGGGAACACCGCCCTGTCCCTCTTCGGTCGCGAACACGCGGCCGTTCCTCAGTGATGTGACGCGCGCGTTCCCAAATCGCGACCAGGTCATCGAGGACGGGCTGGCCCGGTCCGGAGGCGCTCCGCCGGTCACCACGTCGTAGACGCGGATTTCACGGCGCTCGCTGTCGTCCACGTACAGGCGCTGGCCGTCCGGCGAGAACGCCAGGCCGTTCGGCTGCGCCAAATCAGTCGTCAATGGCGTGAGCGCCACGCCGCGCGAGAGCGGCGTGCGCGTCCCATCGTCGTTGATGCGGTTGTCAGGGAACATCGGATCCAGCCGATACACGGCGGTCGGGAGCTCCTGCCTGTCGCCTTTGGGCAGGTCGATGGTCGGATCCGTGAAGTACAACGCGCCGTCCGGACCGAGGACGATGTCGTTGACGCTGTTCAGCCGCTTGCCCTGATAGGTCTCGGCGAGGGTCGTGTAGCGGCCGTCGGGTTCGACCGCGATGATCTTCCGGAGCGTGCTGAGGCAGACGATCAGACGGCGGTTGGAATCGTACGCCGCGCCATCGGGATCGCGGATTTCGAGCACGGTCTCGACGCGGCCGTCCGGGTACACGCGGGCCACCCGGTTCTGCTGCTCGTCGTTGACGTAGAGGAAACCACCGGCATCGCTCCAGACCGGGCCTTCGGTGAAGCCGAAGCCGCCGGCGACCTTCTCGAGCGTCGCATCCGCCGCTACGAGGTCGTTGAATTTCGGCAGTTCGGCACGCAACTCGAACGCGCGCGGCGCTCCGCGCTGCGCGCCGGGCGTCGCGGTCAGAGCGAAGAGGAGGACGGAGACGGCAAGGGGACGGGTCTCGACCTGTGGAAAACTCCTCTGATGGAGTGCTTGTGAGTTTTCCACAGGTCGAGACCCGTCCCCCTCCTGTGGAAAACTCCCCTGATGGGGTGCTCGTGCGTTTTCCACAGGTCGAGACCCGTCCCCCTCATACGTAGGCGATGACGTCGATCTCGACGAGCGAGTTGCCCGGGATGCCGCCAGTGCACGCGACCGTCGTCCGTACGGGCGGCGCTTCGCCGAACCGCCCTTTGAAGACCTCGTTCATCGCGTCGTAGTCCTTCAGATCGTTCAGGTACACGTTGCACTTGACGACCTTGTCCATCGACGAGCCGGCCGCCTCGAGCGTGCTCTGAATCTGATCGAGGACGCCCTTCGTGTGGACCTTGATGTCCCCTTCCTGGTGATAACCCACGCCGGAGATGAAGAGCAGCGGTCCGTAGGCAACGCGGCTGTTGAACAGACCGGTCGACACGTTGGCCTTCTTCTCCCACTGCTGGAAACCCTGCGTGGTGGTGGGCGGCGTCTTGGCCGGCGTGCCTCCGCCGCCCTTCTTCGGCGCGGCGCTCTTGGCCGGAGCCTGTCCCTGCGCCCTCGCCGCGGTGCCCGCCCCGACGGCCGCCGCGGCCGCCGCCGCGGCCGCGCCGGCGCTCTTGCGCAGGAAGTTCCGTCGATTCGTCCTGGTCGCCATACACGCTCCTGGTGAGAAATGCCGCGCCTTATGCGCGCTTCCGCGCGACCCACGTCGCGCCCATGTACTCGCCCATGCTCAGCTCGCCGGACATGGCGCCGTTCGCGATCTTTCCCGTGAACGTGTACGACAGCGAGTTGCCGATCGTGCGCTCCGGCACATTGCTGCGCACGACGATGACATCGCCGTCCACGGTGCCGCTGAGCGGGCGCTCGAGGAAGTCCCCGTGATGCACGCCCTGCACCTGACCGCCCTGCTGCTGGATGGTCAAACGGTGCGTGCCCTTTCCGGCCGCGAACGTGATCTCGACGTCCCACTCGCCGCTCATGTCGGCGGCCGGCGCCTTCGGCGACTCGACCGCTGGAAGCGGCGGCCGCTTCGCCGTCAGCACGGCGTACAGCCGATCCGCGACGATCTTCTCCTCGCCGGGACCGAGGTTGAACGCCGTCGCCGATACGCCGGTGGTCTCGACGCCCGAGGCTGCCGCCCCGCCGCCCCGGCGGCCCCGGCCGCCTCCGCCTCCGCCGCTGATCATGATCCGCGGCTCGGTCGTGTCGAGAATGTGCGCGACCTGCTGGCCCGTGATGTTCAACGCCTTCGGATCCCACGTGACGGACACCGACGGGCTCCGATTCGACAGGCCTTCCTGCGGCTCCTCGCGGACCTGCGCCGTGACGCCGGGAATCGTCGACATCCGCTTCGCGATCACGTTCATCTTGTCCACCAGCCCCTGCCAGCGAAGCTTGTGATCCTGCTTGCCCCAGACTTCGACCGCCGCGAGCAGGCCCATGATCTCTTCCTTGCCGACCTTCATGTTGCGCGAGAACCCGTGGTGCGGCGCGCTGCCGACCCACGCGGCCTTCACGAGATCCTTGCGGCCGAGCAGCAGACCCGAGCACTGCGGTCCGCGCAACTGCTTGCCGCCGCTGTAGACCACCATCGTCGCGCCCGCCTGGAGGTGCACGTTCGGGATCGTCAGGATCTCCGGCGCCGCGTCAATCAGCACGGGGATGCCGTGCGCCTTGGCGATGCGATAGACCTCCGTATTGGGGATCGGCTCGTTCGGCACCTCCGCGCGGACGTAGATCATCGCCGTCTTCGGGTTGATGGCCGCCTCGAACTCCTGCACCGTGTTCGGCTCGATGATCTTCACGCCGGTCCCGCGGATGGCCGCGTCGTAGTTGTTGCGCGCCTGCTTGGGAATGATGACCTCGGTCTTCTCGAGCCCTTCCATGCTCGGAAGATGCACGTGCTTGTCGGGATTGCCGCCGGTGATGCACGCGGCCGTCGCATGCGTCATCGCCGCCGCGCAGCCCGCCGACACCATCCCGAACTCGGCACCGGTGATGGCGGCCAGCCTGGTCCCGACCGCGTCCATCAGCTCGTCGAGCTGCACCATGTGCTTCGCCGCCCACTCCTGCGCCTGCTGAACCTCCGGGAGCTCGAGGGAGCCGCTGTTCACGGTCAGCGTGCCGGTGCAGTTGACGAAGGATCGCACCCCGATCGACTGATACAGGTTCGGGCCGATCTGCAGGCCGCCCGGCGCGAGCGGCACGTTCGCCGCGGGCGTGACGGGAGCGGCCACCGCTGGCTCCGCCGCAGCGTCGAGCCGGCGCCCGAGCACGAGCGCCGGCAGCGCCCACAGACTCCCCGTCCGGAAGAAGTCCCGGCGCGACAGACCGGCCGCGGTGTCCCTCAACGACTGCATCAGCGAGCGAGCCATGTGTCCTCCTCGTGAAGCTCAGAGCCTAGCGCGGTCCAGGGGCTTCTACAAGCCGGCGACGTCAGGCAGTCCCAGCAGCTTTCGCGCCGTGCCGCCCAGGATGGCTTCGCGCTCCTCGTCGCTCAGTCCGGGCGTCGCCAGGACGGGCCCCACCGGATCGGTCGTCCAGGGATACGGGTAATCGGTCCCCATGAGAATCCGGTCGGGCCCGACCTCGGCGGCGAGGTGCCGCAGCGCCTCTGGCGTGAACACCAGCGAGTCGAAGTACATCCTGCGCAGGTACTCGGTCGGTGGCTGCTTCGGCACGCCTGGAGCGCACTGGTCCGGGAACACCTCGCAGCCGCGATCCGATCTGTGCATGTAGGACGGCAAATAGCCGCCGCCGTGCGCGGCGCAGAGCTTCAGACCGGGAAACGCGTCCAACGTCCCTTCGAAGATCAGATGCGACAGCGCGAGCGTGGTCTCGAGCGGGTGCCCGACGACCTTGCCCAGCGCGCCGTTCCCCGCCAGCCGGCCCGCGGGATCGGCCATGTCGATCGGATGGATGAAGATGACGACGCCGAGCGTCTCGGCCCTCGCCCAGAACGGGCTGAACCTCGGATCGGCGAGCGGGACGCCCGCCACCGAGGTCGCGACGGCCGCGCCGCGCAGGCCCAGCGTGCGCACGGCGTGCTCGAGCTGGTCGGCCGCCAGATCGGGAAACTGGAGCGCCACGGCCGCCAGCGCGGCGAAACGGTCCGCATGCGACGCGCAGAAGGCCGCGAGCCGCTCGTTCTGGAGCGAGACGACCCGGCCCGCGAGGTCCCGGTCGGCGTCGTACCAGTTCGGCACGAGGCTGAGCACGGCCCGATCGATGCCCTGCGCGTCCATCGCGGCGATCCGCTCGGCCAGCGGCTCGCCGTCCATCGGCAGAGCCGCCTCCATGCCGACGTGCCGGTTCAGCAGTGCCAGCGCCTCGGGAACGACGCAGTGCGCGTGGACGTCGACCGTCCCGACCCGGCGGCCGCCAAGCCTGACGGCGCGGCGCCCGCCGGACGCGCCCGCTCGCGATTGCGCGAATGCCTCGGGCCCGCGACGGCCCACGAACAGCAGACCGCCCGCGCCCGCAGCGCGCCGAAGGAAGGCCCGTCGGTCCATCACATGAATTCCCGAGGAACGGCTATTCTACCCGCCGTGACAAAGGGCCGCCTCGAAGCGTTCAGCGACGGCGTCATCGCGATCATCATCACGATCATGGTGCTGGAGCTGAAGGCACCCGCCGGGCCCTCGCTCGTGGATCTGCGCGGCGTCTCGAGCGGACTGCTCCTGTACGTCCTGAGCTTCGTCTATCTCGGCATCTACTGGAGCAATCATCATCACATGCTCCACGTGGCCACCCACGTGAACGGCGCCGTGCTCTGGGCGAACCTTCACCTGCTGTTCTGGCTCTCGCTCGTCCCGTTCTTCACGGCCTGGATGGGCGAGGACCCGACGGCGCCGCTGCCGACGGCGCTCTATGGCGTCGTGCTCCTGCTCGCCGCGCTCGCCTGGACAATCCTCCAGGGCCGTCTGATCCAGGCCGACGGTCCGGATTCGCGGCTGGCCACGGCGGTCGGCCGCGATCTGAAAGGGAAGGTCTCAGCATTGCTGTACGCGGCCGCCGTCCTCCTGGCGTTCCTGAGTCCCTGGTTCGCCGATGCGATCTACGTCATCGTTGCGCTCGTCTGGCTCGTGCCCGACCGGCGCATCGAGTCGAGGGGGGCGTCCTAGAGGAGTCTGCCGGAATCGTGCAGCGTGCTGCCGGCCGAATCCGAGCCGCGCGCCGGTTTGGTGGCGCGCGAGATCGCGACTGAGGCCTGCAGCACGCTACCTTCCGGCAGACTCCTGTGGCGGGCGATACAGCCGATCCTGCGCCTCAGAGATACCGGTCACGGACGATCCGGACGTGGTGCGCGAGGTGGCCGGCCGTGATGTAGGCCAGGGCGCGCACGGTCACGGGATGGCCACTGGCCACGCCGCGGCGGCCCCAGGCCGACGGCGGAAAGCTCCGGAAGAGTGCCAGGCTGGCTGAGCGAACCGACAGGAATTCGTCGACGTGCGAGGCGAGCGGCCGTTCATCCGCGGCCGCTTCGGCGATCGCCAGGTCCTGATCGAACTTCGGCAGCGGCTCCTCGAACGCCCGGCCGAACCAGAGCGCCCTGAACGCGAACACGCGCTCGGTGTCGTTCACGTGGCTGACCACCTGCCGGAGCGTCCACTTGCCCGGCGCGTACCCGTGCAGCGACCGATCCTCCGGCACCGCGCGAAGCAGCGTCATGGTCTCGCCGAGCTGCGCTTCGAGCACGGTGCAGATCTCGCCCGGCGGCACCTGATCGATGTACGTGAAGTAGTAGTCCGCGGCTTCGTCCCGCGCCGGTCTCGTTTCCATCGCCGCGTCCTCCTTACAACCGCGCCATCCAGCCGGCTCCCAGATCCGCGATCTCGGCCAGGACGTCGGGATCCGTCCGCCCCGAGCTCTTCAGCACGTGAAATCCGTGATCGGCGCCCTCTACCCAGTGCATGCGCCAGTTGCTTCCGAGCCCCGCGAGAGTCCGGTCCATCAGCTCCCGATGGCAGAACGGATCGCGCGTGCCGTTCACACAGAGCACCGGAACGGCGATCGCGGGGAGGTGCTCGATCCGCAGCTTCTGGAGCTGCCCGGGCGGATGGAGCGGGTAGGCGAGCAGCAGGAGCCCTCGACAGGACGCGCCTGTCGAGACGAGCACCGAGGCGGCACGGCCGCCCATCGATCGGCCGCCGAGCACCAGGACGGCCGGGTCGAGCTCGGCCCGCACGCGGGCGACCACCGCCTCGAGACAACCGAGCAGCCTCGGCATCGGATCGGGACGGTTCGATTTCTGGGCGCGATAGAAGAAATTGAACCGCACCGTGGCAATGCCGCGCTCGCCGAGCGCGCGCGCGATGGCGAGGACGCCGGCGTCGGCCATGTGGCCGCCGGCACCGTGGGCACAGACGAACACGACGCCGGCATCCCCGCGCGTCGGCGGATCCCATTCCGCGGTCGTCTCGTCGATGCCGACAAGGATCGGCCAGGTGCGACCGGTCCCGCCACGGCGCACCGCTGGGGCCCGCGCCCGGCCGGCCGGCCTGCCGCGGCCCCCTCCGCTGGAACGACGCGTCATGGTCTCAGGAAACCTGCCAGATGCTACACCCGGTCCGGACGCGCCGGTCGGACCTCATCGGCGGCTATCTGGCCGCATACCGCGTCACGGCGCTCGTCCGGCCGTTTCTCAGATCGAAGGAGCCGTCCTCCCGCGCGCTGAGCGCAATCCACTGCGCGGTGGTGTCGTCGACGTTCGCGATCCGTGCATCCGGAAAGTTCTGGGCGCCCGCGAGCTCGGAACGGTGCAGCTGCCACGTGTCGACTGCCGGAAGCCGGTGCAGCAGCGCGAGCGTCTCCGGGGCGCCGCCCTTCTTCGGGCCATTGTCGAGCACGGCGACGCGCGGGTCGAACGCGGCGAACGTCGCCGGCTCGGCGGCATCGGGCCCGCCGTGGTGCGCGACCAGATAGACGTCCACGCGTCCGACGAGATTTCTCGGGCACGCCAGGTCGAACAGCGGCGGTCCCGTGAGGTCGCCCAGGTCGAGGAACCGGAACCGTCCAAACTCCAGGAGGATGCCCGTCGAGCGCGGGTTCTCGTTCGGCTCCTGCGGAGGCAGCGCCGCGGCGCCGCACGCGGTGTTCTCTTCCCCGCCCCCGGGCAGTGGCGAGGCGAGCACGGTGCCGTTCGAGCTCAGCACCGTCGCGGTCACGCCATCGAGCGGAAGATGATCGCCGGGCCGGACCTCGAGGTGCCGTCCCCGGGCACGCACGCGCGCGTAGGCGGCAAACGCGTCCAGGCTCCCCCGGACCGTCTCGTCGGCTGTCGGCGCCACGGCGCCGTGGTCGACGAACGTGTCGATCGGCAGGACCTGGGCGAGCTCCGGCACGCCGCCGTCGTGGTCGGCGTGGAAGTGCGTCACCAGCAGCTCGTCAATCCCCGGGACGCCGGCGTCCTTCGCCGCCAGCAGAATCCGGGAAGCGTCGCGCGCACGCCGAGGGTCGCCGGGAGTCGACTGGAAGGTACCATCGGCCGGAAATCCGGCGTCCACGAGCAGCGCCTGATGGGCGGGCGTGACGATGAGCGTGGCCTGACCGCCTTCGACGTCGACGAAGTAGATGTTCAACGTCGCGGGCGCGGCCGAGCGCGTGAACACGACGCCTGCCAGGAGAACGACCGCCCGCAGCCCACGCATCAGCTTCTGCGTCCCAGCGCGTGCGGCGCGAGCGTGTCCATGGCCAGGAGCCCGCCTGCGACAATGAGCGCCGTGTCGGCCACGATACCCAGTGCGAACGCGGCGGCGCTGCCAACGAAGGCCCACAGGATCGGCACGATCTTCACCGCCCGCGGGACGCCCGACGCGGCGAGCAGCATCCCGGCCGTGACGAGCGTCGTCGGACAGGGCACGGCGAAGACGGGCATACGCGGGTAGCGCAGTCCGAACGCCGCTCCCAGCAATGGATACGCGAGGCCGTAGGCCACGAGCGCGGCGCCGAGCCACCCGCGCAGACCGGCGTGGAACTCCATGGCGGCGCGCGGCCGTCGTGACACCCAGACGAACGAGCCAGCCTGCAGGACGAACAGGGCGCCGAACATCCCCGCGGCAGGATTGATGCGGCGGAAGAACATCCAGTGATAGGCCACGCCGGACCATGCCCAGTGCGCGGCCAGCAGGATGAAGGCGGCCCGGGACTGGGTCCGCCCGCGCCGAAGCCACCGCACCGCGGCCACGGCCGTGACGATCCACAGAAGCGCCACGACGGGCCAGAAGGCGCGGTTGTACGCGCCGAATACGTCGAGAAACGCGTCGTGTGAGAACGGCAGGTTCAACGGAATCGTGCCCCTCGGCTGGGACTCACGCGCGGAGCAGACGAGCCGGCAGGAACAGCACCGCCCGGATGAGCGCGAACACCGCGTCCAGCGTGACGCCGATCAGGCGGAGCGGCAACGAGATGAGCCACACGATCGGCAGGAGCACGAGCGCGAGCAGGGCGAGCGGCCAGCACAGGACGAAAAGAATGCACCAGCCGAGGAACAGGATCAGCGCCTTCATGGGTCGGTCCTCCCCTATGCTCGCACGTTCACGCGGCCTACCGCGCCTCGGCGTAGGCCGCGCGGGCCGCGGCGGCCAGCCCGTTCGCCCGTGGCCAGTCCGGATGCTGCGCCTGGAGCTCCGCCTGCACGGTGGCGGCCGCCTCGTCCGCCGGGCGCCCCTGCGCCTTGAGCTCGCGCACGCGCGACTGCACGCGCCGCATGATCTCGCGGTTGGCGGCGATGAGCGACCCGTCGCCGACCGCGCCGTGCGACGGAACGATGACCGCCGGGTGCATCGCCTCGAAGGCGTCGAACGCCGCAAGCCAGGCGCTCATGCTCGACGCGGCGCCCGCGGCCAGAAACGAGTGGTTCATGACGACGTCGCCGGCGAACAGCACGCGGTCCTCCTCGACGAAGAGGCCCGTGTCGCCGCGCGTGTGCGTCGGACCCACGACGAGGAATCGCACGTGCACGCCCCCCAGATCCAGCCGGTACTCCCGGTCGAAGGTGATGTCCGCGATGCGGCGACGCGCATCCTTCAGCAGATCGGCCGTCACGGCGGAGCGTCCGGCGAACGTCTGGATCATCTGTGCGCCCTGGCTCGCGAACTCCGCCTCCTGCACGTTCGAGTCGACGTACTTCGCCGACGCCGGGAACGCCACGTAGCCGGTCGTATGCTCCGGATGGAAGTGCGTGGACGCGATGAACATCTCCGGCGTCCGACTGACTCTCTGCGCCTCGCGCAGCACGGTTTCGCCGTTCCGGCGTCCCAGACCGGGATCGACGACGAGCGTCGCTCGCTCGCCGACCACGATCCCGACGTTCGGCACGAGCGGGACGTCGCCGTCTGGGATCACGTACGTATGCGCCGCCACTTGGACAGAGGCGTTCTCTCGGACGAGCGGGTCGGGCGCCGGACCCCGCTGTGCCGCGAGCGGCAACGTCGCAAGGGCCCCGAGCAGCACGAGCGGCAGCAATCGCCTGGTCGAGCACATCGGCGGCCGCATGTCACACCTCCGCAGCATCCTACTTGACCCCGTACGTCTTCGAGTATCCGTTTCGACTGTTCATGACGGCAAACGAGCCGTTCGGGTTCACTCGCAGCCTGATCCAGGCGCCCGGGCAGCCGTCGGTTCCGCCGAGGTTGGCCGTGAGTCGCTCCGGCGCGTTGTGAGCCGCATCATTGGCGCCCGCCCGGTGAAGCGACCACAAGTCCTCGAGTCCGGGGGAACGAAGCACCGTCTCGACCGCGGCGCTGCCCGCGCCCTTCGTCGGCCCATTGTTCATCACGGCCACGGTCGGGGACATCGCCCACATCTGCTGCGGCAGCACGTCGTCGCGCACGCCGTGATGCGTCACCTGGAACACGTCCACGTTCCCCAGGAGGTTGACCGGACACGCAAGCCGCGCCTGGCCGTTCCAGGACAGGTCGCCGAGGTTCACGAAGTCGAAGTCGCCGTCTTGCAGCACGTAGCCGAGGCTGCTGGCGTTCTCTGTCGCGTCGTCTTCGTGTGGCTCGAACGCGGCGCAGAGGGGATTGGCCACGGCGTCGGGCCGCAGCGCGGCGGAGATCACCTGCCGGCCGGCGGCGACGATCGTGAGCTGGACGGCCTGCAGCGGCAGGCGATCGCCCGGATGCGCCGTGTGACGCCGCCCGGCCGCGAGCGCCCGATACCTGTTCCACAGCTCGCGCAGCTCGGCCGTGTCCTGGTCCAGGTCTCCGTGATCGACGAACGAGGTGATCGGAACGCGCTCGGCGAGCGCCGCGAGACCGCCGAGGTGGTCGAGGTGGAAGTGGGAGACGAGGACGTAGTCGATCCGCTCGAGACCCGCCTCCTTGGCGACCTGCGCGATCCGGGCGGCATCGCGGTCGCCGAAGCCGGCCCATCCGGCATCCATCAGGATCGATTCTCCCTGGGGCGTGACCACGAGCGTCGACGCGCCGCCCTCCACGTCGATCCAGTAGATGTCGAGCGTCCGCGGCGCGGCGGCTGCGAGGACCCCTCCCGCCACGATACCGGCCGCGACCGCGGCTGCCACGCAGTGGCACCGCGCCGGCCACGCGCCGCGCCAACGGCTCATGCGACGAACTCCCCGACCCGCCGCTCGGCCTTCGCGACGATCCGGTGGAAGGCGGGCATCGACCTGAGCGGCTCGACGAACGGACTCAAGCGGCCGATGAACTCGTGCGCGTAGAAGTTGTGGTCCACCGCCTGCTCGAGCAGCTCCAGAGCGCGCGCCGTGTCGCCGGCCATGGCGAACGCCTCGGCGAAGTGGAACGCCATGTGTCCGTCGACGGCGCGGCTGTCGACCCCGGACAGAAGCTGCACGGCCTCGGCGGAGCGACCCTCGACGGCCTCGAGCAGCGCGCGAAGCTGGACGACCGAGGGAAGGCCCGGCGCCCGCTGCCGCAGGAACTCGGCGTGGCGGGCGACATCGCCGAACCGGCCCAGGAGCGCGTAGTGATATCCGACGCTCCAGTGCTGCAGAAGGCTCTCCGGGTCCATGTCCAGGGCGCGCTCCGAGGACGACAGACCCTCGGCCGGGCGTCCAACATACCAGCTCACGACGCCCGCGAGCGTCGGCGCCATCACCGAGAGCGGGTCATCGGCCGTCAGCCGGCGGCTCAGCGCCGCGGCCTGGGCGATCTGTCCCGCGCAGATGAGCGAGAACGCCAGATAGAACTGGACATCGGCGTCGGTCGGGTCTCGCGTCATCGCGGCGCGCAGCGAGCGGACGGCCTCGCGCAGTGCGCCGCGCTCCACGCCGATGAAACCGAGCAGTGTATGGCCGTAGGCCGCCTCCGGCGCGATCTCGATCAGCGCCCGCGCTTCGAATTCCGCGGCATCGAGGAGCCGCCTGTCCGGCGACATGCCGGCGCGCACGCGCATGACGAGGGCCAGCGCGCGCAGGGCGCGCAAGGCGGGCACCTCACCTTCGATCGCAATGGCCTGCTGGAGCAGCGGCGCGGCACGCTCCATTTCATAGCGCCGGATCTCGTGGCGGGCCTGGAGGAAGAGCTCGAACGCCCGTACGCTCCGCAGCGGCCTGTCCGTGAGGCGCACGTCCTCGTCGGACGACAGCGTCACGTCGAGCGCCTTGACGATCGCCCGCGACACGCGCTCCTGCAGATCGAAGACGTCCTCCATGGTCCCGGTGTACTTGTCGGCCCACAGACGGGCGTCGCTCTGCGTGTCGACGAGCTGCGCCGTGATACGCAGCGACCGGCCGGACCGCCGCACGCTGCCTTCCAGCGCGTAACGCACGCCGAGCTCACGTCCGATCTCGCGTATGTCCTTGGCGGTGCCCTTCAGCCGCATCGAGGACGTCCGAGAGATCACGCGCAGCGCCCGCACGCGCGCGAGGTCCGCGATCAGCTCTTCGGTCAGGCCGTCCGCGAAGATTTCGTTCTCCTGATCGGCACTGGTATTGGCGAACGGCAACACCGCCAGCGACTTGTCGCCGGAGGCCGCGGGGGCCGCGGCCACCTCGCCCGAGCGCAGGGCCTCGACGACCCTGGCGCCCGTGGGAAAGCGGGCCGACGGAAGCTTCTCCAGCAGACCCGCGACCACGGCGGCGACCACCGGCGGGACCTCGGCGCGGCGCTCCGTCACGCGCGGCGGGGAATGCACGAACCGCTTCGCAATCACCGCCTGGGCAGTCGGGCCGGTGAACGCCGCCTCCCCCGTGAGCATCTCGTAGAGCACGCACCCGAGCGAGAAGAGATCGCTGCGGCCGTCGAGCGCCTCGCCGGCCGCCTGCTCGGGACTCATGTAGGCCGGGGTGCCTACCGTGACGCCGACCTGCGTCGCCATCTCCGTGGCCGCGGAAGCCGCCGCCAGCGCCTTGCCGATACCGAAATCCGCGACGACGGCATGGCCTTCGTGCAGGAGGATGTTCTCCGGCTTGACGTCCCGGTGCACGACGTCCTGGCGGTGCGCGTAGTCGAGCGCGTCGGCGACCTGGATGGCGATCCGGACGGCCTCGTCGACGGGCAGCGGCTTCTCGTGATCGAGCCGGGCGCGAAGCGTCTGGCCGAGGGCGAGCGGCATGACGAAGTACAGCAGGCCGTCGGCCTCTCCGGAATCGTGGAGCGGCAGGATGTGCGGATGGTTCAGCCGCGCCGCCAGCCGGATCTCGCGCAGGAAGCGCTCGCGGCCGAGCGCTTCGGCCAGCTCGGGCCGCAGCACCTTCAGCGCCACGTCCCGATCGTGCTTCAGATCGTAGGCGCGATAGACGGTCGCCATCCCGCCCGCACCGAGGGAACACTCGATTCGGTACTGGTCGGCGAGCGTGCTCGTCAGCCGGGCGAGCGTGTCAGACATCGGTGCGGTCCGGATCGACCGCCATCATCATAGGGCGGACCGCGTCAGATCCAGCGGCGCACGCTCGACCGGTACCGATCGAAGGCGGCGCCGAACACCTCGCGCAGCCGCGCCTCTTCGACGGGAATGACCACGGCGTTGAGATAGGCGATCGTCAGGGGCAGCAGCACCACGGGCCAGACCTGCACGAGGAGGCCGGCTTCGCCGAGATACGCGATGGCGAGGCCCACGTACATCGGATTGCGGGTCAGCCGGTACGGCCCCCATGTCACCAGCGTCGTCGAAGACTGGCCCGGCACCCTCGTCGTCCCGGTCCTGTAGAACAGAGACCAGCCCCATCCCGCCAGCAGCGCGCCGAGCACGAACAGGCCGGCGCCGATGAGAGGAATCGCCGGCGAGGCGGCCGCCCGATCCGCGAGCGGGTGAACGAGCTCGAGCCCCACACCCGCGAGATACGTCAGGACGAACAGCCACGGGACGGGCACGTTCGTCAGCAGGCGGCTCGGATCGCGCTTGCGCTGCTGTCGCGGCGGCACTGCCGAGCCCTCGTCCCCACGGCTCATCCCAGCCGCCATTCGAAGTAGATGAGCGCCGTGTTTCGATAGACCACGCGTCCGCGCTCTTCGAGGCCGCACTTCGCGTAGAACCCGCCGGCGCCGGCCGGCGCGTCGTAGGCGTCGAGCCGCACCGAGTCGGCCGGCCAGGACTTTGCGAGCGCGTGGGCCTGCCACAGGAGCGCGCGCCCGAGTCCTCGTCCCTGGGCCTCCGGCGCGACGGCCATGTCGGTCAGATAGAGCGCCTTCCTGCACGGCGTGAAGTAGGCCGGATCGATCGCCCACGGCTTCTTGGTCGCGAGCCGCAGGACGCCCAGCAGCTCTCCGGCGGACGAACGGGCGAGCAGCAGCTTCGCGTACCGCATCGAATAGAGCACGCCGCGTTCGCTGGGAATCGACGACCAGTGGCCACGGCCGAACCGTTTCGTCAGATCTTCCGCCGCGGCGCCGCGAAGCGCCGCGATCTCCGACGCCTCGTCAGCCGTGGCGGTGGAAAAGATCGCCGTCATGAATGGCGGATCCGAGCCGGCCGGCCGCAGGGCCGCAGCGTCTCCGCGCTCAACCGTCTCTCGTGGTCTGTTGGACACCACAGCACCTGCCCGTCCAGGATTTTCGGCAGCACCCTGACGGAGGTCTACCCGCGATAGTGCCGGGCGCGGGTCAGCCACGGTACCCGGCGACCTGCCGCTGGCGCAACATGATCGCAAGCATCGCCATGAAGAGCGGCGCGGTGACGGCCCACGGGAAGCCGAGGAACAGGAGCTCCGGCGAAAACCTCGGATAGAAGTAGACGACGGCAATGAGGGGCGTGACCGCCACGTGCGCAGCGAGCGACAGCCTGACCCATCGCTCGAGTCCGTCGTTGCCAACCGCTGGGATGACCAGCAGCGCCGCCAGTCCCATGGACACGTAGCCGACGGCGTCGAAATCCCAGAACAACGAGTGGGGTGTCTGGTCGAGCACGCGCACGGCGTCCAGTGTTCCGCTCAGCTTTGCGGGAATGACCGTTGCGAGCTGCACGACATAGTTCGCCGTGACGAAGACGGCGTAGACGCTCGCGAAAATCAGCGCCGCGTGCGTCCAGAGACGCCTGTCTGGTCTGGTCGCATGATGCAGGGCGACCATTTCCAGAAGAAAGGGCAGGACGATACAGAGAGACGTCCCGTAGATGAGGATCTCGTCGGCCGGAAAGCGGAGGACGCCGGCGACCTGCAGGATCTGCACGACGTCGTAGGCGACGGTTGCGGATGCTGCGGCCAGGCCGGATCCGTAGCCGATCTCGCCAACGCTCGCGGTCACGTTCTTCGTTCCAGAGTGCCTTGCGAGTTGCCGCAGACGGCATTCGACAGCCGTCGGCCGACGCCCATCCGCACGGCTTCAGGGCGCCGTCTGCTGCATTCTGTGCGACGCGTCCCGCCGCCTCCACAGGGCGGCGGCAACGTCCGCCGTCGTTCCAACGACCTGAAGGCACAGAAGCGCGAAGAGCAGATAGAACGCGTAAGTGAAGGCGCGGAGATCGTTGTACGGCGCTCCCTGGAGATTCCAGAAGTCAGGCCTGCCGACGTCGTGCCAGACATCCGTTCCCGCAAGGAACATGACGGCCCAACAAACGAGCGCCACGATGCCCAAGCCGAGCTGAACGGCCCTTCCTGCCATACGCCACCTCGATTCGACAAGACGAATCACGCCTTCGCCGCGCGGATGTACTCGTCGACGTTCCTGCCGAGCACGTCGAGCGGGACGTTCCCGCCGAGCACCACGGTGTCGTCGAACGCCTTCAGGTCGTACTTCGGTCCGAGGGCCGCCTTCGCGATCTCGCGCTGCCGGCTGATCTCGCTGTGACCCACTTCGTAGCCGCACGCCTGCCCGGGCCAGGAACAGTAGCGATCGACCTCGCTGGCGACCTCCAGGGGATTCGATCCGTTCACGTCGACGAAGAACCTGACCGCCTGCTCGCGCGTCCAGCCCTTGGCGTGGATGCCGGTGTCCACGACCAGGCGGCACGCCCGGAACGCAATCGACTGCAGGTAGCCGAGGCGTCCGACGCGATCGTTCTCGTAGGCCCCGAGCTCGTCGGCGAGCTGCTCGGCGTAGAGCGCCCAGCCCTCGGAATAGGCGTTGAAGGCGAGCAACTGACGAATCAGCGGCATCTGGTGCGTGTATTCACCCTGCCAGATGTGGCCGGGAATCGCCTCGTGGAAGGTCAGGTCGGCGAGGCTGTACTTGCTGTGGAGCGCCGGCGTCCTCAGATTGATCCAGAACCGCCCGGGAATCCTGCCGTCGATCGATCCCGAGCCGCCGTACGCGCTGGGCGCGCCGGGCTCTTCCTCCGGCGGCAACCGCTTCACCTCCATGTTCGGCGTGACCAGCGTGTGGAACGCGCGCGGCATCTGGGCTCGAATCCAGTCGAGGCGCTCGTCGATGAAGGCCATGATCTCGGCGCGCCCCTGGTCGCCTTCCGAGAACTTGTAGCGGGGATCCCTCGCCAGTGCCTTCATCCGATCGCCGACGCTTCCCTGCGAGTAGCCGATCTCCTTCAGAATCGCGTCCATCCGCGCCTGCAGGCGCTGCAGCTCGCCTCGTCCCAGCTCGTGGACCTCGTCCGGTGACAGGGTCGTGGTGGTCGATGCCTTGAGCGCCCACCGGTAGAACTCGACGCCGTGCGGACGCGCCGAGATTCCCGGATCGCCGGTGGCGACGGCGCGCTGCGCCTGCAACTCCGCCAGCTGTCGCTCCAGCGCCGGCGCGATCTGCCCGGTGGTGATCGTCCGTGCGCGGTCGGCCCAGTTGCCAGGGATGTTCTTCGTCCGCCGCTCGATCGAGTCCACGAGCGCTCCGCCTGTGCGGGCGTCCTTCACGGACAGCGTCATCTGCGCCAGCGCCTTCTCGATCAGGAACGCCGGCGGCACGAGCCCGGCGGCGCGCGCCGCCTGGATCCGGCCGAGCTCTCCGTCCAGCTGGTTCGTGTACGACTGCAGCCGCGCGAGATACGCCTCGGCATCGGCGGCGTCGTCGACACGATGGTCGCTCTCCAGAAACCTCGGGATATCGAGATAGGCACCGACGTTCTGAATGACGACGTAGGGCGTGTTGCGCCAGCCGCCGACCGTGATGTCGCCATACGGCAGCGCGAACCCTTCGAGCGCCGTGGCATAGGCGCTGCGCACCACCTCGAGGCTCGTGCGCACGCCGTGCGAGAGACCGGCCGCGTCGAACGCGTTGACCTGCGCCAGGTCGGCGCGCACCTGCGCCGCCACGCCCCGCTGGCCTTCGGCCGAGCGATCGGCCAGCTGGGATCGGAGCGCCGCCCTCGCGCCGGTGTCGATCCCCAGCGACGTCGCGCTCTCCGGATACCGTCGAAGTAGGTTGCCGGCTGTCGCGTCGAGCAACACGAGCGCATCGGCGTCCGTGGAGACGCCAGGCGCCACCCCCCGGTCACGCGCGCACGCGTTCATGAGCGGCAGGGCCGCCGCGGATGCCATTGCGGCAATCGCCTCTCGTCGGCTGAGCATGTGCCGATCATAGGCCAGGCGCTATCGCGCGCGGCGCGCCTCGGCTTCGGCCAGCCAGCCGCGCTTCAGTCGATCCTCGGGAACGCTGCTGAGATACGGCTTGATGTCGAGGATCGGCGTCCGGTCGAGCATGTCGACACCACGGACCAGGAGCCGACTTCCCTCGCGGCGGATCAGTTCCACCACGGTCAGCCCGATCGGGTTGGGACGACGTGGCGACCGTGTCGCGAACACGCCGTGCGGACGATCGTCGGTGGGCGGAGTCCCCGTCAGTTCGGCGGCTCCGGCGCGGTCGAAGATCCAGATCACGTACAGATGCGAGAACCCGTCGATATCGGCGAGGCCCGCCTCGAACTCGGGCCGCACCTCCAGTGCCCCTTCGGCGTGGTGCTCCGCGCCGGCGCCTTTCGGAATCTGGCTGGTCTCGTCGTAGGGACTGCGGACGAACCCGATCGGTCGGAATGAAGGCACAAGCGGCTCCGGCACGTTGCTCCCCTCCGTCGTCAGATGCCTACTCCAACTCGGACGGTCGGCCCGCGCCTCTACGCACTGGCAGGGCGCCCGACCAAGCAGCGCTCCTGAATGATTGCCGGTTCCGCAACCGATTTCCAGAACCGCCATTTCGGGCCGAGTTGAAACGAATTCGAGCAGGGTCCTGGCCACTCCGGCGTGAGCGAGCCGGTGACTTGCGTAATCGGATGCGATCGATCCGTAGATCACTTCTTTACCGACGTCGCCCGGTCCACGATCGTCTCATCGCTGCGTCAGCGTTTCGCGACGACAACGAACCACGGATCCTCGCTCGGCGGATGCTCCGCCAGAGCGTGCACCGTCGTCAAGTAGCCCAGCTCGACCGCCGCGAATCCGGCGCGCCGGAACAACTCGACAGCTGGCCGCGGTTCGCTCGCCTTCATCAGGGGAAGTACTGAGCGGGTGTCTCGTGTGTAGTGGCGACGGAACAGTTCGGGGGTGTCGGAGTCGTCCGAATCATCTCCGCCACCAAACCAATGTCCATCGATCGCGACGACCCGGCCGTCGGGCCGCAGTAGTGCCCGCCAATTCCGGAATGCCTGCTCGGGCTCGCGCAGGGTCCAAAGAAGATGCCTGGCGACGATCGCGTCGACGCTCTCCGCCGGAAACTCCGGCCCGACGGCATCACCTGACTCGAACGTCACCTGTACGCCGCGCTGGCGGGCTTCGCGTCGCGCCTCAGCCAGCATCGCCGCGGAGAGGTCGGTACCGACGACTCGATGCCCCAGCTCGGCCGCGATCAGCGCCACGAATCCCGTGCCTGTCCCGACGTCCAGGACGTCTGCGGGCGCTGGCGGGAGCAGGTCACGAAGCGCTTCGACCCAAGCCTTGTACTCATCGCTCCCGAGAGCGGCCACGTTGCCTTCGTGCGCCTCGTACCCGGCTGCGATCGTATTCCAGAATCCGGTTATCCGATCCTGTATCCAGTCGTCATGGGCCACGCTCGCACCTCAGCAGCAAATGGCCGAGAACCCCTGCCGAACGATCTGGCCGCCCAACCGATCGCGCTGAGCCGCGGCGCGCCAGCGCCAGTTCCGCGCCGACGGCTCCAGGTTAGGCATCGCGTCGAGATGCGGGCAAACTGACCGACCGCACCGGGACGAGATCGTCGTCACCGTCATATCAACGCCTGCGGCTTACCCGCGGCCGCGCGCCGCTCTCGACAGGCGGCCGTCGGGTGCAGCCGCTTGTTGGGCTGCCTGCCGGCGTCTAGAATGGCGATGTGACGTCTCGAGCGCAAGCTCTCCTGCGCGAGGCTCTCATGTTGCCTGCCGAGGAGCGGGCAGATGTGGCCGCCGAACTGCTCGCGAGCCTCGACGAGGCTCCAGTGGAAGATCCCGCCGAAGTTGAAGCGGCTTGGGCCCGGGAGATCGAACGCCGGGCGCGACGCGTCATGAGCGGCGAATCGACCGGCGAGCCTTGGGACGAGGTGCGCGCGCGCCTCATGCAGAGGCTCACCGAGCGGTGAACCCGATCTTCCGGCCGGAGCCGGAAGCCTCCGCCGAACTCGAAGACGCCGCCGTCTGGTACAGTGGTCAGCGATCGGGTCTTGGCGTCGACTTCGTCGAGGCCGTCGATGCTGCTCTCGAACAGATCACAAGGTGGCCAAACATCGGGCGGGTCGTGCCTGGCGTTCCGCATGATGTCCCGGCGCGGCGGTTCCCGATCACACGATTTCCGTACCACATCGTCTACCTTGAGTGGGCGGGCGTCATCCGGATCCTCGCATTTGCCCACGACCGTCGCCGTCCAGGCTACTGGTTCTCGCGAGTCTGATGGCGTCAGCCCAACGCCAGGCGTACGGCTTGCCGGAGATCATCCGGACCGACAACGGCGTGCCGTTTGCGACCACCGCGCTCGGCCGCTTGTCCACATTGTCGGTCTGGTGGATTCGGCTCGGAATTCTCCCCGAGCTGATCGCCCCCTCGTCCCCCCAGCAGAACGGGCGCCATGAGCGCATGCACCGGACGCTCAAGGCGGAGGCCACGCGTCCGCCGAGCGCGAATCTTCAAGCGCAACAAGTCCGCTTCAACCGGTTCCGGCACGAGTACAACGACGAACGCCCGCACGAAGCGCTGGATCAGGAGACGCCCGCCTCCCGCTATCAACCGTCAGGGCGGGAGCTGCCGCGGCGGCTCGTCCCCCTCGAATACCCTGGACACTTTGAAGTCCGGCTCGTCAGTCGCAACAGCGGGATTCGCTGGAAGAAGCGCTGGATCTGCGTCACGCACACGCTGGCCGGCGAATCCGTCGGCCTCGAAGAAGTGGGCGATGGGCTGTGGGACGTAGACTTCGGACCGACCAAGCTCGGGCGGATGGACGAACGAATTCTCCGGATCGAAGATCACAAGGGGCGAAGCGTCCGGCGACCGTCGCCACCGCTCGCCGGCGCACCGGCGGCTGCCCTGTAGGCGGCGGGGATCGCACTGGAGAGCGTGCGCTCCCCGCCGCCCACAGGCCGTGGGAGGACCACACCGTGTTACCCATGTCCCCGGACTGATCTGTTACCTATCTCCCCGGCCGCTCACCGCACGCACTTCGTCAGCCACACGGTATGGTCGCCGCACTCCCGATCTTCAGCGACGTACGAGAGGACCGCAAAGCCGTTCGCAGACAGCAATCCCTCGTACTCCGAAGGGTCGAGGCTTCCATGGTAGAGCGGCTCGCCACGGTATGAGCCTATAGCCTCCCCGTGTGAGGGACCGGCCGTAAACATCAGGGGAGCCCCTGGCAACGCGTGAGCCGCAAACCGGGGAAACATTGCGCGCTGGTCATCCATGTGCAGATGAAAGAAGCTGTCCCACGCCAGGAGACCGTCAAAGCGCCGCTCGAGCCGCAATCGACGCATATCGGCAACGAGCCACTCTGAGCGGGGAAACCGGGCGCGGCACATCTCGATCAGGGATCGGGACGAGTCGATGCCAACGACCCCGAAGCCGGCTTCAAGGACATACCGTGCGATCGGCTCCGCCATGCCGCACCCAATATCCAGAACGACACCAGCGGGTCGGACATGATCGAGAAATCTATCGAGCCAGGCTTTCTCGTGAAGCCTCCGGCCACGATCTCGATCGTACTCCTGAGCGTGGCGCTCGTAGAGATCAACGATGGCGTCCCAGCACACAGCGCGATTTCACACGATGATCGGTATTTCGAGTATGCGGGCTAACGAGTATTGGACCTGCAGGAGGGGTGGTATTCCCTGCGAGATTTCGCAGCCTAAATCGGCCCGGCACCCGCAAGGCGTCCTGGCAAGGCTCCGAAAACACAGAAGATAACACGAACGTGACGTCTGCAGGCCCCAACAGATCGTGGATCGTCCGGAGGTCGTAGCCGTCCTCGAGCAGGTGCGTCGCGAACGAGTGCCGGAACGTGTGGCAACTGACCCGCTTGGCGAGACCGGCCGCTCGCACGGCGCGCGTGACGTCCCGCTGCACCACGGCCTCGTGCAGGTGGAATCGGCACAGCGGTCCCCAGCGCGGATCTCCGGCCCAGCCGTTCGAGGACCTGCCGCACCTCGGCGCTCGTCAGGACGACGGGCAGCCGCTCCGGAGTTCTGGCGCGCGCCACCGTGTCCAGCTCGCTCCGTTCACGCGCGTCGCCATTGAAAGACGCGTGCAATGTTCGTTCAGTTGACCTTCCTAATGACCGTCCCGCATCACGTCTGGAAGGGAGGCGCGCGATGAGGCACTAGACCTGGATCCTCCGCACCGACATCCGCCGCAATCAGATCGGTTCGTGCGCGTGAAGGATCTCGATGCCTCCGAACGGCACGTCCTGCATGAGGACTTGTAGACCGAGCCCTGCAGCAGCGCCAAGACACGTGCTGCAAACAGTCGAAACTGGTGGAGGGCAAGGCGCAAGAGTCCCGGACGATGCCCATCACCGCCGGACGACGTTCGTCAGTTCAGGACGACGAGCGTAGCTCAGGACGACGTCCGTCAGTCTACACGTCCAGCTCTTCCGCCTCCTCCGCCCGCTCCATGATGAAGCGGAACCGCGCGGACGGGTCCTTGCCCATGAGCTCGTTGATGACGCGATCGGTGACGATCTGGTCGGCGACCTCGACCCGCAGGAGACGCCGCGTCCGCGGGTTCATCGTCGTCTCCCAGAGCACCTTCGGCATCATCTCGCCGAGCCCCTTGAATCGCGTAATCTCCGGCTTCGCGCGGCCCCCGTTCATATCGACGCGTTTGAGGATCGCGTCCTTGTGCGGCTCGTCCAGCGCCCAGTGCGTCTCCTTGCCGGCGTCGATGCGATAGAGCGGCGGCTGCGCGAGAAAGACGCGCCCCGCGGCGATGAGCTGCGGCATGTGCCGATAGATGAACGTGAGCAGCAGCGTCGCGATGTGATAGCCGTCCGAGTCCGCATCCGCGAGGATGATGATCCGGCCGTACCGCGTCTTCGAGAGGTCGAAGTTCTTCCCGATGCCGCAGCCGATCGCCGTGACGAGATCGGCCAGCTCCTTGTTCTCGAGCACCTTCGCGAGCGACGCGCTCTCCGCGTTGAGCACCTTGCCGCGCAGCGGCAGGATCGCCTGGCGCGCGCGGTCGCGCCCCTGTTTCGCGGACCCGCCCGCCGAGTCGCCCTCGACGATGAACAGCTCGCTCTCCTCGCGGCCGGGCGACGTGCAGTCGCTGAGCTTGCCCGGCAGCGTCAGCCGGGACGACGTCGCGCTCTTGCGCGTGACCTCGGCCTGCGCCGCGCGGCTCGCCTCGCGCGCGCGCGCCGCGAGGATGATGCGCGCGACGATGGCCTCGGCCGTGCTCTTGTTGTGGTTGAGCCAGTGCTCGAGCGCCGGCCGGACCATCGAATCGACAATGGCCGTCGCCTCCGGATTGTTCAGCCGATCCTTCGTCTGCCCCTGGAACTGCGGCTCCTTGACGAAGAGGCTGAGCACGCCCACCAGCCCCTCGCGGATGTCCTCCGACGCCAGCGTGACGCCCTTGGGCGAGAGGTTGTGCGTGTCGATGAAGTTCCGGATGGCCTTGCCCAGCCCCGCGCGCAGGCCGTTCTCGTGCGTGCCGCCCGATCCCGTGGGAATGCCGTTGACGTAGCTCCGCAGGTGCTCGTCGGTGGCCTCCGTCCACTGCAGCACGAGGTCGAGGCGGACCCCGCTCTCGTCGTGCTCGCGGCTCAGCGTGAACGGCGCCTCGTGGACTGGCTTGGCCTTGCGCTCCTCGAGGATCTTCTTCAGGTAGTCGGCCAGGCCGGCGCTGTGCTCGAAGACCTCGCGCTTCGGCTCGTTCCCCTCCGCGGCCTCGTTCTCGAAGACGATCTTCACGCCGCTGTGCAGATAGCTTGCGACCTCGAGGCGATCGCGGAGCACCGCCGGCTCGAACTGGACTTTCGGGAAGATCTTGGGGTCAGGCCTGAAGAAGACGGTCGTGCCGGTGCCGCGCGCCGCCCCGAGCTTCTTGACCCCGCCGACCGGCACGCCTTGCCGGTACTTCTGCTCCCACGTGTGGCCGTCGCGCTTGACGGTCGCGACCAGCTCGCGCGAGAGCGCGTTGACGACGGAGGCGCCGACGCCGTGCAGCCCGCCGGCGGCCTTGTAGTTCTGCCCGTCGAACTTGCCGCCCGCGTGCAGCTTCGTGAAGATGACCTCGAGCGCGCTCGTCTTCGTCGTCGGATGCCTGTCGACCGGAATCCCGCGCCCGTCGTCGGTGACGGTGATCGACGAGGCGTCCTTGTGCAGGGTGAAGGCGATCGCCGACGCGTGCCCGTTCATCGCCTCGTCTATCGCGTTGTCGAGAATCTCCCAGGCGAGATGGTGCAGCCCAGGCGCGCCGACGCCGCCGATGTACATTCCGGGCCGGCGCCGGACGGGCTCGAGGCCCTCGAGAATGGTGATGTCCTTGGCGGTGTAGGACGGAGAACTCACGGCTTGATACAGCTCTTCAGGACCACGTTCGTCGCGACGCCCTCGCAGAAGCAGCGCAGCGTCAGCCGCTGGCCGACGCTCGCAGCGGCAAGCGTCGCGGCGGCCCGGTCGTCCAGCAGCCGCGCCTCGACGCCGGCCGGCGGCTGCTCCTGCTGGAGGAAGACGATGCGCGCCGGATCCTGGGAGACGCTCGAGACCTTGCCGCTCACTTCGACGACCTTGCCCCGGTATCTCCTGTCCGCCGCGCCGCGATCGGCCTGGTAGTCGGACCAGAGAATGTCCGTCGAGAGCTTCGCCTGCGGCGGGGCGGCGAGGATGCGGCGATCCTGATCGGGCAGCCGATCCGCGCACGCCGCGGCCGCGCCGAGCGCGAGCGCGGCCACCGCAGGTCCGACCCGACGCCGCCATCCCATCGCGAGCCGCCTCACTTCCGCGTCACCCGTACCCAGTCGACCATCATCGTCGCTCCGCCACGCTTGATCAGATCGACGGTCGGCGAGGGCAGCCCCGGATACGGCGTCTGGGCGTGATTCACCGCCTGCGGGTAGTTGCCGCCTATCGCCACGTTGAGGATCAGGAACTTCGGCGTGTCGTACGCCCATCGCCCGTACTGCTCCACCATCGTCCGGCTGACGTCGTACACGGGCACGTCGTCCACCTTGAAGACGAAGGAATCCGTGGTCCAATCCATCGAGTAGACGTGCCAGCCGGCGATCGTCTGCCCCTGGGGCAGCGAACAGCGCCGGACGAGCGGCGTGCCGCCCGAGTACCCCGGCCCGTGGAGCGCGACGCTGGTCCAGTCGGGCTCGCCCACGTTCTCCATCACGTCCATCTCGCCCGTGTCCGGCCACCGGCCCGTGCCGAGCGTCCAGAACGCGGGCCACAGCCCAGGCCCTGGCGTCATCCGGATGCGCGCCGCGACGGTGCCGTAGGTGAACTCGACCTTGCCGCGCCCTTCGAGCCGGCCCGAGATGAAGTCGTAGCTCCGCCCCTCCGCAGACGTGAACCCTTCGGAGAAGCGCGGGTGAATGACCAGGGCGCCATTCTCTGCACCCGCCGCCTGCGCTCCCTGTGCGAGGTAGATCGTCTCCGGCGAATCGACGTACGCCTGCTGCTCGTTGTTGACCGTCCGTCCGGTGACGATGACGCCCCATTTGGAGCGGTCGAGCGCAGGCCCACTGAAGTCGTCCCAGAACACGACGTCGGGCTGCCGCGGCCGCGCTGCGGTCGAGGCGACGAGCCCGGCCCCGGACGCGAGGACGGCCAGCAGGACGAGGACGGGTCGAGGCCTCATGCCGAGCCTAACTATTGCGTGTCGGCGAGCCGGAGGCAAGGCGCGTCACGGCCGCTTGCGCTTCGCGATGCTGAGCGTCTGCCAGTTCGGACCCGCGAAATGCTTCGCGAGGAGGACGATCTGGCCGGCATGCTCCGCGTAGTGCGTCATCTGGCGGTTGATGGCGTGCACGACGCCGAGCGCCTCTCCCCGGATCCGCACGGTCCTGCCGAGGTCGGCCGGCGTCAACTCCGCGATCGTGTTCAGCGTCAGATCCCAGGCGGCGTTCCACAGACGCTCGACCGCCGCGCGAGTGTCGGCGGCCTCCATTTCGAACTCCGAGTCCCGCTGGCGGTCCGGCTTCTCGCCGTCGGCGGAGAGAAAGTCGGTCCACCGCGACCGCATGTTCCCCGCGACGTGCTTCATGATGACGGCGATGCTGTTCGCGTCGGGATCGATCGTGGCAAAGAACGCCTCGTCGCCAATCTGCGCCGCCGCCCTGTCCGCCTGATCCTTCAGCCGGCGCATCTGGAGCAGAACATCCTTCAGGAACTCGGATTCCATCATCGACACCTCTCCACGTCATGATGCTCTGGCGGAGGCGTCCGGGGCCAGTGGGACGCGGGAACGCGTAGAGGCCGCGAGGCGCCGCGAGGATCGGGCGCACGGTCTCGATCCGCGCCGGCGCACGGCCGGCGGAAGTCGGGCGGTCGTTGTCGCCGGCCGGGCGGCTCACGATTCGATCAGCAGGACGCCCGGATCCTCGACGAGCGACTTGACCTTCGCGAGGAACTGCACCGCCTCGGCGCCGTCGACGATCCGATGATCGTAGGTGAGCGCGACGTACATCATCGGCCGCAGCACGATCTGCCCGGCGAGCCCGACGGGGCGTTCCTTGATGGCGTGGAGCCCGAGGATCCCGACCTGCGGCGGGTTGAGGATCGGCGTGCTCATCAGCGAGCCGAAGACGCCGCCGTTGGTGATCGAGAACGTGCCGCCCCGCAGGTCCTCGAGCGTCAGCGTGCCGTCGCCGGCGCGCTTGGCGAAGTCGCGGATGCGCGACTCGATTTCGGCAAACGTCAGCCGATCGGCATCCCTCAGCACCGGCACGACGAGCCCTTCGGCGGCGCCGACCGCAACGCCGATGTCGAAGTAGTGCTTCAGCACCATCTCGTCGCCCTGGATCTCGGCGTTGAGCCGCGGGAACGCGCGGAGCGCGGCAATCGCCGCCTTGACGAAGAACGAGGCGATTCCGAGACCGACCCCCCATTTCTCCTTGAAGCTCTGCTTCTGGCGCTCTCGCAGCGCCATGACCGCCGCCATGTCGACCTCGTTGAAGGTCGTCAACATCGCCGCCGTCTGCTGGGCCTCGACGAGCCGGCGGGCAATCGTGGCGCGCCGCTTCGACATGCGGAGGCGCTCTGACGGACGTGCGGACGAAGGTGCGGACGAACGTGCGGACGACGTGCGGACGGGGGTGCGGACGACGGTGCGGACGAAGGTGCGGACGGGGGTGCGGACGACGGGGCGGGCGACGGTGCCGGCGGAGGCGCGGACGTTCGCGTGACGTCCTGTTTCGTGACCCGGCGGCCTTCGGGCTTCACCGTGCCGAGGTCGACATTCTGTTCGCGGGCGGCGCGGCGGGCCGAGGGGGTGGCGGCGACGTCGGTCGACGACGAAGGTGGGGCACCCGTGTCCGCACCTTCGTCCGCACCTTTGTCCGCACCCCCGTGCGCACTCTTGTGCGCACCCTCGTCAATCGTCCCCAACACGTCCCCGATCTTCACGTCCGCGCCCGTGTCGTGCGCGATCTTCGCCAGGACCCCGGCCCTGGGCGCCGACACCTCGACGTCCACCTTGTCGGTCTCCAGCTCCACCAGCGCGTCGCCGGCATCCACCGCGTCGCCTTCGTGCTTCAGCCATCTGGCGACGCGCGCATCGACGATCGACTCACCCATTTCCGGGACGACGATGTTGATCGACATACGGTTCGACTCGCGGAACGCTAGCCCTTCATCTCCAGACTCTTCACGCGCGTCTTCAGGTCCAGCGCCCGCGCGATCAGGCTCTCCTGGTTCTGCGCGTGCCTTGCCGCCGACCCTTCCGCCGGGCTGGAGCTGCGCGGACGGGCCAGCACCGAGAACCGCCGCGTGCCGGACAGTCCTTCGAGCGACGGCCGTACGAAGTCCCAGACGCCCATGTTCTCGGGCTCTTCCTGGACCCAGCACACTTCCTCGAGCTGCGGATAGCGCTCGATGACCCCGAGCATCTCGCGGACCGGGATCGGGAAGATCTGCTCGACGCGGCACACCGCGACGGCCGAGGCGTCGAGCCGGCCCCGGCTCGCCAGCAGGTCGATCCCGATCTTGCCGCTGCAGAAGATCAGGCGCCGCACGTCGCCGGCCTGCATCGGCGCCGCGGCGTCCGGCCCGCCGGCGCCTCCGCCGCGTTCGCGCTCCCTGGCGCCGCGCCCGGCGGACCGCTCGACCTCCGGATCGTCGAGCAGTTCGTGCCAGCGGCCCTCCGCCAGGTCACGCGGCGACGAGGCGACCATGGGGTGGCGCAGCAGACTCTTGGGCGTCAGGACGATCAATGGCAGCGGATCGCGCTCGAGCAGCAGCGCCTGCCGGCGCAGCAGGTGGAAATACTGCGCGGCCGTGGTGCAGTTGGCGACGCGCATGTTGATGTCGGCCGCGAGCTGCAGGAACCGCTCGGGCCTGGCGCTCGCGTGATCGGGCCCCTGACCTTCGTGGCCGTGCGGCAGGAGCAGCACGAGCGACGGCTCTTGGCCCCACTTGGCGCGCGCCGAGAGGATGAACTCGTCGAGCACGACCTGCGCGCCGTCCACGAAGTCTCCGGTACTGCGCCTCCCAGATCACCAGGCGCCCCGGCGCCTCGATGTTGTAGCCGTACTCGAACCCGAGCGCGGCGTTCTCGCTGAGCGGGCTGTTGTGGATCTCGAACGAGGCCCGGGCCTGCGGCAGGTGCTGCAGCGGGACGAAGGCGCGGCCGTCGTTCGCGTCGACGAGCACCGCGTGGCGATGGCTGAAGGTACCGCGCTCGACGTCCTCGCCGGTCAACCGGACGGGCATGCCGTCCTCGAGAATCGTCGCGAGCGCCAGATCCTCCGATGCCGACCAGTCGATGCTCCGCTCGTCGACCGCGTTCAGCAGGGCCGCGCGCCGCTCACGCGCGCGCACCAGCTTGCGGTGCACGGTGAAGCCCTCGGGCAGCGCCATCAGACCGTCGTTCAGCGCCCGCAAGCGCTCGATCGAGACGGCCGTTTCCGTCCTGGCCGCCGTACCTGGCGCGGCGACCTCGGGCGTCGGCTCCACCAGGTGCGCCGCCGGATCGAGCGCCTCGAACATCTGCTGCAGGTTCGCCAGCCGGTCCTGCAGCATCGCGTCGGCGCGCGATGCCTCGACGAGACCGCGCGACTCGAGCGTTCTGCCCCACATCTCCCGGACCGTGGGCTGGGCGGCGATCTTCGCGTACATCAACGGCTGGGTGAACGCCGGCTCGTCGCCCTCGTTGTGGCCGTAGCGGCGGTAGCCGACGAGATCGATCAGGACGTCGCGCCCGAACCGCGCACGGTAGGCGAACGCGAGCCGGGCCGCGGCGATGCAGGCTTCAGGGTCGTCTGCGTTGACGTGGAAGATCGGGATCTTGAACCCGCGGGCGAGCCCGCTCGCATAGAGCGTGCTCGCGGCGTCCCCCGGCTCGGTCGTGAAGCCGATCTGATTGTTGGCGATGATATGAATCGTGCCGCCCGTCGTGTAGCCGGGCAGCCGATGGAGATTCAGCGTCTCGGCCACGACGCCCTGCCCCGGGAACGCCGCATCGCCGTGGATCAGAATCGGCAGGGCCGCTTCGGGATCGAAGGCCGGCGGCCCCGGCTGCGCCGCGTCGGTGCCGGCCGCCCGGGCCATGCCTTCGAGCACCGGGTCGATCGCCTCCAGATGACTCGGATTCGGCGGCATCGAGATCACCATCTCGACCGCTTCGCCGCCCGCCAGCGCCCGCGACGCACCGAGGTGGTACTTGACGTCGCCGCTCCACGTCACCCCTTCGATCTCGTGGGCATGGGTGACGGGGTCCTTGAACTCCGCCAGGATCTGCTCGGTACGGTTTCCCGAGCACGTGCGCCATCACGTTCAGCCGGCCGCGGTGCGCCATGGCGATGAAGGTCCGGCGCATGCCGGCGCCGGCCGCCTCGCCGATGACCTCGTCCAGCAAGGGCACCAGCGTGTCGAGCCCCTCGATCGAGAAGCGCGTCTTGCCGGGGAACGTGCGGTGCAGGAACCGCTCGAACGCCTCCACCTGCGTGAGGCGTTCGAGCAGCGCGACGGGATCGATCGGATCGGCCGGCGCGCGAAATCGACCGGTCTCGATCGCGTCGCGCAGCCATTGCCGCTCCTCGGCGACGAAGATGTGCGCGACATCGAAACCCGTGGTCGAACAGTAGATCTGCCGCAGGCGTTCGACGACGTCCCACACGGTGTCGGCGCCCTCGGCGACGGGTCCTCCGATCAGACTGGCGGGCAGACGGCGCAGGTCGGCTTCGGTGACGCCGTGGGTGGACGGCACGAGCGTAGGATCCCCGACCGGCCGGCTGCCCAGCGGATCGATCTGCGCCGCAAGGTGGCCGTACAGCCGGATGCTCTGCGCCAGGTTCACGGCGCCGACGATGACGGACGGGTCGCAAGGTTCCAGGGCGCCGAGGTGCTGGGGTGCCGGGGTGCTCGGCGGATGCTGTTCGAAAAACGCCCGTGTCTCCGGGTCGACCGACTTCGGATCGCGCTGAAAGCGCTCGTACAGCTCCAGCGCATACGCGGCGTTGACGCCCTCGAAATCGAGCCACCCGGACGACATCGCATCCATCGTATCAATCGAGAATCGGGGACCGGCGTCCATCCCTCACTCGCCCGGCGGACCGAAGAGCGTCAGGAGATGGCCGTCGGGGTCGGCGCAGGTGGCCACCCATTCCTTATCGGTCGCTTGCCGCGGTTCGACGACGAAAATGACCCCTTTCCTGACCAGCGCGCGGTAGGAGGCCTTGACGTTCTCGACCCCGAAGACGAGCTCGACGGCGCCGGCCACCGGCTGGCGCGCCGCCGACAGCGCCTGGTTCAGCCCGATCGCCACGGGCCCTCCGTCGACGAACACCAGGCCGTCGCCGGCGCGAAAGATCACCCGCCGGCCCAGCGTCTTCTCGTAGAACTTCGTCGACCGCTCGATGTCGGTGACACCGAGCATCACGTGCGACAGGCCGGCCCCCGTTTCATTGGCCATGGACAGCTCCGTCCCTGCACTACCCGCCCGGACCGGTCATCTTGCCCGCATCGACCCAGCGATCGAAGTCCGGCTCGCTGACCAGCCCGAGCTCGAGGGCCGCCTGCTTGAGCGTCGTGCCATCGTGGTAGGCCTTCTTGGCGATTCTGGCCGCTTTGTCGTAGCCGATGTGGGGATTGAGCGCGGTCACCAGCATCAGGCTGCGATCGAGGTTCTCCTTGATCCTTTGGCGGTTCGGCTCGATGCCCGCCGCGCAGAACCGATCGAAGTTCACGCAGGCGTCGGCGAGCAACCGCGTGCTCTGGAGCACGTTGTAGATGATGAGCGGCTTGAAGACGTTCAGCTCGAAGTTGCCCGACGCCGCGCCGATGCCGACGGCGACGTCGTTCCCCATGACCTGCGCCGCCACCATCGTCATCGCTTCGCACTGCGTGGGGTTGACCTTGCCGGGCATGATCGAGCTGCCCGGCTCGTTTTCCGGAATCGTGATCTCGCCGAGACCGGACCGCGGCCCCGACGCGAGCCAGCGGACGTCGTTGGCGATCTTCGTGAGCGCGACGGCGAGCGTCCTCATCGCGCCGTGCAACTCGACGAGCGCCTCGTGTCCGGCGAGGGCCGCGAACTTGTTCGGCGCGCTCCGGAACGGCAGCCCGGTGAGCCGCGCGATCTGCGCCGCCGCCCGCTCGGCGAACTCGGGATGGGTGTTGAGGCCGGTGCCCACGGCCGTCCCGCCGAGCGCCAGGTCGTAGACGAGCGGCAGGGCCGCTTCGATCGCGCGGAGTCCGAGGTCGAGCTGCGCGACCCAGCCGGAGATCTCCTGCCCGAGCGTCAGCGGCGTGGCGTCCTGCAGGTGCGTGCGACCGACCTTGACGATGTCCGCGAATGCGCGCGCCTTCTCGTCGAGCGTCTCGCGGAGCCGGGAAATGGCCGGCCGCAGCCGGTGCACGATCTCCTCGGCGGCGGCGATGTGCATCGCGGTCGGAAACGTATCGTTGGAGGACTGCCCGCGGTTGACGTGATCGTTCGGGTGCACGGGCGTCTTGCTGCCCAGCGTGCCGCCGGCCAGCGCGATCGCGCGATTCGAGATGACCTCGTTCGCATTCATGTTGGTCTGGGTGCCGCTGCCGGTCTGCCAGACGAACAGGGGAAAGTGATCGTCGAGATCCCCCGCGATCACCTCGTCCGCCGCCCGCACGATCAGGTCCACGGTCGGCGGCGGAAGCGTCTGCAGCTCGCCGTTGGTCAGTGCGGCTGCCTTCTTGAGAATTCCGAGCGCCCGGATCAGCGGCCGCGGAAAGTGTTCCGTCCCGATGCTGAAGTGGTGAAGCGACCGCTCCGTCTGCGCGCCCCAGTACCGGTCGGACGCGACGGCGATCTCGCCCATGCTGTCGGTTTCAGTGCGCGTGGCCATCACGTGAACTGTATCGAGGCGGGCGGCGCAAGGCAAAGACCGACGTCCCCGGCGATCACCGGTTCATGATCGCCGGGCCGAAGGGAGGAGGCGCGATCGGCCTCCCCGCCTCAGTTTCCGCGCTGGCCGCCGCGCTGCGGAATCGGCGGGCCGGGGGGCAGCAGGCTGAACCCGCCGCGTCCCCACCCGTTCGGCGGCTCCATCGGCGGCTTGTCGGACTCGCCGCGGTGGCAGGTGTAGCAGCTGATCTTCTCGGGCGCCGATTCGCCGACGTCCTTCAGGTAGTCCGCGTTCGCGGCCATGACCATCTGGATCATCTTGCGCGCGACGTCCTTCTTCGGATTCTCGTCGGACGGGTAGTCGACCTGAGGTCCGCGTCCGCCCGGACCGGGCTGCGTGCCTCGCACGTGACAGTGCAGGCACCCTTCGCCCTTGCCTTCCGGCGCGGGCGGCTCGCCGCGGCCCGGGGGCTGCTGCCCGAGGCTGACGACGAACGTCTGCATCAAGGCCTGCACCTGCTGACGGGTCCAATCCTTCGGCAGCACTTTCAGGTTCTGCGGCGGCGGGGGCGCGGCGCGACCGCCGCCCGGGGCGCCGCCCTGGCCCGGCGCCGCCGGCGGGGCGCCTTCCGGCTGGCCCTGCGCGAACACGAACGCCGCTGCGCCGACGACGAGACAACTGGAGAAGATGGCCATTCCGACGACTGACCGCATCCGCACCTCCATGAGCGACCGCTATCTTACGCGAGAAACCGTCCGGCGCATCGGGCCCGGCCTCGCCGTCCGGTCAGGGCTGCGGCACCACGCGGGTGAACTCGCCCCGCTGGAGCAGCTCGCGCCCGCGGCCGCCTCGCCCGGTCACGGCGTACTTGGCCGTGCTGATCGTCTGCTCGGCCCCGCGCGTCGTCTCGACCGTCAGCAGATCCCGGTCGCCCGTGGACGCGACGAAGCCGAGCACGCGGTCGTGCTCCTTCTGCAGCTTGATGAGGATGACGCCGCGCCCGGGGCCGGCCAGCACGTTGATCTCCTCGAGCTTGCAGAGCATCGCGCGCGCCTGTCTCGTCGCCGCGATCACGGTCTCGCCACCGGTGACGCGGGCCACGCCGACGATCTCGCCGCCGCTGCCGAGCCGCGCGAAGCGGCGCCCGGCGCGGGTGCTCGGCTCGAGGAACGGCTCGAGGGAGAAGCGCAGGCTGTAGCCGTCGCTCGAGACCCCAAGGGCATGCGTCGGCGGCGCGGCGACCTCGCCCGACGCGGCCTCGCGTCCGCCGCCCTTGATGTCTCCGCTGACGCGCGGATCGAGGCTGAGCGCCGAGACGACCTTCTCGCCGTCCTTGAACTTGAACAGGCTCTGGATCGGCTCGCCGTAGCCCGTCGACGCCGGCACGTCGGCGATCTTCGCGGTGTAGGCGACGCCGAAGTTGGTGAAGAAGACGACGGTGGCCTTCGTGCTGCCGGGGAGGACGGCGAGCACCGCGTCCCCTTCGCGGAGCCGCGTCGACGAGACGTCCTTGACCTCCTTCTGCCGCTTCACCCAGCCATCACGCGACACGATGATGACGTTGTCCTCCTCGATGATGAAGTCGTCGGCCGTGTACTCGGCGTCGATCACCTCGCGGGCGATCTCGGTCCGCCGCGCGTCGCCGTAGGTCCTCTGCACCTGCTCGATCTCGCCGCGCACGATCTTCCAGAGATCGGCGTCCCGCTTCAGCAGCCCGCCGATTTCGCGCGCCCGCTTGCGCTTGTCGGCGAGCTCCTGCTGGATGACCTGGATCTCGAGGCGGGCGAGCCGGTAGATCTTGAGCTCGAGGATGGCATCGGTCTGTTCGGCATCGAGCTTGAACCGCGCCATGATCTTCGCCGCCGCATCCGCTTTTCCGTCCGACTTCCGAACGATCTTCAGGATCTCGTCGAGCGCGTCGAAGACCGTCTCGAAGCCCTCGAGGATGTGGATGCGCCGCTTCAGCGCGTTCAGCTCGTGCTCGAGCCGCGCCCGGACGACCTCGAGGCGGAAGTGCAGGAACTGCCACAGGATCTGGTGCAGCTCGAGCCGCTCGGGTTTGCCGACGTTCGGATTCTCGGTCGGAACCAGGCAGGTCAGGTTCACCGGGAAGTTCGATTGCAGAGCCGTGTGCTTGAAGAGGTACGCCATCACCAGCCGCGGGTCCGCGTCCCCCTTCAGCTCGAGCGCGATGCGCACGTCGTCGGTGGACAGGTCCCTGACGTCGAGCAGGTGCGGCAGCTTGCGCGAGAGGGCGATCTCGGCGATGCGCTCGATGAGCGTCGCCTTGTTGACGGTGTACGGAATGCTCGTGACGTACACGGTCTGTGCGCTGCGGGACTTCGGCCCCTCGATCCAGCTCGCCCGCACGCGGATCGTGCCGGATCCCGTCTTGTAGATGTCCCGGATCTCCTGCGGCGTGTTGATCATGAGGCCGCCGGTCGGAAAATCGGGTCCCTTGATGTACTTGCAGAGCTGGCTGCTCGTCAGCTCGAGATCGGCGTCGATCAGCTTCACGAGCGCCGTGCAGACTTCGTTCAGGTTGTGCGGCGGGATGTTCGTCGCCATGCCGACCGCGATGCCGGTCGCGCCGTTGATGAGCAGGTTCGGAATACGAGCTGGCAGGACGACGGGCTCGTCCTTGGTGCCGTCGTAGTTCGGCCGGAACGCGACGGTGTCCTGGCCGATTTCGCCGAGCATCTCGTCGCTCAGCCGCGCCAGCCGGCACTCCGTGTAGCGCATGGCCGCTGCGCTGTCGCCGTCGAGCGACCCGAAGTTGCCGGATCCTTCGATGAGCGGATAGCGGAGCGAGAAGGGCTGCGCCATGCGGACGAGCGTCTCGTACAGCGCGGCGTCGCCGTGGGGATGGTAGTTGCCCATCACGTCGCCGACGACCTTCGCGCACTTGCGCGGCTTCACGTCGGCCGTGAGGCTCTGCTGCCACATCGTGTAGAGGATGCGGCGCTGGACCGGCTTGAGCCCGTCGCGCACGTCGGGCAGCGCGCGCGAGGTGATGACCGAGAGCGCGTAGTTCAGGTAGCGCGTCTGCGCCGCCTGGTGCAGCGCCACCGCCTCGTCGCCGGGAGGCGGGGGCGCAGTCAGAACGTCCGCCTCGGACATCCGATCGAACAGGGAGGGGGATTTCGATCGCTTCTTGGCCACGGGCAGATTCTAATAAAGTTGGCGGACGAAGCTCATTCGTCGTACCCGGCGTACCCGGCGTACCCGGCGTACCTGGCGTACCTGGCGTCACCTGCCCGCAACCCGGCATACCTGTCATGCCCCGCCGCATCCTTCACGTCGACATGGACGCGTTCTACGCCTCGGTCGAGCAGCGGGACCGGCCCGAGCTGCGCGGCCGGCCCGTCGCGGTCGGCGGCCGGCCGGCCTCGCGCGGCGTCGTCGCGGCCGCAAGCTACGAGGCGCGGCGCTTCGGCGTGCGGTCGGCGATGCCGATGGCCCGGGCGGTCCGGCTGTGTCCGGAGCTGGAGGTCGTGCGGCCCGACTTCTCGAAATACCGGGCCGTCTCGCAGCAGGTCCTCGAGATCTATCGTGCGGTCACGCCACTGGTCGAGCCGCTGTCGCTGGACGAGGCCTATCTCGACGTCACCGAGAACACGTGGCAGGAGCCGCTCGGTGTGAACGTCGCGAGGCGGATCAAGGTGGAGATCCGGGAGCGCACGGGCCTGACGGCGTCGGCGGGCGTCGCGCCGAACAAGTTCCTGGCCAAGATCGCGTCCGCCTGGCAGAAGCCCGACGGCCTGACGGTCATCGCGCCCGAGCGCGTCGAGAGCTTTCTGAAGGAGCTGCCGGTCGACGCGCTCTGGGGCGTCGGGCCGGTCACCGCGCGCCGGCTGCAGGAGCACGGCATCGCCCGGCTGATCGACGTCCGCACCGCGAGCCCGTCCGTCCTGCGGGCGAGCGTCGGCGGCCTCGCCGACTGGCTGACCCAGCTGGCCGCCGGCGTGGACGAACGTTCCGTTCAGCCCAACCGCCCGTCGAAGTCGTCGTCGAGCGAGTGCACCTACGCGCACGATCTCGTCGGTCTCGACCGCATTCGCGAGGAGATCGCGGGAATGGCCCGCGAGAACGCCGAATGGCTGCGCGAACGCGGGCTGGTCGCGCGCACCGTCACGATCAAGGTGCGATACGGGGATTTCACGACGATCACGCGCAGCGACACGCGCGCGCCCACCAACGACCCGGATCGGATTCAGGAGCGCGCCGTGGCGCTGCTCGCGAAAACGGAAGCCGGCACCCGGCCCGTCCGGCTGCTCGGCGCCGGCGTGCACAACCTCGAGGATCCCGACGCGGGCATCACGGGACGAGGAGGGGTGGTTGCCTTTTGAGAATCGGTAATGGGAATGGGTCATGGGTAATCGGTAATCGGTAATCGGCAATCGGCAATCGGCAATCGGCAATCGGCAATCGGCAATCGGCAATCGGGAATCGGGAATCGGGAATCAGCGCCAGTGAGATGTTCGGTCTCCGCCGGCGACCGAGCGAGCCAGGGTCCGCTGGCGCGCTCGAGCCGTGGACCTGGCAGCCGTGAGGATGGCCACGAGCTGACGCGCCTCGTCCAGCACGGCCTGGGACGAAGCGTCGATGACTTCGCAGTCGCGCAGGTGTTCCAACCAGAAGAGCGTTTCGTCGGCCTCTTCGAGCGCCACGCCGATCTTCGCCGTGAACTCCACGTGCGATCGCGCCCGTGTTGCGGCCCGGTAGTTCGCCGCGGCAGAGGTGGACGAGGCGAGCACCTGAAGGGCGCAGTCACGAGTCTCCAGCCGCGTCACCAACGGCCGGACGAGCAGTCGAACGCCCCGCGCCAAATCAGCCAGCCGCCGTCTCAAAAGTTCGGGAGTCACGACGCTGTCGGCGAGCAACCCGCGTGCCGAATTGATCCCGCCGGCTGGCCCGCGCCTCAGCGCGACCATTGCAGGGAATACGGCAACCTTCGCAATGCGGAAAACCGTTGACGAGTGCAAATTCCGCAATTGGTGGCTGCCGATTGTCCATTGCCGATTGCCGATTGCCGATGCTCAAGCCGCCCTCGCCATCGGCCACTCCCTGAGGGCGGCCGGGAGCAGGCGGCGGGCGCGCCGGATGATGGCCATGATCGCGCGGAACGTGCGTGCCCGACGGGCGTCCCACGCGAGGCCGTAGCCGGCGCGGACGTGTTCCGGCAGCAGTCCCGTGGTGACGAGGCGCGTGATACGGAAGAGGCGCGTCGCCGGGCCGAGCGGCGGCGCGAAGAGCCCGTCCGCGAGGCGGCGGGCGGCCGGACCGACCGCAATCTGCCCGCTCGCGTACATCTCCGCCAGATAGCTCTCGAGCGATTGCTGATCGGCGGGCAGCCGGTCGGCCGGGATTCCGAGGAGCCGGCCCGTCTCGGCCGCCTCCTGGCAGAATCGATCGCGCTCCTCCCGCGTGAGCGGCGCAACCAGCGACTCGTAGATGAGCATCATCGAGTCCAGCAGCGTCGCGTGCACCCACAGCAGCAGCGCCGGGTCGGTGGCCGAGTATTGCGTGCCGGCCGGAAAGATCCCCGCAGGCTCCTCCAGCGTGCCGGAGATGCGCTGGTGGATGCGGTTGATGTGCCCGATGGCCTCCCGTGCCCGCTCCGGCGACCCGAAGGTGATCTCGAGCATGCCGCCGACGGTGCGCCGCACGCGCCGCACGTACCCGCCGGCGCTCCTGTCGAAGCCGCTGTAGTCATTGACGGCCGCTGCGACGAGCGGATGCGCGAGCTGCAGCAGGATCGCGCGACCCCAGCCGAGCAGCACGACCGCCTCGCGGTTGATCCGCCTACCCACCACCGGCACCATGACTCGATTGTACGCGTCGCCCGGAGTCCGTCGTCCCCGGATGCCAGGCCCGTCGCCCGTCGCCCAGCAGCCCAGAGCCCAGAGCCCAGAGCCCAGAGCCCAGAGCCCAGAGCCCGTACCGTAGACTGACCCCATGCGCTCACGCCTTCTGCTCGTCGCGACGATCTGTGCGGCCGCCTGCTCGACGACGCCGGCCGGGCCCGTGCCGCTGAACCGCCTTCCGGACCTCGACACGTCCACCGTGCTGACGGACATCAAGAAGCTGTCGTCGGATGAGTTCGAAGGCCGGCTGCCGGGCTCCAAGGGCGAAGAACTGACGGTCGCCTATCTCGTGGACCGGTTCAAGTCGGCCGGCCTCGAGCCTGGAAATCCCGACGGGTCCTGGATCCAGAAGGTGCCGCTCGTCGGGCTGACGCCGTCGTTCGCGGGCCCGCTCGTCGTCCACAAGGGCCGCCAGGAGACGACGTTCAAGGTTCACGACGAGTTCATGCCGTTCAGCGAACAGGTCACCGAGGACATCCGCCTCGAGAACTCGGAGATCGTGTTCGTCGGCTATGGCGTCCAGGCGCCCGAGTATCAGTGGGACGACTACAAGGGCCTTGACGTGAGAGGCAAGACGATCGTCATGCTCGTGAACGACCCGCCGGTGCCGTCCGGCGCCGATCCCGCGGCGCTCGATCCGAAGGTCTTCGGCGGGAAGGCGATGACCTACTACGGACGCTGGACCTACAAGTACGAGAAGGCCGCCGAGCTGGGCGCGGCGGCGGCGATCGTCGTCCACGACACCGAGCAGGCCGGCTATCCGTGGACCGTGGTGCAGGGATTCGGCGGCGAGCGCTTCAACCTGATCACGCCCGATCGCAACATGGGCCGCGCGAAGATCGAGAGCTGGATCTCCGAGGACGCCGCGCGGCGCCTGTTCCAGATCGCCGGCCAGGATTTCGCGGCGCTCGAGGCGCGGGCGGCGACGCGCGACTTCCGGCCGGTCCCGCTCGGCCTGACCGCCTCGTTCGCGCTGACGCAGCACATGCGGACGATCGAGTCGCAGAACGTGGTGGCGAAGCTACCCGGCTCGGATCCCGCGCTCCGCGACCAGTACGTCATCTTCTCCGCGCACTGGGATCATCTCGGGATTGGCGATCCGAAGAACGGCGACCGCATCTACAACGGCGCGGCCGACAACGCGTCCGGAACGGCCGCGCTGCTCGAGATCGCGCGCAAGATGAAGACGATCGATCCGCCGCCCAAGCGCACGATGCTCTTTCTCGCCTTGACGGCAGAAGAGCAGGGGCTGCTGGGCTCGCAGTACTACGCGCAGCTTCCCCTCTATCCACTCAACCGGACGCTGGCGAACATCAACGTCGATGACAACCTGCCGCTCTGGGGCCGCACGAAGGACATCGTCGTCATCGGCCTGGGGGCCTCGGATCTCGACGACTACCTGCGTGACGCGGCCGCGGAACAGGGACGGGTGCTCGTCCCTGACGCGGAGCCGGAAAAGGGCTACTACTACCGCTCGGATCACTTCAATTTCGCGAAGTTCGGCGTGCCGGCGCTCGACACCGACAGCGGGCTGGAGTACATCGGCAAGCCGCCTGGATTCGGCAAACAGAAGAAGGACGAGTACACGAACGAGGACTACCACTCGCCGTCCGACGAGGTGAAGCCGGATTGGGATCTGTCGGGCCTGGGCGAACAGGCCAAGCTGCTGATGGCGGTGGGCTACCGCGTCGCGCAGGCCGACAAGTTCCCGGAGTGGAAGCCCGGCAACGAGTTCAGGGCCGTGCGGGAGAAGATGCTGTCCCGGTGATCGCTCGGACTGTCTCCAGCGGCAGTCATTTCGGGCCGCCATGAACCGCCCGCTCGGCCATGGCGCCCGCCCAGAGACCGATGACGCCGAGCAGCGTGACGAGTGGCAGGAAGCCGGGCGGCTGCCTTGGCTCGGGTGAGAGCCGCGCGCCGAGCACGGCGAGCCCGAGCACCAGCACGACGAGCGTCGCCATCGATTCGAGACGCCATCCTGACGGCGAGAGGCGCGCACATACGTAGCCGCCGGCCATCGCGGCCGCGAACCCGATCGCCACGCTCACGGAGAGGAACGGCGTGGTCGGGAACGGCTGGCCCGTCTGCGGAAAAGCGAGCCTCGCGAGGAAGGTCCCGGCGGACGCGCCCGCGGCGAGAACGACGTAGCCGGCGATCGCCGCCCTCAGCAGCCGCAACGAGCTTCGCACGTCAAGTCGCCTCCGCCGGCGCCGAGTCGTCGACGCTGGGATCGTCGATCACGATGCGCCAGATTCCGTCCGTCTGTCGTCGTGCGATCTGGGTCGGCCTGACATCGACGCTCATCAGGGAGCCGTCCGGGCGGGTGCCGGCAATCGTCCAGTCGGAGTAGACGAGCGCCACATCTCCGTTGCGCACGACCCGCGCGGCGTTGAGCGTCATGTGCGGACGGATCCCGACGAAGTTCCGCAAGCCCTCCAGGATGGCGTCTCGGCCCTTCACGACGTGCTTCGGATCCGAGACCAGGATCGCCTCGTCCTCGTAGAGGGCCGCGACCGCATCGGCATCGGCGGCGTTGAGCCCCTCGGCGAACAGGCGCGGCAGGTCGTCGGGAGAATGCGCGGGCATGGCGTAGTGTAGATCTCCGGCTCAGAGGTTCGGCGCCAGCCAGCGCGCGGCCTCTTCGAGGCCCATCTCCTTCCGCTGGGCGTAGTCGGCGAGCTGGTCCCGCCCGATCCGGCCGACGTTGAAGTACTTCGCCTGCGGATGGCTGAAATAGAGGCCGCTCACCGACGCGGCCGGCGTCATCGCGAACGATTCGGTCAGTTGGATCCCGATCTCCTCGGCGTGCAGCAGCCGGAACAGCGTGGCCTTCTCCGTGTGATCCGGGCACGCGGGATAGCCGAAGGCCGGGCGGATCCCGCGGTATCGCTCCGCGATCAGGTCGACGGGGGACAGCTGCTCGGCCTGGCCGTATCCCCAGTCCCGTCGCGCCTGCGCGTGCAGGTACTCGGCAAACGCCTCCGCGAGCCGATCCGCGAGCGCCTTGACGATGATGGCGTTGTAGTCGTCGTGGGCGGACTCGAACTCGCGCACGAGCGCCTCGCACCCGAGACCGGCGGTCACCGCGAACGCCCCGAGGTAGTCGGGCACGCCGGACTCCCGCGGCGCGATGAAGTCGGCCAGCGATCGGTTGGGCCGGCCATCCGCAATCGGCTCCTGCTGACGGAGCATGTGGAAGCGGACCAGCTCCGCGCGGCGCGCATCGTCTTTGTAGACGACGACGTCGTCGCCCACGCTGTTCGCAGGCCAGAACCCGTAGACGCCACGGGCGGTCAGCAGCTTCTCGCGCGAGATGCGGTCGAGCACGGCCTGTGCGTGCGCGTACAGGTCCCGCGCGGCCGCGCCGTACTCGGGATGGTCCAGAATCGCCGGGAACCGGCCCTTCAGCTCCCAGGCGGCGAAGAAGAAGGTCCAGTCGATGAACGGCCGCAGCTCCTCGATCGACGGCTCGACGACCCGCCGGCCGGTGAACCAGGGCGCGGCGAGCGGCAGGGCCTCCCAGTCGGTCTGGAGCCGGTTCGCGCGAGCCGCGTCGTAGGTGAGCACGGGCCGCTCGTGCCGCGTCGCGTAGCGCTCCCGCAGCTCTGCCTGCTCGCGCCGCACCGTCGCCAGGAACTCGTCCCGCTTCTGCGCGCTCAACAGACTCGCCACCACGTCGACGGCGCGCGACGCGTCCAGCACGTGCACCGTCGCCTCGCCGTACTCGGGGGCGATCTTGACGGCGGTATGCTGCCGGCTCGTCGTCGCGCCGCCGATCAGGAGCGGCGTCCGGATCTGCCGCCGCTCCATCTCCTTCGCGACGAACACCATCTCGTCCAGCGACGGCGTGATCAGCCCGCTGAGGCCGATGACGTCGACGCGGCGCTCGACGGCCGTGTCCAGGATCCGATCGGCCGAAACCATCACGCCCAGATCGATCACTTCATAACTGTTGCAGGCGAGGACGACGCCGACGATGTTCTTCCCGATGTCGTGCACGTCGCCCTTCACGGTCGCGAGCAGCACCCGGCCGTTCCCGGCCGGCTGGGTTCGGGGGGCCATCCCGGAACCGTCCTCGCTGTTCCGTTCTTCCATGAACGGCTCGAGATACGCCACCGCGCGCTTCATCGCGCGGGCGCTCTTGACGACCTGCGGCAGGAACATCTTGCCGGCGCCGAAGAGATCGCCCACCGTCTTCATCCCGTCCATCAGCGGACCTTCGATCACGGCGAGCGGGCGCCCCAGCGTCCGCCGCGCTTCCTCGGCGTCCTGCTCGATGAAATCGACGATGCCGTGAACCAGCGCGAACGCGAGCCGCTGCTCGACGGGCCGCTCGCGCCACGCCACGTCCGCCTCCCGCTGCGTGGCGCCGCCCTTGACGCCCTCCGCGAACGTGACGAGCCGCTCGGTTGCATCCGGACGGCGGTTGAACAGCACGTCCTCGACCCGTTCGAGCAGATCCGGCGGGATGTCCTCGTAGACGACGAGCTGCCCGGCGTTGACGATCCCCATGTCGAGCCCGGCCTTGATCGCGTGGTAGAGAAACGCCGAATGAATGGCCTCGCGCACCGCGTCGTTCCCGCGGAACGAGAACGACAGGTTGCTGATTCCGCCGCTGACCTTCACGCCGGGACAGGCGGCCTTGATGAGGCGTGTGGCCTCCATGAAATTGACCGCGTACGCGTTGTGCTCCTCGAGACCGGTGGCGACCGCCAGGACGTTCGGATCGAAGATGATGTCCGCCGGATCGTAGCCGGCCGGTCCGGTGAGCAGCCGGTACGCCCGCTGGCAGATCTCCACCTTCCGCTCGATCGTGTCCGCCTGCCCCTGCTCGTCGAACGCCATGACGACGACCGCAGCGCCGTACGTGCGCACGATGTCCGCTTTCCGGAGGAAGTCCGCCTCCCCCTCCTTGAGCGAGATCGAGTTGACGACCGACTTGCCCTGCACGCACTTGAGGCCGGCCTCGATCACCGACCACCGCGAACTGTCGATCATGACGGGCACGCGCGCGATCTCGGGCTCGGTCGCGATGTAGTGCAGGAACGTCGTCATCGCCTGCTCGGAATCGAGCATGCCCTCGTCCATGTTGACGTCGATCAGATTGGCCCCGCCGCGGACCTGCTCGAGCGCCACCGCCGCGGCCTCGCCATACTGGCGGTCCTTGATGAGCCGGGCGAACCGCTTGGAGCCGGTGACGTTCGTCCGCTCGCCGATCATCTGGAAGTTGCTGTCCGCGCGGACGATCAGCGGCTCGAGCCCTGACAACCTCAACGGCCGCCGCGGCACCGCGTCCCCGATTCCGGGAGATGCGGACGCGTCGCCCTGGTCGTTGGCGGCGGGACCGTCCGGCGGCGCCTTCCGATCGCCCGGCAGACGGACGCGAACATCGGCGACGGCATCGGCAATCGCCCGGATGTGATCGGGCGTGGTCCCGCAACAGCCGCCGAGGATGTTGACGAAGCCGCTCTCGGCGAACTCGCGCAGCAGGGCGGCGGTCTCGTCGGGCTGCTCGTCGTATTGGCCGAACGCGTTCGGCAGCCCCGCGTTCGGGTAGGCGCTCACCCAGCAGCCGGCCTGGCGGGCCAGCTCGGCCAGGTACGGCCGCATCTCGCGCGCGCCGAGCGCGCAGTTGATCCCCAGGCTCCACGGCCGCATGTGCTCGATCGAAATGCAGAAGGCGTCGAGCGTCTGCCCCGAGAGCGTCCGTCCGCTGCGATCGGTGACCGTGACCGAGATCATCAGCGGCAGATCGACGCCGCGCTCGGCCTGCACCGTGTCAATGGCGACGAATGCCGCCTTGGCGTTGAGCGTGTCGAAGATGGTCTCGATCAGCAGCAGGTCGACACCGCCGTCGACGAGCCCGCGAACCTGATCGGCGTACGCCTCCGCGAGCCCGTCGAATCCGATCGCCCGGTAGGCCGGATCGTTCACGTCCGGCGAAATCGAGAGGGTGCGGTTCGTGGGCCCGAGCGAGCCGGCGACGAACCGGGGCCGGGCGGGCGTTCGTCCCGTCCAGGCGTCCGCCGCGGAGCGCGCGAGCCTCGCCGCCTCCAGATTCAGGTCGTAGACGAAGCCTTCCAACCCATAGTCGGCCTGCGACACCGCGTTCGAATTGAACGTGTTCGTCTCGATGATGTCGGCGCCGGCCCGAAGGTACTCGTCGTGCAGCTCCCGGACGATGGCCGGCTGCGTCAGGACGAGCACGTCGTTGTTGCCCTTGAGGTCGTGGCCGTGGCCGGAGAACCTCCGGCCGCGAAACCCGGCTTCGTCGAGCTGCCGGCGCTGGATCATCGTGCCCATCGCGCCGTCGAGGATCAGAATCCGTTGGCGGAGCAGCGCATCGAGCTGCTCGCGCTTGTTTGTGACCGTCGTCGTCATTCGTGACCGGCCTTCCTTGTGCCGGCGGCAATCAGGACGGTGAAGGGGTCGCCGGCCCGCCGCGCACCGATGCGCACGACGACGTCCGCGAACCCCGCGCCCGTCAACAACCCGCGCAGATCCTCCTCGGCGAAGCCGAGCCAGCGGTCGCCGAGCCTCCGCCGCACCCAGGTCTCGTCGTGCTCCCGGAGATCGAGGATCAGCACGCGGCCGGAGGGGCGCAGGATCCGCATCGTCTCGGTCAGCGCGCGCGCCGGCTCGGGTGCGTGGTGCAGCGCCTGCGACAACAGCGCGACGTCGACCGAGGCGTCCCCTATCGGCAGCCGGTCGAGCAGGCCGCGCTTCCAGGTGATGTTGGTCACCTTCCGGCGGACCGCGAGGGCCCGCGCCCGAGCGAGGGCCTCGGCCGACCGATCGACGGCAATGACGCGCCGGGCCCAGCGAGCGGCCTCGATCGTGAGGTATCCCTCGCCGCATCCGACGTCGGCCACCTCCAGCGGCGGGAGGAGCAGGCCGAGCGCCCTGGCCCAGGCCGCCCAGCTCCGGCCGGGCACGAACTGGCGCCGTTCCTCACCACCCTCCGCGAAGTCCTCCTTCCGGACCCGCCGGACTTCCTCGAGGCGCGCGTCGTCGGCGCGCGTGGCGGCGGTGCGCCGGTCCAGCTCCACGCGGAGCCACCCCCAGAGGCCTGCGCGCTCACCGTGCTCGCTCGTCATCTCCGGCGCGAGCCGATAGCGCGTGAAGGCGCCGGCGCGCTCCTCGGCGACGAGCCCCGCGTCGCGCAGCAGCCCGAGATGGCGGGAAACGCCGGACTGTGCGACGCCGAGCACCGCCGTGAGCTCGGAGACGTTGAGGGATTCGCGCGACAGGACGCGGAGCAGCCGCAGCCGGGTCTCGTCTCCGAGAAGCTTCAGCAGCCCTGTCGCGTCCATCATATCCACAAATCTATATGTATGGATATCATTAACGCAACCGGGTGCCCGCGCGCCACCGTCTCCGCGCCGGTCCGCCGCCGGCCGGTGGACAAGCGGCGGGCGCTCCGTATGATCGATCGGATGGCTACCGCCCCTCCCGCGCCGCGCTCGCGCAATCGACCCGAGATCGACGAGACCTTCAAGTGGAACCTTCAGGACATCTATCCAGACTGGTCCGCGTGGGAACAGGCGCGCACCGAACTGGATCGGCGCATCGACGAGTACGCCGCGCTCAAGGGCACGCTGACGGCCGGACCGGATCGGCTGCTCACGGCGCTTCGGCTCAACGACGCGCTCGGGCAGCTCGCCTACCGCGTGTATTTCTATCCGTCCCTGAAATACGACGAGGACCAGCGGGACAACGGGGTGAACGCGCGCAAGCAGCAGGTTCAGGCGCTGCTCGCCCGCTGGCACCAGGCGACGTCCTGGTTCAACCCCGAGCTGCTGAGCATTCCGCTCGAGGTTGTCAGGGGCTGGCTGGCCGCCGACCCGCCACTGGCCGTCTATCGCTTCGCGATCGAGGAGGTGTACCGGCAGCAGGAACACGTGCTGGACGAGGCCGGTGAGCGGCTGCTGTCGCTCTCGTCGCGGCTGTCGGGCGCGCCCCACGAAGCGTACTCCGCCCTGTCGACGGCGGACGCGAAGTTCCCGCAGGTGACGCTGAGCACGGGCGAGACCGTGACGATGTCCTACGGCCAGTATCGAGCGGTGCTCGCGACGAACCGGCACCAGCAGGATCGGCGGGAGGCCTTCCTGGCGCACTACGGCACGTACGCGGCCTCCGCGAACACCTACGCCACGCTGTACCACGCGGTCTGCCAGCGCGACTGGTTCCATGCCCGCTCACGCGGCTACCGCACGACGCTCGACGCGGCGCTGCACGGCAACGACATTCCACGGAGCGTGGTCGAGACACTGATCGCCGCGACCCGCGCGGGCACCGAGCCCCTGCGCCGCTACCATCGCCTTCGGCGGCGCGCGCTGGGTCTCGAGCGCTACTGCCCGTTCGATTTCTCGATTCCGCTGATTGAATGGGACCGCCGCTACGCCTACCCGGACGTGCTCGCGCGCATCGTCGAGGCCGTCGGACCGCTCGGTGCCGAGTATCAGGCGCGGATGTGGCGCGGCTTCCGCGAGCGCTGGATCGACGTGTACAAGAACGAAGGCAAGCGCAGCGGCGCCTACTCGGCGCCCGTGTACGGCGTGCACCCGTACATGCTGATGAACTGGAACGACACCCTGGACGACGTATTCACGCTGGCGCACGAGATGGGACACTCGATGCACACGATGCTGTCGCACGAGCGGCAGCCCTTCGTGTACTCCGACTACACGATCTTCGTGGCCGAGGTCCCGTCGACGCTGAGCGAGGAGCTGCTCCTCGAGCACCTGGTCGGGCGGGCCACCGATCGCGACGAGCAGATCGTCCTGCTGCAGCACGCGATCGACAGCGTTACGAGCACGTTCTACACCCAGGTGATGTTCGCCGATTTCGAGCTGGCCGCGCACCAGCTCGTCGAACAGGATCAGCCGATCACCGCCGACGTGCTGAACACGCTGTACGCGGAGCGGTTCGACGCCTACTACGGGGACGCCGTCGACACCGAGCCCCTCACGCCCCTGACCTGGGCGCGGATCCCGCACTTCTTCCACACGCCGTACTACGTCGTACCAGTACGCCACCTGCTTCGCCTCCGCGGCCAAGCTCGCCAGCGAGATGACCACGGGATCCGAGGCCGCCCGGGCGGAGGCGCGGGCCCGCTATCTCGCGCTCCTCGCGTCGGGAGGCAGCGATCACCCGATGACCCTGCTCCGGAACGCCGGCGTCGACCTGGCGGAGCCCTCCACCGTCCAGGCCGTCGTGACCAGGCTCGAAGGGCTCGTGGCCAGGCTGGAGCAGCTGATCTGATGCCGGCCCGACTCCTACGACCGGCCGGCCGGAAACGGCGGATCGATGGAGTTTTGGATTCGCGATTCAGGACTACGGATCCGCGCCCGTCGTCGCTCGCCGGGGACCGAAGACGGCACTCCCTCTAAGTAGTTGACCCCAAAGGGCCAATCGGCACCAGGCGCCTTCCGGGATCGGCGCACGCTGTACGGCACGACCTTTTCTTACTAAGCAGTCGCTTATGGGACTGCTCGATCGACTCAAGCCGCAACCCCGATGGAAGCACGCCGACCCGGCCGTCCGGCTGGAGGCGCTGCGCGAGCTCGACGACGCCACCGAACTGGCGATGCTGGCGGAGAACGACCCTGACCCGAGGGTGAGAAGGGCCAGCCTCGCACGCATCGGTGACGTCGCCGTGCTGACGCAGATCGCGGGAGACGACGCGGACGAGGAGACACGCGACCGAGCCGCCGACCGGCTGCTCGCGCTGGCGACCGCTCCGGAGACGGACGAGACCGCCGCGCTGATGATGGTGCGCGGGATTCGGGATGCCCGCCGCCTGTCGACGCTTGCAAAGAGCGATGCGTCCGGCACGGTTCGGGCGGAGGCCCTATTGCGGGTGGACGATCCGCGGGCGCTCGGGAGCATCGCGCGCCACGCCCGCCACGAGCAGACCGCCGTCGACGCGCTCGGGCGGTTGACCGACACCAAGGAACTGCTCGAGACGGCGCTCAACAGCGATCACAAAGACGTCGCGCTCGCGGCTTTCGAACGGGCGATCCCCCCTGTCTCGGGCGATCTGACCATCCTTCGTTCGATCGAGACTCGTGCGCAGCAGAAGAGCGTCGCCAGGCGAGCACGCACGATGATTCAGGAGATCGAGGCCGCCGAGGCCGCGCGGGTCGCGGCAGAAGAAGAGCGTCGCCGGCACGCGGCGGCGCTGCTCGAGGCGATCAACCGTCTGCTCGCAGAGGCACCCGAGCCGGAGCGCGCGGACGTCGAGCTGGCGAGGCTGGTCGACGCATGGCGAGAGCTGCAGGCGAGCGACCCGAGCGCCAGCGATGAGGACGCGGCCGCGCAGTTCGAACGGGCGCGCGACGGCGTCGCGCTGGCGATCGCAGAGGGCCGGCGGCAGGCGGCCGAAGCGGCCGAACGGGCGCGGCTGCGCGCCGAAGCCCTGGCCACGCGCGAGGCACTCTGCGCGTCGGTCGAAGCGCTCGACAGCGAAGACATGCTCGAACAGCTCGTTCCTATCGAAGAAGAATGGCGATCGCTCTTGCCGCTGGTCGGGAATGGCCCGGAGGCCGACCGCCTGGCCGAGCGATTCGCCAAGGCGGTGGCCGCGTGCCGGAGACGGCATGAGCTGCGCAGCGTGCTGGCGGAGGTGCGCCTCAAGCTCGAGGCGCTCGTCGCGGAGGCCGAGGAGCTGCTGTCCCGAGAGGACGCGGCGGCGGCCGGAGCCCGCTGGCAGGCGCTCAGCCCGGAGGCACGCGGCCTCTCCGCCACTCTCTCGGAGGGCCTGCGGGCCGCGCCGGATCTCGACGATCGTCTGGCGGCCGTGGGCGCGGCGTTCGAGGCGCGCGAGGCCGTGGACCGCGAGGCGGCGCGCAAGGCGCGCGAGGAACTGCTCGCCAGGCTGACGCAGCTCGGCGATCGCGCGAAGCAGGCACGTGAGGCCGACACGCTCACGCTGCGCGAGGGCGAGCGCCTGATGCGCGATCTGCGCGCCGGCCTGGACGAGGCGGGACACCTCGAGACGACGAAGGACAAGGACGCCCGGGACTCCGGCCAGAAGGACGTGCAGGACGCCTGCGCCTCGCTGCGGCGTCTCCAGGAGCAGCTCGCCCCGCGCGTTCGCGAGCTGCGCGAGATGGACGAATGGCGGCGGTTCGCGAACGGCCAGCAGCAGGAGAAGCTGATCGCGATGGCCGAAGCAATTGTCGCCTCGCTCAAGAGCGACATGGAGACCGGCAAGGATTCCGACCTGCTGGCGACCGCCAGGGCCCTGAAGGAGCTCAACGCCCGCTGGCAGGAGGCCGCCGAGGCGCCGCGGCACTCGGCGCAGAAGCTCTGGGAACGGTTCCGGATTGCGACCGACTTCATCCGGGCCCGCTGCGAAGGCTTCTTCGTGCGGCTCCGCGAGGAGCGCGAAGCCAACCTGCAGCGGAAGGCGGCGCTGGTCACCGAAGCCGAGACGCTCGCCGCGTCGACGGACTGGGTGAAGGCGTCGGCCCGAATCCAGGAGCTCCAGACGGAGTGGGAGCAGACCGGCCCAGTGGCACGCGATGCCGCCCGCGATCTGGGTCACCGCTTCCGCACGGCGTGCAACCAGTTCTTCTCGCGCCGCCGCGAGGACCTGACCACCCGCAAGAAGCTCTGGGCGGAGAACCTCGCACGCAAGGAGGCGCTGTGCGGCCGCGCCGAGACGCTGGCCGAATCCATGGAATGGGACGCCGCCTCCGCCGAGATGAAGCGGCTCCAGGCCGAGTGGAAGACGATTGGACCGGTCCGGCGCAGCAAGTCGGAAGCCGTGTGGCAGCGCTTCCGCGCGGCGGCCGATCGCTTCTTCGAGCGCTATCACAACCGCCATCAGATCACGCTGCAGAACAAACTGGCGGAGCGCGAGGCGCTGGTCATCGCGCTCGAGGACCTCACCGGCACGGCCGACGGCGCGGTCCCTGATCAGCTCGGGGTGCGGGTCCAGGAGCTCCGTACCGCATGGAACCGCGGCGTTCCGGTGGCGGCCGCCGGCATGCAGCCGCTGGCGGAGCGCTGGCAGGCCGCGCTCGCGCGCGTGCTCGAGCGGTGGCCAGAGGGCTTCAGGAACACCGACCTCGATCCGGCGGTCGCCCGCGAACGGATGGCCAAGCTGGTCGCACGGGTCGAAGCCATCGCCGCGGAAATGCGCGAGGAGCGCGCCGAAGGGCTCTCACAGACGGAATTGCTCGCCGCACGGCTGCGCTCGGCCCTGGCGAGCAACGCCATGGGCGGCAGGGCGAGCCAGGAGGTCCGCTGGCGGACGGCGGCTGACACGGTCAAGGACGCCCAGGCGGCGTGGCTGCGCATCCCGCCGGCGTTCGGCGCAGAGGCTCGCGCACTCGAGACCCGGTTCCGCGACGCGTGCCGCCAGGTCCTGGATCGGACCCGCCGCCAGACGGGCGACTCGCGCCGCCAGAAGTCGATGGATCGAACCGCCGCCGTCGTCTAGGCCCGGGACGATCCACGATCACCGTTCGCGACCCGCTCGCAGTCCTCGTGCGGACTGCGGAAGGCGTTGGCGAATCGTCCATCCCCCGTTCGTGCCTGCCATCATCGACGTCGACACTCTCGTCAAGACGTTCGGCGACCTCACGGCCGTCGCCGGCGTGAGCTTCACCGTCGGCGCCGGCGAGATCTTCGGGTTCCTGGGACCGAACGGCGCCGGCAAGTCGACCACGATCAAGATCCTGGCGACATTGTTGAAGCCGACGAGCGGCCATGCCCTGCTCGCCGGCGCGGACGTCCTGCGCCAGCCCAATCGGGTTCGGCAATCGATCGGGCTGGTATTCCAGGACCCCTCGCTCGACGTGCGGCTCACCGCCGACGAGAACCTGAAGTTCCACGCGATGCTCTATGGCATCCCGGGCGACATCTTCAGGTCGCGCGCCGACGAGGTCCTGAGGATGGTCGACCTTCTCGACCGCCGGTCGTCGCTCGTCCTGACGTTCTCGGGAGGCATGAAACGCCGGCTGGAAATCGCCAGGGGCCTGCTCCACCATCCGAAGGTGCTGTTCCTCGACGAGCCGACGCTCGGCCTGGACGTGCAGACGCGCAACGCGATCTGGCAGCACGTCCACACGCTGCGCGACCAGGTCGGCACGACCGTGTTCATGACGACGCACTACATGGACGAGGCGGAGCACTGCGATCGCATCGCCATCGTCGATCACGGGCGGATCCAGGCGATGGACACGCCAGCCGCGCTCAAACGGGGCATCGGCGGCGACAAGGTGATCGTCGGCGGCGACGGGGCGCTCGAGCAGGATCTCCGGGCACGGTACGGCGTGGACGTCAGGCGGGTGGACGGGCAACTGCACTTCCAGATCGCGTCGGGCGCCGAGTTCGTGCCGCGCCTGATCGGCGACTTCGGCGGACGGATCGTCTCGGTTCAGGTGAAGCCGCCGAGCCTCGAAGACGTGTTCCTCGCGCTTACCGGCCACGCCATCCGGGCCGAGGAGGGATCGAGCATGGACCTGATGCGGCAGGGCATGAGGCTGTGGCGGAGAGGCATGGGAGGCAGACGCTGACCCGCCGGAGTCCGGACGCATGCGAGCGCTGACGGTCATCTACACGATCTGGCTGAGAGAGGCGAAGCTCGCGGTGCGCGAGCGGGCGCGCATCGTGGCCACGGTGGCCCAGCCGCTGATCTACCTTGCCATCCTCGGCAAGGGCATCACGGCGGGGATGCGCCTGACGAGCGCCGGGAACATCGACTACATCAAGTTCATGTATCCGGGCGTGATCGGCATGAGCATTCTGTTCACGTCGATCTTCGCGGCCATTTCGATCATCTGGGATCGCGAGTTCGGGTTCCTCAAGGAGGTGCTCGTGGCGCCTGTGCCGCGGTGGGCGGTCGCCGTGGGCAAGAGCTTCGGCGGCGCCACGGTCGCCCTCATCCAGGTGGCGATCCTGATCGGCATCGGACCGCTCGTCGGCATCGCCCTCTCGCCGGGAATCGTGCTCGAGATGCTCGTGCTGGGCTTCCTCATGAGCGTCGCCGTCACGAGCCTCGGCGTGATCGTCGCATCGCGCATGGAGTCGATGCAGAGCTTCCAGATGGTCATGAACTTCCTGGTCATGCCGCTCTTCTTCCTGAGCGGCGCCATGTTTCCGATGGCGTCCGCACCAGTCTGGATGCGCGCGCTCATGACCGCCGATCCGCTCACCTACGGCGTCGACGCCATCCGCAACGTCATGTTCTCCGGCACCATGATTTCCGACGGCGCCGCGACCCGGCCGCTCCTGGAGGCCGCCCGCGTGGCCGGGTTGATCCGCTGGTCGCTCGGATTCGACGTGGCCCTCACGGCCGCCGCCGCCGTTCTGCTGACCGCCGCAGGCGCGTGGACGTTCAGCAGGTCGCAGGCGGCGTAGCCGCGCCGGCCGGCCGGTCAGACGAGGTCGCGATCCCGGAACCCGAGCGCACGCTCGGCCACGAGGAAGTACGGGAGCGACAGCAGGGCGAGCCCCGCGGCACACACGAACGCCGATCGAAACCCGAAGCGGTCAATCAGCCAGCCCGTCAACGAAGAGCCCGAGCCGACTCCGGTGTCGAACGCGGCCAGCATCGCGCCGAACGCGGCGCCGCGACGGGTGAAGTGCACGTGCCGCAGCACGTATGCCGTGTAGGCGGGATACATCAGGCCGAATCCGAGACCGAACACCAGCGCCGCGGCGACGAACGTCAGGCGCCCGTTCGCCGCCGCGAGCATCAGGAGCCCGGCGGCGGGCGCGCTCAGACATGCCAGCAGCACCCGCCGGGGCCCGACCTGATCCAGCAGCCGTCCGAGCGTCAGCCGGATGACCAGGATCGCCAGCGCCATGATCGCCAGGAACACGCCGCGCGGGGACACGTGCAGCTCGTCGGCGAACAGCGCCGAGAAGCTCGTGAGGGCCCCGTAGCCGAACGACAGCAGCGCCATGGTGATGGACAGGACGAGCACGCGGGTCTCTACGACCGAGGTCGGCCGACCGTCTTCTCGGCGCCCCGGCCTGGTGGACGGGGCGTCGCCATGCGCGACATCCTCCGGCAGCCGCCACGCGATGACGGCCATCGCGAGGTTCAGCACGACCAACTCGGCGCACAGCGTCAGCCACCCGTGGCGGTACACCCAGAACCCGATCGTGGGAGCGGTCGCCAGCGCGAGTGTGGATGCGAGCCCCCAGTAGCTGATGCCTTCCGCTCGCCGAGACTCCGGAATCGTGGCGGTCATGTAGGCGCCCGACGCGGACAGCAGGGCGGACCAGAACAGACCGTGCAGCACGACGACCGCGAGCAGGAAAGGGATGTTCGTGATCACCGCATAGCCGATCGAGAACGCCGCCGACACGACGCTCACGATCATCAGCACCCGCCGCTGGCCGAAGCGGTCGCCGATGGCGCCTGTCAGTGGCGCGGAGAACGCCGACGAATAGGTGAGACAGCCGAGAAACAGGCCGGCCGCGCCGGTGCCGCCGCCGAGATCGAGCACATGGTACGGCGCGGTCGGAAGGAGCTGGAACACCGAGATGAACACGGTGAAGCTGTACGCGCACATGACGAGAAAGCGCGCCGTGAACAGGCGGTTCGACATGAGTCTGTGAGTATAGAAGCCCTGTAGAATCTGTTCATGCCCATGAGCCCGTCGCGCCTTTGGAAGGAGATGCCGCCCGACAAGCGCCTGATGGCGGCCGCCGCCTTCTGGCGCGACGAACAGGGCCGGGACCAGCAGGCCGAAGCCGCCGTCCTCCTCGCCCGTCGGCTGAACTTCCGCGTCAAGAGCGTGACGGCCCTGCCAATCGAGCGGCGAGCCCGCTTCCTGACGCAGGTCGGCGACGTCTCGGATGCCCTCGCGAGCCGCGCCCTCATCGCCTATCACTTCGAGGCGGAGCGGCCGCTGATGGGCGCCTTCCTCGACGCGCTCGGGATCGCGCACGAGAACGGCCTGATTTCCGCCGACGAGATCCCGTCGCCGGACTCCGCCCGGCTCACCGAGGCGGTCGAGAAGCTCAAAGCCTCGTTTCCAGAGGATGCCGTGTCGCTGTACCTCCGGACGCTCGTGGCGCTCGACGCGGACACCTGGGCAGCGCTCGATCAGCTCCTGCCCGACGTGGCGTAGGCAGCCGTGGCACCCTCCTTGCTTGACCGTCTAGGAGCGGACCGGCAACGTCCAACTCTCGTCATGCAGCCCTGGCTGACCGCGACCGTTCGTTTCGTCCTCGCCGGCCTCCTTGCCGGAGGGCCGCACGCGGTCCTGGCGCAGGCTGCGGCCCCCGCCCGCACCCCGTCCGCCGATCAGGAGAACGCCCGGCCGGCCGCCCCGGACGGTCAAGCGCCATCCCAAGGGTCCCCGCCGCTCCCCGTCGACCTCGATCACGTCCAGCAGCAGGCCGAACGGCGACCGACGCTCAAGCTCGACGAGCAGCAGCTCCGGTTCTACGTTCTGGTGTTCGGCAAGCAGCCGAAGTTCTCCGACTTCGTCGGCGACTACGATCTGCTGCACGGACCGACGCGCGGCGGCGCGGCCATGACCCACCAGGAGTTCCTGAACATGGTGACGCCGCGCGAGCTGAACGAGCTGTTCGGCGCCACCAGCAGTTCGTCGTTTGCGATGTTCCAGGCGGCGCTGATGAACGCGGCCGGACAGCTCCTCATCAAGAAGGCCGTCCAGCAACTGCGCGGCGCGCGCGACGAGCGCGAGGTCCAGGAGATCCGGCAACGGATCGACCGAGAGCTGTCGGCGCTGAACGGCGAGAGCCAGTAGAGCGCGTCAGCGTGGCGGCTCGTCGCCCGGCGAGCGCCTCCTCAGCAGCCCTCCCAGCATCCCGTTCCACGGCGGAATCACGATCGAGACGGCGCCAAACGCGCGCGCCTGGCAGGCCAGCCGGACGAGCGGTCGTGGTTCATCGTCTGCCTGGTAGCCGAACACCCGCATGCGCCGGCGCTCGTCGCGCTCGACGACAGGGGAGAGCTTCTCCGCGCCCGCGATGACGCCGATCCAGCAGGTCCCGCACGAGGCCGCGCGGCACTCGACGGGAATCGGTCCCTCGCCGGGCGTGCACCGCGGATCCCGCGACCGGTACTCGCGCTGATCGCTCTGCGCAGCCGTCGCGATCTCCTGTCCATGGATGAGGGAGAACCTGGCGGTGGGGTCGTTCTCGTCGAAGGTGACGGTCCACTGCTTCCTCGATCCGCGCAGAAAACCCAGCGGGCCCTGCCAATCGTCCCGCGCCCGGCGCCGGAGCACCTGATGGGGGGACGCGCGGCGCGCGGCATCCGTCAGATGCACCTCGCCGCGGGCGGAGGCGAACGCCTCGACGCCCGCCTGGCGCAGCGTCATCAGCCCGACGGCGCTCAGTCCCATCAGCATGTCGGGGTCGAGCCGGGCCGTCCGCGCGGCGGCATCGGCCACCGCCTCGACGGCCTCGGCCAGCTCGCCCGGCCAGTCCCGATCGGACGCGATCGCGTTCCTGACCTGGGGCCAGTACCGATGCGCGTACAGGAACCGGTGCGACTCGTCGATCTGATCCGCCAGCCGCCAGCGCCCCATCAGGCCGAGCTTCCGGGCCAGGCCGGCCGGGTCGTCCGCGGCGGCCAGGGCGAGAAAGAGCTCGAGGGGCCAGAACGCAAACCAGATCCGGGTCGCGTCGCGGTCGATCTCGTTGATCGCCGGGGCCAGGCGCTCGACGGCGCGCCGCCAGTCGTCGGCATCGAAGCGGCACAATTGCGCGTACAGACGCTTCATGGGGGAGTATTTTAGGCCAGCGTGCAACCGTCCGCTTCCATGCCGCCTCCACGATGAAGGAGCCGGTCATGATCGAGCGGCGGCCGGATCGGACGGTCGTCAGTACCGCCGCTTTCGCTGCCGCATCAAATCGAATTTCGCCGTATCGGCGACGGCCATCACGGCCATGACCCCGGCCTGGACCGGATCGGTGACGACGAGATCGGCGGCGTCCGGGACGGTGCCGGCCATGTTGAGGGAGATCACGAACAGGCCGTTGCGGCGGACCTCTTCGACCGCGTCCGCGATGTCCCCGCCCATCAGGGCGCCGGCCAGCACCAGCAGCTTCACGCGCGGCAGCCGGACGACGGCGCGGACGGCCGCCGCCAGCGCCTGTTCGCCGACGAGCGGGATCGTATCGACGGAGATGTGCTCGCCCCGGATGTTGTGCCGGTCCGCCTCGGCGATGGCGCCGAGGGCCACCTGCCCGACCTGAGCCCCGCCCCCCATCACGATCACGCGCTTGCCATAGACCCGGGCGAACGACGGCGTCTCCTGCGCGCGCTCGACGCCTGCGACTTCGCGCAGGTCCTGGAGCAGACGGCTCAATTCGGCGTCGCCCACATCGAGCTCGAAGTAGATCTCCGACAGCCCCCCGGCCCCGTGCAGGTCGACGTGCGTGATGTTGATCTGGTGATCGGCAATCACCTTCGACAGCCGGAACAGCATTCCCGGCTGATCCCGGACGGTCACGAGCACGGCATGGCTCTTCATGGGGAAGCCAGTCTAATCCAGCGTGCGGATTCTGGAGGCCGCGCGGCAGGCGCCGCGCCGAGGACGACCAGGCGAGCCGACGCTTGACGCCTCCGCCCGCACCGTGCCATGGTGGCCCAAACGCAGACAGGAGGCGGTCATGAGCAAGCGCGACGATGCGGCTTCAGGCATGTCCAGACGGGACTTCGTGAACACCATCACGCTGGCTGGCGCCGGGCTCACGATCGTGCCCAGGCACGTGCTCGGCCGCGGCGTCACGGCGCCCAGCGACCTCGTCAATGTCGCAATCGTCGGCATCAATGGCCAGGGCGCGTCCAACGCGCAGGCGGTCTTCAGCCAGAACATCGTCGCGATCTGCGACGTAGACGACGCGCTGCTCGACGCGAAGCTCCAGAGCTGGAAGAATGCGGCGGCCGCCCCCGCCGGCGGAGGCCGCGCCGGCGGCGCGGGACGCGGCGGACGCGGCGGACCCGGCGACGCCGAGGCGGAATCGCCGTGGAAGGACTTCGGACCGTCGAAGGCGCAGCAGGCGGCCGACACGAAGTGGTCGGAGGACGCGCTGGCCGTGCGCCGTCAGCGTTTTCTCGATCAGCAGCTTCCGAAGCTCAAGCGGTATCGCGATTACCGCGAGATGCTCGACAAACAGAAGGATATCGACGGCGTCATCGTCGCCACCCCGGACCACATGCACGCCGTGATCGGCTCGGCCGCGATGGACGTCGGCAAGCACGTCTACATTCAGAAGCCGCTGTGCTGGTCGGTGCACGAGGCCCGTCACCTGGCGAAGAAGGCGGCCGAGACGAAGGTCGTGAGCCAGATGGGCAACCAGGGCCACTCCAACGACGAAGCGCGCCGCGGCCAGGAGTACCTGCAGGCCGGCGTCCTCGGCGACATCCGCGAGGTGCACGTCTGGACCAACCGCCCGCTCGGCTACTGGCCGCAGGGCGTGCCGCGGCCGAGCCCGTACAACGTCGACCCGTCGACGCTGCGCTGGAACAACGACTCGATCGAGAAGCGGCTCGCGGCGGCGATGTACGCGAACTACCCGGTCCCGAAGACGCTCGACTGGAACCTGTTCCTGGGCGTCGCGCCGGACGTGGCGTACCATCCGATCTACCACCCGTTCAACTGGCGCGGCTGGGTCGATTGGGGCCAGGGCGCGCTGGGGGACATGGGCGCGCACCTGATCGACCATCCCGTGTGGGGCCTGAAGCTCGGGGATCCATCCACCATCGAGACGATCTCGACGCCGTTCAACAAGGTCTCCTATCCGCACGCGACGACGACCTACTACGAGTTCGCCGCCCGCGAGGGCATGCCGCCGGTGAAGATGGTCTGGTACGACGGCGGTTTCATGCCCGAGCGGCCCGAGGAGATGGGCGAACTGAAGCTGAATCCCGGCGGAGGCGTGCTCTACATCGGGACGAAGGGCAAGATGCTGCAGGACACGTACGGCGAGAACCCGCGGCTGCTGCCCTTCGATCTGCACAACTCCTTCGGCGCGCCGCCGGAGAAGCTGCCGCGCGTGCCGCATCAGAACCACGAGATGAACTGGGTCAATACGATCCGGGGCACCGACCAGATCTCGTGCCCCCTTTCCTACGCGTCGCATCTGACGGAAATCATGCTGCTCGGCGTGGCGGCGCTGCGCGCAGGCACGAAACTGCACTACGACGGCGCCAACATGAAGGTCACCAACGACGCGCCGGCGAACCAGTTCCTGACCCGGCAGTACCGCGAGGGCTGGAAGCTGTCCTGAACGCCCGCGAACGGTCAGGCACGGGACGAGCCGACCGGCTCCCAGCGGCGGCTCCTTGCCGCGGCGAGGACGGCATCGGTGACCGCGTCGGTCGCCCACGCATCCCGGAACGATGGCGGGCAGGGCTTCCCGTCGGCGGCCGCGTGCACGAAATCCGCGAACTGGTGGATGAACGTGTGCTCGTACCCGATCTGCAGGCCGGGCACCCACCAGTGGCGCATGTACGGATGGTCGCCGTCAGTGACATGGATGCTCCTCCAGCCTCGCAGCGGCCCCTCGTCGCGATGGTCGAACCACTGGAGACGATGGAGGTCGTGCAGGTCCCAGGCCGCTGAGGCGTGCTCGCCGTTCAGCTCCAGCGTGTAGAGCGCCTTGTGGCCGCGGGCGTAGCGCGTCGCCTCGAACGAGGCGAGCGATCCGTTCTCGAACCGGCACAGGAACAGGCTCGCATCATCAATCCCCACCGGCTCGACCTTCCCCGTCAGCTTGTGCTTCCGCTCCTTGATGAACGTCTCGGTGGCGCTCGCGACCTCGACGATGGGCCCGTTGAGCCATAAGGCCGTGTCGATGCAGTGCGCGAGCAGGTCGCCGGTGACGCCGCTGCCGGCCACACGCACATCCAGCCGCCACAGTCCCTCGCCGCCCTGCGGCAGATCCTTCGAGATGGTCCAGTCCTGCAGGAACTTGGCCCGATAGTGGAAAATGCGTCCGAAGCGCCCCTCGTCCGACAGCTTCTTGATGAGCGTGACCGCCGGAACGCGCCGGTAGTTGTACCAGACGCTGTTCGGCACGCCGGTCGCCTCGACGGCTTCGACCATCGGCCGGGCCTCGGCCGCGGACCGGGCGAGCGGCTTCTCGCAGGTCACCATCTTGCCCGCCTTCGCCGCCGCGACGGCGATCTCCGCGTGCGTGTCGTTCGGGCTGGCGATGTCGATCAGGTCGATATCCTTGCGCTCGACGAGGGCGCGCCAGTCGGACTCGACCGACTGGTAGCCCCAGTTGGCGGCAAAGGCCGTCGCGCGATCGGGCGTCCTCGCGCAGACCGCCTTCAGGACGGGTCGATACGGCAGATCGAAATACCGCGGCGCCTGGAGAAAAGCGTTCGAATGGGTGCGCCCCATGAACCCGTAGCCGACGAGCCCGATGTTGAGGTCCTTCATGAGTCTCGCTGGCGTCGTCCCGGCTTCTGGCTTCTGGCTTCTGGCTTCTGGCTTCGTCAGTCCCACCCGTGCGCGTTCCGGACCGCGAGCATCGTGCCGAGCACGTCGCGCCAGGTCTCCGGACGCATCATCATCGCGTTCGGAAACATGCAGCCGTCCCAGCAGATGTGCGCGAACCGCTTCGTCAGCGTCCCCTGCTCGTCGCGAAGCCAGAAGCCCGCGTGCCGAACGATGTCCAGCTTGCCATTCGGGTCCGTCGGCGGGCAGTGGCGTCCGGTCTTGTCGTGCGTGCCCGAGCCCTTCACGGTGCCGTCGTTCTGCGCGACGTGGAAATCCGTCGTCCACGGGCGCAGCGCGTGCGTCATCGTCCTCAGCGCCTCATCGAGGATGCCGCGATCCTGCCAGTCGTACTCGTCCGGCAGGATCCGGTCTTCGGGCGCGTTGTAGCCCATCGTGAAGAGGAGCGTGTGCGCCATGTCGGCCTGGAACCCGAGCGTCTCCGGCCGGCCCACCCGCTCCAACAGCTCGACGTTCTTTCGCCAGCTGTGCATGCCACCCCAGCAGATCTCGCCTTCCGCCGCGAGGCGCTCGCCGTGTCCCTCGGCGATGTCGCACGCTTCGCGAAAGGTGTCGGCGATCCGCTTCTGGTTCGCCGCCGGATCGCGAAGCCAGTCCTCGACGCTCGAGGCCGAGTCGATGCGAACCAGCCCGTGCTTCCTCACGCCGAGGTCCCGCAGCTTGCCGCCGATCTCGCACGCCTTCCGCACGGCGGTCAGGAACCTGCGCCGGTCCTCCTCGCTGCCCATGGCCGAGCCGCCGCCGGTGGGCGGCCAGACGGGCGCGACCAGCGAGCCGGCCAGGAAGCCCCGCGCCCGCAGCTTGTCCGCCAGACGCTTCAGCTCGTCTCCGGTCGCGTCGATGCTGGTGTGCGGATCGCACAAGAACAGGTCCACGCCGTCGAAACGCTGGCCGTCGACGACGGCGGACGCCGTCAGGTCCAGCATGGTTTCGAGGTCGATCGCCGGCTCGGCGCCGGGACTGCCCTTGCCCACCAGGCCCGGCCACATCGCGTTATGGAGTCTGGGGAAATTGTGCATTGTGAATCGTGAACGCGTGAATTCACCTGTGCCACTCGGGGCTGTCCGGGTTTCCGGGACCGAAGTGCTTGAGGATGACGAGAGGATCGGACGAACTGAGGTTCTCGATCCGCACACCGGATGCGGCGGCCGGGGCACTGACGAACAGCTCGTCCTCCGTCATCTGACCGTACCGAATCATCGTCGGCGAGCAGATGCGGTGAGGACCGAGCGTTCCGTAGCCCTGCGTGACGATCAGCCCGTAGGCGGCGGCATCGGTCATCGTGACCGTTCGCCTCGGCAGCACGGTCAGCTCCTTGGCCGAGTACCAGGGAGTACCGTAGGCGACCCACAGCTCCCGATGGCCCATCGGCTCGGTCTCGGCCAGCGGCCGGACCGGGCGCGGCATCACGCGGTGATCCTCGGCGAAGTTCGGATTCACGTTGGCGTTCCAGTCGAGGAGATCCACCAGGTAGTCGAGATCGCGGCGGTACTCCGGCAGCACGTCCTTCACCATGAGATCCCACGGCACGATCCGGCCCTCGACTTCGGACTGGAACATCGCGAAGACGTCGCTGTTGACCTGCGGCTCGTAGGTCACGAGCGAGCCGGGGGCGTGCAGGATGCGCGGATCGATCTGCCATCCCGTCCCTGGTTCCAGGCGGAAGGCCTGCGAGAGGAACGTGATGCCGTTGTCGCCCCGGTCCCAGTTCTCGAGACAGGCGCGCACCTGCGCCTTCGTCGTGCCCGGCGTGAGCCCCATGAACGTGAACGGAAAGCCGTTCTGGGTCTCGTTGTACTGCGGCGGAAAGTGGTACGCCTCCGGCTTGCCCCGCCGGCCGAGCAGGGCGGCCTGCGCCTCGCTCTGGTGCATGTGGTGGGGAATCGGCCCCATGTTGTCGAAGAACTTGCAGAGCAGGTTCCAGCCGTTCTCACGTTCCATCACGGACGCGCCGAGCAGCAGGTCGCCGGCCCGGTCGACCGCGTGCTTCAACAGCAGGCGCGAACCGTCATCCAGCCGGATGTTGCTGAGCCCCTCGTCTGGCGGCGTGCCCGGTCCGTTGTCCGCATTGGTCGTGGACGAGAACCAGCGCTCGTTGATGCCGCCGCGGCCGGCTCCACATGCGTAGAGGTCGTCGGGATGGAGCTTGAGCCTCCGTCCGGGAATCATGAACGACCGCGGCACCCAGCACGGCTCGAGTCTGAGAATGCCGCCGTGCGCGTCCAATGCCGACTGAATCTCGTGGCGTGCGAACCTCACGGGTCACCCGAGATTCTTCAGGTAGACGTTGCGGAACTCGACCTTCATCGGGGGCCCGACGTGGAGCTGGAGCCCGACCAGCCCTTTCATCGAACGGTTCGCCTGATCGTCGTCGATGAAGATGGCGGTGACGTGGCCGTTCAGGATGTGAATCAACGTGTTGCCGCGCGCGATGACGTGGAACTGGTTCCAGTCGTTGACCTTGATGATCGACTTGAGTGCGTCCGCGTCCTCGAGCTGGCCGATCTGGCCCCGCAGCGGCGCCCCGCCCGGCGACGGCGCGCCACGCCGCCCTCCCGGCTGCGCCGCGCCCTGGCCGCGGGGCGGCACGGGCAGGCCGCTGCTGCACTGCCCCTGCTTGATCTCATTGGGCCCCGCGTACTGCACGGTGCCGCGCGGCGCGAGAAAGCCCGGCCGGCCGCGCTCCTCGGTACAGCATCCCCGTGAACTGGTTGGCGAAGTCGATGTCGGCCTGATAGCCGCACAGCACCCACTTGCCCACGGCGCCCGTCAGCTGCCGGCTGCGGTACTGCACGCCGCTGTTCGTCGAGTTCATCCGGAACTCGAGCTTGAGCTCGAAATTCCCGGGCTCGCTGCCTCGATAGATGAGAAACGTGTTCTCGCCGAGCGGCTTCTCCGCGGTCGTCTCGCCGACGATGCTGCCGCCCTCTGCGCGCCAGAAGTTCGTGTCGCCGTCCCAGTTCTTCAGCGTCGACCCGTCGAAGATCTTCTCGAAGCCCGTGAAGTCGTCGAACGCGATCGTCGCGCGGCCTCGCCCTCCGCCGGCCTGACGTCCCTGGCGCGCGACGGCCGTCACCGTGCCGCCCGCGACCGTCCCCGCCAGCAGGCACGCGAACAGCCGGGCCGGGAATCCGCCTCTCATGTGCCCTCCCTCACAGCCCAAAGCACCAGATGACGCCGTCGTACGTGCCGAGATACACCTGGCCGTTGGCCACCGTGATCCCCGAGAAATGGCTGAACGACGTCAGCGTGTCGCCGCTCGACCAGAGCTCCTGCCCCGTGAGGGCGTCCAGGACGTAAATGGTCGCGTGCCCGGAACGGTCCGCCCGAACCCGCGAGTCGAACTGCAGCCCGAGATCGGGCCACGCCTGTTTGGTCTCTTCGCCGCTTCCGTACCCGAACACGAGGCCGTTGGCGATGACGACCGGCTCGCCCCGGCGCATGTCGCGGGAGACCCAGACCGGGTCGAGTCTCGGCGAGCCGCCGGCATCGGTGACCTTGAAGGCCGCCACGCCCCCCTCCCTGGTCGGCGGCGTGTTGGTAATCGGGAACTTGAACTGCGAGTGCGCCGGTCCCCAGAACGGCGCCAGCACGTAGCGCGTCGCCGTCGCCGCGTCCTCCCAGGTCGACAGCGCGCCCCAGCTGCCGGCGTCCTGGAAGTCCACTTCCTCGTTGCAGAAGAGCGGCGTCTTGTACAGCGGCGTCTGATGGTCCGGTCCGCCGAGCGATCGCGTATCGAGCAGGTACATCCGGCACTCCTTCCCGGAGGCCGCCAGGAGCTCCCGTCCCTTGTACATGAAGACCGTCGGCGTGTTGTTCGGATCGAGGTCGCGCTTGCGCAGCCAGTCCCAGTTGACCGGCGTGTAGTAGTCGACCATCTTCAGCTCGTCCCCGACGATCCTGACGCCCACGATGCTGTTGGCGTAGCGATTCGTCGCCGGATCGTAGATGCCGTCGCCCGTGGTCGTGAACACCTCGCCGGACGAGTCGATGGTCGCGCCGCGCCGCCCCCACGCCCCGCCGCTGTTCGCGTTGAACGTGTAGACCTTGTGCCGTGGATCGTCCAGCCGAACGGCGGCGATCGACGCGTTCGCGTACGTGTTCGCCATGTAGATCGTGTCGTTGACGAGGTTGAGCGCCCAGCCCTTGCCGGTATGGAACCTGAACGGCGGCGCGAGGTCGTCGCCCGTGGCCGCGTCGAGCGTGTGCAGCATGCCGTCGCCGGTCACGAAGTAGATGGGCCTCCGGCCGCGGCCGTCCGGCGGCCCGATCACAGGGACGTCACTGCTGCCGCCTGGCCGGAGAAAGCCCAGCGCGGCTGGATTCCGCTCGACCGGCCGATCGCCGCGGCCGTTCGATTCGACGGGCGCCGGATAGTCCCAGTGCTTCTTCCAGAGCAGCGACCCGGCCTCGACGTCGATCGCGTAGAGATTGTCGGAAATGCCGGAGACGAACGCGACCTGTTTCGGCCCGGTGGCCGTGCCGAGGCGGCCGATCACGAGCGCGGGCATGAGCGCGTGCAGCGCCCGCACCTCGTTGTCCGTCTGGACCTTCCAGCGCAGCTTCAGCCCCTTGACATTGTCCTTGGTGAGCGTCGTCTCGCGTCGGTTCCATCCGGTACGCTGGTTGTCGCCGCCGTCCGTCGACCAGTCGTACAAGGCTGCAGCGCCGGCCATGGCCGGCGCCCCGGCCCGCTGCGCATGAGCAGTCAGGACGAGCGCGGCCGATCCTCCAATTGCGACAGCCCAGGCAATTCGTCTCATCGTCATCGCTCCACGACGAAGCCAAACGCGTACAGCGCTCCGTCCGTTCCCACGACATACACCTGACCGTCGTCGATCGCCGGGCCAATCCCGTTCACCTGAGAGGCGATCGCCGTGCCGCTGTTCCACAACTCGCGGCCGGTCGCGAGGTCCAGCGCAGATAAGACTGCTGGATTCGAGCCGGATGCGCTGCCCGTCGACAAGCCGAAGACGACGCCGTTGACGATGGCCGGCGTCAGCGATGGCGAAGCCTGCGGCGAGATCCAGGCCCGATCCAGCGTCACCGCGCCGTTCTTCTCGCTGACGCGCGCCGCGGCGAGAAAATCCTTGGGCGTCGACAGAGGCGCGGCGCCCGCCCAGACGATCCACCGGGCGCCATCCGCTTCCACGGTCGCCAGCCCCGCGAGTCGCGGTGCGCCAGCGCCGGCGGCGTCCAGAGCGGCCAGCGGCGTCTTGTGATCCGGCCCGCCCAGCGAGCTCGAATCGAGCACGTAGATCCGCCCGTCCTGGTTCGCCACCGCCACCAGATCCCGCCCCCCGAGCTGGAACACCACCGGCGACGTCGTGAACGGCGTCTTCCCGGGCGTGAAGTAATCCTTCTGGCGCAGCGTTGCGGGCTCGAGGGCCACGACAGCGTCCGAGAACGCGGTCGGCGAATAATCGCCGTCGGCCGTGGCGACGTATACCGTCCCGTCCCGGCCGAGAGCCGGACCGGCGCCGACGACGCTCCCACCCCGGCTCTCCCAGCGCACGACGGTCGTCGATGCGGGCGTGGCGTTGGGCGGAACGGGCAGTTCGCCGCGGCTCCGGGCTGGTGCTGGCGCGGGCGTCAGGTCCATGGCGTAGACGCCGTTCGGCACGCCGCCGCAATTGCCGGCGGTGCCGGCATAGATCACGTCGTCGGCCACAATCGCGCCGGTCACCTCGGCCCTGGGGGCCGGAAGGAGCCGCACGGGCGTGAACCAGTCGCCGCCGTCCATCAGGTTCAGGGCGTGCAGCAGGCCGTCCGCCGATAGCACGTACAAGGCGGCAACGGCGTTGGGGCGGCCCCGGCCGCCGGACGGCTCGGCGCCGCGACCGCGCCCTCCCGGCGCCGCGCCCCGGCCGCGCGCGGCCGCCGGGCCCGCCGGCGCCGAACCCGCCGCACGCCCCGCGGGCGGTCCGCCCAGACGCAGCCCCCCCACCGGAGCCAGCGGCGTGATTTCCGTCGCGGCCGTCACGCCCACGGAACACCCGGCTTGCGGCGATACCAGAGGCGCGCCGAGTGAGCGGGTCCAGAACACCCGGTTCAAGTCGTAGTCGATCGAGTAGACGGTATTCGAGCTGCCGCCCAGATAGGCCAGCCCCTTGAATCCCTTGTACGTAATGAATCCTGGCGCGCTGAACACCGGCTGCGTCGTCAGAACGCCGGTCGCCGGCTCGAGCTGCCGCTTCCAGAGCAGCTGGAATCCCGGCCGGCTCAGGCTGTCCGCCGAGATCCGCGGGTCCGTCCGCATCGAGGACGACCGCTGCGCGTCCCCGCCCGTGGTCGTCCAAATCCCGCTGCCCCGGCCTTGAGCCTGCGCCGCGCCGACGTCCAAGAGGACACAGGCGCACGAGGCCAGCCCGATGAGGGTGAGTGGCTTCATGTGGAGAGGCGTCTCCCCTTGACGCCGTCGCCATTCTATCCAGCTCGGAAGTCCACGGCCAGCCGTAGAATTGTCCCGGATGTCCAGACGCAGCATGTATCGGGGCCGGCCGGCGTTCAGCATCGAGAACGATCATCTAAGGGTGAGCGTGCTCGAAGGCGGCGGCCACATCGCCGAGATCTACGACAAGCGGACGAGCCTGAGCCCGCTGTGGACGCCGGCCTGGCGATCGATCGACCCCTGGAAGTTCGACCCGGCGGCAACGTCCGACTATGGCACGGGACCGGAGGCGCGGCTGCTGGCGGGCATCATGGGCCACAGCGTCTGTCTCGACTTTTTCGGTGGGCCCAGCGCCGAGGAAGCCGGCGCCGGCCTCACCGTGCACGGCGAGGCACCAGTCGCTCCGTACAGCATCGTCGGCGACGGCGAGGGGCTCGCGATGAGCGCCGACCTCCCGCTCGCCCAACTGCGGTTCGAGCGGCGGATCGGCCTGCACAAGGGCGCGGTCCGGATTCGCGAATCGGTCGAGAACCTGGCGGCCCATGACCGCGCCGTCGGCTGGACGCAGCACGTGACCATCGGACCGCCGTTCCTGGAAAAAGCCCTGACCGAGTTTCGATCCTCGGCCACGCGGTCCGAGGTCCATCCCGCCCCCTTCGGCGAGAACGACTATCTGGTCGGCGGCGCGGCGTTCGAGTGGCCGGACGCCCCGCGATCCGACGGCGGCGTCGCGGATCTCCGGCAGTTCACCGACGCGCAGAGCTCCAGTGCGTACACGGCGCACCTGATGGATCCGAGGCAGGAGCACGCCTGGTTCCTGGCCTACTGCCCGTTCGCCGAGCTCGCCTTCGGGTACGTCTGGCAGCGGGCGGATTTCCCCTGGATGGGGATCTGGGAGGAGAACGCCAGTCGTCGCCAGCCCCCCTGGAACGGCATCACGATCGCGCGGGGCATGGAGTTCGGCGTGTCACCGTTCCCGGAAACGCGCCGTCGGATGATCGAGCGCGGGCGCCTGTTCGACGCGCCAACCTTCCGCTGGATTCCGGCGCGGAGCCGCGTGCACGTCGAGTACTGGGCGGTCGCGCAGCATACGCGGACGATTCCCGGGACGCTCGGCTGGCCCGCCGCTCTCTAGCGGTTGTCGCCGTCGAGCAGGTCGCCGAGGCCGCCGAGGATCGACCCTTCACCCTTGCCCCCGCGCGTGAGGCCGGGCACCGCCGCAATGACCCGCTTCGCGAGCCGGCTGAACGGCAGCGACTGGAGCCAGACCTTGCCCGGCCCGCGCAGCGTGGCGAAGAAGAGGCCTTCACCGCCGAAGATGGCCGATTTGATCCGGCCGACGTACTCGATGTCGTAGCTCACCGACGGCTGCATGGCGGCGATGCAGCCGGTATCGACGCGGAGGAGCTCTCCCGGGGCGAGCACGCGCTCGTGCAGCGTCCCGCCGGCGTGCACGAACGCCCAGCCGTCGCCCTGCAGCCGCTCCATGATGAAGCCTTCGCCGCCGAACAGGCCCACGCCAAGCTTGCGCTGGAACGCGATGCCGATGCTCACGCCCTTGGCCGCTGCGAGGAACGCGTCCTTCTGCGCGATCAGCTCGCCGCCGATCTCCGCGAGGTGGATCGCGATGATCTTGCCGGGATAGGGCGCCCCGAAGGCGATCCGCCGCTTCTGCGCGCTGCGATTGAGGAAGACGGTCATGAACAGCGATTCGCCGGTGAGCAGCCGCTTGCCGGCGCCCACGAGCGCCCCGAGGAACCCGCCCTGCTGCTGGGACCCGTCCCCGAAAATCGTCTCCATTTCGATGCCGTCGTCCATGTACATCATGCCGCCGGCCTCGGCGACCGTCGCCTCGTCCGGATCGAGCTCGATCTCCACGAACTGCAGGTCGTCGCCCAGAATCCGGTAGTCGATCTCGTGCATGGTCGCCATGTGAAAGGCCCTCCAGCCCATCAGCGTAGTGCAGAACGCCGCCGGTCCGGAACGATTGTCCGAAGGGCGCGGCGGTGGCATCATGACCCGCGCGGCGCTCCCCATGATCTGGCAGTCGATTCGCGCGGGTCTCTTCACCATCTCGCGGCTGGGCGCACGCCTCTTTCAGGCGAGCGCGGGAGCGGCGCAAGGGCGCGCCGAGATTCCGCCCCCCGAGGTCACGGGGCTGCGACGAGCGGGGTGATGGCGACACCCGTCGTCGCAGGCGTTCGCGTCACGCATCCGGAGCGGGTGCTCTTCCCGGCGGCCGGACTGACCAAGCTCGACCTCGTACGCTACTACGGCGCCGTCTCCGACTGGATGCTGCCGCACCTGCGCGGACGGCCGCTCACGCTGAAGCAGTGCGCGCCGGATGCCGACCACTGCCGGTACCTGCGCCACTCCGGCGAGCGCGCCCCGTCGCAGGTGCGTGTCGTGAACATCCAGGAGCTCACGAAGGTCGGCGACTACATGATCGTCGAGACGGCCGAGGCGCTCATCGCGCTTGCGCAGCGCAACATCGTGGAGTTCCATACCTGGAACAGCCGGGCGGAGCGGCTCGAGCGTCCGGATCGGATCGTGTTCGACTTCGATCCCGGGCCGAACGTGGCCTGGTCGGCGACGATCGCCGGCGTCCGCATGGCGCGCGCGTCGCTGCAGGAGCTCGGACTCGAGAGCTGGATCAAGACGACCGGCGGCAAGGGGCTGCACCTCGTCGTGCCGATCGTGCCCGAGCGCGACTGGTCGGCGTGTCTCGAATTCGCCCGGCGGACGGCGGCCTCGTGGGCCGAAGACGATCCGTCGCGCTTCACGATCAAGTTCGCGAAGCGCGGGCGCGAATCCCGGATCCTGATCGACTATCTCCGGAACAACCGCACGAACACCTCGGTGGCCGCCTATTCGGTGCGGGCGCGGCCGCTCGCGACCGTCTCCCTCCCGATCGACTGGGACGAGCTCAGCCCACGCGCGACGCCCGATCGGTGGACGATCGAGACGGTGCCCCGGCGACTGGCGAAGGGCGAGGAACCGTGGGCCGGGTACTTCCGTTCGCGGCAGCGGCTGCCTGCGCGCGGCCGTCGTCCACGGCCACAGGCCTGACGAGGGTTTCGGCCGCGGAGCTCCGGCCGGCGATTTCAGGCCGCACGGCGGCGCGCGGCCTCGGGGTGCGTATAATGCGCTGACGCTGCGCGACGCGCGGCGCACACCATCACACGCTGGAGGCTCCGATGTCATCGAAGGCGATCGGACGCAGAGAGTTCGGGACGCTTGCACTCGCCGCGGTCGGCGCCGCCGCCCTGCCGGTGCGAGGCGCCTCGGCCCGGCAGGACGGCTGGACGAGCCTGTGGAACGGCAAGGACCTCGCCGGGTGGACCACCTGGATGCAGCGGCCCGAGCCAACGTCGAACGTGCCCGGCCTGGCGCGCGACGCGAACGGCCGCTACACGGAGCCGATCGGATCCGGCCGCGATCCGCTCGGCGTGTTCACGGTCGTGGAGGACGTCGGCTCCCAGCCGGCGATTCGCATCTCCGGCGAGTGCTTCGGCGAGCTGCGGTCCACGCGGTCGTTCCAGGACTATCACCTGAAGCTGCAGTTCAGGTGGGGCGAGAAGCGGTGGCCGCCGCGCAACGGCCCGACGACGGCGCGCGACAGCGGGCTGCTCTATCACGTGCACGCCGCACCGGGCGAGCAGGGACGGACCTGGGCGCGCTCGATCGAGCTGCAGATCCAGGAGCACGACGTCGGCGATTTGTACGCCGTCGGCTCCGCGATTGCCGTCCGCGCGAAAGTGCGCTCCGGCGCACAGCCGGCGCTCTACGACTACGACCCGACCGGCGAGTGGACGTACTTCTCGCAAAGCCAGGGCTCCCCGGGGCGTTGTATCAAGCAGCCGGACAGCGAGCGGCCGACCGGCGAGTGGAACACGGTCGAGCTGGTCTGCCTCGGCCAGCACTGTCTCCACATCGTGAACGGGAAGGTCGTCATGCGCCTGTACGCGCCGACGAGGATCACGGGCGACCTGCCGACACCCGTCACGTCCGGTCCGATCATCCTGCAGTCGGAGGGCGCGGAGGTCTTCTACCGCGACATCTCCGTCCGTTCGATTTCGGCGATTCCGCCGGAGTACGTCGTCTGAGCCCGGCCGCGGCTCAGAGCCGGAACAGGAAGGCCGTGAAGGCGAAGGCGCCGCCGAGGAGCGCGGCCCAGCCCCATCGCCGGGGAGCGCCGCGGAGCGACGACCACATCACCAGACCGCTGACGATCCAGAGCACGAGCCCGACGCAGAGGACGTCCACCATCACGCCCCAGAAGATGTTGCCCGGCGACCCGAGGTAGAAGCCTGCCCGCGTGTGCAGCGTCCCGAGGAACTGCGGAAGCACGTTCGATCGGCGCTCAACCGTGAGCCGCTGCTGCTCGAGGTCGTAGGTGACGCGCTCGATCTCCCGAAACGTCGGATGATTGACGACCACCCGCTCCCGCGAGGGCCGGCCGACGGTAAACGCGCCCGAGAGCCCGGCGTCGCCGAGGATCCGCGCTCCGACGTCGCGCAGCGCCGTCCCGGCCGGGACGTCGAGGTGGTACTCCCGGCTGTCGAGCGTCGTCCACGTCACGGGCCGGTTCCAGGACGTGTGGTTGAGCGGCACGGAACTGACGCCGAAGGCGATCACCCAGGGAATGAGGAACATCCCGAGGTACAGGTGCAGCCGGCGGATCAGCAGCAGCGCGCTCATATCGTCATCATGAAGAAGAGGAACAGCGCCGCGCCGGCCGCGCCGAAAACGGCGCCCCAGAAGCGCGTCGCCCGCATCTCCCACCACATCCAGACGCCGGAGACCGCCCAGAACACCATGGCGACGATGACCGCGTCGACCGTCACGGCGAAGAGCTTGTCGGCGGCGAACGGCTGCTGGTAGCCGCGCCGGTGATGGAATCGGTTGAGGAACGTCGTCGGGCGGAAGACGGCGCGCTCCACGGTCAGCGTCCCTTCCGCCGGCCGGTACAGAATCCGCCGCGGCGCGACGAGATCCTGGCGGGTAACCGTCAGCGTGCCGTCGCGGTCGGGTCCCTGCACGCCGAACGCTCCCTCGAGGTCGAGGTCGCGCAGGATCTGCTCCGCCGCCGCGCGCGGCTTCGCGCCGGGCGCCAGCACCGCCTCGTACGGCAGCACGCGCTCCTGACGGAACTCGGCCGGCGAGGTCCAGCCGTGGTTCATGACGATGGTGCTCAGCGCGTAGGCCAGCATCCACGGCGCGAGGAACAGCGCGAGATACAGGTGCGTGCGGCGCAGCAGCCTGGACAGCATCGGAAGCGGCCCAAAGGATACTGCAGGGACCGTCCGACGAGCGGCCTCCTGTCGGATAATGCTCTTGCTCTTCATTTCAACGCATATGACCGAGAACCGGGACGAGGACTTCGCGACGCTCTTCGCGGCGTCCGCACAAACGAAGCCGCTCAAGAACGGCCAGCACGTCGAAGGGACGATCGTCGCCATCGGGCCTGAAGTCGCGTTCGTCGACGTCGGGTCCAAAGGCGAGGCCACGATCGCGATCGACGAACTGACAGACGACAGCGGTGACATCGAAGTGGCCGTCGGCGACCGGATCCAGGCCACTGTCGTGTCCACGGCCGGCGGGATTGCGCTGTCGCGCAAACTGCAGCGCGGCGCCGCGACGGCTCGTCAGCTCGACGACGCGTTTCGTGCCGGCCTGCCGGTCGAAGGCAGGGTGGAGGGCCAGGTCAAGGGCGGCTACAGCGTGACCATCGCCCGGCAGCGAGCGTTCTGTCCGCTGTCTCAGATCGACACGGTCCGCACCACCGACCCGGCCGTGCACGAGGGGCGGGTCTATACGTTCAAGATCATCGAATTCGGCGAGAGCGGACGGCGGTTCGTCGTCTCGCGGCGGGCGCTGCTCCAGGAAGAACAGCAGGCGCGCGCGGCCGCGGTGCGCCAATCGATCGTGCCCGGCGCGGTCGTCACCGGCCGCGTCGTGTCCGTGCGCGACTTCGGCGCGTTCGTCGACGTCGGCGGCGGCGTGCAGGGACTGCTTCACGTGTCCGAGATGGCATGGTCGCGAGTCGGGCATGGATCCGAGGTCGTCGAGGCCGGCCAGGACGTGACGGTCAAGGTGCTGCGCGCCGACGGCGACAAGATCGCCTTGAGTCTGAAGCAGCTCTCGGACGATCCGTGGTCACGCGCGGCAGCGACCTACGAGGCCGGCCAGGTGCTCAGCGGCACGGTCGAGCGACACGAGAAGTTCGGCGTCTTCGTGATCCTCGCGCCGGGCATCGTCGGTCTCGTGCCGCCGGATGAAACGGACGTGGCGAGGGAGGCCGACCCGAGGAACGTGCTGCCGACAGGCGCGACCGTCGACGTCATCGTGCTCGAAGTCGACGCGACTGCGCGGCGCATTCGACTCAGCCGCAAGGGCGTAAGAGCCGCCGAGGAATCGGCGGAGGCGCGCGACTACGCCGAGCGCGAAGACGCAGCCCAGCGGTCGTTCGGATCGCTGGCGGACAGGCTGCGGAGCGCCCTCACGCCGCGTGGACCCTCGACGTGATGGTGAACCCCTCGTGCAGGCCAGGCTCGCTCCACCGCTGACGCACATCGCAAGCCGAATCGGCACCCTCGTGTGCCTGGGCGCGGCGTTGTCGGCGGCTCCTCCCACGCTCCTGCCGGTGGACGAGGGACCGTCCAATCCGGCGTTCTTCTCGTTTCGCGCCCAACTCTTGCGCGCCGTCGTCGGGCGTGACGTCGGGGGGCTGCTGGCCATCGTGGATCCGCACGTCAAGAACTCGTTCGGCGGGAACGACGGCATCGACGAGTTCAAGACGATGTGGGACATCGGGTCGCCGGGCAGCCGTCTATGGCAGGAGCTCGGGGACGTGCTCGCACTGGGCGGGACGTTTCCTGATCCGCACACGTTCGTGGCGCCGTACGTCTTCTCGCGCTGGCCGGATTCGCTCGACCCGTTCGAACACGTGGCCGCGATTGGATCCGGCGTTCGCATCCGCTCGCAGCCCGCGGCCGGCGGCGAGACCGTCGGCTCCGTCAGTTTCGCGATCCTTCGACTGGCGCCCGGAGCCGAGACGGGCCACGACGGCTGGACGGCGGTGTGGCTCGACGGGCGGAGGGGCTACATCGCGTCGCGGTTCATCCGCAGTCCCGTAACGTTCCGCGCGTTCTTTTCGGACGCCAGCGGCCAGTGGCGCCTCGTGATGTTGGTCGAGGGAGACTGACCTTGCGACCGCGGGGGACGCCACGACCGGCGCGGCTCATCGCCGTTCCGGGGGAACGGAGAGCTCCGAGGTGGTGCTGATAGCGCTCGCCATTTCCGGCAGAATCCCCAGCCGCACATAGATCGGCCGGACGGCGACGCGAATCGACGGCAGGATGCTGGCGAACCAGGCTGCCCCGGCGAGACAGCAGATGCCGCCGGCGAGCAGCGTGTGCGGCGCGCCGATTCGCGACGAGAGCGACCCGGCGATCAGGCTGCCCAGGGGCACGGTCCCGAGAAACGCCATCATGTAGAAGCCCATCACGCGCCCACGCTTCTCGTCGTCGACGATCGTCTGGAGGACCGTGTTGCTGGCTGCCATCTGCGTCATGAAGCCGAAGCCCGTGATCACCATGAACGGCAGCGCGAGCCAGAGCCGGCTCGAGAACGAGAAGCAGATCAGGCCCGCCCCGAAGAGCGCGCTGGCCACGGGAATCACGCGGCCCAGCCCGATCACCGATCTCCTCGCCGCCAGCCAGAGCGCGCCGATCAACGCGCCGCATCCCGACGCGGTCATCAGCAGGCCGAGCGTGTGCGGACCGCCGCCGAACACCTCGGCGGCGAAGATCGGCATCAGCACCGAGTAGGGCACGCCCACGAGGCTGATGATCGCGAGCAGCAGGATGATCGACCGGATCGGCTTGAAGCCGAAGACGTACCGGAATCCCTCGGTCAGCTGGTGCCACGCCCCGCCGCGGGCCACGGGCGACCGCAGGGCGCCCGTCGCGCGCATCATCAGGAGCGCGGCGATCACGGCGAGATAGCTGACGCCGTCGATGAGGAAGCACCAGCCCTCGCCGACGGCGGCGATGATGACGCCGGCGACGGAGGGTCCGATGAGACGGGCGGCGTTCACCATCGACGAGTTCAGCGCGATCGCGTTGCCAAGGTCGCTCTTGTTCTCGATCATCTCGATCAGGAACGCCTGGCGGCCGGGCATGTCGAACGCGTTGACGATCCCCTGCACGACGTTCAGCATCACGATCAGTTCGATCGTGATGCGGCCCGACAGGGTCAGCGTGGCGAGGCCGAACGACTGAATCATCGAGATCGTCTGCGTCAGGACGATCAGCCGGTGGCGGTCCAGACGATCGACGAGGACGCCGGCGAACGGCCCGAGCAGGAAAGCGGGGAACTGCCCGGCGAAGCCGACCACGCCGAGCAGCAGCGCCGACCCGGTGAGCCGGTAGACGAGCCAGCTCGTCGCCGTCGTCGTGATCCAGGTGCCGACGAGCGAGAGGATCTGTCCGCCGAAGAAGAGACGATAGTTGCGGTACTGCAGCGCGCGCAGCATGAAGGCGACGCTGCTCGACGAGCGATCGGCCACGCTGGCTCGATTCTAAGTCGGATCGGCCGAAGCTCTCGCCCAGCAGAACCCCGGCCCGGAGCGCGCGGGGCCGTTGAAGCCCACCCCTGCGGCCAGGCGATTTTGCCGCGCCCGTCGCGCACCGACTCACATATGATGTGAAGCTTCCGGAGGCTCTATGCGATGCGTTCCCACGCGAGCGTCGGCGACGGTCCTGGTCGCCGTGTTCTCGGCCGTCGGGCTGGCTGCCGCCCTCGCCCGACAGGCGCCGGCGGCGGCCGCAACTCCGGCGGCCCTCCAGGCCCTCAACGAGCGGTGCGGCGGCCGCAGCCCCGAGCCGCAGGTGCCGTGCACCAATGACGTGACGAAGATGATGGCGACGCTGGCGCTTCTTCCGGACGCGCCCCCGGCCAAGCCGCAGAAGCCCCGCAAAGTGCTCATCTGGTCGCGTCTCCCCTCCTCGGGCTTCCAGCACTCCTCGATTCCGCTCGCGGCGAAGCTGATTGAAGAGCTGGGCAAGAAGACCGGCGCCTGGACGTCCGACACGGCGTGGGATCTCTCGGTCATGACCGCCGAGAACCTCGCGCAGTACGACGCAATCTTCCTCTCGAGTACAGACCGGCACGTTCCTCGACGACGACGACCAGGCGGCGACCGCGGCGCGCCGGCAGGCGTTCATGGACTTCCTCCGCGGCGGCAAGGGCATCGCGGGCATCCATGCCACGGGCGATTCGTATCATGGGCGTGCGGCCGCAGCCGCCGACGCGCCCAGGCGAGGCGGTGCGCCGGGCGCACGACGGGCCGGCGGCCCGCCCGCGCCGCTGCCGCCGTGCAGCCACCGGGGCGACGGCCCTGGCGGCGGAGGCGTCCCGCTGTGGCCCGATTGGGACAAGGCCATCGGCGGCTACTTCAAGTTCCATTGGTCGTATCCGACGCCGATCACGGTCCACCTCGACGACCCGGCCAATCCGATCAACGCCGCGTTCAAGGGCCAGGACTACGACACGATTGACGAGGTCTACACGTTCAACGGCTGGTCGCGCGACAACGTGCACGTGCTCACGAGCATCGACTACTCGAAGATGAGCGCCTGCGACAAGGGCCTCGAGGAGTATCCGCGCGCCGATCACGACTACGCCCTGAGCTGGATTCGGCCCGAGGGCAAGGGCCGGCTCTTCTACCAGGCCCTGGGCCATCACGAGTCGCTCTACTACAACAATCCGGCATTCCTGCAGCAGATCCTCGCGGGCATGCAGTACGCCATCGGCGACCTCAAGGCGGACGACAGCATCAAGGCGAGCAGGTGAGATATACTCGCTCTCTGTGCCGCTGCGCGGGCTCACGACGTGGAGCACGACGATGGGGATTGGCCTCTGCGCGACGCGGATGCCGATGTCGGCGCTCTGCCTGGTGAGTCGGTAGGCGGTTCGCGAACAGAACGCTTGACGTGACCCGCCGGCCTCGAACGGCCGGCGGGTCTTTTCATCTGTGGCCAGCGCTGACCTTCCCTTCGATCTGATCGTCCCGGCATCGACGGCGAACCTCGGCCCCGGGTTCGACACGCTGTCAGTGGCGCTGCAGCTCTACATTCGCGTCCGCGTGCTCGAGAAGCTGCCGTCGCGGCCGGACACCATCGAAACCGTGTTCGCCGACGGCTCGTTCACGGGTGAGAACCGGATCGAGACCGCATTCCGCTACGCCCGCCTTCACGGCGTGCCCGCGCCCGGTGTGCGCATCGAGGTCCAGAGCGAGATTCCGAGACGGGCCGGGCTCGGCAGCAGCGCCGCGGCGACGGTCGCCGGATTCAAGCTGTACGGCCTGCTGACGAGCGCCCGCCCGGCGGAGGAATGGCTGCCGCTCGCCTCCGAGGTCGAGGGGCACCCGGACAACGCTGCGGCCTCGCTCTTCGGCGGCATCACGGCGAGCTGTCAGTACCGACGACGGCCGCGTCCGTGCGCATGCGTGGCGCTGGCCGGACGCGGTCCAGTTCGTCGTCGGCACGCCGGACGTGCCCCTGGACACGGCGCATGCCCGCAGCGTGCTGCCGGCGTCGATTCGCATGCGGGACGCGGTCTTCAACCTCCAGCACGCCGTGATGCTGATCCGCGCGCTCGAGAGCGGCCGGTTCGGCGATCTGCGGGAGGCGATGCGGGACCGCTGGCATCAGCCGTTCCGGCAGCCGCTCGTCCCCGCCCTGGCCGAAGCGATGGCCATGGATCATCCGGGCCTGCTCGGCGTCTGTTTGAGCGGCGCCGGACCGTCGATTCTCGCGCTGGCCGCGGATCATGCAGAGGAGATCGGCGCCAGTCTCGGCGCGCTCTACGAACGCATGGGCGTCTCGCATACGATCCGGATCCTGCGGGCGCACCAGCCGGGGGACTGACGCGCGTCGTTCTGGCCTGACGACCGTAGTCCGAGCGCGTCGGTGGGGCCGCGAGGCGAAGCCCCCGGCGCAGGAACCCTCGCGAGCGGCGCGACGCGAGCCCGCGCGCTCGGAGCGAGGCGACGACGCGCCGAGCGAGAGCGCGCGTCGGGGGGTCCGCGGGGGCAAAGCCCCCCGGCGCAGGAACCCTCGCGAGCGGTGCGACGCGAGCCCGCGTGCTCGGAGCGAGGCGACGACGCGCCGAGCGAGAGCGCGCGTCGGGGGGTCCGCGGGGGCAAAGCCCCCCGGATGAATATGGAGACCTGTTGATGTCCTTTCAGCTGCGGTGTCATCTCTGCCATGCGGCGTTTCCTGCCGAGGCGCTCTGGGTGTGCGACAAGTGCCTGGGCCCGCTCGAGGTCGTCTACGACTACGACGTCGTCGCCCGCCTCATCTCGCGCGAGATCATCGAGCGGCGGCCGCGCAATCTCTGGCGATATCGCGAACTGCTGCCGGTGAAGGGCGAGCCGCGGACGGGCCTGCATTCGGGCTTCACGCCGCTCGTCCGCGCGGACCGGCTGGCAGCCCGGCTCGGCGTCCGGGAGCTGTACGTCAAGGACGATTCGGTGAATCATCCGACCTGCTCCTACAAGGACCGTGTGGTCTCGGTGGCCGCGACGCGGGCCGTCGAGCTCGGATTCTCGGTGTTCGCCTGCGCATCCACCGGCAATCTCGCGAACAGCGTCGCGTCGCACGCCGCGCGGCTCGCGTTGTCGTGCTCGGTGTTCATTCCCGACGACCTCGAAGCCGGCAAGGTGGCCGGCGCGGCGGTCTACGGATCGCGCGTGATTGCCGTCCGGGGGAACTACGACGACGTGAACCGGCTGTGCACGCAGGTGGCGGACAAGTACAACTGGGGCTTCGCCAACATCAACCTCCGCGCGTACTACGCCGAAGGCGCGAAGACGACCGGGTTCGAGATCGCCGAGCAGCTCGGCTGGCGGTTTCCGCGGCACGTCGTCTCGCCGGTGGCCGGAGGCACGCTCCTGCCGCGAATCCTGAAGGGATTCGAGGAGCTTCGCACGATCGGCATCGTCGACGGGGACCTGCCGTCCATCCATGTCGCGCAGGCGGCCGGCTGCGCGCCGGTCGTTCGAGCGCTCGAGGCAGGACTCGAGTTCCCGGATCCGGTGAAGCCGCAGACGATCGCCAAGTCGATCGCGATCGGCAATCCTGCCGACGGCTTCCAGGTGCTGCGCGCCGTGCGTGCGACGGGCGGCGGCGGCGCGACGGTCGAGGAACACGAGATCCTCGAGGGGATCACCCTGCTGGCCGAGACCGAAGGGATCTTCACCGAAGCCGCCGGTGGCGTCACCGTGGCCGCCACGCGCAAGCTGGTCGAGCGGGGCGTGCTGCCGCGCGACGAGTCCATCGTCATCTGCATCACAGGGAACGGCTACAAGACGATCGAGATCCTCTCGAGTATCGTCAAGCCCATCCGGATCGGGCGCTCGCTCGACGACTTCGAGGCCGCCGTCGAAGCGGCCGCGCCCGCGAGGTCGCGCTAACGCCATGATCGCATCACCCTACCGCGCAGTCTTCCGCTGCAGCGCCGGCTGCCACGGCGAGCACTCGATCTGGCGACCGATCTACCGCTGCCCGACGTGCGGGAGCCTCCTGCGTGTGTCGCACGACATGGACGCGCTGCGACACCGGAGTCCCGCCGCCTGGATGCGCCTCTTCGACGACAGGTACAAGCGGACGAGCTGGCCGTACGGATCCGGCGTCTGGGGCAAGAAGGAATGGATCTGCCCGGAGATCCAGGACGAGAACGTCGTCTCGATGGACGAGGGCGGCACGAACATGCTCTGGGCGGATCGCTACGGCCGCGACCTGGGCGTGGGCGACCTGTGGGTCAAGCTCTGCGGCAACTCGCACACCGGGTCCTTCAAGGACCTCGGGATGACGCTGCTCGTCTCCGTGGTCAAGCAGATGATCGCCCAGGGCGCGAACATCCGGGCGATCGCCTGCGCGTCGACCGGAGACACGTCCGCGGCCCTGGCCGCGTATGCCGCCGCGGCCGGGATCCCGGCCGTGGTCATCCTCCCGCGGGCCCGCGTGTCGGCGCCGCAGCTCGTGCAGCCCCTGGCGAACGCCGCGCTCGTGCTGTCGCTGGAGACCGACTTCGACGGCTGCATGGCCATCGTCCAGCGGCTCGCCACCGAAGAGGGCGTCTACCTCGCGAACTCGATGAACAGCCTGCGGCTCGAAGGGCAGAAGACCCTCTCCATCGAGATCGCACAGCAGTTCGACTGGGAGATCCCGGACGTGGTCATCGTGCCGGGCGGAAACCTCGGGAACGTGACCGCAATCGGCGCCGGGTTCGACATGATGGTGGAGCTCGGCCTCGCGACCAAGCGTCCCCGCCTGGTCGTGGCCCAGGCCGAGGCAGCGAATCCGCTGTACCTCGCCTACCGCAACGGCTGGGCGTTCGAACCGATCTCGGCGAGGACGACGATCGCCTCGGCCATCCAGATCGGGAACCCGGTCTCGATTCATCGGGCCATCGGCACCCTGCAGCGCTTCAACGGCATCGTCGAGCAGGCGTCCGAGGCGGAGCTGGCCGACGCCTCGGCGCGCGCCGACCGCACCGGCATGTTCACGTGCCCGCACACCGGCGTGGCGCTCGCCGCGCTCGAGAAGCTGATCCTGGCGGGCGAGATCCGGAAGTCCGATCGCGTCATCGTGATCTCCACGGCGAACGGCCTGAAGTTCCCCGAGTTCAAGACGGCGTATCACACGCGACAGATCCCCGGGCTCTCGACCCGATACGCGAATCCTCCGGTCGAGCTGCCGAACGACTACGACGCCGTCCGGCGGGCGTTCGATCGTCTGATGACGCCGGTGCCGGTGCCGGGGACCCGCTGAGGTGACGCGCACTCTCCAGATCTGGAAGTTCGGAGGCGCCTCGCTCGCGGATGCCGACGCCGTCCGGCGGGCCGTCGCGCTCATTGCTGCGCATTCCGGGCCGCTGGTCGTGGTCGCGTCCGCGTTTGCCGGCGTCACGGATCTGCTCCTCGAGGGCGCGCGGCGTGCGCTCGCCGGCCGCACCGAGGCGCCCGGACGCGTGGCGGCGGAGCTGCTCCGGCGTCATCGGCAGATCGCCAAGGCGCTCGTCCCGCCCGGGCCCGCGCGGCGCCGCCTGTTCGCCTCCATCGACGCGGCGGCGCGCGAGTACCACGAGCTGTGCGCCGCGGCCGCCGTGCTCGGGCATCTCGAGGCGCGGGCGAGCGACCGCCTCGTCTCGCGCGGCGAGCGGCTGAGCGCGGCCTGCCTCGCCGCGGCGATCGCCGCCGCCCGTCGCCGGGCGGCGTACGTCGACGCGGTCGAGATCGTCGCCACCGACGCGCAGCACGGCGGTGCCGCGCCCGATCTGGGGCGGACGGCGCGACAGGCCCGCACGCTGCTGAGACCCGTGCTCTCGAAGGGATCGATCGCGATCGTGCCGGGTTTCATCGGGCGGGCGCCCGACGGCAGCATCACGACGCTCGGGCGGGGCGGATCGGACCTGACCGCCACCCTGCTCGGGCGCGCGCTCGGCGCCCGCGAGGTGATTCTCTGGAAGGACGTGGCCGGGATTCTCACGGCGGATCCACGCCTCGTCCCGGACGCGCGGCTGATTCCGCAGCTCCATCATCGTGAGGCGGCGGAGGTGGCGCACTACGGGGCCAAGGTGCTGCACCCGCGCGCGCTCATTCCGATTGCAGGCACGCGCGTCGTCCTCCGGGTGCGATCGTTCCTCGCCCCGGAGAGCCCGGGCACCGAGGTCTCCGCCCGCCGCTCGTCGCGCCTCTATCCAGTCAAGGCTCTGGCCATCGTGCCCGACCAGGCGATCATCACGGTCGCCGGCAAGGGCATGGTCGGCGTCCACGGCATCGCCGCCCGGACCTTTGCGGCCGTGGACGCGGAGCGTCTTTCGGTGTCGACGATCTTCCAAGCGTCGTCGGAGAGCTCGATCGGGTTCACGGTCCCGGCCAACGAGGCGGACCGTGGTGTGCGCAGCGTGCGGCACGCCTTCCGGGACGAGCTGGCCAGCGGGCTGATCGACGCGGTCACCGCGCGCCGGGGCATCGCGGTCGTCGCCGTGGTCGGCGACGGCATGGCGGGAGCGCCCGGCATCGCGGCGCGGGTCTTCTCCGCGCTGGCGGCCGGATCGATCAACATCGTCGCGATTGCGCAAGGCTCGTCGGAACGCAACATCTCGTTCGCCGTCGCCGAGGCCGATGCGCCGGAGGCGGCGCGGCGAGTCCACGCGGCCTTCCAGCTGTCGAAGATTGGCGGCGGGCGCACGCCCGACGCCTCGCCGCCCACCGACGTGGTCCTGCTGGGCTTCGGCCGCGTCGGCCGCGCGCTGACGGACCAGATCGCCGCCGCCGCGGGCGGGCCCGTACGGGTGGTGGGACTGCTCGACCGCTCGGGGTACGTGTTCGATCCACGCGGACTGTCGCGCCGCAGGCTCGTGGATCTGGCGCAGCGGAAGGATGCCGGCGGGCTGCTCGCGAAGCTCGGCGGGCGATCGGCGTCGGCGTCCGACGCCCTCACGTTCATGGCGAGTCACGCGGTGTCGAGGCCGATCCTGGTCGATGTCACGAGCGAGGACTCGTCCGACCTGCTGGCGTCCGCGCTCGGCCACGGGTTCGACCTCGTCCTGGCCAACAAGCGGCCGCTCGCGGGCACCTGGAAGAGCTACGCGGCGCTCTGGGCGGCGTCCGGCGCGGACGGGCGGCACATCCGCTACGAAGCGACGGTCGGCGCCGGACTGCCGATCATCGACACGTATCTGAAGCTCGCCGAAACGGGCGACCGCGTGCTGCGCATCGACGGCTGCGTGAGCGGGACGCTCATGTATCTGGCGTCGGCCGTGTCCGCGGGCCGGCCGTTCTCCGACGCCGTGCGGGAGGCCGTCGACCTCGGGTACGCGGAACCTGATCCGCGAGAGGATCTGTCGGGGCGCGATGCGGCCCGCAAGGCGCTGATCCTCGCGAGGCTGATGGGCTACCGCGGCCCGGCGCCGGTGCCGGACGATCTGGTGCCTCCGGCGCTCCGGTCCGTGCCGCTGGGCGAGTTCATGCGGCGGCTGCCGGAGGCGGACGCCGCGTGGCGCGCGCGCGCGGCGCGGGAGAGCGCCCGGGGCCGCGTGCTGCGCTACGTGGTCAGCGCCACCCCGCGGGCGGTCTCCGCCCGACTCACCGCCGTGCCGGCGTCGAGCCCCATCGGCGCGCTCCAGGGCACGCGGAACCTCGTCGCGTTCACGACGACGCGCTACCGGGCCGAGCCGCTCGTCGTCAGCGGCCCCGGGGCCGGCCCCGCGGTCACGGCAGCGGGCATTCTCAACGACATTCTGTCGCTTGCAACGAGAACGGGTACGCCGGGTACGCCGGGTACGCGGAACCTGTCAAGAACGCGTATCAGCTTCCTTTCAAGAAGCGAATGACAAAGGTGAGCTCGCTCCTCGTACCTGGCGTACCTGGTGTCACACCTGTCCCATGATCTTTCTCTCCTCCTTCCTCGTCCTCTTCTCCGAAATCGGCCTGATCCGCTGGATGGGCTCCTACATCCGGCTGCTCTCGTTCTTCTCCAACTTCGTCCTGCTCGCGAGCTTTCTCGGCATCGGGCTCGGGTGCCTCCTCGCGCGGAGCCGCGCGCGCCTGTTTCCCCTCTTTCCGATCGTGCTCACGGCGATCATCGTCGGGGTCTACACGTTCCGCATCGAGGTCACGGTTCAGTCGCCCGGCGCGATCTACTTCTCGTCAGGCACGGCCCGGCAGGTCGTGCCCGTCGAGAGCACGCTCCTCCTGCCGGGCATCTTCCTGATCGTCGTGGCGCTGTTCGTCGCGCTGGCGCAGCGGATGGCGCGCGAGATGGCCGCCCGCCCGCCGCTCGCGGCCTACACGGCGAACATCCTCGGCAGCCTGGGGGGCGTCGTCACCTTCGCACTGCTCTCGTGGCTCGAGTTGCCGCCGGCGACCTGGTGGACGGTCGCCGCGTGCGCGGCCGTGCCTCTGCTCCTCCGGCCCGGGCCCGGCGAGCGGCGCCTGCCGGCGCCGCTCCTCGCCGTCAATCTCGCCCTGCTCGTCGTCTCGATTGGCTACGTGCACGTCATGGCGCGCGGGACGTTCTGGTCGCCGTACTACAAGATCACGGTCCAGCAGGAGGGCCCGGACACGGTCATCGAGGTGAACAACCTGTTCCACCAGTCGATGGCGCGCGTCGAAGACAAGGAGTACTTCTACCAGTGGCCGTACACGGTGTTCGGCGACACGTTCGACAACGTGCTCGTGCTCGGCGCCGGATCCGGCACCGACGTGGCGGCGGCGCTCCGGCACGGCGTGAAGCACGTGGACGCCGTCGAGATCGACCCGGTGATCATCCGCCTCGGTCGCGAACGACATCCCGAGCATCCGTACAGCGACCCGCGCGTCACCGTCGTCAACGACGACGCGCGGCACTTCCTGAGGACGACGAACCGGAAGTACGACCTCGTGGTCTTCGCGCTGATCGATTCCCTCACGCTGCAATCGAGCTTCTCCGGCGTCCGGCTGGAGAGCTACATGTTCACGCGCGAGTCGTTCCAGGCGGTGAAGGATCACCTCACGCCGAACGGCCTGCTCTGCATCTACAACTATTTCCGGGAACGATGGCTCGTCGATCGCCTCGCGAACACGGCGGCCGACGTGTTCGGACGCGAGCCGCGCGTCCACGTCCACGAGGAGCACTCGTACCTCGGCGTCATGCTGGCCGGCCCCCGAACGGCGGAGCTCACGGCCAACCCGCCCGTGCCCGAGCGCGTGATGGCGTTCGGCCAGTCCCACGAGCCCAGCCCCGCACATTGGCTGACCCGGGATCCGTCGATCGAACCGGCCTCAGACGACTGGCCGTTCCTCTACCTGCGGGACCGCCACATCCCGACGCACTACGCCGTGGCGCTCTGGCTGATTCTGGCCGCATCGGCGGCGATGATCCTGCCCGGCGTCCGCCGGAGCGCCGGCCGCTGGTCGTGGCAGTGCTTCCTGCTCGGCGCCGGGTTCATGCTGCTCGAGACGAAGGCCATCACACAGTTCGCACTGCTCTGGGGATCCACGTGGGCCGTCTCGTCGCTCGCCATCGCCTCGGTGCTCGTGATGGCGCTCGCCGCGAATCTCGTTGTCCTGCGCTACGACCTGCCCAGGCGGGGATGGCTCGTCGGGACCGTGCTGATCGCCCTGATCGCGGCCAGCGCGCTGCTGCCGATCGGCACGATCACGTTCGAGAGCCGCGTGGCGGAGTCCGTGTTCTACGCCGCGCTGTTCTTCAGTCCGATCTTCTGCGCCGGTCTGCTGTTCGGATCCGCGATCAAGCGATCCACGTCGGTCGAGCGCGACTACGGCGTGAACCTGCTCGGCGCGATGACGGGCGGCGTGGCCGAGTACCTCGTCGCTCATCATCGGCTACCGGTGGCTGGCGGTCGTCATCGCAATCTGCTACCTCGGCGCGCTGCTGGCGCGGCGGGCGGAATCGTCTGCCGCGGCTGGGACCGCGGCGAGTTGACCGCGCCGCCAGCCGTCCCGCCGAGGGCGAGATTCAGCAGCCCCGCCAGCCGCAGGCCGGCGCGGGCCAGCCGCTCGTCGACCTTCGGAATCTGAGCCCGATAGTACGCCTCGTCTGCCTGGCCGTGCCGCGGCAGCAGCGCCGCCTTCGCGAGCGCGTGCGATTCCATCGCCCATGCCTCCGGCGAGCCGTCGGCGCCGGACCTCCACGCGCGCTGCACGGCGAGGCGCTCCAGCTCGCTCAGATAGCGGGCGTCGCTCAGCCCGCGATGGGCGATGAGGACCGTGTCCCAGACGTTGTGCAGGTTGCAGCCGTAGGCGGTGCCGTCTTCATAGCGGCAGGTCGGCGAACCGAAGACGGTGACCGGAATGCCGTTGCCGCCGCGTTCCAGACCGATCGCGTGGAACGGCTGGTGAACGTCGCCGACGAGGTGGACGAGGAACTTCAGTGCGACGGCCCGGTCGGCGCGATCGAGCGACGCCTCGGCGAGCCGCTCGCGGTAGTACCGGATCCGATCGACGACGCAGTCGCGCCAGCGGTCGCGCGAGGTGCCGGCCGAAACACCCGGCTGCCTCGGGCAGTCGCGATCGCGGTCGTAGCCCGCCGCATCGGCAGGGATGTTCACGTAGTGCCAGCGCGCTGTCTGGCTGTTGTCCGCGCCGTACCGATCGGCCCACACGGCGACGTCGGCGAGCGTCGCGCCGTCGAGCAGGTCGCGCACGCGCCGACTCGCCGCATCCGTGAGGTGATTCGCCGCAAGCAGGGCGACGAGTCGATGCCCCTGGGGGCTCCACGCGCACAGCGGCGCCGTCGCGCTCGCGACCAGGACCAGCGCCGCCGCGCCAGCCAGCGCTCCGCTCAGCGTCGGCCTCGCCACGGCGCTCGGACCGCGGCGGGTCATCGCGTCGCGAGGATCACCGGGGAATGGGAGCGATGCGTGTCGAACGCCGTCGGGTGCGAGAAGCCGGCCTGCGCGAGCCAGGCCGCGTACTCCGAGAACGTATACGTGTCGCCGCCCGTCATCAGGTACATGTTGACCGCGAACAGCACAGGGAACGGCGGTCCGGAACGCTGTTCGTTCGGAACCATGTCGGCGATGACGAGCTGGCCGCCGGGCACGATCGCCCGGTGCAGCCGCGTGAACAGGTCCCGGTTCTGGTCGGGCGTCAGGCCGTGGCAGATGTTGCCGAGCACCGCGATGTCGTAGCGCGCCTCGCCGAAATCATCCCGGGTCAGGTCCCCGGCCTGCAGCCGATAGCGGGCGCCGAGGCCTGTCTCATCCACGATCTTCCGGGTCTCGCCCAGCACGCGGGGCAGATCGAACGCCGTGATCTCGGCCGACGGATCCCGTCGGGCGAACGGCATCGTCCACGCCCCGCTGCCGGCGCCGACGTCGAGGATCCGCAGGCCCTTGCGCGAGGTTCCCACGCCGAGGTGTTCGGCGACCGCGTCGGCCGGACCGAGCGCCAGCGGCATGATGATGCGAATCAGCCTGGCGAAGAAACCTTCCGCGCCGGGATCTTCGGTGTACTCCGCCGATGCCTTCGGCCGCCGCTTCAGCGCGTCCCGCAGACGGCCCCACTCGTTCCAAAGAACCTGCGGATGGTCGGCGATCATCGGACTGATGTCGCCGGGGCGGCCATTCACCAGAAACGCCTCGGCCTCGGGCGTCAACGCGTATGCGCCCTCCTGTTTGCGCAGGATCTCGAGGGCGACCAGGCTGTCGAGCACCATGCGCGTGCCGTCCGGATCCGTCCCGGCGGCCGACGCGATCGCGTCCGCGGTGTTCTTGCCTCGAGAAATCAGCGTGAAGAAGCCGTAGTGGGCGGCAGACGCCAGAATCTGACTCGCCCAGAACCCGTGGGCAATGCCCATCAGGCGATCGGGTGTGAGCGGTCCGGTCTCGGACTTCGGCATATTCAGAGATCCTACACAACCTTCTCGAACGCGCGCTCGGAGATGTCAGGGCCCGCAATGACTCGGGAACGACCGGTGCACCGAACCTCGGAACCCAGGAACCCCGGTTTCGCGATGCTATCATCGCGCGATGCCGAGGCCGAGCTTCAACGGCTTGCGCGTGCTGTCGCTCGAGAGCCGGCGCGCGACGGAGATTGCCGCGCTCATCGAGACATTCGGCGGCCGGCCCACCGTGGCGCCCGCGCTCCGCGAAGTGCCGCTCTCCTCGAACACCGAGGCGCTCGCCTTCGGCGCCGCCCTCGTCCGCGGCGACTACGACGCGGTCGCCTTCCTGACCGGCGTCGGTGCCCGCGCGCTCCTGAACGTCGTCCAGGACAGCCAGCCGCGCGCGGCATTTCTGGCCGCGCTCGCCAGGACCAGGGTGATCGTCCGCGGCCCGAAGCCGATGGCCGTCATGCGCGAGTGGAAGGTGCCCGTCTGGGTCGCGGCGCCGGAGCCGAACACCTGGCGCGAGCTGGTGTCGGCGATCGACGCGCGGCCCGGCGAACTGCCGCCGCAGCCGCGGATCGCGGTGCAGGAATACGGCGCGTCCAATCCCGAACTGCTCGACGGTTTGCGCGCGCGAGGCGCCGTCGTGACGGCGGTCCCAATCTATCGCTGGGCCCTGCCTGAGGACGTCGAGCCGCTGAAGGGCGCGATCACGGCCTTGGCGCACGGGGAGATCGATCTGACGCTCTTCACGACACAGGTGCAGGTCGCGCACCTGTTCGAGCTGGCGGCAGCCCTCGGGCTCGACGCCGACGTGCGGCGCGGCCTGGCGCGCACCGTGATCGCGTCCATAGGCCCCACGACGTCCGCCGAGCTCCATCGCCGGCACTTGCCGGTCGATCTCGAGGCCTCGCATCCGAAGATGGGCGTCCTCGTCACCGAGGCGGCCGAGCACGGAGGGGCCCTCCTCGCCGCCAAGAGGCCGACGGGTGCGAGCGGAGTGCTATAGTAGTCCCCCATGATCAGACGCAGGCTCGGCCTTGTGCTGGTCCTGACGTTTTCCCTCGCAGTCACCGTCGGCGTCCTCGTCGAGGACTTCCGACTCGACGACCAGATCTCCCGCGAACGTGAATCCGCCGAGGCCCTGAACCGCACGCGACAGTCGGCACAGCTTGCGCTGTCGAACCTGCGCGCCGCCCAGGCGGCGTACTTCGCGATCGGCCAGGACCCGGGCTTCTGGCAGACGCGGGCCACCGAGCTCTCGGCCGCGCTCGAACAGTCGATCAGCGACCTCCAGGCTGCGGCCGGCGCCGACGCGGCCAGGCCGCACTACGAGGCGGCGATGGCCGCGCTCGGATCGCTGAACGGTCTCGACCAGAAGGCCCGCGACGACCTCGAGGCCGGCGCATCTCGACCCGCGGCGACCGCGATCTTCTCCGATGCGACGACGAGCGCGCAGCGGCTCGACTCGGAGCTGTCGGCCGCACAGGCGGACGAGTCGACGGCGCGCGACACGCGGATTGGCGCACTTCGGCGCTTGCGCCTCCGGGCCGAGGCGGCCGCCGTGGGCAGTCTCCTGGCAGTCATCCTCGCACTTGGCGTGAGCCGCCGCGCTCCGCGCGCCTCTCCCGCGCCTGAGAAGAAGGAAGCGACACCGGCGCCCCCGGTTCCCCGCGCAACCACGCGGGTCCCGCCGCCCGCGCGGCCGGCCCTCGGCCGGCCCGAGGTCGCGGACGCGGCACAGATTTGCGTCGATCTGGCGCGGGTGCTCGACAGCCAGGACCTTCCGCCGCTGCTCGAGCGCGCCGCCGCCGTCCTGGGTGCGAAGGGGATCGTCCTCTGGGTCGCGGACGCGGGCGGCGGCCTGCTCCACCCGTCACTCGCTCACGGATATTCCGACAGGGTGCTCGAGCGGCTGGGGCCGCTCCGAGCGGACGCCGACAACGTCACCTCGATGGCGTTCCGATCGATGCAGGCCCAGTCCTACACCGACGCCACCCGCGGCGCGACGAACGCCATCGCCGTCCCACTGATTGCCCCGACCGGCTGCACGGGCGTGCTGGCCGCGGAGATCGGCCAGGACCGCGGTGGACCCGATACCGTTTCGATCGCCAAGATCTTCGCCGCCCAACTGGCCACGTTCATCACGCCGACGACCCTGCCCCTGGGAAGCACGGCGGAAGCCGCCCCGGTCGTCCGGGGATAGCTCGACATCCCACTGTCCTCGCTGTCGGCCACATTTTGGGGCGCTCGTTGCCGGTGCAGGACAGCACCCGCCCTTCGGGCGCGCGTGATGGCGCATTCGCGGCGCCCGCCAACGGCACGCGTCTTGATTGAAGGAATGGCGAGCCGGCCGTGCGTCAGCGGGGTGCGACACAATCGACAGGCAGGCGCTGGCATCGCCGCATCCCGTTCTCTCCAGGTCGATGACGGCCGGCTCGACACGCTTCCACCCGAGCTCCCGCGGAGGCGGGAGACTCACACTCACAACTACGTCGTAATCTTCAACGCCACGACCGTCATGTCGTCGCTGCGGGGAGATCCTCCGCGGTGCTGCTCGACGGCCTGGACGATGGCGTTCACGATCTCCCGGGCGCCGAGCGCGCGCGATTGGCGCACGACTTCGATCAGCCGCTCGGCCGAGAATTCCTCGTTGCGGCTGTTCATGGCCTCGAAGATCCCGTCCGAGCAGAAGACGAAGACGTCCTGGCTCGCGAGCGGCAGCGTCACGTCGTCGTAGGTCACGCCCAAGAAGGAGCCGAGCGGCACGCCCGGTGACGGGATCTGTTCGACCGTCTCGCCGCTCGCGCGGATCGGATACGGCACGCCGGAGTTCGCGAGCGTCACCGTCCGCCGTTTCAGGTCGAACACCGAGTAGATCAGCGTGCAGTAGTACTCCTCGAGCTGCCGGTCGTGCAGGATCGTATTCATCGACGACAGCACGGCGGAGGGCGACGAGCGCTCCGGCAGGTAGCGGCGGCGGAACGCGCGTCCGCGGACGAGCTCGCCGGCGAAGGCGCTGTAGAGCGCGGCGGGGACCCCCTTTCCCGACACGTCTCCGACCGCGACGATCAGCGTGTTCGAATCGGGCAGCAGGAAGTCGTGGAAGTCGCCGCCGAGCTCCCGCGCCGATTCGAACGCCGCCGCCAGGTCGATGCCCTTGATTCGTTTGGGCAGCTGGGTCGGCAGCAGCGCCGCCTGGACGCGCCTGGCGAAGCGCAGCTCCTTCTCGAGACGGGCCTCGGTCCGGGAGACCTCTTCGTACAGCCGCGCGTTCTCGATGGCCACCGCGGCCTGGCTCGCGAGCAGCGTGAGGATCTCGACGTCGCGCTTCGTGAACGTGTCCAGCTCCGGGGATTCGAGGTCGAACACGCCGATGCAGCGGTCCTTCAGCAGCATCGGCACGACCAGCTCCGACCGCACGTCGTCGACGACCTTGATGTAGCGGGGGTCCTTCGACACGTCGGGCACGAGCACGGCTTCGCGATGCAGCGCGGCGTAGCCGACGAGCCCCTCGCCGAGTGCGACCTTCGGAAGGACGACCTTCTCGCCGTACTGGACCGCCACTTCGATGTCTAGCTCGCCCGTGGACTCGTCGAGCAGGAGGATGCCGAACGTGCGATAGTCCACCAGCCGGCGGGTGAGCTGGGCGATCCGCGAGAGCAGCTCGTCCAGGTCGAGCACGGCGGCGACCTCGCGGCCGATATCGGCCAAGGTCTCGAACGCCTCGGCGTCCTGCTTCTGCCGTTCGAACAGGCGCGCGTTGACGATGGCGGCCGCGGCCAGGGTGGCGAACTGGCGGAGGATGTTGGCGTCCCGTTCCGTGTAGCGGTCGCGCTCCCGGCTGAGCACGTTCAGGGCGCCAATCGCCTTCGCCTTGTGCACGAGCGGCACGGCGAGCGTCGACACCATGCCGGGCACGATCTCGATGTAGTGCGGATCGTCGGCCACATCGCCGATGACGGTGACCTGCTGGGCGGATACGACACGGCCGACGAGCCCCTGGCCGAGGCCGATCCGAAACTGCCGCACGTCCGGATAGCCCACGGCGTGGGCGATTCTCAGCTCGTTCCGCCGTTCGTCCAGCAAGTAGAGCGCGAGCGCGTCGAACGGGATGAGACGCCCGATGAATCCGGGCATCGCATCGAGCAGCTCGTCGAGCTCGATGACCGACGCCACCTGACGCCCCATGTCGAAGAGCGTCAGCAGGACGTCGCGCTCGCTCGACCCGTCCGCGAGAGGCGTGGAGAGCGGCGCACCGAAGGGCTGGTTCATGGATCCAGACAGGAGGGCCAAACACGAATTATACTTTGAGCGCCCGGCCGCCCCCGGATCCCGACTCCCCCATGACACGACTGCCACTGGACTACACGGCGATCGAACGGATTCTGCCTCACCGGTATCCGTTCCTCCTTGTCGACCGCGTCACGGAGCTCGAGCCGGACAAACGCATTGTCGGGATCAAGAACGTGTCGCTCAACGAGCGCTACCTCTCGCCCAACAATCTCGGGGACCGGCCGACGCTGCCGCCGACGATCCTGACCGAGGCCGTCGCGCAGGTGGGAGCGATCCTCATCCTCTCGAAGCCGGAAAACCGCGAGAAGCTGATCGTGTTCATGGGAATCGAGCGGGTTCGGTACCGGCGGGCCGTGCGCCCGGGGGACGTCGTCGAGATCGAGGCGGTGGTCAAGCGGCTCAGGAGCCGAATGGGCGTGCTGAGCGGCGCCGCCCGCGTCGGCGGCGCCGTCGTCTGCGACGGCACGATGACGTTCGCGTTGGTGCCCAAGACGGGCCCAGGCGGGAATGGCGCAGCGGGGCCGTGAGGCAATGACGGGTGCCCCATTGCCCGACTGCTAACGCCTGGGCATGGCCGTGAACGTCTTCTCGATGTTCTCGAGCACCGCGATCGTCGACCGGACGCTGGCGTCGAGGTAGCGCTTCCCCATCTCGGGCGTGGCCTGCCGGGCGTCGCCCCAGGTGCCCGACGTCGTTGCCCAATACACCGACCCCGGCGACGTGAAGAAATAGGCGGCGTGCACCGGCCCGGTGTTCACGGTGTAGTCCGGGAACGGTGGAAACTCGGCGTTGGCCTTCTCCATGTCGACCAGATCCGGATTGATCGCGAGCATGGCGCCCGTCTCGGCCGCGTTGGCGTGCAGCCCGGTCTTCAGGGTCAGGAACTCCCCAATCTCTTCGGCAGTCATGCCGTCCCAGTAGTTCACCGGAAAGGCCTTCACGTCCTTCGGCAGCTTCTCGGCGATCATCGCGCACGCGTACGCAATCGGGTACGTGTTGTCGAAATGCCCGTTCAGGAACACGATCCGCTTGAACCCCATCGCCGCGAACGACTCGCAGATGTCCCCAATCATCGCCATGAACGTCGGAATCTTCAGATGCACGACGCTCGTGAAGCCGACGTGGGGATAGGACAATGCGTAGTTGATCGGGGGCGCAACCAGCGCGCCGACCGTCGGCGCCACCCGGCGGGCGACCTCCTGCGGAATGTAGACGTCGGTCAGCAGCGGACCGTGGGGCCCGTGCTGCTCGGTCGCGCCGGTCGGCACGATGATGGTGTGATGCTTCTTGAGGAACTGCTCGACCTCGGGATTGGTCATCTCGCCGAGGAAGACGGTCGGGGGTTTCATCGAAAGACTCCTTCGGGCTTCGGGCTTCGGGCTAACTGGCCGTCTTCGGCACGATGTCGATCTGCAGACGGGGATCGGCCGCGGGCACGTAGCTCGTCGACAGCCCGAGCTCCTTGCGGACCAGGTTGCAGCCCTGCGCGATGGCACTCGCCTTGTAGAAGGCGATCTCGCGATTGGCGCCCTGGCGCCCGAAGCCGCAGTCGCTCGAGACGATCAGCTGCTCGGGCGCGACGTGTTTCAGCGCCGTGCGGATCGCGCCGGCCACCTCCTCGGGCCGATCCGCCTGCAGCGACCGGTGGCTCACCGCGCCCACGCAAATCTTCTTCGGCAGCCTGCCCTTGTACTGATCGAAGAGCTCCAGGTCCTTGAAGTTCCGATCCTTGGTCTCGATCGTCCACACGTCGCCGCGCATCTGGTGCAGGTACAGCTCGAACGACGCCTTGTAGCTGGTGTCTTCCATCACGCGCTGCATGTTGGGATTGCCCCAGCACGTATGGATCCAGATCTCGACGTCATCGAGCCCCTGGACTTCGCGGTTGTAGCACTCGACCATGAACTTCACGTTTTCGTGGTCGGCGCCGTAGGTGTTGGCCATGAAGTGCAGCGTCGGCTCCTCGATCTGGATGCAGCGGCAGCCGGCGTCGCGCAGCGCCAGGAGCTCCTGGTTCATGGCGACCGCCATGTCCCAGACGACCTCGCGGTTGTCCTTGTACTGGTCCGTGTAGATGTCGAGGAACAGCCCCATCACCTGCGAGCAGCACGTGCCGAAGCGGACGGGCTTGCGCGTCTTGCTCTGGGCGATGCGCCAGATCTTCGGATAGTCCAGCGGCCGGTGCTCGATCTTGCCCGTCACGCGCGGCCAGCGCCACGCGGTGTAGATCTCGTTCAGGAGCGTGCCCGGGGGATACCGGAGCCACGGGCTGCGCGTCTCCTCGGACTGCAGGAAATCGCCTTCGAAGCCCGCCCACCGCTGGATCGGATAGTGATGCCAGCTCCGGCCCGCGAAGTCCTCGTCGCAGTGATAGTCGCCGTGGGTCAGGATGTCGAGACCGGCGCGCTCCTCGTCGCTGACGACCACCGCCAGCGCGTCCTGGAACTTCTCCCGAAAGCGGATATCCATCATGCACGTGTCGAGGGGTTTCGCCCACATGCTCATGTCGAACCAGCGTGGCCGGGGCCAGGAGCCCGTGACGGTGCTCGGGAGGACGAGATCCTTCGTAACGGTGTACATGCGTGCTCCGTGCCTGCGGGAACTGCGGCGCCACGCGCCGCGCGGATTATACCCGGCCGCGCCGCGCGCGCGTCACGCGGCCGAGGACTGCGAGAGATCGCGCGCCCAGCGGAGCGCGTCCGCGTAGACGGCCGGCAGGAGGGCGTGCGACACGCCGACGCGCTGCGCTGCGGCCGCTGCCGCGGCCCAGTCCCCCTGCTCGTACGCCACCACGCTCTCGAGGATGGCGCGCGCGGGCGTGGCCTCTCCGAGGAGCGCGCCACGTACGGCGGCCGGCAGCGGCATCTCGGCAATCGCCTCCGCCATCGAGCGCTGGAGAATCACGTCCAGCAGCGAACACAGGCCCAGGAGAAAGTGCGCGCCCGGATCGGCGGCTGGCACCGATGCCGCCAGCAGCTCACAGCAGCGCGCCCGCATGAGCGCCATCGACACCGTCTCCGACGTCCCGGTTCCATTCAGGCCGGCCAGCGACCAGACCGATGCCCACTTCCGGATCTGATCGACGCCGAGCAGCAGCAACGCCCGGCGAATCGAGGAGACCTCCTGACGCTGCGCGATCCCGGCGGCATTGACGGACCGCAACACGCGGTAGCTCAGCGAGACATCGTGCTTGATGAGATCCTCGACGTCGCTGAGCGTGATGTTCTCGCGGTTCAGCGCGGCCAGGAGCCGGAGGTGGCCCAGCCGGCTCGCCGGCAGCGGCGTCGAGGCGAACGTCGTGGGCCGGCAGAAGAAGAAACCCTGGAACAGCCGATAGCCCGCGGCGCGTGCCTCTGCCGCGACTTCGGCGCTCTCGACCTTCTCGGCGACGACCGTCAGACCGCGGCGCTTGAACCGGGCCGCCAGCGCCGCCCAGTCGGCGGCCGGCGTGCTCAGCAGATCGATCTTCACGTAGCGCGCCCACGGTAGCAGCGCCTCGGCGTCCGAGCCCGCGACGAAATCGTCGAGCGCGAGCGCGTAGCCGAGCTCGTGCAGCCGCCGGCAGGCCTTGATGACCTCTGGATTGACGGGAATGTCCTCGCGAAGCTCGAGCACCGTCGCGCCCGTCGGCAGCAGCGTGCCGGCCTCGTCCAGGAGAAGCTCCCGGGTCAGATTGATGAAGGCCGGCAGCCCGACGGTGAGCGTCTCGAGGCCGAGGCCGAGCAGCGCGTCGGTCAGGACTCGAGCGCTGGCGAAGTCCCCGGTCGCCAGGCAGGCCGTCGCGCCTGGATCGGCGCGATACAGCAGCTCGTAGCCGAACACGCGGCCGGCATCGTCCAGAATCGGCTGGCGTGCGACGCAGACGGTCGCGCTTCGATCGGATTCCATGTCGATGCTGTCGGCCGGACGGCGTGCGCGCGCGCCTCGCCCAGGATGCAATCGACCGACGCGCCGGAAACTTGATTCGGGCGCGCGGCGCAAAGCTCGATCTCCGGATGCGGCAGACCGCGGACTATGCGAACATGCCCCTCGTGGCGCGAACGAGGCTCTTCGGGAGTTCGCCCGCGCGGCAGGTGCGCTACGGCGTGGCGATGAGCCTCGACGGCTACATCGCCGGGCCCGACGGAGAGAGCGACTGGATCGTCCACGATCCCGACATCGACTTGGCCGGGATCTTCAGCCGGTTCGACACGCTGCTCATCGGGCGGAAGACATTCGAATCGATGCTGAAGGCGGGACGTGGCGGGGCGATTCCCGGCGTGAAGTCGTTCGTTGTGTCGCGAACCCTCGCACCGGCGGATCATCCCGGCGTGGCCGTCGTGCGCGACGCCGAGGCGCTGGTCACGGACCTGAAGGCGCAGCCCGGCAAGGACATCTGGCTGTTCGGTGGCGGCGACCTGTTCAGGAGCCTGCTCGACGCGCGTCTGGTCGACGGGGTCGATGCCGCCATCGTGCCGATCGTGCTCGGCAGCGGGGTTCCGTTCGTCGCGCCGCGGGCGGCCCGCACCCGCCTCCGGCTGACCAACCGGCGCGTGTACGAGACGTCCGGCATCGTGGCGCTGCAGTACGACACGATGCACGACTGACGGAGCGCCCGCGGAGAGCCAGGACTCGGGTCCTCACATCGGGCTCGAGCGGCCGGACGCGGCGCGACACGCCCGCGCCGCCCGAGCTCGTCACAGGCATCCGCCCGTTCGCGACCGGCGCTGGCCATCCGGGCATCCGGCATTCGGGTGGCGCCCGAGCTGCGCGTCGATCGCCTCGCGCAGCTCGTCGGCGGTCGGCAGTGCATGGCCGTTCGAGGCCAGAGGCACGTCGTTGATGTAGAAGCTCGGCGTGAATTGCACGTGCCGGAGGACGGCGTCCGAGACGTCCTGCTGGATCCCCGCCAGTTCCTGCGCATACGCCGCGTCGAAGTCGAGCGGTCCCAGGATGCTGGCCGCGGCGGCGCGGATGTCGTTTGCTGCGAGAGACGGCGTGGCCTGGCCGATCAGAAATTGAATCATCTCCCCGGCGCGGCCGCGGGCTCGCGCCATGCGGACCGCCGCGGCCGCTTCGCACGCAACAGGATGAGGGCCCCGCGGAACGGCGCCGTTGCACTTGGGATCGAGTGGAAAATCCTTCAATACGAGCGCCACCTGCCCGGGCGCGGACTGCTCGTACTCTCTCATCAGATTGAAGTAGGTCGGATAGCTCGTCGCGCACGCGGGACACTGCCAGTCGACGAAGACCGTGAGCGTGACCTTCGCCGCACCGGACCGGAGCCCCGCCGCCTGCAGCGCGCCCGGGAGGAACACGTTGGCGCTGAGGCCCGGCGCGCCGCCGGCCGCGCGCCGATCGCTCGTCGTCCACCACCAGGCCGGCAGGCTGATCAGCGCTACCGCCGCGGCCGCGGCCGCGGCCCAACGGACCCAGCGGGTGGGGCGCGCCGGCATGGCGGGCGGCTGAATCGCCGCCGGCTCGACACGCCATCCGCGCACGCGGGCGCTCACGGCGTCGAGCTGGTCCACCTCCACCGCACAGCTCGCGCACGACGCCACGTGCGCCTGGATTTCTGCCGCGTCCGCGCCCGCCATCTCGCCGTCGTTCCATGCCATGAGCGCATCCTGATCGGGATGTCGATCGGTCTGCATTGTCGTAGTCCTCTCTTGGCCCGTCCGAGCGCCATTCGGGCCCGAAGGCCGCGCCGCTCGATGCCGGGAGACACTTACCGGCCCGCGGTGCCGTTCGCCCGGCCCTCCGACGGGAGGAGCAGCCGCCGCAGCGCGCCGCGCGCGCGGAAGAGCCGCGAGCGGACGGTGTTGATCGGCACCTCCAGCACCGAGGCGATCTCGTCGTAGCTGAGCTGCTCGAACTCGCGCAGCATCAGGATCTCGCGGTCGGCCTGGTCGAGGCGCGCCAGCGCGCGCCGTACCCAGAACCCGTCGTCGCGCGGACGGGTCACCAGCGCCGGAGCCGACGGCTCGTCGTCGATCGGCGAGAGCAGGCGCGCGCTGCGCCGGCGCTCGGCCGCGAGCAGACGGAACGCCACCCCGAACAGATAGGCGCGGAACGGCGCGCGCGGCTCGTACCGGGCCGCGCCGTTCAGGAGCGCGACGAAGACGTCGTGCGCGAGGTCCTCCGCGCGCCCGCGATCCGCGATGCGGCGGCGAAAGAATCCCCAGACCGCATCGCGATGCCTGCCGAACAGCTCGCCGAACGCTTCCGCGGACCCGCGACCGGCGGCGATCATCAGCTCTTCGTCGGTGGTCATGCCGCCACGCCGAAGCTCATGTGTAGGTAATGTCGCGCCGGCCGAAAAAGTTCCCGAGGCGCCACGCGGCGCTTCTATCCCACGTTGCAGCCGGGGCACGTGCCGTAGTACGCGTTGCCCTTGAAGTTCAGGTCCTGCAGTCCGGCGCGGGTCGTGAAGTAGCCGCGAATGGCCTCGCGTCGCAGGACGGCGTAGCCCCGGCTCGCCGGCGTATCGGGCGCGGCCCGGCTCATCTCTCGAACGAGATCGGCCTGAGCACCGGCCGGTGTCTGCAGGAATGGGCGGCCGGCCCCCTCGCGCGCGCGCGCGTCGAGCTGCCGGAGCGCCGCGCGCACGTCCCGCTCCGGCTCTGCGGTCTCCTGCTCGGTGACGCGCGCCTGGCCGTGGTATGCGACCGCAAGCGCGCGGTGCGCCGGATCGAGCCGTCGGGCCGCCCGGCGCACGCCGGGCGCGGCGGCCAGCGTTCGATTCGATCCACTCGACGGCTTCGTCGCGGGCGGAGGGATTGACGTTGCCGAGGAGAATCTGCACGACGACTTGCACGTCGGCCAGCTCGTCGCGTGAGAAGAACTGCGGAGCGACCGGTCCCTGCCGCGGGCGCACGTAGTCGGTTTCGGTGCCGGGCGGGATGGTCGGCGCGGACTGCGCGCCGAGCATGTGTGACAGATGCTCCGTCGACGGCTCGTACAGCCCCGGCGGCAGCGCGGCGGCCGCCTGCTCCTGCGCGGCGGTCAGCGTCGTCGCCAGGTCGGGCATCAGCCCGGCGACGCCGGCGAGCGCCGTGATCTCGCCCAGCCGCAGCAGCCACTCGCGGCGCGTGGGCTCGTCGTCTCGGGAATCCACCGGCGGTTTCGGGTCCGTCACAGCTCACCTCGCCGCGACGCCTCGGCGACGTGCTCGCCCAGCCGCGCGGCAATCGCCATGATGGTCAGCGTCGGTTCGTAGCAGCTCTGGGTCGCGAAGACGGCGCCGTCGCCGACGAACACGTTGCGCACGCCGTGCACGCGGCAGTCGGCGTCGACGACGCTCGTCTTGAGGTCGGCGCCCATGCGCGCGGTGCCGCACTCGTGGATGTTCTTGCCGAACATGCTCAGCTCGTCCGACGGCGGTCGGACCTGCTCGAGGTCCATGGCGTCGAGAATGGCGGTGAGATCCCGGCGCATCGCCTTCGCCATCGCCTGCTCGTTCTCGCCGTAGCTCGAGACGATGTGCAAGGCCGGGATGCCCCACTTGTCCTTGCGGCGGGGATCGAGCGTGACGTAGTTCTCGCGGCGCGGCAGGCATTCGCCCTGGGCCCCGATCGCGAAGTAGTACGGGATGTCGCCGCCCACCTTCGTGCGCCAGGCGTCGCCGAGCTCCGGCAGGAGGAAGGCGTGGCCGTACAGCTCCTGGCTCCCGTCGCCGTCGAACCGGTAGCCGCGGACGAAATCCGGGGTCCGGTGGCCTTCGACGTTCGTGTAGTTCGGGATGATGAAGCCGCACGGCCGGCCCACCGGCTCGCGCGTGCCCGATCGGAACTTCGCCATGAAGCCGCCCGCGCCCTCGACCGTGAAATGGTCCATGAGGTAGCGGCCCAGCACGCCTTCGCCGTTGCCCACGCCCTGCGGGAACAGGCTCGAGCGCGAGTTCAGCAGGATGCGCGTCGACTCGAGGGCACCGGCGCACAGCACGACCGCGCGCGCAGACGCCTCGCGATCGCGACCCGACGTCCGATCGATGTAGAGCACGCCGTCGGCCGCGCCGTTCCGGTTCATCACGAGATGGCTGACGACCGCGTCGCTGACGAGCGTCAGCTTGCCGGTCCTCGCCGCGGCCGGCAGTGTCACCGACGGGCTGTTGAAGTACGAGGCCGTGTGGCAGCCGCGCTGGCACTGATCGCAGTAGTGGCACGCGGGCCGCCCGCGATGCGCGACGGTGAGATTGGCGACGCGGTCCGGCATCACGCGCCAGCCGAACTTCTGGCCGATCGTGTCGCGCGCCGCCACGCCACCGCACGAGAGCGCCATCGGCGGCAGGTAGTGCCCGTCGGGGAACTGCGGGAGCTGCTCGCGCGACCCGCTCACGCCGATGAAGTCCTCGACGCGGTCGTAGTAGGGCTCGAGATCGCGGTAGCCGATGGGCCAATCCTCGCCGTAGCCGTCGCGGCCGGCCGCCTTGAACTCGTAGTCGCTGAACCGGTAGCTCTCGCGCGCCCAGCAGAAGGTCCGGCCACCCACCTGCCGTCCGCGGATCCACATGAACGGCTGGCCGTCCGGGAACGTGTACGGGTTCTCGTGGTCGTCGACGAAGAACTGGTGGCTGTACTCGTCGCAGGCGTAGCACAGCCGCTGCACCGGCTGGTGCTCGAGCAGCCGCTGCTGGTCGCCGAAGCCACGGAACTTCAGCTGATAGGGCCAGACGTGCTCGGTGAAATCGCGCGTCGGCACGCGCGGCGGGCCCGCCTCCAGCATGAGGACGCTCAGCCCGCGCTCGGCCGCTTCCTTCGCGACCCAGCCGCCGCTCGCGCCCGACCCGACCACCAGCACGTCGTACGTCGTTCGTTGAGGGCTCATGATGCCCTCATATTCTGGATCAGAATGGCAGGGCTCGCCGCTGACGCGCGTCGGCTACACTGTCGCCCGCCGGCTGCGACTCCGATTGAATCAGGCGCGGAACCGGATTGCATCCCCTCAGAGGAGGCCACATGAAGAGCGCCCGCGAGTACTTTCAGGAGTGTTTCCAGGCGGAACGACCGAAGTTCGTCAGGGTGCTTCAGGCAGTGCCTGCCGACAAGGCCGATTATCGGCCTCACGCGCGCTCGACCTCCGCACAGGATCTGGTCTGGCTCCTCGCGAGCGAGCTCCACGACGCCTGTGAGCTGATCGATCGCGGCGAAGTGACGTTCGTTCTCCGGCCCACGCCGGCCGTGCCCGACGCGGTGGCGACGTACGAGCGCAATGCTGCCGATCTGGAGCAGCGCCTGGCCGCCCTGGATGACGCGACCTGGGACCGGCACGCGCGATTCATCGTCGACGGCAAGGTCGTCTGGGAAACGTCGGTGGGCAACATGCTGTTCGGCTTTCTCTTCGACGCGATCCATCACCGCGGCCAGCTCTCGAGTTATCTGCGGCCGATGGGCGCCAAGGTGCCGTCGATCTACGGGCCGTCGGCCGACGATCCCGGGATGTGAGGCTGCTCAGATGCGGAGCAGTTCGAGCGCGGGATCCAGGCGGCGCAGGTCGTCGGCGTCGGACGTCAGGACGGCGTGTCCGTGCGACCGCGCACACAGCACGACCGAGGCGTCGATGACATCGCGCGTGCGCGCGATGCCGCACAACTGACCTGCCGCACGCGCGCGAATATCGTCCAGCGCTTCGACGGCGACGAGCGGTGACCCCAGGAGCCGTGTCAGGCGGGGCTGCCTCCGGCCATCCCGCCAGACCTGGCCGACGACGCCGGCCGGCACGGCGAGCATCGCGCCGGTCTCGACCGCGCGCCGGACAATCGACACGACCGTGCGGTCGTTGCGCTCGAAGCCGATGAGCGCGCCCGCATCGAGCGTCGCGCCGCTCATGCCACGCGCCGTCGCGATCCGCGCGCGCGGCTCAGCCGGAGCGTACGATTGGCCGCCTTGCGCTCGGCCGGCGTGAGCGGGCCGCCGCTTTCCGCCAGCATCTCGTCGAGCATTGCGGCGAGGTCGTCGAGCTTGGCCTTCTCTTCGAGCGCCGCCGCCACGTAGGCGCTCACGCTCGCCGCGCGCCGTTCCCTGACGGCGCGCTTCGCCTGCGCCACGAGCCCGCGCGGCAGCGTCACCGCCACCTTGGATTTCGTCATACCAACCATCCTACTCCTCACCCCAGGGCTGCGGAATTCGTCCTGCGGATTCCGCCTGGTCACAGGGATCCGCGATATCATCTTTGCGGTCGACGCGATATCATCCTCATATGGTTGCCGGATCACGCAAGCCGCGAGTCGCCCGGGTCCTTCTTCGGCTCCCCGGCGATCTCCATCGCTCGCTGACGCAGGCCGCTGCGGCGGCGGACCTGTCCTTCAACGAGTTCTGCGTCCGGCGTCTGGCGGGCGCGTCGCTGCCGAGCGCCGGCGACCGGCAGGACGTGGCACGGACGGCCATCGCCGCGCGCGCGCGCGAGGCTGTCGGCGAGGCGCTGGTCGGTGTGATTGCGCTCGGATCGTGGGCGCGTGGCGAGGCGGGCCCTGGCTCCGACATCGACGTGCTGGTGGTGGTCGACCGTCGCGTCGAGCTGGCGCGCGACCTCTACCGGCACTGGGATCGGAAGCCGCTGGCCCTCGAAGGGCGCCCGGTGGACGCCCATTTCGTGCACCTGCCGGCCGAGGGCGCCCTGCCGGGCGCGGTCTGGTGCGAGGCCGCGGTCGATGGACTCGTCTGGTACGACCTTCGCGGGGACGTCACGACGGCGTTGATCAATGCGCGTCGGGCCATCGCGGAAGGGCGCGTGGTGCGCGCCTTCGCGCACGGACAGCCATACTGGAAAGGAGCCGCCTGATGCAGAACCGTGAACTCGCGGCGGATCATCTCGCGCGCGCATCGGCGAGGCTGGCCGCGCTGGACGTCCTGTTCGACCATGCCAGTTGGGCAGACGTCGTTCGCGAATCGCAGGAGGCGGTCGAGCTCGGGCTGAAGGGGCTGCTGCGATCCCGCGGCATCGAACCGCCGAGGATTCACGATGTGGCGGACGTGCTGCTGGCCGAACGCGAGCGCATGCCGGCGGCGCTCGCGCCGCACCTGGATCGGCTGGCCGGCATCTCCCGGCAGCTGCGCCGCGACCGCGAGCTGGCCTTCTACGGCGCCGAGGACCTTACGCCGTCGACGTTCTACCGCGAGGCCGACGCCGCACAGGCCCGCAGCAGCGCCCGCGACGTCATCACGACCGTGCAGTCGGCGTTGACGCCGGCAGACGCCGGCACTTCCCGAGACGAGGCCTCGTCGCCGAAGTGACGCGCCCTCCCGCAGTGATTCTCGTGGTTACCTCCGACGATCGGGAACGAGCGGCCGTTGTGGGCCATCTTCGCCGGCGGTACCGAGAGGACTATGACATTCACGCCGAAGGCTCTGCGACCTCGGCACTCCAGCGGCTGAGGGGCCTTCGCGACGTTGGCCGTGAGCTGGCGATCATGCTTGTCGACTGGCACCTGTCCGACGGCAAGGGCATCGAACTGCTGTCTCAGGCTCAGACCTCCTACCCTGAGGCCATGAGGGCCCTTCGCGTGAGCAGAGGTGGCGCGTCCGGGGCCGACCCAGCGTTGGCCGATGAGTATGCGCGAGCAGCCACTTTGGGCGAAATCCACCGGATCGTGCCCGGACCCGCGGCCGAAACGGACGAGCAATTCAACCTCGCCATCCAGGAGCTTCTCCACGAGTGGGCCCGTCAGAACCGACCGAGATTCGAGGTCATCCGAATCGTTGGCGATCGCTGGTCGGAGGCCTCCCACAGGTTCCGCGATCACCTCGAGCGCGGCGCGATTCCGTACGGTTTCTACGAGCCCGACTCGCCTGAAGGTCGAACGCTTCTCGAGCACGCTGGCACGATGGGTCCGCTTCCGATCGCTGTCCTGCACGACGGACAGGTATTCGTGCAGCCTACGGCGCTCGAAATCATCCACGCGCTCGGAATGAACGCCGCCCCATCCACACCGTCCACGGCCGACGTCGCGGTGATCGGTGCGGGACCCGCCGGCCTCGCGGCGGCGGTCTACGCAGCGTCCGAAGGCCTGCGGGTTGTCGTCATCGAGGCCGAGGTATTCGGCGGCCAGGCGGGAACGACTTCACTGATCCGCAACTATCTCGGCTTTCCGAATGGCCTCGGTGGGGCGGATCTGGCGCAACGTGCCTATGAGCAGGCGAGGTCCTTCGGTGCGCAGTTTCTCATCGCCAGAAGGGCGATCGATCTGCGCGCCGATGGCGATGTGCGCGTCCTGACGCTCGAAGAGGTCATCGGAGTCGATTCGCACAGGACTGTGCCCCGGGTGCCGGCCAGGACGGAGGTGCGCAGCCGCGCTGTCGTCCTCGCCACCGGCGTCTCCTATCGACGCATCGGGATCGACAGCGTCGATGCCTTCATCGGGCGCGGAGTCTTCTATGGCGCCGCGACGACCGAGGCGCCGTCGATGCGCGGCGAGGAGGTGTTCGTCGTCGGGGGGGCGAACTCGGCCGGACAGGCCGCCCTTCACCTCAGTCGCTTCGCCGCGAAGGTCACCGTTCTTGTTCGGGGCTCGTCGCTTGCCGAGAGAATGTCCGACTACCTGGTTCGCCACATAGAGGCGTCACCGAATGTCGCCGTGCGGCTGAACCACGAGATTGCCGGCGCGCGTGGCGACCAGCGCGTGAGATCTCTCATCTTGAGAGACCGGCTCCTGGGCTCGACCGAGGAGGTCCCGGCGATGGCGCTCTTCATTCTCATCGGCGCAGCTCCAAGGACGGCCTGGTTGCCCCCCGAGCTCGAGCGTGACGAGCGCGGCTTCATCCTGACCGGATCGCGCCTCTCGACCAGCCCCGACGCAAAGCCATTCGCGTTCGGAACGAGTCTGCCTGGCGTTTTCGCGGTGGGCGACGTTCGCGCGGGCGCCGCCCAGCGAGTCGCATCAGCCGTGGGAGAAGGTTCGGTCGCGATCCGCGATGTCCACGAGTACCCTGGGACGACTGAACGACACGTAGCGCCGTCCGGTCTGGCCGCTGCCCATGACCGGTTTTCGGCGGCGCGTGGACTGTTGCCCATGTGCCCGGAATCAATCGTGACGTGCCAACTGGGTGAGCTGAATGAGGTTGCCGCAGGTGTCGTTCAGCACGGCGATGGTCGAGCCGGTCACGTCGGTGGGTGGCATCGTGAACGCGCCGCCTCGAGCCTTGATCCGCTCGTAGTCGGCCTTGACCTCATCGGTGGAGAACATGGCCGCGGGCTGACCCTGTTGGAAGATCGCCTGCTGATACGTCTTGGCTGCGGGATTGTCGTTCAGCGCCAGCTGCAGCTGAGTACCGTCCGGATCCTCGGCAGGGGCCACGGTCAGCCAGCGATAGGGGCCGTTGCTGAAGTCGGCCTTCTTGGCAAAGCCCAGGATCTCTGTATAGAAGCGCAGAGCCTTGTCCTGGTCGTCCACGTAGACGCTCGTCAGTTTGATCTTCACGTTCTCTTCTCCTTGTGCGGCGGATCGGTCACATCCGTCGCGTTCTGTCCGTCAGTACAATGACGGACCGCGACGGAAGAGTGTGACCGATGCCCACACCTGAGCGGCTCGCCGATCAATTCGAAGTGCACCGGTCGCACGTGCGGTCGGTCGCGTACCGCATGCTCGGCTCGGTCAGCGAGGCGGAGGACGCCGTCCAGGAAGCCTGGATCCGATTGAGCCGCACGGATGTCAGTGGTGTCGGCAACCTGCGCGGATGGCTGACGACGGTCGTGGCGCGCGTGTGCCTGGACATGCTGCGCACGCGAGCGTCGCGCCGGGAGGATCCCTTGGACGTGCACGTGCCGGATCCGATCATCGCTCGCGCGACCAGTCGTGGAGACGAAGGGCCCGAGGCGGACGCCATGCTCGCCGACTCTGTCGGTCTGGCGCTCCTCGTGGTCCTCGAGAAACTGGAGCCGGCGGAACGACTCGCGTTCGTGCTCCACGATGTGTTTGCGATGACCTTCGAGGAGATCGCACCCGTCGTGGATCGCTCGGTCGTCGCCACGCGCCAGCTCGCGAGCCGCGCGCGCCGGACGGTCCGGGGACAGGCGCCGACCTCCGACGCGGACCTGCACAGGCAGCGCCGCGTCGTCGACGCGTTTCTCGCCGCCGTCGAGCACGGCGACTTCGAAGCGCTGGTGATGATCCTGGATCCGGAGATCGTGCTGCGGGCTGATGGCGGAGCGGTCAAGGGCATGTCGCGCCTCGTGCGCGGGGCACAGGCGGTCTCGGCACAGGCTGCGACGTTCTCGAAGCTTGGGTTGTCCAATCAGGTGGTTCTGGTGAATGGCAATATCGGCCTCGTGTCGCGCCTTCCGGACGGGCGCCTGCTGTCCGTGATCGGCTTCACGGTTGCGCGCGGCAAGGTCGTTGAAATGAACATCCTGGCTGATCCGGACCGGCTCGGTCGTCTCGATCTGTCGGCGATCGGGCGCTGAGACGTTGCGGCAGTCACACTCGTTCCCTCACTTCTCGGCCACGAGTACACGGCTGCGCCATCTCCCGATACCGCGCCAGCGCGTTGGCCAGCTGCATCTGCCGTGGCGTGCCGCACGCCGGTTCGAACAGGCGCGGACTCGCCACGAGCACGCAGACGCACCGCGCCCGCGAGGTCGCCACGTTGAGCCGGTTGAGGCTGTAGAGAAATTCCATGCCCCGCGGGGCGTCCTCGGGCGCGGAGGTCGCCATCGAGTAGATGACGACAGGCGCCTCCTGCCCCTGGAAGCGGTCCACGGTGCCGACGCGGACGCCGGCGGCCGGTCCACCGGCGCGACCCAGGCGCTCCTGCACACGAGTGACCTGCGCGTTGTACGCCGCCACGACCAGCACATCATCGGCGGTCATTCGAGCCGAGATGCCATCGCGGTCGACCCACGCCGCATCCGCCTGGAGAAAGCCCTCGACCAGCGACGCGACGGCGTCCGCCTCCTCGGCCGACGCGTTCCGGCAGCCGTCGTGGTCCACATCGACGATGTAGAGACCGGCTGGCAGGTCCTTCAGCCGCTGACGCTCGAGGCCGGCGCGCGGCGTGAGCTTGCTCTCGTAGAACACTTCGGACGTGAAGTCGCAGATGGACGGAGCCAGGCGCCAGGTGACGGGCAGGAACAGCCCACGCTCGGCGGGCATCGTCTTGTGTGCGCCGAGTACGTGGTCCAGCGCCGAGACGTCGGTGCCGTCGGGATGGCTCCCCTGTTGCGGCTGCTGCAGCTGCTGGGGATCGCCCAGGAGCACGAGCGACCGCGCCGCCTGAGACACGGCCAGCGCGTTCGCCAGCGACATCTGTCCGGCCTCGTCCACGAAGAGCACGTCGGCGCTGTTCGCGAACTCCGGACGCGACCACAGCCACGCCGTCCCGCCGAGCACGTCGATCTTGCCGCCCGCGAGCGCGTCGTGCGCCAGCTCGTTCTTCGTGAATTGCTCCACCACACCGGGATCGTCGTCGTCCGGATCGTTGACCCTGTGACCAATCCGCACGCCGACGCCCTGGGCCTGCGCCTCCTTCACCACCGCACGCAGCAGGTTGCGGATGACTTTGTGGCTCGTCGCCGTAACGCCCACCCGCCTTCCCTGTCTGACCAGCTCGACAATCATCCGGCCGCCGGTGAAGGTCTTGCCGGATCCCGGCGGGCCCTGAATCGGCAGCGTCGTCTCCGCGAGGTCGCCGACGACGCGCACGCCGTAGTCGCCGGTGTCCTCACCCTCGCGCCGCGGCGTCCGACGATAGCTCGTCCGCCGCAGGAGCAGATCCGCCGCTGCTCGAGGCGCCGCGCCCAGCCCGCCGTCGGCCACCTGCTGGCCGAGGCGATACAAGGCCGCGGCAGGAATCTCGGCTGAAATCTGCTCGTGCGCGAACGCCGATGCGCGCGCCGCATCGACCGCTTTCGCGCTCCTCTTCACGTCCAGCGTTCGCGCGGATCGGTCAAGCGCAACGACCTTACCGAACTCTGTCCTGTCCCTGAGCCTCAGCGTGGCACCTTCGCGAATCTCGCACTCCTGCGATGGATACCGGTAGCGCTTCACGACGGAACCGGTCGGCTTGCCGGTCTTGATGTTGCGAACTTCCTCGACGATCCCGACGAGCTCGAGTCCGGCTACCGCCGCCGGCTCGTCGAGCAACTCCTCGTCGGAGAGGCCCAGCAGTCGAAAGTACTCCCACCAGACCACTCTGTCTTCCACGTAGTGCCAGTCGAGCAGGTAGGCAAGCAGGTAGCGGGCCTGCTCATCAGGGGTGCGGGCGGCCGGATCGCCGGGCACGCCTTCCAGCAGTTCGGCTCGCAGTTCGTTGACGCGCTGCTGGCGTGCGGCCACCTTCTCGGATGGCTCGTCAGGCGTGAGCGGCGGCCGCGGAACGACGGCGCCGGCGGCGACCTGTGCGTCGCGGAGCGACTCCAGCCATTCGCGCAGCCGTGCCGTCGAGCGGCAGTCGTCCTTGTTATATCCCTCGACTGCCGCGCGCACCTCCGGTGCGATCGCCGCGGCATCGTCGGTTTCGAGGGCGATCTCGACGATCCGGCGCTGGTCGCCGGCCTCGTCGAGCGGCACGTCGCGTGCGAAGCCGTAGAACGGCTCGAGATTCTTGATCGAGTACCGCTCGACGCCCGCGCGGATCGCGTGGCGGACGATGGCGTAGAGATCGACGAAGCGGCGGCCGCGGAGCAGGCGGTCGACCTCGGATTCGCGGGCCGCGTAGCGGCCCATCAGCCGTTTGAAGGCCGACGGCTCGTACGGGGCGTAGTGATAGACGTGAATCGCCGGGTCCTGCTCCAACGCGGCCATGATCTCGGTCATCACGGATTCGAAGGCGCTCCGCTCCTGCGCGTCGTCGAATGCCCAGCGACCCCGGTAGGCGAACGACCCGTCGGCCTCGAGCCGGCCAAGGCCGAACAGATACTCGCGGCCGCTCTCGCCCTGGCCGCTGAAGACGGGGCGGCCGAAGGGATCGCCCTCCAGATCGAGAAACAGATCGCCCGGCCGCGGTTCGGGCAGCTGCGTCAGTCCGAACTCCGGATCGATCGGCAGCAGCTCGTGCTCCGGGCGCTGCGACGCCTCCTGCTTCACCTGCAGGCGCGCCTGGTGGTGCAGGCGCTCGTAGGTCGCGCGTGCGCCCCGCGCCGGCTTGAACTCCGCCGGCAGGCCGCCGGCCAGCGCCGTTCGAGTCCGGACGTCGCCGCCGCACAGCTCCGTCCGGTGATGACGCCCCATGTTGGCGACGAGCGCGAGGTGATCATCCGCCCTCCGCCGGGCCGCGCAGCGCGACGCCCACCGGCACACGGCGCAATGGTCCACCGGTTCGGGATAGACCGTCGTCTCGGGATTCCCCGCGCCGGCGGCGACGAAGTCGACGAAGCGCCGCTTCACCTGCCGGTAGAACGCGCCGAAGTCATCGAATCGGTAGCTCAGCTTCCCGAGCGGCGTGACGACGTGGAAGCTCTCGGGAACCGCGCCCTGGGCGTCAGCGAGGAGCTCCGAGTAGACGCACAGCTGCAGGACGGTGCCGCCGCGGGTCTCGCGGGCCAGTTTCGTATCGTGCACCTCGTACGACCACGCGCCCAGGACGGGGCTCGGCGACTCGACCCGCCGCAGCACGTCGGCGTAGCCCGACCACCCGTTGCCCGCCAGCGCGGCCTGGACGATGACGTCTGCGCCGCGCGCCATCTGCGCGATCGTCTCTTCCAGCCGGCCGTCGCGCGGCGTGGCCCCGAGGTCGACGACGCACAGGCCCGCGGCCCGGAGGGCGTCGACGTACCGGCGCTCGTGCTGATCGCCGCGGTGGCGCAGCACCTCGGCCAGCGGGTCCACCCAGCGCGGCTTCGCCAGCCAGCCTTCGGCGACGAGGCGATCCAGCTCGGCCTTGTGCCTGCACGCGAGAAAGTTGGCGAGGTCGGTCGGGGAGAAGGACAGGCGACCGTCGACGACCCTCATGGCAAGGCAAGCCTATCGCAGTGGGGACCTGGGCCGGCCGGTCCCTCTGGGGCCGCCGTTGCTTGGCCACAGCGGTCCGTCAGAGCGGAGGGTGGCGCCTGCCGAACCCGGTGGCCTGTTCGAAAGCGTCCGCGATCTGCAGGACGGAGAAATCCGCCCGGTGCCGCCCGACGATCTGGATGCCGACCGGCAGCCCTTCCGGCGTGAACCCCGCGGGCACCGAAATCGCCGGCCGGAACGTCGTCGTGATCCAGTACGTCGACTTCATCCAGGCGACGTAGTGATCCATCTTCACGCCGTTGATCGCCTTCGGCCAATCCAGCGTCGCGTCGAACGGCGGGATCTGGTTCACGGCGCACAGCAGGAACTCGTACTGCTCCTGAAACTGCCGCATGTGCTCGAGCAACTGGCTGTGCTGCACCATCGCCTGCGCGACCGCTGAGCTCGACAGAGCCAGACCCTGTTCGATCTCACTCACCGCTTCCGGCTTGAGCAGGTCGCGGTGCGTCTCGAGCAACGGGCCGTACACCGTCGCGCTCCGGAAACCGCGAATCGTCAGGAAGATCGAGTCTGCATTGGTGAGATCGGGACCGGCCTCGTCGACAATGCAGCCGAGCGATTCGAACGTGCGGCGCTGCCCCTCGAGGACCGTCCGCACGCGTGGATCGAGCGGGAGGCCGCCCAGATCGGGACACCACGCGACGCGCGTGCCTTTCAGATCGCGATCGAGGCGGCCTCGGAAGATCGACGGCGTCGACGGCTCGCAGGCCGGATCGCGCGGATCGGGTCCGGCCATCACGCTCAGCAGATAGGCGACGTCCGCCACGCTGCGCGCCATCGGACCGGCGACCGAGAATCCCAGGAACGGCAGGCTCGTCGGCGCGGTGGGCACCAGCCCGACCGTCGGCCGGAAACCGACGACGTTGTTGAAGTTGCCAGGGTTGCGGAGCGAGCCGCCGTTGTCGCTGCCATCGGCGATCGGCAGCATCCCCGACGCCAGCGCCGCGCCCGCGCCGCCGCTCGACCCGCCCGCGCTCTTCGACGGGTCGTATGGATTGACGGTCGTGCCGTAGACCTTGTTGAACGTGTGCGAGCCCATCCCGAGTTCGGGAGTGTTCGTCTTGCCGATTGGCAGGGCGCCGGCGCGGCGGAGCCGTTCGACGAGCACCGAGTCCTCGGTCGGCCTCGCGTCCTTGTAGACGAGCGATCCGCGGGTGAACGGAAAGCCGACGGCCGGCTGCAGATCCTTGAACGCGATCGGCAGCCCGTGCAGCGGCCCCAGGGCCAGCCTCCTGTCCCGCCTCTCGTCGGCCGCGGCCGCCAGCGCCATGCACTCGTCGTCGTCGAGCCTGGCGACGACGGCGTTGACGATGGGGTTCACGCGCCGGATGCGCGCGAGATGCGCGGCCATGACCTCGCGCGCCGACACCGTTCCGGCGCGCATCAGCGCGACGAGATCGCGCGCGTCGAGAAAGCAGAGGTCGGCTCGCGGCATGCACGCGCCTCGCGCGGAGTGAGCAGTATAGGTGGTTGGCCGCGTCGCTGCCGGCGCGGCTATACTGACCCTCGCGCGTCAAGAGACTCGTTCATGCCCAGGCTGCCCGTCACGCTGTCGATCCTGTTGCTCGCCCCTCTTGCGGTCGGGGCCGTTTCGCAAGGGGACGCATCGGCGCGACTCGTCTATGTCGGTACCTACACCGGCGGGCAGAGCCGAGGCATCTACGCCTTCCGTTTCGACGAAGGGGCCGGCCGGCTGACGCCGCTCGGGCTGGTGGCCGAGACGCGCAGTCCGAGCTTTCTCGTCAGCAGCCGTGACGGCCGCTTCCTCTTCGCGGTGAACGAGGCGTCGAATCCGGATCGCACGTCCGGCGGCATGGTGTCCTCGTTCGCCGTCAACCGGACGACCGGTGCGCTCACGAAGCTGAGCGAGCAGCCGTCGGGCGGCGCCGATCCGTGCCACCTGGCGCTCGACCACACCGGCCGCTTTCTCGCGGTCGCCAACTACACGAGCGGCACGTTCGCCATGTTCCCGGTCGGATCCGACGGCCGCCTGGGGCCCGTGATCCAGACGGTGACGGATCCGGGCAGCGGCCCCAACCGGCAGCGGCAGGAGGGCCCACACGCGCACGAGGTCGTCTTCGATGCCGCCAACCGTTTTCTCCTCGGTCTCGATCTCGGCACCGATCGCGTCCTCGTATATCGCTTCGATGCGGCGACCGGCCGGCTCACGCCGAATGATCCGCCGTCGGCGAGCGTGCACCCTGGTGCCGGCCCGAGGCACCTCGCGTTCGGGCCGGGCGAGCGCCACGCGTTCGTCATCAGCGAGCTCGCGTCCACCGTGACGACGATGGATTGGGACGAGAAGAGCGGCCGGCTGACGCCTGGCACGAGCGTGACGACGCTCCCGCCGGATTTCAAGGGAACGAGCACGACGGCCGAGATCGCGGTGCACCCGAACGGCCGCGTGCTGTATGGTTCGAACCGGGGGCACGACAGCATCGCGGTCTTCCGCGTCGCGGCCGACGGCGCGCTGACGCAGGTGCAGATCGCCTCGACCCACGGTCGCACGCCGCGTCACTTCTCGCTCGACCCGAGCGGCCGCTGGCTGATCGCGGCCAATCAGGACACGAACACCCTGGCCGTCTTCACCGTCGATCCGAACTCGGGAATGCTGACGCCATCCGGCGATCTGGTCGACGCGCCGTCGCCTGTGTGCGTCCTGTTCCTGCCGTAGTCCCTGCATCCTCGATTGGAGGCTTCGGATCGTGCTGACCAGGCGCGACGTCTTGCTGGGAGCGGCGTTCGCCGCGGTGGCGCCACGCGCGCAATCCACGCGCGTGACCATTGACGTGCCGTCCGGCGCCTGCGACTGCCACATCCATGTGATCGGCGATCCGCGACGCTTCCCGATGGCCCCCGACCGGGTCTACACGCCAGCCACTGCCACGGTCGACGAGGCCATGGCATTCCATCGCTCGCTGCGCATCAGCCGGACCGTCGTCGTCCAGCCAAGCGTGTACGGCACGGACAACGCGTGCCTGCTCGACGCGCTGAGCCGCCTCGGAGCGAACGCGCGCGGCGTCGCCGTCATCGACGACGCCACGCCGGATGCGGCGCTCGAGACGATGCAACGGGCCGGCGTGCGGGGGATCCGGATCAACCTCGAAACAGCCGGACAGACCGATCCGAACGTCGGGCGGCGGCGCCTGCAGGCCGCCCTTGCACGCGTCGGCCCGCGCGGATGGCACATTCAGATCTTCACGCGGCCGTCCGTGATCGAGCACCTCGAGGACGTCGTGGCGATCAGCCCCGTTCCGGTCGTCTTCGATCACTTCGGCGGCACGCCGGCGGCGGGCGGTGAGCATCAGCCGGGATTCCCGACGCTCCTGCGACTCGTTCGGTCGGGACGCGCGTATGTGAAGATCTCAGGCGCGTACCGCGTGTCCGTGCAGGAGCCGGATTATCGCGACGTGGCGCCGCTCGCCAGAGCGCTGATCCGCGCCAATCGCAATCGGATCCTCTGGGGCACCGACTGGCCGCACGTCGATTCGACGCCGGCCAACGGACGGCGCGGAGCGGCCGCGCACCTGCGGATCGACGACGGCCGCCTGCTGAACCAGCTCGCCGTCTGGGCGCCCGATGCGGCGGTGCGGCGGAAGATCCTGGTCGAGAATCCAGCCGGGCTCTACGGATGGTAGCGCGCTTCTGCCCGGGCGCCGGCTGATCGACGCCTCGTATCAGTCGCCGCCCTTCGTCATGAGCGGCGCGGGCGGCCCGATCACCTGCGACCGCGGCGCTCCTGGCTTCGGCCTGAACTTCTGCGTGCGGCCGCCGTACGTTTCGGCGACGTACAGGTTCTCCTGCGAGTCCACGGAGATCTGGTGGATTCCCCAGAACGCGCCGGGGAACGTGCCGTAGGTGCCGAAGGACGACAGAAGCTTCCCGCTCAGGTCGTACTGCAGGATCTTGTTGGTATCGAGGTCGGCGATCCAGAGACGCTGGTCTGCGGTCATGAGGAGGTCGATCGGCCGCCGGATGTTCGGCCACTGGTCGAGGAACTTTCCGTTCTCGTCGAAGATCTGGATGCGCGAGTTGGCGCGGTCGGCGATGTACACCCGGCGGCTGCGGTCGATCGCGATCGAGTGCGGCAGATTGAAGTCGCCGGGGCCGGTGCCGGGTTTGCCCCACGCCATGAGGAACCTGCCGGTCTTGTCGAACTTCACCACGCGGGTGTTGATGTAGCCGTCGGTCACGAAGAAGGTGCCGTCCGGCAGGAAGCCGACATCGGTCGGGCGCGCGAAATGGGTCTCGTCGCTGCCGGGCACGCCAGCCACGCCAAGCGTCCGCACGAGCTGCCTGCCGTCATTCGTGAATTCGAAGACCTGATGACGACTGTCATCCACGATCCACACGTGACGCTCCGGGTCGTACGGGCTGATCCGCACGTGATGCGGCCCGCGCCCGCCCTGAAACAGCTTGTCCCACTGCGTCCAGGACTCCACGACCTTGCCCGTCCCGTTCAGCACGAGGATGCAGTTGCGCAGCTCCGCCGTACCCAGCGTCGCCTGCTGGCCGAGCGAGCCCCACGCACCGTTGAAATCGGGCGGCAGCTTGTCCGGGAGCTTCAGCTCGCCTCGATTGAGCACGAAGATGCGGTCCGGCGACTCGGCGAAGACGCCGCCCTGCGAACCCTGAATGTAGCCGGACTTCGCGAACGGCTTCATCCACTTGTCGACGACCTGGTACGGGCCGGTTTCGTCCTCGCCGCCTTTCTGCGGCAGCCCGTTCGCGGAGAGGACGGCGAGGACGCCGGCGCTGACGAGCACGGCGGTTGCGACGGTCGGAACGCGCATCTTCACACCTCCAGCAGCAGTCGAGGGACCGCGTCCGGATCGTCGACGCTCAGAAGCTCTGTGGCAGCGCGACCTGGGATCACGCCAGCCGCTTACGGAAGTTCACGAATCGTCCCTCGATTTCATATCCAAGCGCGGCGTGGGCGGCGATCGAAGCGCGATGATCCGCCCAGGTGTCCGAGGCCATCTCACGGCAGCCGTGCCGGCGGCACCAGCGCTCGGCGGCCTGGAAGAGAGCTCGGCCGATGCCGTTGCGCCGCTGTCCCGGCACGACGTACCAACCCTCGATGAATCCCACGGCACGAATGGGATCACAGCCGTTGGCGTGCGACCGCAGGCCGACTTCGACGAAACCGGCCAGCGTCCGATCGCGCTCGGCCACCAGCATCGTCAGGGGCAACGTGCTGCGCGGGCGGCCGGAGAGAACTGAGCGGATCTGCCGACCGTGATCACGGGTCGATGCCTTCGGCCAGAGCGCAACCAGCATGGCCAGGAGCGCCTCGAAGTCGCGCGTCGCGGCGGGCCGGATGGTCAGCGCGGCAGGTGTGGGCATTGGCGACAGTCTAAGCCAGTCGCCGCGCGTCCAATGTCCTGCGGTCGGTCGAGCCATGAGCATGGCGGATCGATACGAGAACGACCGCGTTGGATTTCTGGGCCCGGAACGGCGCTCGCCTGCGAGTTAGTCCTGCAGGGCGAAGGCGAACAGCGTGTCGCCAGCCGCCACCAGCACGTGCTGGCGGCCGTCGATCAGATACGTCTGCGGCGCGTTGGTCACGGATCCAATCCGCGAATGCCAGAGAATCGCGCCGGTCGCGGCGTCGTAGGCGACGATGTTGCCGCCGATGTCGCCGGCGAAGACGAGGCCGCCCGCCGTGCTCAGGACGCCGTTGCCGCCGCTGCCCGATCCTGGGTAGTCGTGCCGCCAGGCGATCTTGCCGGTCTTGTAGTCGATGGCGGCCAGGAACGTGCCCGCCGACGTGAGCGGCATCTGCTGCAGCCCGCCCAGCCCCATCGCCCCGCGCGGATCGGTTTCGGTCAGGTAGTACATCGTGTACGTCTGGCTGACCGGGACGTAGAACAGGCCCGTCTGTGGACTGAAGCTCGGCGGCTGCCAGTTGACCGCGCCGGCCGTCGACGCCGATACGAGCGAGCCGCCAATCGACGGGTCCTTGCCCGGGTCCGGAATCGGCTGTCCCTTGGCGTTGAGCCCCTTGGACCAGTTGATCACGTCGGCGAACGTGCTCGTGAGAAGGTGCTCGCCGGTCACGCGATCCAGGACGAAGAAGTAGCCGTTGCGCGCGGCCGTCATGATCAGCTTGCGGGGCCTCCCGTTGAACTCGCCGTCGACGAGGACGGGCGTCTGCGCGGAGTCCCAGTCGTGCGTGTCGCGCGGCGAGGTCTGGTAGGCCCATGCCATCTTGCCGGTGTCGACGTTCACCGCGACGAGGGAGCTCGTGTAGAGGTGGTCGCCGTTCTCGCCGCGCGGCTTGGTGACGTAGGCCGGCGTCGGATTGCCGGTACCGACGTAGTAGAGGTGGGTGTCCGGATCGTACGAACCCGGCATCCACGGCTGTCCGCCACCGTGCCGCGCCGCGTCCAGGCTGCCCCAGCTCTCCAGTCCCGGGTCGCCGGGATTCATCGGCACCGTATAGAACTTCCACTGCAGCGCGCCGTCCTCGGGATCGAACGACTGGAGGAACCCGGGCGCGTCGAGATCGTTACCCGTGCCGACCAGCACGTGATTGCCGATGATCACGGGCGCCGTCGTCGAGAAATACTGGTACTCGAACGGCGCAATCACCGTGTGCCAGCGCTCCTTGCCGGTCCGCGCGTCCAGGCTGACCAGGTAGTTGTCCGGCGTCTCGAAGTACAGCCAGTCGCCGTAGATGCCGACGCCGCGGTTGGCGATGTGCGTGCCGCCTCGCGTCTTCCAGAAATAGTGCCAGAGCAGACGCCCGTCGCGGGCGTCCAGCGCCCAGACGTTGTCGGGCGCGGTGACGTACAGCACGCCGTTCACTTCGAGGATCGAGCCTTTGACCGTCGCGCCCGCCGCCGAGACGGCGGCATCCGGCCCTTCCCCGCCGACGATCGTGGCCGCTCCGCCTCGTCCACCGGCGCCCGGCGTCACGCCTGCCGTCCACGCGAGCGTGAGGTGCTTGACGTTCGAGGTGGTCAACTGCGTGAGCGCGCTGTACCGCTTGCCCGTGTAGTCGCCCGAATACACGGGCCAGGTCTCCCCGAGCGGCTTCAGCAAGTCGCGCGGGTCCAGCCACAGCGACTGGGCGGCCAGGGCGACGGGCAGCAAGAACATCAGCCACGTCGTCCAGCGTCGTCCGGCGCAGGCGACCGTCCGCACCGTCATCCGCACCTTCGTCCGCACCCTCGTCCGCACCCTCGTCCGCACCCTCGTCCGCACCCTCGTCTCACTTGATTCCCACCAAATACGCCGTGATGTCGTGAATCTCCGCATCGGTGTACTGCGGCAGCAGATCTTCATGCGGCTCGAGCGGATCCGTGATTTCCACCTTCGGCACGTCGCCGCGACGGCCGAATGAGCGGGGCATGCCATTCGGCTGCTCCAGTGTGACCACGAAGTCGTCGATGCGGAGGAGGCGGCCTTGGACGCGCCCGCCGGACGGCAACGTCACCGTGACGGTCGTCGGCGGGACGCGCGTGCTCACGCCGCCGGCGCGACCACCTCCGGCCGCCGACGGCATGAGCCAGCCCTGCTGCAGCGCCCGTTCGTCGTTCGACCGTGCGCCGTAGCCTTTCAGGTCGCCCGTCACGGAGTGGCAGCCGGCGCAACGCGCCCGGAACGCCGCCTCGCCGCGGGCGGCACTGCCGACGATGATGGTCGGCGGCGGCTCACGGGTGACATCGTATCCGCCGACGCGAAAGCTGTGGATGTAGGCCGCCACGTCCGCGATCTGCTCCATCGTGAGCTTCTGGGGCACCATGAGCGTGCCGGGGCGGCCGTTCTGCACCACGGGCGCGATGGCCTCGCCGTTCTGGTCGCCGAGCACGAGCTGCGACCGGAGCAGATTCGGCCCGCCGCCGTCGCCGCCCCGCGCGTCGGCGCCGTGGCAGAACGCACAGTTCACGCTGTAGATCGCTTTCCCGCGCGCGAGCGCCGCGGGATCGGCGGGCGGCCGCTGCGGATAGGCTTCGGGCGGCCCGGCCTGCCGTCCGGCGCCGCGTCCCCGCGCGCCCTGTGCGGCGGCGGGAGGAGCCTGCGCGTTGGCCAGGACTCCCGCTGCAAGCGAGATCGCCGAGAGCAGGCAGGCGGCCGCGAACGTCCGAGCGGTCATGACGTGCTATCTTACTCGCCATCGAAAGGGTTCAAGCCGTGGCCACACGCTCGGTGAGCAGACGCGATTTTCTCGGGCACGTCGGCGGCGCGCTTGCGGCCTCGACGCTGCCATCGACGGCGCTCGCCGCGCTCGTGCAGGGCCGGACGCCGGTCGGCCTGCAGCTCTACTGCGTGCGGGCCGAGTTCCCGAAGGATCCCGCGGGCGTCCTGGACGCGCTGTCCAAGATGGGCTTTCAGGTGGTCGAGCTGGCGGGCTGGCACAACCTGCCGCCGTCCGAGTGGCGCAAGCTCCTCGACGATCACGGTCTGCGCGCCGAAGGCCACCACGTGTCGTTCAACAGCCTGGTCGGCGACGCGCTCGAGAAGACCGCGGACGACAACGCGGCCATCGGCAACAAACAGCTGATCGTGCCCTCACTCGGCGCCGCGCGAGTGTCGCCGCGCGACACGTTCATGCGGACGATCGATCAGATCAACCAGATCTCGGCGGCGCTGAAGCCGAAGGGCATGCGCCTCGGTTTCCACAGCGAAGCCGACTTCTTCAAGGACGTGGACGGCGCTCGGCCGTGGGACGTTCTCGCCGACCACACGGGGCCGGACGTCGTCCTCCAGCTCGACACGGGCAACGTACAGACCGCGCGGCCGGAAGGCGTCGATATCGTGCAGGTCTTCCGGCGCAATCCGGGACGCATCAAGACTATGCACGTGAAGCCGTTCTCGAAGGCGAAGCCGGCGGCCTTCATCGGCGATGACGAGCTGCCGTGGGCAGCGATCATCGCCGAGTCGCAGGCACAGCACATCGAGTACTACATCATCGAGTACGAGCGGCCCGAGATTCCGCCGCTCGAGGCGCTGCGAGGCAACCTCGCCGGTCTGCGGAAGTTCTATCCGGCGTAGCGGAGGCCCCGTGCCCGCGCGCTTTCGCAGCACACGGAACGGGCGCCAGTCCCCTCGTCGTCGCGCTCGCTGCGAGCTCGTGAGGCGTCCGCCATCGCGGGAATGGCACTCCTCCGACTCCGGATCCGTCGCAGTCTCTGCCACCCGCATCTGACGATCCTGGTTTTGTGCCGGGCATGAAGCACCGCCCGCTGGCACCGTCCGTGCGCCGGCGGCGGTGTGTCTTGGACGCCGTCGGTCTACGAGCGCCGATCACCCGGCGGGGCGCCGCATGGCGGAACGCGCCGCCCATCTCGTCGATCGCGTCCTTCCCGACGTGCCGATCCGGCAGTGGGTCCTGAGCCTGCCGTACCGACTGCGGTACCGCCTCGCGTGGGATCACGACCTATGCCGGGCTGTGGCGGGCGTGCTGGTCCGGAGCGTTTTTCGGGTCCTCGGCGATCGGGCACGCGACGCCGGCATCGCGCGCGGTCGGGGCGGCGCCGTCGTCGTGATTCAGGGGTTCGGAGGCGCGCTCAATCTGAACGTCCACTTCCACGCCCTCGTCTTCGATGGAGTGTTCGCGGACGACCCGGGAAACCTGTGGTTTCAGCCGGTCGGCCGGCTGACGACGCTCGACGTCGAGGAGGTGCTGGCGGCGGTCGAGCCCCTCGTCGGCCGCCGCCTTGGAGTCGCTGGCGAGCCGGACGACGACGGCAAGGCCAGCGATCCCTGGATCGATGACTCGCCGGTGCTGGCGGGGTTGGCCGCCGCGTCGCTGCAGGGCGTGAGCGCACTGCAGCCGCGCCCGGGTCGCGGTCCCGCCCGCCTGGGGAACGTCGTCGCGGCCGCACGGGTCAACGCGTCGATCTCAGGAGTGACGACCCGGTGACGCCCAGGGGAGCTCGAAATTCTTGAATCTGGCGATGCCCTGCTTGGTGATCGCCGCGAGTTCCTTGAGGAGCGCAGGCTCGACGGCCGTGAAGTTGAAGCACGATTTCCCCTGCATGCGCTTCCTGAGCGCCGGCGACAAGCAATCGCGGAGCGCCTTATCGGCGTAGACCGGCATCAGGTGGTAGCTGACGTAGCTCTTGTTGATCTGCACCGACGCACAATGGAGCGGTCGGCCGATGCGATCCGTCATCGTGGCAGATGCCAGCCCGTAGTGCCCGGGCTTGTCGACAATGACCGTCATCCGCTTCGCATGCGGTTCCAGGATGGCCCGCAGGGCAGCGAAGGTTTCAAGGAATCTCTCAGCCTGCGGCACGACGCCGATTATTCAGCCGGCGTGCCGCCCGGATCAATCCCACTGACGTGCATTCTTCTGCGGTCACCTGCATGACACCGAAACGACTTGGCGCTCTCCTGTTGACGCTGGTCCCGCTGACGCTGACGGCGCAAGGTAATCCGGCCGCCCAGGCCGCGCGTGAGTGGCGCGTGCAGCACGAGCGCGCCATCGTGGACGAATTCCTCGGCCTGCTGCGCCTCCCGAACATCAGCCGCGACCGCGCGGATATCCAGCAGAACGCCGACCATATCGCCGGCATGCTCCCGACGCGCGGCGTCGAGACGCGGCTCGTCTCCGTCGAAAACGCCAACCCGGTCGTGCTCGGCCGGATCGACACGCCCGGCGCCACCCGCACGATGTTGTTCTACGCGCACTACGACGGCCAGCCCCTCGATCCGAAGGAGTGGTCGAGCCCGCCCTTCACGCCGACGCTGCGCGACCGCCCCGTCGAGGACGGCGGACAGGTCGTGCCGCTCCGGCCGCCGGGCAGCGCTTCGACCGGGAATCACGGCTGTACGCGCGCTCGGCTGGCGACGACAAGGCGCCGATCGTGGCGCTCGTGACCGCGCTCGACGCGCTCCGTGGTCGGCGATTCATTATCGCTCCCAGGATCTCGTCGTTGAACTTGCGACTCGCACAGCTCGACCGACGCCGCCTGTCCGAGGACTTCAATCACCACGATGACGCGGTTCGGATCGTCGCGGACCTCGGCCACTTCGCCGTGGAAGCCCTCAAATGGGCTCATCAGCACTGAACTTGATCCCTCACTCTGAGGCTCATGGTGACTTCGTGGCATTCAAAGCAATCGACGTGCCGCCGGCTCCGCCACCCGCGCGTTAGAATCGCCCTGTCGCGGCGGCGTTCGCCGGCGCACCGCGGGGTGTCTGTTGCTGCAGCCCGGAACCTTGCTCGCGCATTACCGCATCGTGCGCCGTCTCGGCGCGGGCGGAATGGGGGAGGTCTATGAGGCGGATGACATCACGCTGAAGCGCCGCGTGGCACTCAAAATCCTTCCGCCCGAGACGAGCGGCGATCCGGCCCGGCGCGCGCGCTTCGACCAGGAGGCGCAGGCCGTCGCCGCCCTGAACCATCCGAACATCGTCACGATCCATTCGGTCGAGGAAGGCGACGGCGCACGCTTCCTGACGATGGAGCTCGTGGACGGCCGCACGATCGACGAGCTGGTGCCCGACACGGGGCTGGCTGTCCCTGATCTGCTGAAGTACGCGCTCCCCATCGTCGACGCCGTCGCGGCGGCGCACGATCGCGGCATCGTGCATCGGGATCTCAAGCCGGCCAACATCATGGTGACGCGTGACGGCCGGATCAAGATTCTCGACTTCGGCCTTGCGAAGCTCGTCGACTTGTCGACGCCGCTCGACGCGAGCCTGCCGACGAGGACGGCCCTGCCGGCGGCGACGTCGGTGGGACAAATCATGGGCACGGCGGCCTACATGTCGCCGGAACAGGCCGAGGGGCGGCCGACCGATCATCGATCCGATCTCTTCTCGATCGGCATCGTGCTCTACGAGCTGGTCACCGGCGTCCGGCCCTTCACGGGCGACACCATGCTGGCCGTCCTCGCCTCCATCACCCGCGATCGGCCCCGGGCGGTGCGGCGGGTTCGTCCCGGTATTCCGGCGGCCTTCGAACAGGTCGTGAGCGACTGCCTCGAGAAAGACCCGGCGAAGCGTCCCCAGTCGGCGCGGGACCTGTACCGCCGCCTCGACGCGTTGGCGGTGGAGTCCACGCGACGCCGCCTTCCCCGGTTCCTCGCGGTCGGCCTGGGCGTCGCCGTCATCGCCGCGGCGGTGATCGGCGTGCGGTCATGGACCAGCGCGAGGCGCGAGCCCGGACCGGGCACGGCGACGTTCTCGCGCGTGACCTACGACAGCGGGATCGAACAGTCGCCGAGTCTGTTGCCTGACGGCACCCAGATCGTGTACTCGGCGCCGGATCGGGACGGACGATCGCATCTTTTCCTGCGACGGGTGGACGGATTGGCGGCGGCGACGGACTTGAGCCGGGCCGCATCGGGCGCCGACATTTCGCCGGCGTTTTCTCCGGATGGCCGGTGGATCGCCTTTGCCTCGTCCCGCGACAACACGCCCGGCATTTTCGTGATGACGCGGTCGGGCGAAAACGCACGGCGGGTCGTCAATGGGGGATTCGATCCGGCGTGGACGCCTGACGGCCGCGAGCTGGTGTACAGCACCGATTTTGGCCGCGATCCGGTCGTCCGTGAGGCGCCGAGCGAGCTCTGGGCTGTGGACGTCGCGACCGGCGCGCGCCGACGGATCGCCGGCACGGACGCCGTGGATCCGTGCGTGTCGCCCAACGGCCGCTTCGTCGCCTTCTGGGCGCTGCCCGTCGACGCGACGGGCACGCAGTTCTCGGGCGCCGACCGCGACGTGTGGATCCAGCCTCTGGCGGGCGGTCCGCGTATCAGCGTGGCGAGCGCCGCATCGACCGACTGGAACCCGGCCTGGTCCGCCGACGGCCGCTTCCTCTTCTTCGCCAGCGATCGCGGAGGCGCCATGAACATCTGGCGCCAGGCCATCGATCCGGCCAGCGGTCGTCCTGGCGGCGCGCCGCTCGCCATCACGGCGCCCGCCTCGGACGTCGGCGCGATGAGCGCCGGCGCGAACGGCACGCTCGCGTACACGGCGTTCGACCATGACACCGCCGTGCGGGCGATCGCGTTCGATCCGCGCACCGCCTCGGTCGTTGGCGCCGCCCGTGACGTGCTGACCGGTCATCGTGTCTGGGCTGAGCCCGACGTATCGCCGGACGGCCGGCTGATTGCCCTGCGGGCCACCCGCACGCAGGAAGACATCTGGGTGGTCGGGGTGGATGGCCGGGGGCTGAGGCAGGTGACGAACGACGCCGCCCGCGATCGCGGCCCGCGCTGGGCGCCTGACGGATCGCTGCTGTTCTACTCGTCGAGAGCCGGCACGTACGAGTTCTGGTCGATTCGTCCCGATGGCAGTGGCGCGCGGCAGCTGACGCATGCGGGCGGGCCCAACAATCCCGTGCCGTCGCGCGATGGCCGCTTCGTGGCCGGCACGCAGCCGAACACGAACGAGCAGCTGATCTACGACGCGCGCGATTGGACGAAGCCGCCCGAACGGTTGCCGACCGCCCCCGGCGGACGACAGACGTACTTGCGCGACTGGTCGCCTGACGGGACACGCCTGGCCGCCAGCGACACCACGGGCGGACTGTGGTTGTTCGATCGGACCACCCGTACGTGGGCACGTGTCGGATCCGGCGGGTGGCCGCTCTGGCTGCCCGACGGGCGCCGCCTCATCGTCGTGAACGGCGACCAGCTCGCCGTTGTCGATACGCTGACGAAGCGCGTGCGCGAGGTCTACAGGGAGCCAGGGCGCATGCTGGGCCCCTGGGGCATCGCGTTGGCGCCCGATGCCCGAACCCTGTACGTTACGAGCCATTTGACCCAGGCGGACATCTGGACGATGAAATTCGCCCGGTGATCTGACGACTCCCGGCCGCGTGCCTCTCTCGGCGCCAGGGGAGGCACGTCCCCGCGAAGAGCCAGCGGTCTCGGAACTTCCCATCAACCTCCTTCGCCACCGTGCGTGTTGCACAATGTTCATGCTTTGAGAAAGGCTGATGGCGTTGAAAACACCTTCGCGTCGATTCATAATCCCGCGTCATTCCACTATGAGGTCGCGGGAGTGTCGGTGAGACGCGTCGGTGAGTGGCTCAGCACCGCCGAAGGGCTGGTGAAAGCGTTTGTGGCGCTTGTCGCCGCTCCGGCAATTCTCTTGCTCGCGACGAGGCAGACCTTCGAGCCCATTCTCGAAGCAGCCGGTCTTCCCCATTGGGTTCTACTGGCCATCTTCGCCGCGGCCTTCGCGTCGCTCGGCTACCTGCTCTGGCAAAGCTACGCGAAGTTCGAGGTAGCCAGCCGACTGGAAGTGCCCGACGCGTTTGCATTGCGGTCAATCGGTCCCAACCTGCTCGTGGGTCGCGATACGTACGTGTCCGAGCTGGCTGCTGCGGTCAAGCTCAACCGGCTCGTGCTGCTCGACGGCGAATCCGGTTGCGGGAAGTCGGCGCTCATCGCCGGCGGCCTCGTCCCGCTCCTGCAGCCGGGTACTCCGCTGTTGCCGGTCGTGATCAGGGACTGGGGTGACGATTGGGAGCGTGGACCGCTTGCCGCAACCCTGGACGCGCTCAGCTCGACCTTGTCGGAGGCAGAGCGGGTTCGATTGGGCTGGACACGTCCGCCTGATCTCACGGCCGACGTCGAAGCCTTGGCCGCGGACCTCGACCGGCGGCTCGGATCGATCTCCGAGACGCTCTCGCGAAGACCGCTGCTCATCGCGGATCAGTTCGATGACTACCAGGCTCAGCATCGACGGCTGTGTGTCGACGATCGCGGCAACTGGTTGAAACCGGATGCCCTCGCCAACCTGAATCGATTCTGGCGGCTCGTCAGCACAGGCTTGCACGACGGATCGCTGCACCTCCTCGTTGTGACTCGCTCAGATGCGTCGTCCGGGCTGACATGCGTGCGTTTTCTTCCTGAGCGGCAGATTGCGGCGCGCCCTCCTCTCCCCCGCGTCGAAGTCGAGTATCTGCGCGAACTATTGACAAAGATTGCTCCCGCCGACGCGCGGCCGGAGATCGTGAGTCATCCAGAGTCCGGTTGGATCCAGTTGCGGGAGCAGCTCGATCGCGATCTCAGAGCCGATGGCGCGATGCTCATGCAGCAGGTCCGCACCGTCCTGCTCGGTCTGCGGCAATTGCCGACGCTGACCCTTCGAGCGTACCTCGCCGCCGGCGGGGTCCGCGGCGTCGAGTCGCTCGTGATTGCGCGCGCACTGAGCCGCGCCGGTGAGCACGTTCAGCCTGGCGCTGCTGGAGTCAGCGTCGCACGGGCCGTGTTGCGATCGCTCGTATCGCCCGGCACGGCGAGCCAGACGCCAAAAGCGCGCCGCGCTTCATTGCAGACGATCGCGGAGACGGCTGGCGATCGCGTCCGGGCCGAGGCGATTGTGCGCTCGCTGCAACGGGATGAAATCGTGCGTCCCGCCGACAGTGCTTCTGATGGCGGCGCGTGGCAGCTCGGTCACGACTACTGGGCTCGCGCAATCCTTTCGGAAGACCGCCTTGCCAACCGCTGGCGGACCATGCTCCAGGATGGCAAGACGCGATACGACCAGGCGCGCGGCACCTGGCGCGAGCGATGGAGCGCGCTGCTGTCGACGCGCGCACTCATTCGAGTCGGGTGGGAACGCGCGCGTGGCCGTCTCAGCGTGGGCGATGCTGGCGAATACGTGCGGGCGAGCGCTCTCAGGACGGGAACGCTGGCCGCAATGGTCCTGCTCGGGGCTGCCTTGGCCATCGCATGGAATCACGATCGCCGATTGACGCTCGAGGCCGATTCAATCATCAGCCGGTTCGGGACCAGTCGCGATACCGAGGCAGTCTTCCTCGTGTGGCGAGCCCCTTCATCGCTCAAGCAACGAATCTATGACCGGCTGCGGAGCGATCCGGCGAGACAAGAAGCTGCCGCGTTCAGTCGCTGGTCGTTGGCGCACGCTGGCGTGGACCCTGCCAAGGTTCATCAGGCGGCTTCGGTACTTCGTGCGGAATGGGGAGACGACACACTCGATGACGCCGACTTGGCTATGTATCGCAGTTACCGGACGCTCATGGGCCGACTGAATCTGCCCGTCGACATCGAGCGGGAAGCCGCCGAGCTACAGCCGTTGCTGGCAACCACTGAGGGCGAGCACAGCGTGAGAATTGCGAATATCTACGCCAGCCTTGTGGCGCGGCTGGATCACGAGTCGGATCGGCACGAGGGCGCCGCCGCGTTGCGACCGTTGCTCGAAAAGTCTCGCGGCGACGAAATTGTGTGGCCGTATCTGGATGTCGTATCGCGGCTGACTGAGACTTCGGATCTCAAAGCCGAGGCGGAGGCATTGCGCGCGAGGTTCGTCCCGAATCGCGCGCAGGCGTTTTACCTGCTGCAGGCCTACGGTGGCGTCCTTGCCCGAATGCACCCATCCGCCGCCGCCGATCAAGAGCTCAGCATCATCGAGAAATCATTCGAGCGCGGGCCTAACGATGCGAATGACAGTTTCGATTACCTCGCGTACGTCTACGCGTTTCTCGCGAACACGTTGGATCAGCCTCACCTGAAGACAGCTGCCTCGCTGCTCTCCAGCCGGTTGAAACGATCCGAGAACGAACGGATGTCGGAAATCTACGCGCTCGTGGTCGCATACCTGAACGATCGTGACGAAATTGCCGCCGAGGCCGCGGGACTCCGAGCCGAGCTGGAGCGCGAGCGGAACCAATACCGCCGCGACAATCTGATCGTGGCATATGCCGCTGTCGCCGCGAAGCTGAGCGAATCAGACGAGCGAAAGCGTGCCGCTGACCAGATCAGCAATTGGCTCAAACCGGGCCGTGGAACTGAGTGGGTGTGGGAATGTGAGCAGTTCGCCGTGCTGGCATCGCAACTGCCAGATGCCAAAGACATCAAGAAAGCCGCCGAGATTCTGCTGACCGCCGCAAGAGAGTCGGTTGATTCGAGTTTAGCAGTGAAACATCCCTGGCAGCGGTGGCCTTCGGCTGCTGAAGGCGCGATCGCCGAGGCCTATGCGTCGGTGGCCGCACGGCTTCCAACCGACGATCGACCGGCAGCGGCGGCGAATCTCCGCGAGATGCTGCAACAACACGTCGCCGGTTACCACGGAAACAATCGGCGTCAGCATGAGGAGGATGTCAGGCCTTTTGTGCGGGCGTATTCGACAGTCGCCGCCGCGCTGTCGCCTCAGGCCGCAGAGAACGAGGCAGCGCTCATGCGTCAGGCGTTCGAGCGGCCATCGGACGACCTGGTCGACAGCTACACGGCGCTCGTTGGGAGGCTGGATGCCGCGGGTGTGAAAGAAGAAGCCGAGGCGCTCGTTGAGAACAACGGACGTGACGCCGCCCGCGACTTCGATTATGCGAGGGCATTGATGGAGGTGATCCCGCGTCTGACGCAGCCGTTTCTCCAAACCGCGGCGCCGCGACTCCGGCAGGCGCTGACAACCGCCCGTGTTTCCAGCCCTGTCGCGAACTTCATCGTGGACGATTATGCCGAGATGGTCATACGCTCGAACGATGCAACCGAGCGGAAGGCCGGAATCACCGCGCTCGCCAACAAGCATCAGGGTGCCGAGACCTCGTACGCCACGCTCCTCGCGCACGAGCCCGATGCCTCGTTGATCCGCAAATCCGCAGACGCGGTGCGAATTCAATTCGAACAGGCTTGGTACGTTTACACCGTCAACTCGCTCGCCTCCGCGTACGGTGTGTTGATGGGCGAGCTGCTCCAACGCGAGCCGCAGAACCGCGGGGCGTTGGCTCGAGATGTTCTCGTCGTCGCAACGCATCCGTACCTCGACGATCCCAGCGGTCTCCTCGCGCCGCTCGGTTCCATCGCCAAACGAGACTTCGATGACGTCGGCAGTGCCGCTCTGTGGGTCAACACGACCTTCGCGGCTGGTCGATGAGCCCACAGAAGCGCCTCGTCATCACAGTCCATGGCATCCGCACGTTTGGACAGTGGCAGGAGCGGCTCGCTCATCTCCTTCGGCATCAATCCAGCGACATCGTCATGTGCTTCGTCCGCAAATGTCGAGGTAAAGCGATTCAATGCCGCCCAGTCGGTGTACTCGTAATCGCGTGAGGTGTCGGTGTCGCCTCCTTCATGCGCCGCAATCCTGCGCATGACGAAACGAACGAGAAAGTTGTATTTCGAATGGAGCAACGCGCCGGCGACGAGCTCGACGTGGCCGGGGGTCGAGAATAGAAGAAGCATTGGCCCTGTGGGTTGGTGAACAGAAGGCCTGTTCTCAATCGTCGTCTGTCCCGGGATCGACCTGGGCGATCGCCACGACGTCGTGGCCGGCATTCCGGAGAGCCGTCACGACCGGGAAGTCGCAGCTCTCGGCCGCCAGGAACCGCACGGACCAACCCTGCTTGTCGGAGGCCGCGCCGATGAAGACGACTTCTTCGTGCGCGATCGGCGGGCCCGCAGCGCGCGCCTATAGCGGTTTCCGGAATCGTGTAGTGTGCTGCAGGCCCGAATTCGAGCAGCGCGCCGGTTTGGTGGCGCGCGAGATCGCGAGTGAGGGCCAGCAGCGCACTACACGATTCCGGAAACCGCTATAGGCGCGCGCAGGCTGGTGCCGTTCGGCGGCAGGACGAGGCGTTGTCCTACCCGTTCCAGGCCGTCAGCGCAGCCAGAACCTCCTTGTAGAGGTACTTCGCGCCCTCGATGCCGTTCAGAGGACCCGCCTCGTACTCGAGCGCGAACGTCCCGTTGAAGCCGGACTCCAGCATGATGCGCACCGAGCGCTGGACGTCGTTCTTGTCGCCCCAGCGATCCCAGTACTTGGCGTGGACGTTCGAGCTCGTGTACGGCGCGAGCGCCTTGAGCCCGTTGAAGAGCATGTACTCGTGCTCCCAGTTGCAGAAGTCGGGCGTGGCGTTGCAGTACGGATGGTTCACGGTGTCCACCATGATCCGGATGTTCATCGGATCGGCCGCGAGGCCCCAGTGGTTCTCGAACGTGACCTTCATGTTGTACTTGCCGCCGAAGTCGGCCATCTCCTTGTACGACTCGATCGCGGCGTCGAGCAGCGGGACGATTTCGAGGTTGCGCGGATAGCCGTCGCCGCTGCGTGGAATCGCGTTCGGGCGGATCGACGGCCCAAGCGCCTGCGGGGAGTTCATCCGCATCGAGACCGGGTTGAGCACCGCGCAGCCTTCCATCCAGCGTTTCGCCATCGCCACGCCCGCCTTCCGGCGCGCGTCGGCTTCGGGCGACCCGAAATCCGCGAGCGCGAACGGCGCGTTGTTGGAGACGTGCTGCACGTGTGTGCCAGTCTTCGCCAGCGTGTTGGCGAGCGTGTCGAGCCACTTTCGTCCGGAGGCGCTCATCGGATCGAATCCGCCGCCTCCGCCGCCCCCCTGCGCTGCGGTGATGAACATCGAGTCGTCCGTGACGTCTCCGAACAGCCCAGAGAAGATGTCCATCCGCGTGACCCCGGGGAAGTTGTCCTTGGTCCACTGCGGGAAGTCGAGCATGGTGATCTCGCCGTACTTCTGTTTCAGCTCGGCGTTCGTCGTGCGGTCGCGGTTCGCGGGCACCTGCGGAATCTGCACGCCCGCCGGAGCCTGGGCGCCTTCGGCACCGGCGCCTCCGCGGCCGCCCCGGCCTCCGGCCGCTCCGCCGCCCCGGCGGCCCGCGCCGGCCGCGCCGCCGCCGCGATTCGGGTTCTGACGCGTCTTGAAGATGAAGCGGATCGGCCACGTGCAGCCCGCGATGCGCGCGAACCGGGCCTGCTCCACCAGACCCTGAGCCAGCGCCTGTTCGCGCGGCGTCATCATCACGCCGGCGGCCGCCAGCCCGGCGCCAGCCGCTTTGAAGAAGCCTCGCCGGTCGATGCCTGATGGGGCCGACCCGGCGGCGCGGCCGCCGCCCGTCGACCCGGTCCGCGACGGCGGGTCCACGTGCGCGCGCTCGTTCAGAAGCTCGATCAGCCGCTTGCGGTTGCTCATTGAGAATTCTCCTGTCGGATGTCCGGCATTCTGTCGGGCTCGCTCAATCGAGTCAAGCACGGGCGGATTCCCCCGACCTGCGGCATTGCGCATCCCTCCGCCCCGGACTAGGATGCCGGACGTGCGCGGAAGACGCCGGCAGGAGGTTGCCATCGGCGTTCTGGCCGGACTGGCTGGCGCCGCCCTCATCGCCCAGCGGGCGCCTTCACCCGCTCCGCTTCCCGCCCAGACGATATCGCTGCCGACGTTCACGTCGACGGCAAGCGTTGCAGGGGCCGACTACACGTACACGCTGCTCGGCACAGACCCGGCCAAGGGCGGAACGACGACGATTCCCACCGTCCTCGTTCCGATTACGCTGACGATCGAAGCACCGGTGGACGCGTCGGGCAGAAGGGCCGTGCTGGATGCCGGCCCCATCGCCACGCGGGTCATCCACTCGCCGGTCTTCGCGAGCTATCCGTTCACTTCCGGCACCACGCAGTACGCCGATGCGCTCATGCGCGCGGACTTCTGGAACCGCGGCGGCCAGGGCGACTGGCACACGCGGCTCGGCTCGCCCGAGGTCGTGCCGCTGAAGGTCGACGTGCCGATCGGCATGGGTTACGTGCTGACGTCGAAGAAGACGGGCCGGAGCCTCGCCGTGGTCGACCTGCGCTTCATGCAGCAGCAGGTGTTCGCGCGGCTGCCGAAGCAGGCCGTGGCGCCTGGCAGCCTCGTCCTGGCCGTCGCGCGCGACACGACGTACTACGTCAACGCCGACGCCACCCAGTGCTGCCATTGGGGCACGTACGGCGTCGACACGTCCGCTGGAGCGAGACAACCATTCGTGCTCGGCACCTTTCTGGATCCTGACGCGGCCAACCCGGATGCGGATGTGCAGGCGATCACCCAGCAACTGGCGCGGTTCTTCCGCGATCCGCTGCACGACCCGCTCTACCGCGGGCCGCGGGGCGCGCCGGCACCCGGCAACTCGTTTCCGGCGTGGATGAAGGTGTCGGCAGCCAACGCCAGCCAGGAACTGCCGCGGCAGAACAGCGGCGCCGGCGGCAGCGGGATTGCCAGCGGCGGCAACGACCCGACTGACGTGAACTGGAAGAACGCGGTCCAGACGTCGCCGCCGTTCGTGGCGACGCTCGGCGGCGTGCCTTTTCACCTGCAGAACGTCGCGCTGCTGCAGTGGTACAACCGGGCGGCCTCGCCGACCTCGCTCCACGGCAGCTACAGCTTCCCCGACGCCACGGCCCTGACGGCGCCCGCGAAGCCGGCGCCGACGGGACGGCGCGGAGGCGGCGGCCCATTCGGCGCGGCGACGGGCGCCGCGGCCGACGCCGTGCCGCCGGTCGCGGTGACCGGCGGCGCCAACGGCCACAAGCTCATCGGCTACTGGGCCGGCTACGGCCCCATCCGCGACGTGTCTCCGCAGTGGGACGTTATTCTGGTGGCGTTCGCCACGCCGGACCACAACGCGGGCGAGGGCCGGATGCAGTATCGAGTGAACGGCAACCTCACGGCGGAGGAGTTCAAGGCCGACATCAGGCTGAAACAGAGTCAGGGGAAGAAGGTGATGATTCTCGCTCGGGGGCGGCGGCCAGCTCTTCTCGCTGAAGACGGCGGAAGACACGCGGCGCTTCGTCGACTCCGTCGAGCAAATCTGCGCGGAGTACGGGTTCGACGGCATCGATGTCGACTTCGAGACGAGCTCGCTGGAGCTCGATCCCGGCGATACGGATCCGAAGCATCCGACGACCTCATCGACGGTCAACCTGATCGCGGCGCTGCGCGAGATTCACGACCACTTCGGACCGGGCTTCATGGTCAGCCTCGTGCCCGAGGGCTCGCAGACGCTGGCCGGCTATCCAGGGTACGGCGGCCAGTTCGGCTCGTACATCCCCCTGCTCGAGGGGATTCGGGACATTCTCGCCTTCACCGACACGCAGGACTACAACTGCCCGCCGATTCAGGGTCTGGACGGCGAGTACTACATGCCCGGCTCGGTCGACTATCACGCCGCGGCGACGGAGTTGTTCCTCCACGGCTTCGACGTCGGCCGCAATCGGCGCCACCATTTCGATCCGCTGCCGCCCGGGAAGGTCATCGTCGGTTACCTGAACAGCGACACGACGCCGCAGATCGTCGCCGAGTCGATGCGAATGCTGATGACCGGACGTTCGGCGCTGCCGACCCGCTACACGATGCGGCAGCCCGCGGGCTACCCGGGCTTCGCGGGCGCGATGTTCTGGACCATCGACGCCGACCGGCGGGAGGGCTACCGCTACTCGAACCTCATCGGACCGCTGCTGCACGGTCGTCCGGCGAGATAGCCGAGCGGCCGCGGCGCGCGGCGGGGACTCCGGTGATAGTCTCCGCGTTCATGCTGCGACTCGGAGCGTTCGGCGTGGGACGGATGGGCAAGGTCCACGTCGAGACGCTGGTCCGGCTCCATCGAGAGCGCCGCATCGATCTGGTCGCGCTCGGGGATCGCCACGCGGAGACGCTGCGGTCGGCGCAGGCGCTCGTGCGCGATCTCGCCGGCGAGGCCGCGACCGGCGATCTGACGCTCTTCGGGCGGCCGGATGCCATGGCCGGGTCCAGTCTCGTCGACGCCGTCGTCATCGCATCGCGGACCAGCGACCACGCGGCCGACTCGCTCGCATTCGCCCGCGCGGGCATCCCGTCGCTCGTCGAGAAACCGCTCGCCGGCACGATCGCAGAATCGGACTCGCTCTGCCGGACCCTCGGCGAGGCGGCCGGCCGCCTCGTGCAGATCGGGTTCCAGCGGCATTTCGACGAGCCGGCCCGGCTCGCGGCGCGCTGGGTCGCACAGGGGCGAATCGGCGCGCTCCAGCAGACCGAGCACGTCCTGCAGGACAAGAACCCGACGCCGCGTGGCTACCAGAGCGGCGGGATCACGACGGACATGGCGATTCACCTGGTCTACGAGGCGATGAGCTTCCGCGGGTTCGAGCTGCCCCGCACCGTGCAGGCGCTCCGGTTCATGGCGCCGCACTACCTGGATCACGCGGCTGAAGGGGCGAACATCGTTCACGTGTTCTGCCAATGGAGCGATGGATCGCTGGCTCATCTCTGGGGCTCGCGCATCAACCGCACCGGCTACGACAACGGGTTCCGGCTCATCGGCACGACCGGCCGCATCGACGTGGGCGAGTTCGTCGGCGACTTCGGGCCGGTCCGGGTCAGACGATGGGAACGGAACGATCGGGAGGCGGACTCGCGAGGCGAGCTGGCCGAGAGCGTCGAGTTCCCCATGACCACGCCCGCGAACCGCCACCCGGACTTCTTTCCGCGCTTTGCGGCCGCGTTCGAGGCGGAGATCCGCGAGTTCGTGGCGCGGGTCGAGGCGCGAACGCCGCTCGATCCCGGCCCGCACGTCGGATGGACCACGCTCCTCGTGGCCAACGTCGCGGAGGCGAGCGCGCGGCGCGGCGGGCACCGATTCGAGCTGAAACGGGCGGACGGCGGTCCGATTGCTACGTCAGCGGACGCGGCGCGGTTCGCCGAAGCCGCCGCCATCGAGTGAACGGACCAGGCCGCGCGGCCGGGCGCCGGAGGGAGCGACACGCATGAGGAATCGTCCGATCTCGGTCACCGTCGTGGCCTGGCTGTTCGTGCTGGTCGGCGCCGTTGGAGCCGCTGACGCGCTCTGGCCGCTCTTCCAGACGGGCGGCGTCCAGCAGCTTCGGTCGGATCCGATCGGACTCCGGGACTTCTGGACCGTGCTGTCGATCCGGCTGCTCGCGGTCGTCGGCGGCGCGTTCGTTCTCGCCGGCGCCAACTGGGCTCGCTGGCTTCTCGCCGCCTGGATGATCCTCCACGTTGTCGTCAGCGCGATGCACTCGTGGACCGAAGCGCTGATGCACCTCGTGCTGTTCAGCGTGGCGATCTACTTCCTGTTTCGACCGGCGGCGTCCGCATGGTTCGGTCCGCGCGCGGCGCCGTAGGGGCCGCCTCCCCATGCCGCCGCCTCATCGCGGCGGCAATCGCGGGAATCGCTTCGGCGTTCGAAAGGTAGGCCGGCTCCACGCGCGCATGGGAGCGCTGCTCGTACGCATAGCCGTACGCCAGGATCTTCGGGTCGTCGTCTCGCGCGCCGACGAAGGAGAGGCCGACCGGCACGCCGCGCACCGCGCCCATCGGGACGGTCAGATGCGGATAGCCCGCGATCGCCGCCATCGATCCGATGCCGGCCCGCGGAGGCCAGACGTCGCCGTTGACCGCGTCGATCCGCGGCGCCATCGGCCCCGAAGGCGCCACGAGCAGGGCGACGCGGTTCTCGGCGAGCAGTCTGTCGATCCCCTTCTTCCGGCTGGCTCTTTGCGCGGCCTCGCGCGCCTCGAGGTACTTGGGGTCGTCGAGGCCACCCAGTCTGGCGGCCTCCTCGAAGATGTCCTGGCCGAACAGCGCCAGCTCGATCTCGGCGTGAGCCTTGTTGAAGGCAATCAGGCTGTCGAGGTCGCGCGTCTCGACCGCGGGCGCCGCGTCCCCGAGGTAGTGATTGAGCGCGTCCTTGAATTCGTAGCGCAACAGCGGTCCCTCTGCGGCCTGGCCGGCCGGATCGGGGGCGAACTCCTCGATCTCGACGAGGACGGCGCCGGCTGCCTTCACACGCGCGAGTGCGGCGTCGAAGACGGCGAGGAGCGCCGGGTTCGACCCCTGCGCGAATCGCGCGACGCCGACACGCACGCCTCGGAGCGCATCCCGATCGAGCACCCTGACGTAGTCGGCCTTCTTCGGGCCCGTCGCCATCGCCTGCAGCATCATCGCGGCGCCGGTGACCGATTTCGTCATGGGTCCGGCCGTGTCCTGCGACGGCGAGATCGGCACGATGTACTGCTGCGACACGAGTCCGACGGTCGGCTTGAACCCGACGATGCCGTTGGCGTTAGAGGGGCAGATGATTGAACCGTTCGTCTCGGTGCCGACCGCGCCCGCAGCCAGCGACGCGGCGACGGCCGCAGCGGAGCCGGAACTCGACCCGCAGGGATTCCGGTCGAGCATGTGCGGATTCCTCACCTGACCGCCGAGCGCAGACCAGCCGCTCAGCGATCCGTTCGAACGGAAGTTCGCCCACTGACTCAGGTTGGTCTTGCCGAGGATCACCGCGCCCGACTCCCGGAGTCCGGCCACGAGGGGCGCGTCGCGCCCGGTCACGTTGTCCTTCAAGGCCAGCGCGCCCGCCGTCGTCGGCATCGGGTCGATCGACTCGATGTTGTCCTTCAGGAGGAGGGGGACGCCGTCGAGGTGGCCGAGCGCGCGTCCTGCCGCGCGCCGCGCGTCGGAGGCGCGAGCCGCATCGATCGCGTTCGGGTTGAGCGTGAGCACGCTCTGCAGCGTCGGGCCCGAGCGGTCGACGCGCTCGATGCGATCGAGGTACGCCTTCACGAGGGCCTCGGACGTGGTCTCGCCGGATTCGAGGGCTGCGGCAATCTCGGGAAGGGATTTCGCGAGCAGCCCCGCAGGCCGAGGGTCGGAGGCGCTCGAGGCGGTGCCCGCCGCCGCCTGGTGCGACGCCGGCGGCGCCGAGCAGCCGACCAGCGCGGTGCAGAGGAGTACACAGCACAGTCGGATCATGTCGGCCTCCGATGGTCGGTTCTGTTGAAGCGCTGCAGTATTGCAGCTTCAGAGCCGGAGGTCCACTCTCCGGAGGATCGATCTCCGAAGATCCACGCCTCACGGTCCGATGTCGCCGGACGGGCAGGCTGGTTGCCCGTGAGAGAACCGGGAGTAGAATACGCGGCCGGCTCTCGCGCCGTCAGGAGGAACGTCCCATGCACACGCCCCGTTCTCGGACGTATCGTGCCGTCGCGCTTGCCGGCGCGGCGCTGATCGCGCTGCTCGTGGGCGGAGGGCTGGTGCCCCGCGTCTCCGGCCAGACCCAGGCTCGGCGCGAATGGACCGACTACGCCGGCGGCCCGGCCGGCTCGCGCTTCGCCCCGTCGACGGAGATCACGAAGGCGAACGTGACGCAGCTCGGCGTGGCCTGGTCGTATCCGTATGGCGACAGCGGATTCAATCCGATCGTCGCGCACGGCACGATCTACACGCGCGGCCGGACCAACGCGCTGGTGGCGCTCGACGCCGAGACGGGCAAGGAGGTCTGGGTCCACGAGGGTCTGCAGGGCATGACGGCACGCGGCATGAACTACTGGGAGAGCCAGGACGGCGCCGACCGTCGGCTCATCTTCAGCATCAACGACTACCTCCAGGAGATCGACGCGAAGACGGGCCGTTCCATCGTCACGTTCGGCGAGGACGGCGTCGTGGATCTGCGCGAGGGGCTCGGGCGCGATGCGAAGACCGTCTCGCGCGTCCAGTCGGGCACACCCGGCAAGGTGTTCGAGAACCTCATTCTCCTCGGGTCGGCCCCCGGCGAGGGGTACTTCTCGGCCCCTGGCGACCTGCGGGCCTTCGACGTTCGGACCGGCAAGGTCGTCTGGCAGTTCCACACCGTGCCGCATCCGGGCGAGTTCGGCTACGACACGTGGCCGAAGGACGCCTGGAAGTACATCGGAGGCACGAACACCTGGGGCGAGGTCACGATCGACGAGCAGCGCGGCATCGCGTTCTTCCCGACCGGATCGGCAACGTTCGACTACTACGGCGCCGATCGCCTCGGCAACGATCTGTTCGCCAACTGCATCATCGCGATCGACGCGCGGACGGGCAAGCGCCTCTGGCACTTTCAGAACGTGCACCACGACCTCTGGGACTTCGACAACGTCTCCGGCCCGCAGCTGACGACGATCAGGAAGGACGGCCGGACGATTGACGTCGTCGCCCTCGCCGGCAAGACGGGCTACCTCTACGTCTTCGACCGCGTCAGCGGCGAGCCGATCTGGCCGATCGCCGAGAAGCCGGTGCCCACCCGGACGGAAGTGCCCGGCGAGCAGCTGTCGCCCACGCAGCCGATTCCGACGATGCCGCCGCCATTTGGCCGGCAGTTCTTCACCGTCAACGACATCAACCCGTACATGCTGACCGACGAGGAGCGCGAGCAGTTCAAGGTGCGCGTCGGAAAGGCGCGCAACGACGGGCAGTTCACGCCGATCGGGTTCGATGAAGTCATCCACATGCCCGGTAATCACGGCGGGTCGAACTGGGGATCCACGTCCGCGAACCCCAACGACGGCAGCGTGTTCGTCATCGCGTTCAACGTGCCGGCGATCATGCGGCTGATCCGCCCGGGCGAGCCGGCGGCCCGCGGCGCGGGCGGCGGCTTCGCCGGCATGAGCGTCTACCAGACGAACTGCCAGGCCTGCCACGGGTCGCAGCTGGAAGGCGTCGGCCCGGCGCCCGAGCTGCTCGGGGTGACGAACCGTCTGTCGGACGCCGACCTGCGCGCCGTCATCAGCAACGGCCGGAACCAGATGCCGGCGTTCCACCAGCTCAGCGCGGACGATCTCGACGCGCTCGTCGGGCTCTTTCACGCCGCGCAGGCGTTCGCCGGCCGCGGCGGCGGCGCGCGCGGCGCCGACGCCCCGCCGCCCGGTCCCGTCGTCCAGCGCGGGCCGGCGAAGGTGCGCGACGTCCCGGCCCGCGGCGCTCCGGCGCCGCAGCCGTCCTATCCCGAAGGGGCAGACGCGCCAAAGGACCGTCTCGTCATGGAGAGCTACGGCCTCTATCCGACGCTCATCAACCCGCCGTACACGACGCTCACGGCCTACGACCTGAACAAGGGCGCGATCAAGTGGCAGATCGGACTCGGCGACGACCTGCGGCTGGTCGGCCAGGGCGTGACCGGGACGGGGTCCGCGCAGCTCATCAAGGGATCCGCGATCCCGACGGCGAGCGGCCTGCTGTTCGTGAACGCCGCCGATCGCAAGGTCCACATCTACGACGCCGGGACCGGCAAACAGCTCCACGAGCTGCCGCTCGGCGCGATGAGCAGCGGGTCGCCGTCGATGTACGAGCTGAACGGGCGACAGTACCTGCTCGTCACCGCGTCGGAAGCCGGCGCGCGCGGCGCGAGTGCACTCGGCCCCGGGACGCCGGAGGCAGGGGGCGGCCCGACGGGGGTCATCGCGTACGCCCTGCCCGGACGGTAACCGGCACGCGCCGCGAGACGCGTCGATTCGAGCGCGTCAGCGCCAGTAGTAGGACCAGTTGTAGGTCAGTTCGACGGTCTGACCGGGAGCGATGGTCACATGCCAGGTGAATCGGCCGACGCCGTTCATTTGACTCGACCAGAACGGCCAGTTGTAGTTGCGCCACCAGGCGGGATACTCGCTGATGGCACTCAGCCGCTCGACCTGACCGCCGTTGCCGGCCGTGCCCGGAACGCCGAGGATGTCGCGGGTCACTTCCATCGCGACGGCGTCCCTGCGGTGATTCGTCAATCCAATTGATCCGGTCATCTGGACCTGTGCCAGGGCTTCGCCGCCCGGCGCGCGCACGGCGTTGAGGCTGCGCGCGGTCTCGGCTTCCGTCCGCACGACACGGATGTCCACGGCCTTGCCGATCTCGAGGTCCGTCGTTCCTCCGGCCGAGGTGTACGTCATCATGGCTTGCGACAACACGCGGTCCCCCTGAACGACCAGCGCCGGCCCCGTCGTCAGGGGTGTGCTCGTGGCATTGCGCAGCCGGATCTTGTGCGACGGGATCGATGCTGCCATCAGACGCGCGACCTCACCTTGATCGCCCGGCACATTGCTGCGGATTTCTGGCGGGGGCACGAACGGCAGATCCAGCGTATAGAGGTCCGTGTAGCTCAGACGCTGATCGATGACGGGCACACTCAGCCGCTCGCCGTTTCCGAGGGTGATGTCGCGAAGCGTGAACAGGAAGAGGTCTTCACTGTTGTTCTGCCCCCCGGCAAGGGCGGCGAGCGACGGGTCTGGAGCCGGGGCCGAGTCCCGTGGACCAACCTGGGTCATGGTGGCGGTCCCGACTCCCGGCCTGGCCTCCCGCTGAAAGTAGGACGACAGGGGATTGCTCGTGCGTAGAGCGAGCGGGTCGAGCGTGTTCTCGAACGCGAACGACGGCACGCCGACCACCAGGTTCATCGTGACGCCGGCGAGGTCTGCCAGCTCGTTCACGACGACCGCCTGCAGGCTGGTATTGGCGGTCCCTTTCCCGTCGATGTCGACTCGATACGTGGGTATCCAGCGGAGCCCCTTCTGCAGGTAGGCGAGCCCGATGTCGGCACTCGGCCGGGGCGCGGCCGTTTTCCAGTCCAAGCTCAGGGTGAGCGCGTCGCGCGGCTGCTGACGGATGACCGTGGGCTTCGGGGCCGCCTTGAAGGTCACGTCCTGGATGCGCCCGATCGGCAGCGCCTTCACGCCGTCGCTCAACTGGAGAAGGATCAGGCCCTCGTCCGAGGAGACGGGAGATGCCACCGGAGTGCCCGTCGCGTTCTGTGGCGATCCCGCACCGGCGCCTGGAAACGCGAGAATCGTCGCGGCGTACGTGACACCGCCGGCGCTGCCGGTCGGCTTTTCCGTGACGGTCACGGCCGCGCCGACGTTGGCCTCCAGCAGATCCGCAAGTCGACGAGCGGGCTGCTCGACGGGCATGGGGCGCCGCGAGGCCGTCACGGACTTCACGGCGATGCTGCGGTCGACGGTGTACGCCCAGAACGTGCCGAGCACGGGCGCCGGGAGGTAGTCCATGACGATCTGGCCGGCCGTATCGACCGGCAGTGAACCTTCATGCAGTACGAACGCGTGTCCGTCTTTGAAGACGGACACCTCCTTCACCGGCATGCCGGCCAGCGCCTCGCGTCGCGCCGGCTGTTGCGCGCCGGCGCCAGCGCTTCCGATCGCTGTCAGGGCCGCCGTCACGAACGTCACCCAACGAAACACCCGCGTCGTCATGTCCGGATTCCTCCTGCTAGTCGTTACCCGGCCCGTACAGCGTGTTCAGCGCGTCGAGATCGCGCGGGGACAGCCCGGTGGCGCGCGGCGAGCCGATGTCGTCCGCCGACCGGATCCGGCGCCGGTACGCGCCGAAATAGCGCTCCGGATCTTCGGGCCGCCGGAACAGATACATGATGTCGTCGAAGTCGTCGCTGTGGCGCAGCCCGAGCGCGTGGCCGAGCTCGTGCAGGGCCGTCATGTAGACCACGATCCGCTGCTGCAGGCGATCGCCCGGAAGATTGACGGCGATCCCGATCTCGCCGCCGGCGATGAAGCCGGAACGTCCGTCGATCGCGGGCCTCGTCTCGCCGAGCAGAGCCTCGCCGTTCCCGAACTGGATGCGGATCTCGGAGTTGGCCTGGTCGGTCGAGCGCTCGAGCGCGAAGCGGCCGCGGCCGGCCCTCGTCCAGACGCGCAGGGCGCGCTCGGCGAACGCCGGGTCGTCGCGGCGCGCCGGCGACGCGCCGATCCAGACGCGGATTCTGGCGCCGGGCGGCCAACGCGCGGCGCGCTGCGCGCCTCGCAGATCGACGGCGAAGAGCACCGCCACAGCCGCGAGCCCGGCCACCAGGATCGCGCTCCGACGGACTGCTGGCGCGAGCCGCTCAGTCATGAGGATCGGCCCCGGGCCGCCGCCCGGGCACGCCGGGATCAGCGGACGCCGGCGAGCTCCTGGCGGGCCTGGGCTTCCTTGTCGCGGATCGCCTGCCAGATCCGCTCGGGCGTCAGCGGCAGGTCACGGATGTGCACGCCAACGGCCTGGTTGATCGCCGACCCGATCGCCGCCGCGATCGCGAGGATGCCGCCCTCGCCCGCCCCTTTGGCGCCGTACGGCCCCGGTCCGTCGGCGTTCTCGATCAGGATGGACTCGAGCTCGAGCGGGATGTCCTGGATCGTGGGAATGCGATAGTCGAGCGCGCCCAAATTCCGGATGCGGCCGTGCTCGTCGAGGATCAGGTGCTCCATCAGCGTGTGGCCGATGCCCATGACCGCCGAGCCCTCGTCCTGCGCCTCGACCTGGGACGGGTTCAGGGCCCGGCCGACGTCGCTGACGAGAACGATCTTGTCGAGCCGAACCATGCCGGTCTCGGGGTCGACCTCGACTTCGGCGGCGGCGCACATCACTTCCCAGAACGCCGGACTGCCGCCGAGCGGGTGCCCGGGCTGCGCGGGATTGCGCTGCTCGCCGATTCCGATGAGCTCGCCGCGAGCCTTGCCGAAGTGCTCCTGGACCAGTTCGACGAACGAGCGCTCCCGGCCGGAGCCGCGCACGAGCCCGTTCTCCACCTGGATCTGATCTTCCGGCACGCCGAACAGCCCGGCGGCAATCGTGCGCAGCTGCGCCTTGATGTGCCGGCACGCGTGCAGCACGGCGTTGCCCATGAACACGGTCGACCGGCTGGCCGAGGTCGAGGTGTCGAACGGCACGATCGCCGTATCGCCCATGACCATGTGCACGCGATCGGCCGTGATCCCCAATTCCTCGGCGGCCACCTGCGCGAGCACGGTCCGTGCGCCCTGCCCCATGTCGGACGTCGCCGAGAAGACCGTCGCGCTGCCGTCGAAGTGCAGCCGGACGAGCGAGAACGAGGCCGATGCGGTCGACGAGGCCTTGATGCCGAGCGAGACGCCTCGGCCGCGGAGCGGTCCGACCGGGCCGGTCCACCCGATCGCGCCAGCCGCCTTGGCGAGTGCCGTCTTCCAGTCGCCGTCGCACGGCGTGTCGTTCGGGACGAACGGCTGCCCCTTGACCGGCAGATTGCGGCGGCGAATCTCGACGCGATCGATCCCGAGGATTTCGGCCGCTTCGTTCAACTGCGACTCGACCGCCCAGGACGCCTGCGGCGTGCCGAAGCCGCGGAACGCGGTGCTCGGGGTCGTATGCGACAGGATCGCGCGCGCGATGACGCGTGCGTTGGGCGTGACGTACGGGCCGCATCCCACGTAGCTGGCCTTGCTGACGACGCGCGAGCCGATATCCGCGTAGGCGCCGAGCAGGAAGTTCGCCTCGAGGTCCTGAAAGACGATCCGGCCCGTCGCGTCGAACCCCGTGCGCGCGTGGACCTCGCACGCGGTCCGGCGCACCGCCTGGAAGGTCTCTTCGAGCGTCAGCACGAGTCGGACCGGGCGGCCGGTCTTCAGCGCGAGAAAGGCCATGAGCGGCTCGAACTTCGGCCAGCCCTTCCCGCCGAAGCCGCCCCCCGGATCCGGCGAGATGATCCGGACCCTGGCGATGGGCCAGCCGAGCGCGGCGGCGACCACGCGCTGCAGGATGAACGGATGCTGCATCGGGCTCCAGACCGCCACGCCGCCGCCGTCGGGCGCCGCCAGGTAGGCGTGCGGCTCGATCGCGAAATGCGTCACCATCGGGAACTCATAGTCGCGCTCGACGACGCAGTCTGCGCGCGCGCCGTTCACGTCGCCCCAGCCGAAATTGAAGGCCTCGAGCACGTTCGAATCGGCGTGCGGGTCGCCCTTCGTGCGCCAGGCCGGTGGCTGGACGAGCGAGGCGCCGGGTGCGAGCGCCTGCTCGACGGTCAGGATCGCCGGCAGCTCGTCGGTACTCGACGCGCACGAGGTTCGCGGCCGCCTCGGCGGCGTCTTCGGTCTCGGCGACCACGGCCGCGACCGTCTCGCCGAAGAATCGCGTTTCGCCGTCGGCGATGACCGGGCGATCGACGAACGTCGGCCCGAACTTGGGCACCGGCTGGCCGAAGTCCGCCGCCGTGAACACGCCCCGCACGCCCTCGACCCGACGCGCGTCGGCCGCATCCACCGACCGGAGGCGTGCATGCGCGCAATCCAGGGTGACGAGCTTCACCTGCAGCATCCGATCCAACCGCAGATCGGCGGCGTACTTCTGGTCGCCGGTGACGCGATCGACTCCGCCGCCGCGCTGAACCGAACGGCCTATCGATTGCATGGTGAAGACCCCCTTACGCGTGCTGTTCCCGCTGGACGGCCGCGGCCTGCTTGACGGCCGCGATGATGCGGCTGTAGCCGGCGCAGCGGCACAGGTTGCCTTCGAGCCCGCGCTTGATGTCGTCCTCGCTCGGATCGGGATTCGTCTCGAGCAGCGACTGCGCGGCCATGATCATCCCGGGAATGCAGAACCCGCACTGGACGGCGCCCTGGTCGAGAAACGCCTGTTGCAGCGGGTTCAGCTTGCCCTCCGCCGCGAGCCCCTCGATCGTCCGCACCGCCTTGCCGTCGGCCTCGACGCCGAGGATCAGGCACGAATCGACCGCTTCCTCGTCGAGCATCACCGTGCAGGCGCCGCACTCGCCCATCGAGCAACACTCCTTGGTGCCGGTCAGGCCGAGCTCGTCGCGCAGCACTTCGAGGAGCGTGTGGTGCGGCCGCACGTCGATCGTCGTCCGCTGCCCGTTGACCGTGAGCGTGATGGGCGTCGTCGTGGAGTCCGTCATGCGCGTGCCTCCTGCAGCCGCGACGCCGCAGTCTGCAGCGCGCGTCGGCTCATGACGTCCAGCATGGCCAGCCGGTAGTCGCGACCACCGCGGACGTCGCTGATCGGGCTGGACTGCGCGATCAGTTCGTGGAGCGCCGCGGCCTTTGCGTCGGCCGGTGCGCCGGCATCCGCGAGCACGCCGCGCGTGTCAGTGACGAGAAACGGACGCGGGCCGACCGCCCCGTACGCGAAGCGCGTTTCGCCCGAGGCGTCGATGCAGCAGGACAGATTGATCGTCGCCAGATCCACGCCGTAGCGGCGCGTGATCCGGCCGAACGCCGAGCCGGCAGGCTTCGCGGGAACGGGCAAGTCGATCGATTCGACGATCTCGCCTTGCTGCACGACCGTCTTGCCCGGCCCCGTGAAGAACTCCGTCAGCGGCACGCGCCGCCGCCCCCCGAGACCGGCCAGGTTGACGATCGCCCCGTAGACGAGGAGCGCGGGCGCCGTGTCGGCCGCCGGCGAGGCGTTGCAGATGTTGCCCGCGACCGTCGCCCGGTTGCGGATCTGGATCGAGCCCACCACGGCGGCCGCCTCCGCCAGCGCGGGAAAGTGCCGCCGGATGCGCGCGTCCTCGACGAGATCGGTCATCACCGCGCGGGCGCCGATCCGCAGGCTGCCGTCGGCTTCCACGATGTCCCCGGGCAGGTCGGCGACGCGCTTGATGTCGACCACGACGTCCGGGCGCATGTGCCCCATGCGGAGGCGGACGACGACGTCGGTGCCGCCGGCGAGAATCCTCGCCTTCGACCCGTGCGTCGCGAGCAGGTCGAAGACGCCTCCAGTCGATCGAGGTCGGGCGTACTTGAAAGGCCTCATGGAGCCGCCGGTGCGCTCCTACAGCAGCTTCTCGAGCTCGTCGAACAGCAGCTGCGGGTTCTTCGCGCGAATCAGGTGGTAGGGGCGCTGGCAGAACCGCGCGCAGAAGTCCGCGCGCTTCGCCCGCAGCTCGTCGTTGTCGAGGATCGGCATCGGCACGCCGGGCGCGAGCAGCTCGTGCAGCCCGTGATAGTTCATCAGCGAGTGGAACGTCTGAAAGTTCCGTTCGAAGGGCGCCATCGGCTTGGACGCCGTGTCGAAGTTGCCGTCAATCGACGGCAGGATGACGAGGTCGACGTCGCACGGCTGGTCGTAGATCACGAACTCCGGCGTCTTGTCGAAGAACTTGGAGACGCCCTCGTCCTGATCGACCTTGTCGGCGCGCTCGGTGCCCTTCGCGCGCAGGCGCAGGAACACGGCCTTCGACCCCATCACGACCCAGCCGCGCTCGTCGGTCACGGTCGTCTCGGTCGAGACCACCTGGCCGCCTCGCCGGCACCCCTCGATCTGCGACATCGACTTGCCGTGGTTCGACTCGCCGCCGATGAACAGGATCGTCTTGTTCTTGTAGCGGACCGCGGAGGAATGGAACGGATGCAGGCCGGCCTGCTCCATCCTCAGCGCGAGCGCGCTCACGAGCACTTTCTGCAGCTCCCCCTGGAACCATTCGCCGTAGAGCGTCAGCGTGTCGCCCTGGAACGCGATGCTCTTCTTCGCGCCGCCCTGATGCCAGACGACGTCCGGCTTCGACTTGCTGACCTTCTCGATCTTCACGTCGGCCAGGCGGTAGTTGAGGAACGTCACCTCGTCGAGGACGTGCTCCACGGGCGTCTCGCCGTAGATGTCCACGCGCAGCCTGGCCGCGCCCGACGCGAACTCTTCCGAACAGCGCAACGACTCTGCCATGCCTCTCCGCCCCTCCATCGATTCGAATGTCGAATGCCTACTGCGTCGCCGTGACGCCGCCGTCCAGGAACAGGTTGTGACCCGTCACGAAGTCCGAGGCCTGCGACGCCAGGAATGCCGCCGCCGCGACGACGTCGTCGGTCTCCCCGATGCGTCCGAGCGGAATCCGGTCGATGACGCCCTGCTTGAACTTCGGGTCGGTCAGGAAGCTCTCGCCCTGCGGCGTGCGGACGAACGTCGGCGAGATCATGTTCACGTTGATGCGATGCGGCGCCCATTCGGCGGCGAGCTGCTTGCACAGGATCGCGAGGCCGCCCTTGGCGGCGCAGTAGCCCGAGAAGCCCTTGCCGCGCAGCGCCAGCAGGCTGCGCACCGAACCGACGTGCACGATCTTGCCGCCGCGCCCCCCCGCGATCATGTGCCGCGCGGCCGCCTGCGACTGGAACATCGCGGTCGTCAGGTTCAGCCGGAGCACTTCGTCGAACCCGGCCTCGGTGACCGCATCCGCCAGCTCCGCCTTGGTGTTGCCGCCCACCGTGTTCACGAGGATGTCGAGCCGGCCGAAGTGCGCGGCGATATCGTCGACCGCCCGCGCCGTGTCCCGCGCCGACATCGCGTCGAACGCGGCGCCGAACGCGTCGACCCCCTTGCCCTTCAGCTCGGCGACGAAGGCGTTCACCCGCTCGGCATCGCGATCGGCCACGCCAATCCTGGCCCCCAGGCCGGGCAATCCCCAGCAGAGCGCCGTGCCCATCCCGCCACAGCCGCCGGTGACCAGCGCCACCTTGCCATCGAGCCGGAACCACTTGTCTGAGAACGTCACGTCATGTCACCTCTGGGAGGGTCTGACCAGAAGGGAAAACTTATCACAATGGGACAACTTTTCGATCATCCGTCAAACTGTCGAAACGTTCAACCCGTCGGCATTCCAGTTCGCCAGCAGGTCATGAATCGTCGTCATCCGGTGGCGGTGCAGCAGGTCCACGGCCGTCGCCGCGTCGCGGCGCACGACCGCCTCCATGATCTGCTGGTGCTCCCCTGCCACGTCGCGCGCCAGGTCCGCATGCCGGACCCACAGCCTGCGGTAGCGCGAGAACCGATCGGACAGTTTCCGGCAGAACAGCATCAGATAGGGCGAGCCGCAGGCGGCATAGAGCGACTCGTGGAACGCCACGTTGCGCGCCTCCCACTCGGGGTCGAGCGCCAGCCCGGCCGTCATGATCGGCCGTTTCGACAGCTCGTGGAAGCGGGCGATGATCGTGGCTTCCCAGCGGTCGTCGCCGAGCTCGATCGCCTTCCGGATGGCGACGGCCTCGAGCTCGAACAGCGTCGTGGCGATGTCGACCATCTCGTCCTGGGAGACGGGTGCCACCTGGAAGCCCTTGTGGTCTTCCAGATGCGCCAGACCTTCGGCGACGAGGCGCATCAGCGCCTCGCGCAGCGGGCTGAGACCGGATCCGTAGCGCTGGCGCAGCTCCTTGAAGCGCAGCCGCGCCCCGGGCTCGAGCCGGCAGTGCAGGATGTCCGCGCGGAGTTGCTCGAACAGGTCCGTCGTGAGCGTCCGCGACCGTCTGGCTTCGCGCGCCGCCCTCGGGCGCGTCGGCGTGCTGATCGTCATGAGCCCGTCCGGCCGGCGACCCGCGGCTTGCGATCGCGGAGCCCCATGCCGAGAAGCCCCTCGGCCATCGCCCGCGCGAACTCCTGGTCGTTGATGTTCAGATCGAGCTCGTGGTACGGGATGTCCTTCCTCAGATGGCTGCGGAGCGATTCGAACAGCGCGGCGTCGGCCTCCGGCCAATAGTAGGGCCCGCCGGGCGACGAGATCACCGAGATGCCCTTCAGCGGGATGTAGACGGCGACCGGCCCGACCGAGACGTTCAGCTTGCCGGCGATAATCTTCCCGAGCTCGACGCTCTCCTCGATGTTGGTGCGCACCAGGTACTGCCGCTCGTTGTGCTTGTAGATCCGCCGCTCGCGGTATTTCTCGGGAATCGTCTCCGGCCCCCAGAAGTTGATGATGTCCAGGCAGCCCGGCGCGATCACGGCCGGCGTCCCGGTCCGGGCCGCGGCTTCGAGCCGGTGCGGACCGGCGGAGAGCACGCCGCCGGCCAGCTCGTCGGCCCACTCCGTGAGCGTGACGTCGAGCACGCCCGCCACGAGGCCCGCCTCAATCAGGCTCTCCATCGTCTGGCCGCCCACGCCGACCGCGTGGAACACGAGGACTTCGAAGCCCTTCGCCTCGACGATCGCACGCGCCGCCTCCACGCACTTCGTGGTGTTGCCGAACATCGACGCCACGACCATCGGCTTGTCGTCCCCTTCCGGGACCTCGGCTTCGACCATGCCGCAGATGGCGCCGGCCGCCCGCGCGAACACGCCCCGGCTGATCCGGTTCAGCCCGCTGATGTCGACGATGGCCGGCACCATCATGATGTCCTTGACCCCGACGAAGCCGCGCACGTCGCTGCTGGCCAGCGTCGACACCATGACCTTCGGGATGCCAAGGGGAAGCACGCGCATGGCCGCCGTGCCAATGGACGTGCCAGCGCCACCTCCCATTGCGATGATGCCGTCGACCTGCCCCTTCTGGAGCAGTTGCCCGGCGATCGCGCACGCGCCTTTCGTCATCGTCGAGACGGCGCCGCCCCGGTCGCCCGCAGCCGCGAGGTCGGCCACGTCCGCGCCGGCCGCCCTCGCGACCTCCTGACGCGCGACATCGGCGGCGAACGCCGGCTGGCCCTGGACGCCCACGTCGACCACGAGCGTCCGATGCCCCCGCGCTTCAATCTGCTGCTTCAGGAACTCCAGCTCGGCGCCCTTGGTATCGAGCGCCCCCATGATGACAATCGTGGCCATGACTGCAGACTCCTCGCCGGTTCTTCGAATGTTCTGCATATTATCGATTCATGTCGCGTTTGACGAATGTCCAAGTACTGGCGTATAAGCGAGGTTTTGGGGGTCGAATCCGGAGGCGATTGTGACTCAGACGGCAGCCACGTACAAGAGTCCGCTGCACCAGATGACGCAGACGACGCCGACGGCGCTCTGGAACGACTCGGCGGCGACCGACGAGTTGCTGTACGCGATTGACCATGGCGGAGTGGGCGCGACCTGCAACCCGGTCATCGTTCTCGACGTGCTGAAGAAAGAAATGGCCCACTGGCGGCCGCACATCGTGCAGCTCGTCGCCGAGATGCCCACCGCCACCGAGGAGCAGATCGCCTGGCGGATCGTGGACGAGATCTCCATCAAAGGCGCCGCGCTCCTGCATCCGATTTTCGAGAAGCACAACGGCCGGAACGGCCGGCTGTCGGTGCAGACCGACCCGCGGTTCTATCGGGACGCCGATGCCATCGTGCGCCAGGCCGACTGGTTCAACAAGCTCGCGCCGAACATCATCGTGAAGATTCCGGTCACCTCGGCCGGCGTGCAGGCCATCGAGGAGGCTACCTATCGGGGAATCAGCATCAACGCGACCGTCTGCTTCACGCTTCCGCAGTGTGTCGCGGTCGCCGAGGCCGTCGAGCGCGGCCTCAAGCGGCGCGAGGCGGACGGCCAGGACATCTCGACGATGGGGCCCGTGTGCACCATCATGGAGGGCCGGCTCGACGACTGGCTGAAGGTGGTGGCGGAACAGCAGCAGCTCACCGTCGACCGGGCGGCGCTCGAGTGGGCCGGCGTCGCGGTGTTCAAGAAGACGTATCAGCTCTTCCGCGAGCGGCGGTACCGGATCAGGCTGCTCGCGGCCGCGTTCCGGAACACGCTCCAGTGGAGCGAGCTCATCGGCGGCGACATCGTCATCTCGCCGCCCCATTCGTGGCAGGTGAAATTCAACGCGAGCGACGTGCCGGTCGCGTCACGGATCGGCACGCCGGTCGAGCCCGACACGCTCGCGCAGTTGATGAAGTTCGACGACTTCCGGCGCGCCTACGACGAGCAAGGGCTGCCGGAGGCGGAGTTCGACGCGTTCCCCCCCACGCGCCGGACGCTCCGGCAGTTCATCACCGCGTGCCACGACCTGGACGCCCAGGTTCGCGAGATCATGATTCCCAATCCGGACCCTGAAAAGTGAGGCGATGAGCGTCCCGCTGGCCCATTGCCTCACTGTCCGGCTGCCCCACTGATTCCCCAAGGAGACCGCTGTCCATGAAACGTCGCACCTTCCTGCAGCAGAGCGGCCGCGCCCTGGCGGCGGCTCCCTTGTTCTCCCTCGCGCCCGGACTGTTCGACGCCGCGAGCGCCGACGCGGCCCAGGCGATTGCGCCAGGCGTCTTGAAGCGGATCGGCATCACGACCGTCTGTTTCCGGTCGATGTTCCCGAAGAGCATGGGGCTGCCCGGCGTCCAGGGCGCCGGGGGGAACCTGACCCTGCTCGAGGCGCCGAAGTTCATCGCCGACAATGTCGGGCTCCACAACGTGGAGACCTGGAACATGCAGTTCGCCGAGACGTCGATGGACTACTGCAAGAAGCTGAAGGCGGCGGCAGACGCCGTCGGGTCCCGCTGGATCAACATCCAGCTCGATCTCGGCGCGCAGGACAACCTGTCGGATCCGGATCCGGCCAAGCGCGCCGCCACGATCACGGCGATGAAGCAGTGGATGGACCGTGCGGCGGCCATCGGCGCCGCGAGCATGCGCGCCAATACGGGCGGGGGCCCCGAGTCGGCATGGGACCCGAAGCGGACGGCCGACGGATTCCGCCAGCTCGCCGAGTACGGGCAGGGCATCGGCGTGAAGGTCCTGATCGAGAATCACATCGGCTACAGCGCGGACATCGACAAGGTGGTCCAGGTCGTCAAGGCCGTGAACCACCCGAACGTCGGCGTCATCTGCGACTGGGGCAACACGCCGGCGAACGGCACGCTCCAGCAGAAAATCGCCGCGCTGAGCAAGCTGTTCCCGTACCTGTATCTGGTCTCGGCGAAGGAGCTCGATTTCGACGCGCAGAACCGGCACATCAGCTACGACATCGTGCCGATCATCAAGGCGACGGAGGCCTCGGGTTTCAAGGGGGTCTACTCGATCGAGTTCTACACCGAGAAGCAGCCGCCGCACGACGTCGCCGCGGCCGCCAAGAGCATGGCCCAGACCCTGGCGGCGAATATCAAGGCCTGAACGAACCGGTTCTTTGCATGTACATGTAGAAGTGGAGTAAGTGTAGGGACTTCTCCTCGGGGCGAACCCCGTACTCCTCTTCACTATCTTCACTTTCTACATGTAGTCATCCCGTCGGCGAGTGCAGAATCTCACGCGTGCGAGGGCGGCAAGCGTTTGTCGGGCCGCGCGCGTCGAGGAATTGTGAAGGCGACGATTTTGCACCGGCCTGCGGCCGTGGGTCTGGAGACCTCGCCACTCGTGGGTCAGGTCATCGGTTGCGCGATCGATGTCCATCGCGCGCTCGGGCCCGGGCTGCTCGAGTCGTCGTACGGACACTGTCTCGCCCACAAACTCCGCCAATCGGGGATCTCTTTTCGTACGCAGGTACGGGTGCCGATCGAATTCGAGGGCCTTGAGATCGATTGCGGCTACCGCGCGGACCTGATCGTCGGGGGACTGGTTCTCGTGGAGCTCAAGAGCGTCGAGCAACTCCTCCCCATCCACATGGCGCAGACGCTCACATACCTGAAACTGGCGAAATTGCGGCACGGCCTGCTGATCAATTTCAACGTCCAGATCCTGAAGAGTGGACTCCGCAGCCTCCTAAACCCTCATGCCTAGCTTCACTATCTACACTATCTACATGTAGAAACCTCGGTTGCTGGGTTCGGAAGTAGAATCAGGCGTCTTCTGGAGGCACCGGTGGCATATTCAGGCATCAAGGCCGTCGCGCTCGCGGGGAGCGTCGTCCTCTTTTTCTCCGGCGCCGCGCTGATCGCCCGGCAGGCGCCGGCGCGGCGGGCGGCGGCTCCCGCGCCCGCGAAGCCGCACACGACCTGGGCGGAGTACGGCGGCGGCGCGGACTCTTCCCAATACTCGGCGCTCGCGCAGATCAACCGATCGAACGTGAGCCAGCTCCAGGTGGCCTGGACGTATTCGACCTGGCGACGGCGCCGGGTATCTCTTCAATCCCGATCGTCGTCGACGGACGATGTACGTGAAAGCGAAGGGCGGCATCGCCGCCATCGACGCGGCAACCGGCAAGGAGCTCTGGACCCACCCGGTCGACGGGAACGTCACGAATCGGGGAATGAACTACTGGGAGAGCAAGGACCGATCGGAGCGGCGGCTGCTGTTCTCGAGCCAGCAGTTCCTGCAGTCGATCGATGCGGTCACGGGGGAGCCGATCACGTCCTTCGGCGACAACGGCCGAGTCGACCTGCGGGTTGGTCTCGACCGCGATCCGACGAAGATCAACGCGCAGTCGAACACGCCTGGCCACGTGTTCGAGAACCTCCTGATCCTCGGGTCGGCCACCAATCAGGCCTACAACTCGGCGCCCGGCGACGTCCGGGCGTTCGACGTGCGCACGGGCAAGCTCGTCTGGCAGTTCCACAACGTGCCGAGGCCGGGCGACTACGGCTACGACACCTGGCCGCCTGAGGCGTGGAAGCACGTCGGCGGCGCCAACAACTGGGGCGAGATGGCCATCGACGTCGCACGCGGCATTGCCTACGTGCCGACGGGCAGTCCGAAGTTCAACTTCTTCGGGGCCAACCGCGTCGGGCAGGATCTGTTCGGCGACTGTCTGCTGGCGCTCGACGCGCGCACCGGGCGGCGTCTCTGGCATTTCCAGATGGTGCACCACGACGTCTGGGACTACGACAACACGACGGCGCCGAAGCTGCTCACCATTCGGCATGAGGGCAAGGTCGTCGATGTCGTCGCGCAGCCTGGCAAGACGGGCTGGCTGTACGTCTTCAACCGCGTGACCGGCGAACCGATCTGGCCGATCGAGGAGCGGCCGGTGCCCCAGGGTGCGCCGCTCGGCGAGAAGGTCTGGCCGACGCAGCCGTTCCCGACCGCCCCGCCGGCCTTCGCGCGCCAGTCGTTCACCGAGGAGGACCTCAGCCCGTACATCGACGACCCGGCCGAGAAGGCGCACTTCCTGGAAGACATCCGCAACGCGCGCAACGAAGGGATGTTCACGCCGATCGAGGCCGACCGCTACACGATGCAGATGCCCGGCAACAACGGCGGCTCGAACTTCGGCAGCGCCGCGGTCGATCCAGTGCGCGGCATCGTCTACGTCGTGTCGAAGGACTGGCCGTCACTGCTGAAGCTGTCGCTGCCGGCGAACGCGCAGCCGCAGTATGACGGGTCGATGCCCTACCAGAGCGGCCTCGGGTTCATGGTCACGACACAGGGCATGACGGCCATCAAACCGCCATGGACGTCGATGACCGCCATCGACGTCGCGTCAGCCACGATCAAGTGGCGGATCCCGGTCGGCGAAGTGCCGGAGCTCGCGGCCAAGGGCATCACGGATACGGGCTCGCAGTTCCCGAAAGTCGGCCCGGTCGTCACGGCAGGCGGCCTGATCTTCACCGGCACGCGCGACCGGAAGATCCGTGCGTTCGACGCGGACACCGGCAAGCTGCTCTGGTCCTTCGAGACGCCCGCGGGCATCGAGGGCATGCCGTCCGTCTACGAAGTCAACGGCCGTGAGTACCTGGTCTACTGTGCGGCGGCGAATCCTTCGACGCACACGCACGCGCCGTTCTACAGCGCGACGCCCGGCAGGGCGATGCGCGGCGGCGGAGGCGGGGGACGTGGCGAGGACGCTGACGCCGAGGCCGGACCTGCCGGCCGCCGGGCGGCCGCGGCCGGCGGGGACGAGGGCCCGGCGGCGCCCCGGGGCGGCGGTGGACGCGGCCGCGGGCGCGGAGGCCGCGGCGGCGGCACGCCCATTCCCGGCGAATATGTCGCGTTCGCACTGCCCTCCGGCGGGGCGAGATAATCCGCACTCCGACGGAGCAGCTCGATGAGACGACGGGAGTTCCTCACCACGACGGCGGCGGCCGCGGCGGGCCTGGCCGCCGCGACGAAGGGATGGGCCCAGACGGGGAAGCGCAATCCGGCGAAGGCGTCGCGGATCGCGATCATGTCCCTGTCGTTCAACCCCATTCTCAAGGGCATCGACTTCCCCGACTCCCCGGATCGCCAGCTCGATCTGATGGAGATCGGGCAGGTCTGCGCCGATCGCTGGGCCGTGCACAACATCGAGCTGCAGCACTCCCACCTGCCGTCGACCGAGGAGACGTGGCTCAAGGAGTTCCGCGCCCGGCTCGCCCGGACAAGGTCGCAGGTCTCGAACATCAATCTGGAGTTCGGGCCGATGAACATCACGGCGCCGCAGTTGACGCAGCGGCTCCAGGCCATCGACCTCACGAAGCAGTGGATCGATCACGCCGTCGTGCTGGGGTCGCCGCGCGTGATGATCAATCAGGGCGCCCCGACCGAGGACAACAAGCAGATCGCCATCGAGACGCTGAAGATCATGGGCGGCTACGGAAAGTCGAAGGGCGTCAAGGTCGGCATGGAGAACCGCGGCGTGGTATCGCCGGACGTGCTGGGGCTCCGCGGGCGCGCCGGCGAGCCGCCGCCGCCGGCCCCGGCGCTCGCGCCACTGCTCGTCGAGATCATCAAGGGGGCGGGGACCTACGCGAACTGCGATCTCGGCAACTTCACCGACCAGCAGGCGCAGGAATCCGGCATGCGCCTGATGCTTCCGCTGACCGACGGCAACTCGCACGTCAAGCTGCGTCCGGATCGATTCGATCTCCCGACGGCCCTCGAGCTCGCCAGACAACTCGGCTATGCCGGGCTCTTCTCGATCGAGGCGAACGCCAATATGGCCCCGGCGATGGGTCCGGATCCCTACGCGAACGTGCAGAAGGTCTACGACGTCCTCGTCGCGTCGATCTGAGGCGGCCGAAGGCTGCCGCCATCCGACAGGCCCCGCAAGGGCGCGGGAAGCACATGGCGGCCGGATGGCCTCAGTCCCCGCCCCGGCCGCCGAACCCTGGCGGCGGCCCGAAGCCGCCTGGCCCGCCGAACCCGCCCCGGCCGCCGCGCTGGTCGAAGATGTTGGTGCCCGAGCCGGTGGCGGCCTTCTTGGCGCTCGCGGGGCCCACGATGCCGGTGACGACCTTCGCGCCAGGCGGCAGGTCGGCGGCGGCCGACACGAGCTCGGTGACTCGCCCGTCCGTGACGCCGACCCGCACGCTCACCGCGCGCAGCCGGCGAGTCGGATCGCTGGCCTGCTCGTCGTAGATCCAGATTTGTCCCGGCTGTATGCGCTTCTCGACCTGCGCGAACAGGTCGTCGATCTGGCCAGTCCTGTTCGCGACAGCCAGCACCGCCGGCGCGGCCGGCTGCTCAGCGGCCGCGGGCGCAGCGGGCGTTCGGTCGCGTGCAGTCGCCGTGGCACCGCCGCGCCTCGCCGGCGGCGGCGTCATGCCGAGCCACGCGTACGTGTCCGCGGTCGGCCGGAAGCGCAGCGCCTGATTCGGGATCGCGATGACGGCATCCGCCCGCTCGACTTCGATACGGATGTTGGCGGTCATGCTGGGCCGGAGCCGCAGATCCCGGTTCTGCACGTCGATCCAGACCGGATAGGTCACGACGTTGTTGACGGTCTGCGCATTCAGACGAACCGAGTCGACGGTCCCCGAGAACGGCTGTTGGCCGTACGCGTCGACGGTGAAGCCCACCGGCATGCCGCGCCGGATCATGCCGACGTCCGATTCATCGACCGACGCGGACAGCGTGAGACGCGTGAGGTCGGTGGCGATCGTGAAGAACTGCGGCGCCGTCATGCTGGCCTGGACCGTCTGACCGACGTCGACCTTCCGGTCGACCACGACGCCGTCCACGGGCGATCGGATGGTGCAGTAGGAGACGTTCAGCTCGGCCTGGTGGAGGTTCGCCTGCGCCTGGACGAGCTGCTTCCTGGCCGAATCGATCGCCGCCTGCCGCGTCTTCACCTGCAGCTGCGCCGTTTCGAGCTGCTGAGCGCTCACCAGGCCCCTGTCGAACTGCGCCTGCGCGCGGGTCTCGTTGACGCGGTCGTTCTCGAGCTGCACCTCCTGCTGTGCGATGTCCCCCTGCTGCCGCTCGATGTTGGCCTTCTGGACCTCCACCTGCACCTGCAGAAGCGACGGATCCAGCTCCGCGACGACCTGCCCCTTCTTCACGATGGAGTTGAAGTCGGCGTACAGCGCCCGGACGACGCCGGACACCTGCGATCCCACGTCAACCGTGCGGACAGGCGCGAGCGTCCCCGTCGCCTGGACCATCTGGACGATATTGGTGCGGGTGAGCGCGGCCTGGTTGATCGTGGGCTTTTCGTCCTGGCGGCCGCGGGCGTAGTAGGCGTAGGCCCCGGCGCCGGCGACCAGAACGAGAACGGGCACGAGCAGAACTTTCTTCATGATGGACACCTGCTTCGTGAGACGACGCCGCCGGGGCGTCCGTTCGTCGTTTCGCGCACTGTCACGATCGCCTCACCCGCCCGCCATGGTTCTGTCACAGACGTGGACCGGCTCGCGGTTCAGGTCGCGTCCTTCGGCGTCGCCGGACGGCGCGCCGGCTGGATTCCGCAAATCGCAGTAAGATTCGCGTTTCTCAGGAGGGACCCGGATGAGAAGCGCCGTGGCGCTCGCGTTGGTCGTCTTCTGGCCGCTGGTGCTCGGCCAGGCGCCATCTCCGGCGCTGGCGGCACGCCAATGGCGCCAGCAGCACGAGCGCGCCATCATCGACGAGTTCGTCGAGCTGCTGCGGATTCCAAACGTCACCAGCGACCGCCCCAGCGTCCAGCGGAACGCCGAGTTCATCGCAGGCATGCTGCGGGCGAGGGGCATCGAGCCGCAGTTGTTGTCGGTTCCCGGGGGCAATCCGGTCGTATTCGGGAGAATCCAGACCCCTGGGGCGACCCGGACGATCGTCTTCTACGCCCACTACGACGGGCAGCCGGTCGATCCGCGCGAGTGGTCGACCCCGCCGTTCGCCCCGACGCTCCGGACGCGGATGATCGAGGACGGCGGCCGGGCCGTGCCTCTGCCGGCTGCTGGCCAGCCGTTCGATCCGGAATCGCGTCTGTACGCGCGCTCCGCCGGCGACGACAAAGCGCCCATCGTCGCGCTCATGACGGCGCTCGACGCGCTGCGCGCCGCGCGGCTCGCGCCGGCTGCGAACGTCACGTTCGTCTTCGAGGGCGAGGAGGAGACCGGATCGGCACACCTGCAGGCCCTCCTGGCGCAGCACCGGGACCTGTTCGCCGGCGATATCTGGCTGATGTGCGACGGCCCGGTCCACCAGACCCGCCGCCCGCTGATCTACTTCGGGTCTCGGGACGTCGCGACCTTCGACGTCACGGTCTACGGTCCGAGCCACGAGCTGCACAGCGGGCACTACGGCAACTGGGCGCCGAACCCGGCGATGGCGCTCGCGCGGCTGCTCGCCTCCATGAAGGACACGCACGGCCGCGTGCTGGTCGACGGCTTCTACGACGACGTCGAGCCGCTCGGGCCGGCGGAGAAGGCGGCGATTGCGGCGGCGCCCGACATCGATGCGCAGCTCATGGAGGAGTTCGGACTGGGGTCGACCGAGGGCGGGCCGAGAACGCTGACCGATTCTCATCACCGAGCCCTCGCTCAACGTCCGCGGCCTCGCCAGCGCGCACGTCGGCGCCGAGGCCGCCAACGTGATTCCGGCGTCCGCCACCGCGTCGATGGACGTCCGGCTGGTCAAGGGCATGGACCCGGCTCGAACCGTCGACCGCGTCGTCGATCACATCCGGAAGCAGGGGTTCTACGTCGTCGACAGGGAGCCTGACGCGGACCTCCGCCGCGCCCATGCGCAGGTCGCGAAGGTCACTCGCACGCACATCGGCCTCGGCGCCGTCCGAACGCCGATGGATCTGCCGATCTCGCAGGAAGTCATCCGCACGGTCGACGGCGTGAGAGGCCCTGCCGTCACGCTACCGACGATGGGCGGCAGTCTGCCGATGGCGGACATCGAGCGGCCGCTCGGCACGAGGACGATCGTGATTCCGATCGCGAATCACGACAACCATCAGCACAGTGCCGACGAGAACCTGCGGATTCAGAACCTGTGGGACGGGATCGAGCTGATGGCCGCGCTGATGATGATGTAGTCAGCGCTCGCGATTGATCATCGTCGTTGCGACGGCCTGGAAGAAGACGCCGAGCGCGTTCGACACGCTCGGCGGCAGGGCCGCCTCATCCAGGGCGCGCGTCATCAGCGCGATCCACCGGTCGCGCGCCGCCGGCGTGATTGGAAACGGCAGATGGCGCGCCCTCAGACGCGGATGTCCCCGCTGCTCGATGTAGCGCTGCGGCCCGCCGAACCGGCCGACGAGAAAATCGCGCAGCCGCCGTTCCGCGCCCGCCAAGTCGTCAGGCGGGTACATCGGGCCAAGCACGTCGTCTTCGGGGACCTGCCGGTAGAACGCCGCGACCAGTCGCTGGAAGCCCTCTTCGCCGATGGCGGGGTAGATCTCGTAGTCGTCCACGACTGTTTCTACCACCCGCGCCGGGCGCCTGTCAGGCGCGGAGCCCGTGTCGGCGCATGGAGGTAATATCGCCACTTGCGCGGGCGCGGCCCGCGGAGACCGCAGAATTCAACAGGTGAGGAGGGCGACATGGCCAGCAGATCGTCGAGCGCGCCGTCGGGCCGACTGAACCGCCGCGAGTTGTTGGGAACCACGACCGCCCTGATTGGCGGGGCGTTCGCCGGCATGGCCGGCGCGTCATTCGGGGCCGGACGCGTGGACGCCGCCGGAGCGGCGACACAGGCCGCGGCGTCAGCGGCACATGCCAACCTCAAGCCGCCGGTCGTCCAGGTGAAGGGTGGAACGCTGCGCGGCATTCGGGAGGGCAACACGCTGTCCTTCCTCGGCATCCGGTATGCCGAGGCCGAGCGGTTCGAATCCCCGAGACCGGTTCAGCCGTGGGGAGGCGTGCGGAACGCTCAGGTCTGGGGCCCGATGTCTCCGATTCCGGCCCAGAACACGGTCAGCTCGGACGAGCTCGTCTTTCCGCATCGCTACTGGATCCAGAACGACCACTGCCAGTACTTGAACGTCTGGACCCAGAACCTCAGCCCGGCGGTCAGCAAGCCCGTCATGGTCTGGATGCACGGAGGCGGCTTCACCAACGGCGCCTCGATGGAGGCGTATGCCTACGACGGACGGAGCCTCAGCGAATTCGGCGACGTCGTGGTCGTCAGCATGAACCACCGGCTGAACATCGTGGGCACGCTCGATCTCTCAGCCTACGGACCGCAGTACGCGAACTCGCGCTACACGGGGACGGAGGACCTGGTGGCCGCGCTGCAGTGGGTCCACGACAACATCGAGCGCTTCGGCGGCGACCCCGGCAACGTCATGATCTTCGGGCAGTCCGGAGGAGGGGGCAAAGTGGTGCGCATGCTGCACATGCCGTCCGCGAAGGGGCTGTTTCACCGGGTTTCGGCGCAGAGCGGCGGCACCAACAACTACCGCGCGACCAACGTGGCCGACAGCATCAAGGCGCAGCAGACGATCGCCGCGCACACGCTCAAGAACCTGAACCTCACGGGAGCGCAGATCGACAGACTGAAGGCGGTGCCCTACACCGAGCTGATCGAGGCCGGGAACGCCGCGCGCGCGTCGGCGGCCAGCGAGCTCGGCCTGCCTGGGCTCAACTGGGACGTCATCGCCGACGACCGCTACGTCATGCGCGAGTTCTGCGACTGGGCGGACGAGATCCCGCTCATGGCCGGCGCCGTGTTCAGCGAGATGCAGGGCACGCTCACCCGCGGCGACGGCCGCAAGAACGAGTGGACGGACAAGGAGGTCGACGAGCAGTTGACTGCCGCCTTCGGCGAGAAGAAGGACGAGGTCGCCGCCGAGTTCAAGAAGGCGTTCCCCGGCAAGAAGGTGCAGGACGTGCTGTACTACGCGGGTTCCTCGCGTCCGGGCGTGAAGAACCTGCTGGCCCGCAAGCTCGAGAAGGCCAGGACGCCGGTCTACAACTACCTGTTCGCCTGGGAGTATCCGATCAACGGCGGCATCACGTCGTTCCACTGCGCGGAGCTCGCCTTCTGCTTCCATGCACTTGGCGTCCCCCAAATCAAGACGGCCACCGGCGGCGGTCCAGAGGCGCTGGCGCTGCAGGACAAGGTCGCGCGGGCATGGGTCAACTTCGCCACGACCGGCAATCCCAGCCAGCCGGCCCTCGAGTGGAAGCCGTACACGGTGGCGGATCCACAGGCGATGGTGTTCGACACGGTCAGCCAGTCCGTCGCGCTGCGTGACGACACGCTCGTGTCGCTGCTGCCGCCTCCGCCAGGGCGCGGCAGGGGCGCCGCCCCCGGCGGCCGCGGCGCGGGGGCCCCGGGGCGCGGCGGCCGCGGCTAACGAGGCCGTGGCCCGCAATATCGAAGTCAAGGCCCGGACCGGCGAACTGGCGGCCGTCCGTGCCAGGGGGGCGGCGCTGCCGTCGGGTCCGGCCGAAATCATCGATCAGATCGACACGTTCTTCACCGTCCCGTCGGGCCGTCTCAAGGTGCGCCAGTTCGCCGACGGGACGGGCGAGCTCATCGCGTACGAGCGCCCGGGTCGGCCTGGACCGAAGGCGTCGACGTACACGCGTGTTGTGTGTCCCGACGCCCAGCAGCTCGTCCAGGCGCTCGGCGCCGTGCTCCCGGTCCGCGGCCGTGTCGTCAAGCGGCGCGAGCTGCTCCTGGCCGGCCGGACGCGCATCCATCTGGATCAGGTCGAGCACCTCGGCTCGTTCGTCGAGCTCGAGGTCGTGTTGCGGGAGGACGAGAATGCAGCGGCCGGCGAGCGCGAAGCGCGCGAGCTGCTCGACGCGCTCGGCATTCCATTCGACGCGCTCGTCTCGGAGGCCTACATCGATCTGCTCGAGCTGCTCGAGCGCGGGCCGGCCTGACTGGGCCGACCTGGTCCGCGCCGCTGGCGCGCGTCGCAGCGGATGGCTTCGCCCAACGCGCGCTCTGCGCGGACGATCGTCGGCGACTTCCAGGTGTGACACAGGGTAGTTCCCTTCTGCCAAAGCGGTTTCGGGAATCGTATCGTGCGCTGTTGGCCCTCACTCGCGATCTCGCGCGCCACCCAAGCGGCGCGCTGCTCGAATTCGGGCCTACAGCCCACGACACGATTCCCGAAACCGAGATGCACGTGGCCAACAACGAGAGTGCCGGGAAGCACAAGAGCGGGAAGACGCGGAAGGGGCACCGCTGGCTCCGGACGTGGCTCGTGGAATGTGCGCTCGCGGCGATGCGCACCAAGGACGGCCACTTCGGCGCCCGGTATCGACGCGTCATGCGCCACCGCGGGCATCCGAAGGCGGTGGTCGCCGTCGCGTCGGCACGGCCTGCTCGGCGCGATCTACCATGTCCTGCGGTCCGGCCAGGAGTACCGTGACCTCGGGCCCGACTACTACGACCGCCGAGACACCGATCGGGTCCGCCAGCGCGCCGTCCAGACGTTGGAACGCCTGGGGCTCACAGTCACGATTGAAGCGGCCGCGTAGATCCATTTTCTGAGCAGCCGGCCAGCAGAGGGTCGTATCTTGACACGCGATCGGAGGACACGGTGAGCAGCAAGTTGAGAATTCGGATTGGTGAGGTCGAGATCGATTACGAGGGAACGGAGGAGTTCCTCAAGCAGGAGCTTCCGTCTCTCCTCAAGACTGCCATGGAGCTTCACAAGGCTGCCGGCGGCTCGGCAGCTTCAAAGACAAGTGGCACCGGCGGGAAGAAGGAGCAGGCGGCCGTTGGCAGCCTCACCACCGGTACGGTCGCTGCCCGATTGAAAGCGAAGTCTGGAGCCGACCTCCTGATTGCGGCCGCGGCGCACCTCGCTCTTGTTGCCCGCAAAGAGACCTTCTCCAGACAGCAACTCCTGACCGAGATGCAGGACGCGACCGCCTACTACAAGAAGTCGTATTCGAACAATCTGTCCAAGTCACTCAGCGGTGCTGTTACGGACGGCAAGCTCCAGGAGACCGCAAAGAACACATACGCGTTGAGCGCTGGAACGAGAGGCGAACTCGAGGCGCAGCTTGCTAACTCCTGACCAACTGAAGCAGGCCATCCACCGCGCGAAGGTCACCAAGACGGACATCGCTCTTCTCTGCGTCGCGGCCGCCGGGGCAACTGCGGCATCGGCCTCGACTGTAAGGAAGCTCGCATTGGACGCGGGTGTAAAGGGTGCAAAGAAGGTCAACTTCTCGGCGCATCTGTCCTCGGCGGAAGACAAGGTGTTCAAAACGCCCCAAGGTTGGGAGCTGACGGACGTTGGGCGAAAGTACGTTGCCGGTTTGGCCGCGCAGGAACTCACTGCATCGCCAGCAGCGACGGAGGCTCAATCCCTTCGCGCTCTCCTTCCGAAGCTTAAGGACGATAACGCCCGGGCATTCCTTACGGAGGCCATCGTTTGTGCAGAGCAGTCACTGCTCAGGGCAGCTGTTGTGCTCTCATGGGTGGGGGCAGTCGCTCTCCTTCATGCAGAGGTTGTCGCACACCATCTCGCCGCTTTCAATGCCGCGGCTCTCAAACGGGATGCGAAGTGGAAGCCCGCAAGAATGGGTGATGATCTCGGGAAGATGAAGGAGACGACGTTTCTCGAGATCGTAGAGTCCGTGGGAGTCTTCGGCAAGAACGTGAAGCAAGAACTGGAGACGTGCTTGAAGCTCCGCAACGCGTGCGGTCATCCGAGTGCACTCAAGATCGGCCCGAACAAAGTGGCGGCGCATCTTGAGGTTCTGGCTCTGAATGTGTATCAGGTCTTCGCGTAGACGCAGGCCAACCTCGGAATGGAACCGACTTCGACTCATTTGGCGCGCCAGGCGTCGCGCGGGACGTCCGCGCACAGCTGGACGAGTAGACTTCTCCAGCGCCGCGGCCTTCTGGCCAGGGGCAACGAACCGGCAGCAGAGCCCAGCACGCCCGATCAGCGCGCCGCCGCCTGCTCGAAATACTCGCGGTGCTCGACGACCTGGCCGTCGACGACGCGGTCGATGGACACGCCGTGGAGGACCGCCGGTCCGCCCCGGATGGTCCATCGGGTCACGATCGTGTCGGCTTCCGCGATCTGTTCGTCGATCGAAATCTGCACGGCCGGCGGCTTGGGGTCCATCGCCAGGCAGATGCCGACCCAGCCGTCACGGCCCAGTGGCGCAGGCACGCCGGGAAAGTGGATCGTCGCATTCGGCGCGATCAGCTCCTTGAATCGCGCCCAATCGGCGGCATTGAACGCATCGAACCGCGCGCGGACCGCGGCTTTTCCTTCTGCGACGGGCACGGTGCACCTCCTGCGGCGACGCCAGCGACCGGCGTGCGGATCGCCGGCCGTGCGGTCAGTCGGGTTCTCATCGACAGCACCGCGGGCGGCCGCAGGAACGTCGATGCGGGCGGTCAGCGGGCGTCCTGCCCGCGGTCGCCGGCAAACGCCGGTCCCATCAGCGGTCGCCCCGGTCTGGCGCCGGTGTGCCCGCCGTGGTCGACGACCAGGACGCCGTTCACGATCGTGTACGGCACGCCCGCGGCGTAGGATTTCGGCTTCTCGTACGAGTTCGTCTCGCCAACCGTCGCCGGATCGAACACGACCACGTCGGCGGCGAACCCCTCGCGGATCTGGCCTCGGTCACGCAGCCGGAGGAACTGCGCCGGGAGGGACGTCATCTTGCGGATCGCGTCCTCGAGCGTCAGCAGCTTCTCGTCCCGAACATAGTGCCCGAGCACGCGCACGTTCGTCGAGTAGCTCCGCGGGTGCGGCACGCCGGGCTCCTGCAGGTTGATCGCCGATCCGTCGCTCGCAATCGCGACCCACGGCTGCTTCATCACCAGCCGCACGTCGTCCTCGGACATCGTGTGATAGATGCCGCCGATCGTGCCGCCCTCGTCGGCCATCAGCGCCAGGCACGTATCCGCCGGATCCGCGTCGTGTTTGAGCTTCGCGATCTGGGCGATGCTCATGCCTTCGAACTCCTTGTTCTCCGGCTTGCGCGCGCGGCCCATGACGATGCCCTCCCACGAGCCGTGCTCCATCACCCAGGTCTTGAAGTCCTGGTCGTTCTTGATCTTCTCCCGCATCGCGGGATCGTTCAGGATCGCCGCGAACTTCTGTGGGCCGCCCTCGCGCGCCCACACGGGAAAGAACGCGCTCCAGGGATGCTGCATGGCGGTGTACGGATACTGGTTGGCGCTCACGTCGAGGCCGCGCGCCCGCGCCGCCTCGACCGTCGCCACGTACCGTCCCATCGTGCCCCAGTTGGGCTTGCCCCGGATCTTGAAGTGGAAGATCTGGACGGGCACCTTCGCTTCCTCCGCGACGCGGACGGCGAAGTCCAGCTCCTTCTCTTCCTGCATCCCCTCGCTGCCGATGTGCGAGGCGTAGACCCCGCCGAGCCCTGCCACGGTCTTCGCGACCTCGACGACTTCATCCGGATATTCCGGCCCGCCGCTCTCGAACCGCGTGACGAGGCCCCAGGCGCCTTCCCGCATGGAACGCGCGGCGAGCTCCTTCATGCGGGCGAGCTCCGTCGGCGTGGCCGGCCCGGGCGCGTAGCCCCTGACCACGAGATGGATCTGCTCGAACGAGACCTCGGAGATCACGTTCATCGAGATCCCCTTCCTCCCGAGCGCTTTCCAGTAGCCCGTGAAGTCCGTCCAGGTGTCCTTGGCGTCAGGCAGGCCGTCGCGCGGCGCCACCGACGTGCTCTCGCCGATGACGTCGGTCGTGACGCCCTCGCGCACCTTGCTCTCGGCGTTGCCGTCGTTCAGGAGCGGCATGTCCGAGTGCGTGTGCGTGTCGATGAAGCCGGGCGCCACGACCAGACCGCGCGCGTCGATCTCACGCCTGGCCGTGGCACCGTCGAGGCGGCCGACGGCGGCGATGCGATCGCCGCGGATCCCGACATCGGCCGCGAACCACGGATTGCCGGTGCCGTCGACGACGTGGCCGTTGCGGATGATGAGATCGTAGTCCGGCTGCTGCGCGCCGAGCCAGCCGGCTCGGCCGAGCGCCAGCGCGGCGACCAGGCCGGCCAATGCGATCGACAGCGTCGCCTTCCTCATCACACTCGTCCCTTCTCGTCCCGGCGCGCTACTTCTTGGCCGGGGCCGCCGCCTTCGGGCGGGCCTTGCCGAAGAAGACGTACGCACCCTCCACGCCCGACGTCACGACGTCGATGTGGCCATCGCCGTCGATATCGGTCGCCAGCACTTGCGAGCCCGCGCCCGACTGGTTGTGAATCAGCTCGGGCACGAACTCCGCGCCGCCCGGCGCCCTCGGATTGCGGCGCGTGTAGTAGACGTACAGCACGGGCGTGCCATTCCCCCCGTCCGGATCGAGATAGCTCTCGTGGTGCGAGAACAGGCGCTTGCCGACGACGAAGTCGGGAATGCCGTCGCCGTCGATATCCGCCGCCGTCTCGCCGTGCGGCTCGGAGAACGTCACATCACCCGCGTTCTTCGACGCGTAGTCGTCCGCGAAGATGTGCTCGACGAACGTGATGCTTCCGGACGCGTCCTTCTTCTGTTCGAACCAGGCGAGCCCGAACCCGTGCGCCTGGAGCGCCGTGACGACGTCGTTCAGCCCGTCGCCGTTGACGTCGTAGATCGACATCGCGCCGCCGCCTTCCGAGGCGCGGCCGGTCCAGCGCGCGAACGCCTGCTGGTGGTACTTCCAGAGCCCGCTGGCCGGTCCGGCGGCCGGCTGCTCCCACCAGCCGTAGGCGTTGACGATGTCCACCTTGCCGTCGCCATTGATGTCTCCGGCGCCGATGCCGTGCCCGCCGGTCGACTGCGGCTCGCTGATCGTCGTCTCGATCCACTTGCCGGTCGGGTTGGCCGGATCGGGATGCGAGTACCGCAGCGTGCCGCCCGAGACGTGCACGAGGTCCGGCTTGCCATCGGCGTCGATGTCCTTCATCACGCAGATCTCGCTCACGCCGCTGATCACGCCACGATAGACGTCCCAGCGCCGCGGTTCGCCTTTCGGGTTCACGTACAGCACGCCGCCGTTCGTGCTCAGGAAATCCGGCCAGCCATCGCCCGTGAAGTCGCCGGCGAAGCCGACCATCGTGAACGGGTACTCGGTCGACGGGTTGTAGGTCTGGGCTGCGATGATTTCCCGGGCCGTCGTGAAGTCGGGCCCGAGGAAGGCGAACGGCGGGACGATGATGTCGGTCTTGCCGTCGTGATTGACGTCGGCCGCGGCCTGCGCCCACGAGTACCTGGAACGGCGTGAGGCGCTGCATGCGGAAGTTGGACGAGACGACCTCCTTCGGAAAGCGCTTGAGGTTGAGATCCTTGTACGACGCCTCGCGGAACCGCACGTCACCCGTCCCGCCGACGTACAGGGCGATCGGGCCGAACGATCCCTGCTCGTCGGTCACTTCGGCGCCGCCGCCGATCGCGCCGCTCGAGTTGACGTGCGGCCGCAGCAGGGTCGCATCGACGATGATGTCGACGTCGTTCCATTCCGCCGGCTTGATGGCTTCCGACGGGCGGGGCACGACGCTCGTCACCTCCGACGGCCCGCGCGCGCCGCCGCCGGCGCGGGGAGCGCCGCCCCGCGCGCCAGCGCGGCCACGGGCGCCGGCCGCGGCGGCTCCTCCACCCGCGGGCGCGCCTGCGCGCCCGCCAGCCGGCGTGCCGGGCGCCGTCCCGGGCGCGTATCGCGCCATGCCGCCGGCGCGCCCGAGCGGCTCACGCGTCAGCTCCTTGCCGTTCGCGTCGAGCGTCACGGCGAAGCTGCCCGGCTCGTCGGCGTCGAGCGAGACGAACACGCCTTTCATGCCGCTGTCGGTCTTCTCGGCGCGCAGCAGCACGCCGGTCTTGCACCCGGCCGCGCAGTTGAAGTCCGCGCCGAATTCGACGTCCTGAAACGACTTGTCGAGCACGAGCCAGCCGCCGTCCGCCGCCGTGGGCTTGCCGACCAGCTCGCCGTTGCTGGCCGTCCACTGCGCCTGTCCCAGCGTGTGCCACCCGGAGAGCGTCGAGCCCTTGAACGTCCAGTCCGGCACGAACGTCTTGCGATTGCCGGCCAGGGGCGCCGTCATCGCGACGGCGAGCGTCAGCACGCCCAGGCTCAACACGTATGCGCGTTTCATTCATTCCTCTCATTCATTGTGGCTGCACCGCAGGTGTCACTTCCCCAGGTGCTTGTCGAAGAACGCGGCGATCTCCTCGTACGCTTCCTTGCCCTCGGGCGTGTCGTTGTTGTACTGCGCGTGCGACTGCCCCTCGAACACCTGCAGCGTCGCTTCCACGCCTGCCTCGCGCAGCTTCCGGTGGACGCGGATCGTGCTGCTCAGCAGCAGGTCGCGCGTGCCGGTCGTCAGGATCGCCGGCGGAAATCCATGGAAGTCGCCGTAGACCGGAGACAGGAGCGGATCCTTCAGGTCGTGTCCGTGTGCATAGTACTCGGCCATCGCGTCGCAGCGGCCGATGCCGACGAGGACGTTGTCGACCAGCTTGTTCGTCTCGAACGAGTCGCCGTGACCGGTGAGATCCGACATCGGCGTGCCGGGCGCAATCGCCGCCGGGAGCGTGACGCCCTCCTGCTCGAGGCGCAGCACGCTCGAGAGCACGAGCGCGCCGCCGGCCGAGAGCCCCACCATCCCCATGTTCTTGGGATCCGCCATCGTGATCGCGCCCTTCCAGGCGTTGACGACGTCATCGAGCGCGGCCGGGTAGAAGGCGGCCGGCGGACGCCGGTAGTCGACCGACAGGACCTTGATGTGGCCGAAGCCCGCCATGTACACGCCCTCGGCCACCCCGCCGCCGCTCATGACGTAGCAGCCGCCGTGCACGTGCACGAGCAGCCGGTTCTGATTCTCGGGGGCGACGACGTTCGGCGTCAGCATGTAGGCGTAGACGCCGTTGACCGTCACGGGCTCGGACTTCACGCCCATCCGCTCGAGCAGGGCCTGGTTCCCGCCGCCCATGCCGCCGGGCCCGGCGGCGCCGCCGCCCCGCCCGGCCGCGGCCGCCCACTCCTCGTCCGTCTTCGGCGCGACGTTCCAGTTGTTCGAGATGCCGCGGCCGATGAGGCGCTGCATCTCCGGGCTCACGGTGTCCGGAATCGGGATGGTCTTCGCCGGCACTTCCCGAGGCGCGGGCGGCGCCGCGGGCTGACCGCCGCGGCCCTGGCGGCCCTGCGCCTGCCCGACCGCGACGGTCCCGACCAGCGCGAGGGCGGCAATCGGCAGGCCCAGTGCGAGATAGCGAGCCAGGGCGCGTGTGTCCAAAGTAACTCCTCCGGAGGGCAGCTGGACTCGGCCCGGACGGGCCGCCAGACCGGCGATTCATATCACTTCTTCGCGGCGGGCGTAAAGGCGAGTAGATTCTGGGTTCCGAGGTGCTGAGATGAAGAGCCTGGTCGTCACGCTTTCCGCGCTGCTCTTCGCGACTCCGGGGTTGCGTGCCGACAACGCGACCCAGGCCGGCCAATTCGTCGTCGAGCCGCCGACGCTCATCTGCCTCGGCTTCGAGTGGACCATCACCGGCGACGAGAACCGCAATGCCACCGTGGAGGTGGCCTACCGGGCGGTGGGCCAGCCGTCGTGGCGCACGGGCCTGCCGCTGCTTCGTATCGGCGGCGAGAAGATCTTCCGCGCGCCGTACACGGTCCCCGACGGCTTCGCGGGCAGCATCCTCGATCTCGAGCCGGACACCGAGTACGAAGTCCGGCTCACCATGAAGGATCCCGACGGCGTGACGGGCGAGGCGGTGCAGACCGTGCGCACGCGCACGCGCGGGGAGCCGAAGGCCGCGCCGGGCGGGCGCGTGCTCCATGTGTACCCGCTGACCTGGGGAAACCGGCCCAAGGAGCAGCCAAACTTCACGGGCCTGATGGCCGCTTACACCGGATACGTCGGCACCGGCGACTGGAACATCGTCTGGCCGCACAAGGCGGAGCCGGGCGACACCATCCTCGTGCACGCAGGGCTCTACAAGGGCGACCGGCACAACTACGTCGACCCGTACGGCCTGACGTTCGACGGCACCTATCTCCTCACGGCCAAGGGCACGTCGGACAGGCCCATCGTGATCAAGGCCGCGGGCGACGGCGAGGTCATCTTCGACGGCGACGGCGCGTTCCGGCTGTTCGACGTGATGGGCTCGGCGTACCACATCTTCGAGGGAATCACGTTCCGGAACGCGGAGGTCGTCTTCTGGGCCGGCGAGAAGGACGTCGCGGGCGCGGTGGGGCTGACGGTGCGCAACTGCCGCTTCGAGGGGATCGGGATCGGCATCCAGACACAATATGCGGGCTCTCGCGACTTCTACATCGCGGACAACGTCTTCATCGGCCGCGACGATCACTACCGGACGCTCGGCTGGGCCGGTCCGGCGCTCTACGGCGCGCACCCGATCAACAGCTACTACGCGATCAAGCTGTACGGCTCGGGCCACGTCATCGCGTACAACGGCGTCGCGTTCTTCCACGACGGCATCGACATCTGCACGCATGGCGTGCCGGAGGAGGAGCAGGAGGACGGCGTCGCGATCGACATCTACAACAACGACATCTACGTGACCGGCGACGACTTCATCGAAGGCGACGGCGGCGTCCACAACATCCGCATCATGCGCAACCGCGGCGTGAACGCGGCCCACACCGGCCTGAGCGCGCAGCCGATCTTCGGCGGGCCCGCCTACTACATCCGCAACGTCGTCTACAACACGCCGGTCGCGCTGAAGTTCAACAACCCGGCGGGCGTGTACGTGCTGCACAACACGATCATCGCGGAGGACCGCACGAACCAGCAGGTGTCGAACGCGCATTTCGCGAACAACCTGTTCCTCGGCACGAACGCGCCGGCCGGCATCGCCAACCTCGGCGGGCCGACGGCCTACTCGACGTACGACTACGACGGCTTCCGGCCGAACCCGGGCGTGGAGGCCCAGTACACCTGGAGCGGCCCGCGGCCGGGCATGGTCCTCGACTACGATCGGCCGAACAATCAGGTCCAGCGATTCAAGACGCTGGCGGAGCTCGCTGCCGGGACGGGCCAGGAAACGCACGGCGTCGAGGTCGATTACGACGTGTTCGAGCACCTGCAGCCGCCGACCACGCCCAACTCGGCGAACGTCGGGAAGCCGTACGAAGCCGAGACGCTGGACTTCCGCCTCGAGGCCGGCAGCAAGGCCGTCGACGCCGGCACGCCGATCCCCAACGTGAACGACGGCTTTTCGGGTCGCGCGCCCGACCTCGGCGCCTACGAGCTCGGCCAGCCGGTTCCGGTGTACGGGCCGCGCAACCGCCCGCAGGACCGGCCGTTCTACTGGTAGGCGCAGATCATCTTCTTCTACTTCTTCTACGGCCACGAGAGCGTCCGCGCATCGCCCTGCCTGTTGCATCCGGAGGCGCGCCGGTCTACCGTATGGCGATCCAATAGAACAGGCCCGAGAGGGAGGGCTCCTGATGCGGACCGCGCGGGTGTGGATTCGACGTCTCGTTGGCGTGTTCGTCCGGACCCGCCGGGACCGGGAGTTCGAGGCCGAGCTCGCGAGCCATCTTCAGCTGCACGTCGATGACAACCGGCGCGCGGGCATGACGGCCGCGGAGGCCCGGCGCCAGGCGCTGATTGGACTCGGCGGGCTCGAGCAGGCACGCCTGCGCTACCGCGCCCAGACGGGCCTGCCACTGCTCGAGTCGCTCGGCCGCGACCTGCGCTTCAGCGTCCGGCTCCTCCGGCGCAGTCCCGGCTTCGCCGCCGCCGTGGTGCTGCCCGTCGCGCTCGGCATCGCCGCCGCCACGGCGGTGTTCAGCCTCGTGAACGGCGTGCTCCTGCGGCCGCTGCCGTTTGCCCGGCCGGATCGCCTCGTGCTCGCGTCCGAGCACCAGGCCGCGCGCGTCGAGGATCGCTGGGTTGGCGGAGGTCTGCCGCGCGGCACGATCGAGGCCTGGCAGTCCGAGGGTCGGACGATCGAGGGCGTCGCCGGGTACAACTTCCCGTTGCGGACCCTGTCGGGCATCGGTGAGCCGCGGCGAGTGAAGGTGGGAGCGGTGTCCACCAATCTGTTCGAGCTGCTCGGCGCGGCGCCTGCGCTCGGACGGTTTTTCGCGCGCGGAGAGGATCGTCCGCCTGAAGCTGCCGTTGCGGTGCTGAGCTACGCGCTCTGGACCGAACAGTTCGGTCGCGACCGTGCGGCCGTCGGCCGGACGCTCCTCCTCGACGAGCGGCCGTACACGATCGTCGGCGTCGCCCGCCCGGACTTCCAGTTCCCGGATCGGTCGACCGAGCTGTGGATTCCGACGGTTGGCGGGAACACGGTGGCTCGTTTGCGAGAAGGGGCGACCTTCGCGCAGGCCGAAGCGGAAGCGACGACGATCGCGAACCGGGTTCGTCGCGCGGAGGCGGCCGCGAAGGCCGCGGACGGGGACGGCGGGTCCGCGGCGGTCGGCGCCTATCGCGTCCAGCTCATCGGATTGCTCGACGTGAGCACCCGCTCGGTACGCCAGCCGCTGGTCGTCATGATGGGCGCGGCGATCGCGGTCCTGCTCGTTGCCTGCGCGAGCGCGGCGAACCTCCTGCTCGTGCGGACGGTCCGGCGCGGAAGAGAGCTGGCCGTCCGGGCGGCCATTGGCGCCTCGTCACGCCGGATCGCCCGGGAGCTCGTCATCGACAGCGCCGTCATTGGCGCGGTCGCCGGATGTGTCGGACTGCTGCTCGCGCTCGGCGGCCATCGCGCCATGCTGGCCCTGCTGCCGAGCGACTTCCCGCGCGCGGCCGATGTCGCCATGGACTGGCGCGTCGTCGGCTTCGGCGTGGGGGTATCGATGCTCGCCATGCTGGCCGCCAGTCTGGCGCCGCTCTCGCTCGTGCGCCGCGCCGACCTCGTGCGGACCATCCAGCAGTCGTCCCAGGGCGGCGGGATTGGCACGAGCCGACGCGGCCGGCGGTGGTTCGACTCGATCCTCGTTCTCGGGGAGGTGGCGCTCTGCTGCACCCTGCTGGTCGCGGCAGGACTGCTCACGCGGAGCTTCCTCGCGCTGCTCGGCGTCGATACCGGCTATGAGGCCAGCCACGCGCTCAGTGCGCAAGTCAGCTTTCCCGGGTCTGTGTCCCAGCCCGTGCGCCGGACGCTGACCGGCGAACTGATCGAGCGCCTCGAGGCCACGCGACCGGTCGTGGCGGCCGGCATCATCAACGCGCTGCCCCTGGAAACGGTCGTGGCCGTCTACGTGGTGGAGAACGAGGGCCAGCGCCCTGTCAGCGTGCACTATCGGGTCATCAGCCCCGGCTACTTCGAGGCCGCGGGCATGGAGCTCGTCTCCGGCCGCGGATTCCCGCCGGTCGACTCGGAGACTGCGCCGCCGACCGTCCTGGTGAACGACGCGTTCGCAAGGAAGTACCGCGAAGCGGACGGCACGTGGGACCTGAAGCTGAATCCGGACTCGCAGGGCCGCCGCCCGGAGGTGATCGGGGTCGTGAGAGACGTTCGCGACTTCGGTCCCGGGCGTCCGGCCGTCCCGACCGTCTACCGTTCGTACCTGCAGGTGCAGCCGACGTTCTTCAATCGCGTGGACCTCGTCGTGCGCACGCCCGACGATCCGATGGCGTTCGTTCCGGCGCTGCGCCGCATCGTCGGCGACCTGGATCCGCGGCTCGCGCTCTACAGGGTCGAGACGCTCGAGGATCAGCTCCGCGAGGCGCTGGCGACGCCGCGCCTGTATTCGGTCGTGCTCGTCGTGTTCGCGGCGGTCGTCGTGGCGATCATCGGCAGCGGCCTGTTCGGGATGCTGGCGTACCTGGTCGTTCAGCGCCGGCGCGAGATTGCCGTTCGAATGGCGCTCGGCGCCGACGCGTGGAACGTCCTGAGCCTCGTGATCGGTCGAACGGCCGCGAGCGTCGCCGTCGGGATTGCCGTTGGACTGGCGTCGGCCACGGCGCTGGGCCGGTTCCTCTCGGGTCTCCTGTTCGGCGTCACGCCGCTCGATGCGGTGTCATTCATCACCGCGCCCCTCGTCGTGGCCGCGATCGCGCTGCTTGGCGAGCCTCGCCCCCCTCAAACGGGCCTTGGGCGTGGCCGCATCGACAGCCCTGCGCGCGGAGTAGCGCGCCGTTACGCGGACGCCAGCTCCCTGACCCGTGGCGCAACCCGCGTCGCGAAGAGCTCGATGCTCGCCATCAGCCGATCGTGCGGCAGCGTGCCGTTGCTGTACTTGAGGTCGAACCGCGACAATCCGAGCCGGGTCACCGTGCGGGCGATCTTCTCGGCCACCGTCGCCGGCGAGCCGACGCAGAGCGCGCCGTCCGGTCCGGCTTCGCGCTCGAAATGGGCGCGGTCGACTGGCGCCCAGCCCCGCTCCTTGCCGATGCGATTGATCAGCGTCTCGTAGTGCGGCCACAGCTCGGCCTTCGCCTGGTCGTCGGTCGCCGCAACGTGCCCGGGCGAGTGCACGGCCACGGGTCGCTTCGGCTGGCCGAATCGCTTCAGCGATTCCAGATACAGATCCACGTACGGGCGGAACCGCCGCGGATCGCCGCCGATGATGGCAAGCGTGAGCGGCAGACCGTGGCGCGCCGCGCGCACCACGGAGTCCGGGCTCCCTCCGACGCCGACCCACGTCCGCAGGGTGCCCGACGCGAGCGGCGGGTAGACGATCTGGCCCTCGAGCGGCGGACGGAACCGGCCGCGCCAGGTGACGGGAGCGCCCTTCAACAGATCCGCGAACAGCGCGAGCTTCTCCTCGAACAGCGCGTCGTACTCCGCCAGGTCGTACCCGAACAGCGGATACGACTCGGTGAACGACCCGCGTCCGAGGATGACCTCCGCCCGGCCGTTGGACACGGCGTCCAGCGTCGAGAAGCGCTGGAAGACCCGCACCGGGTCGTCCGTGCTGAGCACCGTCACGGCGGAGCCGAGGAGAATGCGCGTCGTGCGGCCTGCGATCGCGGCCAGCACGACTTCCGGCGCGGCGATGGCGAAGTCGGGCCGATGATGCTCGCCGACATCGAAGGCATCGACGCCGAGGCCATCGGCCAGCACCGCCTCGTCGACCACGTCGCGGAGCACCGCAGCCTGGGACCGCGGCCGCCCGTCGGCGTCGAGCGTCACGTCCCCGAACGTGTTCAGGCCCAGTTGGATGCCGTCCGCCGGAGTTGTCACTCGCCGATGATAGCCCGCTGCGACGACGCGGCCGGCTCTGGGTAAGATTGGCGCAGCATGCCGACTCTCGAGAACGACACGCATGCCCAGCGGCTCGTCGCGTCGTCTCCCGGAGACGATGCCACGGGCGGAGGCCTGTTCGCGTTCGACGGGACGGCCATGCAGCGGATCGACCGACTCAGCTCAACCGGACTGGCGGTGACGGAGACCGGCTTCCTGCGGATGCTCAGGGCCACGAACGACGTCGATCCCGTCGGCGAGCTGCTGGTGTACGACCGGAAGGGGATCGCCCGGGTACTATCGCGTCGACGGAGCCGGCGATGCCCACGATCTGCTGTGGGACGGCGCCCACTACATCGTCGTCTCGCCCGGGACCAACAGCATCTTCTGGATGGAACCGTCGGGGGCCATCGCCCGGGTATGGCGTGCGCCCGGCGAGGACGATTCCTGGCACGTCAATTGTCTGCTGCAGACCGGCGGCGACCTGCTCGTGTGCGCGTTCGGGCGCTTCACGCGCCACCGAGAGTGGAACGAACACCGGCCGGACCCGACGGGGCTGATCTTCAATCTCCGGACCGGCGAGGATGTCGTGACCGGCCTGGCGCAGCCGCACACCCCGAGGCTCGTCGACGGCGCCCTCGTGGTGTGCAATTCCGCGACTCACGAGCTGCTGCGCGTCGACGTCGATTGCCCTTCCAAGGCGCGCACGTCCCTGCGGCTCGACGGGTTCACGCGGGGGCTCGCCGTCTCGGACGAGTTCCTCTTCGTCGGCGAGAGCGCGCCGCGAACCGAACCGGATCCATCCTCGACGGCCCGCGTCGTGGTCGTCCGCCGCGACACGTGGCGTGTCATCGACCGGATCCCCGTGCCCGCCCGTGAAATCTACGACCTGGTGCTGGCGCCGGACGATCTCCTCGAGGGTGTCCGGCGCGGCTTCAACACGAACCACGTGCGTGTGGCCGAGCAGAATCAGTACGCGCTGTTCCAGCAGGCCGGGATCGAACCGGTTCGACTGTGGGCATCGGGCGATCGGCTGCCGCGGGAGGCGTTCAAAGCCCGGGTGACGGCACGACTGCCCGAGCGGTTCGTCACCGGCGCGGCCATCGAGGTGGCGTGCGTCGTCGAGAACCTGAGCGGCGCGTTCTTCGTCTCCGCGGCGCCATATCCCGTGCAGCTCGGCTACAGGTGGCTCGACGCCTCCAGCGGAGAGCCCGTGGACGAACCGAGCTGGCTGCGCGCGGCGCTGTCGCGGACTGCCGCCCCCGGCGAGCACATCACCTGCGACCTCCGCATCGTGCCGCCGTCACGCGCCGGCCGGTTCGTCCTCAAGCTCACGCTCGTCCAGGAATTCGTGGCGTGGTTCGACGACATCGACCAGTCGAACGCCTTCGTCCGGACCGTCGATGTCGTCGAATCGGACGGCAGGAGTGCGCCGTGAGCGGCCGAGCGGGGCGGGGCCGAAGCGGCCGACCGCGCGTCTCACGCGGACAGATCGATCAGAGGCAGGCCCGTCTCTCGATCGACGCGGCGGCGCAGGTACGCGGGCGTCTCCACGACGACGACCTCGAGCGTCGGCCTGACGTGCGCCTCCAGGAGGTGTCCGCCGACGGCCGCGCCGTCCGCCCGCCCGACGACGATATGCGCGTGCACCTTCGGCTGATCGTCCTTCAGGGCGATGTTGCCGGCGAGCGAGACGACCTCCACCTGTTCGCGGAGCGCGGTACGCCGGTAGTCCTTGCGGTCCCAGTCGAAATAGCCCCACGTGAGATCGCTGACCGCGCCGATCGCGGTGAGGGCCGCGCCGTTGACGTCGTGCTCGCGCGCGAACTGGAGCAATCCCTCGACGATCTCGTCGCCCTCGTCGAAGACGACTGCAAACGTCCGCATCCCGTGGTGATCGTCGAGAAGCTTCGTTTTCATCGCACCCAGGGCAGATGCAACTTGAATACCATCCGAGTTCCAGAACCGGCTGGAGCGCCGGCGCCGAGCGCGTGTCGGGGCATGCGGATCACTGTCGGAGAACCTTGCACGACGGTCGTCGAAGGATGGTGATCGGCGAGCGTTTCGCCTGGGCCCACCTGCCGAAGGCGGGGGGCAACGCCACGTTGGAGATGTTCAAGCTGTTCCCCGAGATCATTGTGCACGCCGACGACCCGACCACCAACCGCAAGCACGACCCGTTCGACGCCCGTTCAGCGGAGGTGCGCGGGAAGGTGCTGGTGATGAACATCCGCCGGCTGCCGGGATGGATCGTCAGTTACGCCCATCAGATCGCGCGGGGCGGCCTCTATCCCGACTACCGGCCGCTCCCGATGCCGTCGCGCGAGGAGCTGGTGGAAAGCACGGCGCCGGACGACACGCTCAGCTACCTGATGGGACGAGGCCGCTATCGCGTCGAGCGGTGGCTCCGGATGGAGCACCTCTCGACGGATTTCGGGCGGTTCGTCGCCGAGCTGACGAACGTCTCGCCGGCCCAGCGGCAGGCGCTGGCGTCCTTCCCGCTGGTGAACGCGGCGGAATACGACCACGACGTCTCGGCATGGCTGTCTCGGGCCGAGATCGAGGCGGTCTATCGCAGGAATCCGCTGTGGGCGGCCTGCGAACGGCAGGCGTACGCCGGCTGGCGGTCTGCGCTCTCGAATGGCCTCGCGTCGGCGTGGTGGCGGCGAGGAGGCCGGCACTGAGCACCAGGGCCGGCGAAGCGGTATCGTGTGGGCGAACGGGTCGCGACGCGACCGGGGAGGCTCGGCCAATGATCTCGAGACGGCGGTTTCTGGGAAGCACCACCGGAGCGGTCCTGGCGGGCATCGTCCACTCGATCGCCGGCGAAGCCGCTGCGGCCCCACTCGGCCTGCCCATCGGCGGGCAGGTGTATCCCCACCGGCAGCGCATCCAGGACGGCGACTTCGCCGGACTGATGAGGGACATGAAGGCCCTCGGCATCGGAAACGTCGAGCTCGATTCCCCTGGCTACGAGTTCGCCGCCGGTCTCGCCGACGGCAGGCAGACCAGGCGAATCCTCGACGACCACGGCCTCCGGTGCCCCAGCATCCACTTCACCATGCGGGAGCTCCGGACCGGGCTCTCCGGCGCGCTCGCGTGGGCCCGGGATATCGGCGCGCAGCAGGTCAGCACGGCCAGCCTGAACGGCAAGTCGACGAATGGCGCGACGACGCTCGATGAAGTCAAACGCGCGGCGGACGAGTTCAACCAGATCGCGGCGGAAGTGGCGAAGGCCGGGTTGCTGACGACCCTCCACAACGAGACGTTCGAGCACTCGACCGTGGAGGACGGGCGGCTGACCTACCACGTCCTCTTCGACCTGCTGGATCCGCAGACGGTGTTCATGCAGTACCAGATGTCGTCCACCCGCATCACCGGCGACCCGGTGATGCTGTTCACGAAGCACCCGAACCGATTCCGGTCGATGCATCTGCAGGGGGTCGACCTGAGCACGCCGGCGGCGCCGGCCGGCGCGGGACGCCAGACGGGCGGCGGCCGCGGAGGGCGCCAGGTCGCCGTCGGCCAGGACAGCCTCGACTGGCCCGGGATTTTCACCGCCGCGAAGGTCGCCGGCATCACCAACTACTTCGTCGAACAGCCATGGGATCTCATGGTGCAGAGCGTCGCCTATCTGAAGACGCTGACCGTCTGAGCGGCCGCCCGGGCGCGCCGCCCGGATTTTTCGGCACGCCTGCGGGATTCTCCACGCGAACCGCCGCGGACAGCATTCCCCGGGGTCGCAGCCGCGCCCGCCTCGACTGGTGCAACTGTTGCACTCGGCAGGGACGGAGGTTTTCATGGCTCGCCCGGCGTGGCTCGCCGCGATCGGCCTCGCGCTGATCTCGGCCGCACCCAGTTCCTCCGGCCTCCTGGCCCGCGCCCCGCAAGTACCGTCGCGCGCCGTGCGCGTCGCGGCGATGCGGCATCACTTCGCGCAGGTTGGCCTCGTGCACGAGGCCATCACGCGCGGCGACCTGGCTGGCGTGCGGAGTCCCGCCGGGCAGCTTGCGCGGATGCCAGCGCCCGATCGCCTGCCTCCGTCGGCGACGCCCTACGTGACCGTCCTGCAGCGCGCGGCCCGCAACGCGGCCGGGGCGAACACGCTCGCGGAAGCCGCGGCCGCGGCCTCCTCCATGCTCCTGCAGTGCGGCGCCTGCCACCGTGCCCTGGGCGTCCCGGTGAACGTGGCGCGGGATCGGCCACCCGATGTGGGCGGCATCGTCGGGCACATGCTCGACCACCAGCTGGCCGTCGAGGATCTGCTGGAAGGACTGCTCGTGCCGTCCGCCGCGTCCTGGAGGATCGGAGCCGAGCGCCTGCGTGACGCCGACGTCCTCGAGAAGGAGCGGCTGCCAGCCGATCCGAAATGGACCGATGCGCTTCGTCTCGCCGAGCAGCGCGTGCATGGAATCGCCCGCGAGGCCGTGGACGACCAGACGCCCGAACAGCGGGCCGATCACTACGCGACGCTCGTCACGACGTGCGCGGAGTGCCACAGCCTGCACAGCCGGATCTGGGGACCGACGGGCGGACGCTAGCGCGGTTTCGGGAATCGTGTCGTGGGCTGTAGGCCCGAATTCGAGCAGCGCGCCGCTTTGGTGGCGCGCGAGATCGCGAGTGAGGGCCAACAGCGCACGACACGATTCCCGAAACCGCTGTAGGGGGACGGGTCTCGATCTGTGGAAAACTCGGTCGGTCGAGCCGAGTTTTCCACAGATCGAGACCCGTCCCCCTACTGTGGAAAACTCTCAGTCGCTCCGCACGGCTTCCATCGGGTCGATGGCGGCCGCCCGCCGTGCCGGGGCCAGGCAGGCCACGGCCGCCACGGTGAGCAGCACGGCCGTCATCCCACCCACGATCAACGGATCGCGCGAGCTCTCGGTCACCCACTGGGAGGCGAGCCTGTCGAAGGCCACGCACAGGAGGACGCCCGCGGCCAGCCCCGCGCCCACGTTGACGTAGGTGGAGGACAGCACCATGCGCAGGATGTCGCCGGCACGCGCGCCCAGCGCCATGCGAATGCCGAACTCGTTCGTCCGCGCGGCGACGCCGTAGGACACCACGCTGTAGAGGCCGACCGCCGAGAGCACGAGCGCGAGCGCCGAGAAGATCCCGAACAGATTGGCGACGAGCCGCTGCTGCGCGTACTCGGGCGCGTCGGTGATCCAACTCTCCAGATCCCGTACGCGCATCACCTGCTGGTCGCGGTCCACGCGGACGAGCTGGGCGCGCACGTCGCGCAGGATCGAGAGCGGAGGCACCTGCGTCCGCACGAGAATCTGCGTGAACATGCGCAGCTTCAGCGCGTAGGGCACGTAGAAGGCCGGCTTGACCGGGCTGCGCAGCCCGTCGTTGCGCGCGTCGGCGACGACGCCGATCACCTGCAGCCAGCCGTCGGCGCCGGCCGAGGCCGGGGAGTACGGCGGCTCGTCCTTCATCGTCACGAACTTGAACTGACGGCCGACGGCGTCGCCGTTCGGCCAGCACTGCCGCGCCATCGTCTGGTTGATCACGGCAACGGCGGCGCCCCGCCGGTTCTCGTCGCCGGTCCAGAGGCGGCCGCGCGCCAGGAGAATGTGCAGCAGCGGGAAATACTCCGGGCTGACCAGATTGGCGCGCACGACGGGCTTCTCGGTCGCGGCGCTGCCGTAGATGTCGATCCGCGTGTCACTGCCGTTGGCCGGCGGCGTTGCGTTCGTCGAGATGGCGGCCGACGTCACCTGCGGCATCGACGCGACGGCCTCCCGCAGCCGCTCGAAATACTGTTCGCGCTCCTCCCAGCTCTGGTAGGTGCCGTCGTGCACGGGAATCGGGAGCGACATCGTGTTCGCCGGGTCGTAGCCCAGGTCCGCGGTCGTGAGCTTGAGGAACCCCTTGGCGGCGGCCCCCGCGACGCTGAGCATGAGGAGCGTCAGCGCCACCTGCGCGCCGACGAGCGTGCGGTGAGTGCGCCGTCCCTGCGCGCTCCCCATGACGCGGCGGGAGCTCGCCTGCATGACGCGGGCCGTGTCGGTCCGCGAGAGGCTGAGCGCCGGCCAGAGACCGAACACCAGCGACGTCGCCAGGGCCAGCGCCGAGCTGAAGATCAGGACCGGCACGTTCATCCGGATCACCGACTCGGTCGCGAACGAGTTCGTGGGAATCCAGCCGATGACGACCGGCAGGCCCTTCCACGCGATCAGGATGCCGAGCGCGGCGCCGGCCGCCCCGATGGCCAGCGCCTCGGTCAGGAGCTGCCGGACGATACGCGCCCGTCCGGCCCCGATCGCCGCCCGCACCGCGAGCTCCTGCTGCCGGTGCGCGCCGCGAACCAGCAGGAGGATGGAGACGTTCGCACAGCCGATGAGGAGCAGCGACGTCACCGCGCCGAGCAGCAGGTAGAGCTTCGGCCCCATCGGCCGGGCGTACATCTCGATGATGCTGCGGAGGGTCACGTGGAACGCGTCCGGCGGATACCGCTCGGGCGTCTCTTTCGCGAACTGCTGCAGGATCGGCTGGAGCTCCGCGTTCGCCTGGGCGGTCGTCACGCCCGGGCGAATCTTGAGGTTGACGCCGTAATAGATGTTGGGCTCGTGCTTGAGCTGCAGCGGCATGTAGATGTCCGCTTCGCGCCATCGGAAGCGCGGCGGCATGACGCCCACGATCTGGTAATTCTTCCGGACGAGCTGGATGGTGCGGCCGACGACGTTCGGGTCGGCGGCGAAGTAGCGCTGCCAGAACTGGTACCCGATCACCGTCACGCGTTCCGGCTCGCGCCCCGGCGGCGCGTCGGAGGGAATGAGCCATCGGCCCATCAGCGCCCGCACGCCCCAGTGGCCGGGCGCGTTCGGCGTCACGTACGAGGCGACGACGTCCTCGGGAATGTCGCCGTCGGTCGTGGTCAGATTCCAGCCATCCTCGCCGACGACGCTCTCGATCGTCCTGGCCTGGCGCAGCTGGTCGAGCTGCGCGGCGGTCATGCCGGGGTAGCGGTAGCGGCCGGCACTGTCCTCGAGGGCGAGCTGCATCATCCGGTCCGACCCCACGTAGGGGAACGGGTCCATCAGCACGCCATAGATGACGCTGAAGACGACGGTCGTGGCGCCGATGCCGAGCGCGAGCGACAGGATGGCGGTCAGGGCGAACCCGCGGCGGCGGCGCAGCTCGCGCGCGGCGTAGCGCAAGTCTGCCAGGAAGGAGCGCATGACTCCCTTAGACGGAGCCGGGCGGCGATCGATAGCCTGCGGGCACCGCGTTCAGGCGAGTCCGGCCTTCACCCCTTCTCGCCGGCCAGCTCCCGCCTGAGCCATGCCTTGGCGAAGGTCCAGTCGCTCTCGACGGTTCGCAGCGAAACGGCCATGTGCTCGGCGACTTCCGGGTTCGACATGCCGGAGAAGAATCGGAGCATCACGACTTCCGCCGCACGGGCATCCTCGGCTTCGAGCCGTGTCAGTGCGGACTCCAGGGTGAGCAGGTCCTCCACGGGCACCGGCTCGGTCTCTGCAGCCTTCAGCAGATCGTCGAGCACGACGGGCTGCTCGCCGCCTCCGCGCTTGTCGCGCTTCTGATGCCGCCCGTGATCGACGAGCAGGCGGCGCATCGCCTGCGCGGCGAGCGCGAGGCCGTGCGTGCGGCCGTGGAGCTGCGCGCCGCGGTCGTGCTGCAGCTTCAGCCAGGCTTCGTGGACGAGCGCCGTCGGTTGCAGCGTGTGGTTCCGCCTCTCGCGGGACAGATACCGGCCGGCCATGCGGCGCAGCTCGCCGTAGATCACCGGAAACAGCTCAGCGGCCTCGTGCCGTTTGGTGGACATCGGACGAACGTGTCTACCGAAGGCGGGCGCGCTCGAGCCGCGCCTCGCGCAGCGGCGCCAGCGTGTCATCCGCATCGCGCCAGAGGTTCAGGAACGCGTCGTACGTCGCGCGCGCCTGCCCGTGATCGCCGCTGGCGGCGGCCGCCCGCGCGAGCCCGAGCTGCGCCAGCGGGTACAGCTGCGAGACCGGCGCCTCGCCGCGGTGGTCGAGGATCGACTGGAACTCCGCGGCCGCATCGGCCGGCTGCCTGAGCTGCAGCCGTGCCTGCCCGCGCAGGTAGGCGGGCCAGAACTCGGACCAGGGCGAGTGATCGTAGGTGCGCACGGCGTCGAGAATCTCGACCGCGCGCGTCCACTCGCCGCGGCGGCTCGCTTCGATGGCCTGCGTGACCGGCAGCGACACGCGGTTGGTCAGCGTCGCGTCCGGGTAGCGGCGCGCGAGCTCGGCGACGAGCGGCGCCACCTCGTGGGCGGCGTCGCACAACCCGAACACGCGGCTCGCGCGCTCGAGCGAGAAGTTGTCCCGGCTGAGGTCGAGCCCCTGTCTCACCTCCCGCAGCGCCTCCGCGCACTGGCCGACGATGGCGTGCGCCTCGGCGTCCTCGATGGAGAGCTGGGCAGCGACCTCCTTGAAGCCGCCCTGCAACGCCATCTGCACGCCCTCGCGGAACTCGTCGTGCGCGTTCGACACGCGGCCCTGGAACGCCCTCACGTGCGCCTGCCAGCCGAAGGCGGCGTTCGTCGTCCCGAGTCCCACCGATTCACTCAGGTGCCTCGCCATGGCGGCCTGGTCGCCCGCGATGAAGGCGATCAGATACGCCATGCGATGGTTGCCGTTGAAGCCGATCTGCCGCGCCACGCCGTCGTTCAGTACCGCCGTCGCCTCCGCGTACCGGTTCAGCGCCATGTAGGCGCCGCCCAGGTTCGAGTAGGGCGGCACGAACTTGGGATCGAGCCGCATGGCCTGCTTGAACGGCTCGACCGCCCGCTCGTACTGACCCATGTAGATGTACGCCACGCCGAGGCTGTTGAAGGCGAACGCCTCCCGCGGATAGGTCGTCGTCCAGGACTGCGCGAGCTCGAGCGCCTTGTCCCACGCCTGCGCGGCGTCACGGTAGTAGCGCCAGGAGATGAAGAAGCGCTCGCGCTCGCTCACCCGATCGCGGAGCGCGAACGCCCGCCGCGACAGCTCCGGCGCGAGCGCCGTCTGGTTCGTGTTGGCGTAGACGCCCGAGAGCTGCGCCAGCGCCATGGCGAAGTCCGGATCGAGCTCGATCGCCCGCTTGAGGTGCGGAATCGCCTGGAGGCTGAGATTCATGCGGCCCTCGTCGAGCGCGAGCGCGTAGGCATGCAGCGCCTCGAGCGAGGCCGTCGTCGCCCTCGGGAGCGAGACGTCGAACTTCTGGATCGACGCGAGCGATTCGCCGAGCTTCTCGCGCAGCTTCGAGGCGACGCCGCCGAGGGCGGTGAGCACCTGCTCCTTGCCCGTGACCTCGACCTGCTCGCGCGCCATGACGTCGCCCGAGAGCGCGTTGATCGCCTCGATCGCCACGACGTAGTTGCGCCCGAGCGGCGCGATCGATCCGGCAAACAGCGCCTTCAGCTGCTCCCGCTGGGCAATCTCGCGCGCGATGTCCCGCGTCACGGGCTCGTCGGGCGAACGGTTCATCAGGCGCAGCGTCTCGCGCACGCGCTCGTCCGGAAACACCTTCAGGAACGGCGACTGCTCGACCGCGACCGCCAGCGCCACCTTGAGCGTCCCGTCGAACACGGGTTCGCCCGTCGTGTTCGTGAAGTCGGCCAGCACGATCGTGTCCTGCTCGGTGAGCCCGCTGGCGCTCCCCGAGAAGAACGCGGGCACCGCCAGGACGACGACCGCCAGGAGGACCACCGCCGCGGCCAGCGCGGCCGCGAGCCGCCAGATCTTGCTGCGCCGTGGCTCGGCCGGCGACGCCTTCGAGAGCGCTGCCGCGACCGCGTCCGCCGAGGCCGGTCGGTCGCGCGGATCCGGCGAGATCGCCTGCAGAATCACGTGTTCGAGCTGCGGGTCGATGTACTGCACCAGCGTGGAGGGCCGCGTCGGCTGGCGCCGCGTCCCCGCGCGATTGAACGGATGCTGCCCGGTGACCAGCTCGTACAGGAGCACGCCGAGCGCATACACGTCCGTGCGCTCGGTCAGCGGTGCGCCGGGCAGGAGCTGCTCCGGCGCCATGTAGCCGGGCGTGCCGACCGGCGCGTGCTGGCCCGGGCCCACGCGCTCGACCGCGATCCCGAAGTCGGTGATGCGCACCTGCCCGTTCTCGTCGATCAGCACGTTGGCGGGCTTCAGATCCCGGTGCAACACGCCCTCGGCGTGCGCCGCCGCCAGGCCCGCGCAGAGCTGACGCGCGATGTCGACCACCTTCTCCGACGGAAGCCGCCCGACGCGCTTCATGAGCGAGGCAAGGTCCTCGCCCCGCACCAGCTCCATCGAGAAGAACACCTCGCCGTTCGCCTCGGCGACGTCGAACACGCGGCAGACCGCCGGATGGGTGATCGTCCGGGCCAGCCGCACCTCGTTGAGAATGCCGGCGACCGCGCCGTCCCGCCCGGATCGGATGAACTTCAGGGCGACCGGCGTCCCGAGCACGAGGTCCTCGACCTGCCAGACCTCTCCCATCCCGCCGCGTCCCAGCCGCGCGATGACGCGATAGCGGCTGGCGAACACTTCGCCCGGGTCGAACTGCCGTCCGGTCGGCTTCGAAGCCGGCCCGGTGCCCTGGCTGATCCCGTCCTCGTGATAGGCGAGGAGCGACTCCACTTCCTGCCGAAGGCGTGCGTCAGTTCCGCACACCTCGGCCACGAACGCCTCCCGGCGTGGCATCGGGATACTCAGCGCCTGGAGGAAGACGTCTTTGGCGCGAAGGTGGGAGGACGGCATTTCTCCGCTGTTGCAGGAGTTTACCCGGTTCCTGCGGGGTTTGCTGCCTGGTGTCGCGTTCATGACTGGACGCACCCATGCGCATCGACCAGGAGACGAACGGCACCCCCCGCGCGGTCATCGTCGCGATGATGGGCGCCGCTGCCGTCACCGCGCAGTTCGTCAGCGGGAAGGCGGTTCGCGACGCGCTGTTCCTGACCTCGCTGGACCTCACGGCGCTGCCGGCGATGCTGGTCGCGACATCGGTCTGCTCGATGCTGCTCGTGGCGGCCAACGCGCGGGCGGCCCGTCGCATCCCCCCGGCGGTGCTGGTGCCCGCGCTGTTCGCCGCCAGCGGCGTGCTGTTCCTGGTCGAGTGGATCGTCCGGTCGCGCGCGCCGCTCGGCACGGCCGTGGCGATGTATCTCCACATTTCGGGGGCCGGTCCGGTGCTGGCATCGGGTTTCTGGCTGATCGTGAGCGAGCGGTTCGATCCGCACACGGCGAAGCGGCGCTACGGCCATATCGCCGCGGCCGGCACGCTGGGCGGTCTGGTGACCGCACTCGCGACCGAGCGCGTGGCCGCCCTGTTCGGGGTGCCGGCCATGCTCCCCGTGCTCGCCCTGCTCCAGTTCGCCTGCGCGTGGCTCGTGCGCGAGGCCGCGCTCCGGCGGGCCGGGAGCGCCCCGGCGGCACCGGCGAAGGACCGGGCGCCGGCGTCCTCGCGCTCCGCGCTGCGCGTCGTGAGCGAGGCGCCGTACCTGCGGAACCTGGCCGCGCTCGTGCTGCTCGGCACCACCGGCGCGGCCCTGGTCGACTACCTCTTCAAGGCGCAGGTCATCGACACGTTCGGCCGCGGCGACAACCTGCTCCGGTTCTTCGCGCTGTACTACGCCGCGACGGCGCTGCTGGCGTTCGCGCTGCAGACCTCGGCCTCGCGGGTGCTGCTCGAGCGGTTCGGCGTCGCCGTCTCCGCGGGCACGCCATCGGGCGCCATCCTGGCCGGCAGCCTTGCCGGACTGGTCCTGCCGGGCTTCGGCAGTCTGCTGGTGGCCCGCGGCGGCGAAGCGGTGTTCCGCAGCTCCTTCTTCCGGGCCGGGTACGAGCTCTTCTACACGCCGATCGCGGCGGGGCAGAAGCGCGCCGCCAAGACGCTCATCGACGTCGGCTTCGACCGTCTCGGCGACGGCGTCGGCGGCGGCCTGGTGCGGATGGCCCTGCTGGTCGCGCCCGCGGCCCACTCGCGCGCGATCCTCCTGCTGGCGATCGGCTGCTCGACGGCCGCGCTGCTCGTGGCGAGCCGCCTCAACCGCGGCTACGTCGGGACGCTCGAGCGCAGCCTCGCGGATCTCTCTCCGGGCGCGGGCGGATTCGACCCGATGGACGCGCGGACGACGCTCAGCGGGATGCGACCGTCGCGGCTCCTCCGTCGCGACGGCGCTGAGCCGGTGGCGACCCGTCAGCCGCAGGCCGCGGCGCTTCGCGGCGCGGTCGACCCCGTGGCGCTGGATCCGGAAATGCGCGACATTCTCAGTCTCAGGTCGCGCAGTCGCGCCCGGGTCGTCGAAGTGCTCTCGAGAGACGAGGGCCTGAGCGCCGGGCTGGTCCCGCACGCGATCACGCTGCTCGCCTGGGACCAGGTCGCCGACCATGCGCTGTTCGCACTGAGGAAGGTCGCCGAGGAGCACGTCGGTCAGCTCGTCGACGCGCTGGTCGATTCCAACCAGGACTTCGCGATCCGGCGGCGGCTGGCGCGCGTGTTCTCGGTCTGCGTCTCCCAGCGCGCGGCCATCGGGATCATGTCGGGTCTCGACGATCCGCGATTCGACGTGCGGTACCAGTCGGCGCGCTCGCTCGCCTCGATCGCCGAGAAGAGCCCCTGGATCCAGATCCCGAGCGCGCAAATCTTCGCGGTCGTCCTCCGGGAGCTCGCGGTCGGCCGCGGCGTCTGGGAGAGCCGGCGGCTGCTCGACGGCGTGGATGCGGGCGACGGTCCCTCGCCGCTCGACAAGTTCGTGCGGACGCGCGCCGGCGAAAGCCTGGCGCACGTGTTCACGCTCCTCTCGCTCGTGCTTCCCAGCGAGCCGCTCCAGATGGCGTTCCGGAGCCTCCAGACGGAGGACGAGCGGCTGCAGGGAACGGCGCTCGAATACCTCGAGAGCGTGCTGCCGCCCGGGATCCGCCAGCGGCTCTGGCCTTTCATCGAGCAGCGAGCAGCCGCGCGTCCGGACGGCTCGGCGCGCCCGCGCGAGGAAGTCATTGCCGATCTGCTGCGATCGAACCAGTCCATCGTGCTGAACCTGGAGGAACTGCGGCTCCGGCCGTCGCTGGCGTCGGACCGCATGGTATGACCATGGCTGAGCCCCATCTGCTCGAACCGCGGCTCGACACTCCGGCGCCGAGCGCCACTGACTCGACGTCGCAGCGGCTCCCCGACGCGCTCCTGGCCGATCAGATCCATCGGCTGGCGGTCTCGGCGGCCGTCGGCGCGGGATTGTGGACGTACGGACTGGCGATGGACGCGCTCGTGCGGCCGCTGACGATCGGGGTCCCGGTCTTGGCGCCGACCGTGAGCGTGGAGGTCGCCGCGATCCTCGGATCGCTCCTGATGTTCGCCTACGTGCGCTTCGCCCCGGACGTGCACGATCGCAAGACCCGCGCGGGGCTGTTCTTCTTCGTGCTGAACGCCGCGGCCGTCTCGGTCATCGACGCGCAGACGGGTCTCGCCACGATCGCCGGCGGGCGCGGCATCTCCTGGAACGCCGTGGTCATTCTCGTCGCGGCGATGATTCTGCCCGGCACGCCGCGCCAGATGCTGCTCGCGTCTCTGGCGGCGGCGGCGACGGACCCGCTCGCCGTCTGGATCGCGCAGCTGCACCAGGGGCCTGCAGCACCGGCGGCGAACACGCTCGTGTTCTACATGCCGAACTTCGCGTGCGCCGTCGTCGCCACGGTGCCCGCGCGCGTGCTGCACCGGATCGGATGCCGGCTGCGCCAGGCCCAGGCGCTCGGGAGCTACGAGCTCGTCGAGCTGCTCGGGCGCGGCGGCATGGGCGAAGTCTGGCGGGCGCGGCACCGGCTGCTGGCGCGCCCCGCCGCCATCAAGCTCATCCGCCCGGAGCTGCTCGGCACGGCCGGACCGGCCGAGACGACCGACATGCTCCGCCGCTTCGAGCACGAGGCGCAGGCGACCGCAGCCCTCAGCTCGCCGCACACGATCCGCGTCTTCGACTTCGGCGCGACCGCCGACCAGACGTTCTACTACGTCATGGAGCTGCTCGAGGGACGCGACCTGCAGTCGTTCATCCGCGAGTTCGGGCCGGTGCCGGCCAAACGGGCGCTGTTCTTCCTGCGCCAGGTCTGCCATTCGCTCGCCGAGGCGCACGCCCGCGGCCTGGTGCACCGCGACGTGACGCCGTCGAACATCTACGTCTGCCGGATGGGGCTCGACTACGACTTCATCAAGGTCCTGGACTTCGGGCTCGTCAAGTTCAACGGACGCCGGTCGTTCGACGCCGCTCCGTCAGGGCGACTCCACACCACGGCCGGGACGCCGGCGTTCATGGCGCCGGAAATCGTCCTCGGCGCCGAGGTCGATCAGCGCGCCGACGTCTACGCTATCGGCTGCATCGCCTATTACCTGCTGACCGGCCAACCGGTGTTCGAGGCCGACGACCCGCGGGATCTGTTCGCCCTGCACCTGGAGGCGCCGCCGGTCCCGCCGTCCGAGCGGACCGAGATGGCCGTGCCGCCCGACCTCGACGCGATCGTGCTGGCCTGCCTCGAGAAGGACCCGACACGCCGCCCGCAGGACGCCTCGGCCGTGCTCGATCTGCTCCTCCGGTGCCGCTCGGCCGAGGGCTGGAACAGCCGGTCGGCGCAGGCCTGGTGGGAAAAACACCTGGTCGAGCTGACCACCCGCGTGTCCGCCGAAGACAGCCTCGCCCTCGAGTCCGCCCTCGCTGCGGACTGACCTCCCGCACCACCCCGGGTCCGTGCGCTCTCGCTCTTCGCGGACGTACGCGCGGGCGAAGGCGCACCTGAGCGACGTCGCGTTCGGCGCCGCGCTGGGCGTGATCGCGGGGCGAGCGGTCACCGTGAGCCGGCGTCGGGAGCTGGTCGTCAGCCCAATCGTGGCCGAGGGCGGCGCCGGAGTGCTCGTGAGCTGGAGCCACCGGTGAGCGACGGACACTACCAGGGCGGCAGCGTCTTGAAGAGGAACTCCCGAAGATACGGGTCCCCGGACGCCAGGAGCTCCGCCCCGTGCCCCTCGAAGAGAATCCGGCCCTCGTGCAGCACCATGAATTCGGCGCCGCTGGCCTCGGCGTCCTCGGCCTTCACGATCCGCACCTCGTCGCCGGCGCGAACCGCGCGGTGGCTGGCCACGTGGAACGCGTCGCGGATCTGATGCGTGGCGACAATGGACGTCACGTGCTCGAGGTCCCGGAGCTTCACGATCTGGTCGTCGACGGTCGCCGCGGTGAGCGGGTCGAGGCCGGTGGTGGGATCGTCGAACAGCAGCAGCCCCGGCCGCGTCGCCATGGCCCGGGCGAGAGCGACCCGGCGGCGCTGTCCGCCGGAAAGCTCCGACGGCATCCGGTCGATGAGCTCGCGGAGGCCGATGAAGCCCAGCACCTCCGCCACTCGCGCACGCACCTCGTCGACGGGCATGTCGGTCTCTTCGTACAGCCGATACCCGACGTTCTCGTCCACCGTGAGCGAATCGAACAGCGCGTTCTCCTGGAAGACCATGCCGACATCGGTCCGGAGGTGCAGCAGATCACGCTCGGCCATCTCGCTGACGCAGCGGCCGTTGACGAGGACGCGGCCCGAGTCGGGCCGGAACAATCCAAGGATCAGCTTCAGCAGGGTCGACTTGCCCGAGCCGCTGGCGCCGAGCAGGAACCGAAGGCTGCCCGCCGGCACACTGAAGCTGACGTTCTGCAGCACGACCTGCTCGTCGAATGCAAACGAGACATCGTCGAAGGCAACGCTCGATACCGGCGCCGGCGCGCCGGCCGGCGAAGCGCCGGAACCGGTCTCGCTGCCGTCGGCTGGCTGCAGCGCCATTTGTCCAGCATATGGCACCGCCGACATGACCAGGCCGCCGGAATCGGTGTAGCGTTGGTGGTTGCGACAGGACGATTCGACCAATCCAGGGAGACCAACCAATGGCCAGCCATTTCATCTGGTATGAACTGCTCACGCCCGACGCCAACGCGTCACAGCGCTTCTACGGCGACGTCGTCGGTTGGACGGTCAAACCGGGCACGAACTCCGCGATGGACTACCGGCACTTGATAGCACCCGATGGCGCAGGCGTCGGCGGGATGCTGGAGCTGACGGAGCAGATGAAGGCTGGCGGCGCGCGACCCGCGTGGCTCGGATACGTCGCCGTGGCGGACGTCGATGCTGCGATCAGCGCCATCGGAGCGGATGGCGGCAGGACGCAGATGAAGCCGATGGACGTCCCGGGCGCGGGACGGATGGCGCTGGTCACCGATCCGCAGGGCGCGCTGTTCTACGTGATGACGCCGACGCCGCCGCCGGACCGGCCGGACGCGAAGAGCCCGGCCTTCTCGCGGGCCGCGCTGGCGCGCTGCGCGTGGAACGAGCTCGCGACGAGCGATCCGAAGCAGGCGCTGGCCTTCTATACGCGCCACTTCGGGTGGACCGACGGGGGCTCGATGCCGATGGGCGAGATGGGCGACTACCAGTTCATCAACGACGAGACGGGGATGATCGGCGCGATCACGAGGGCGCCGGCCAACCGCCCGCCGATGTGGACCTACTACTTCCGCGTCGCCAGCATCGACGCCGCGAAGAGGACGATCGAGGCCGGCGGCGGCAGGGTCGTGCACGGTCCGCAGGAAGTGCCCGGCGGGGATCACATCATCATCGGCACCGACCCGCAGGGCTCGGCATTCGCCTTGGTGGGCGCGCGCGCATGATCGTGAGCGCCCGGCAACGCGATTGCGGCGCGCCGCGACGTGCCAGAGGCGCCGCCGTCAGAGATTCGCGACGATCGTGTTGTAGACGATGCCGATCGCCGCTTCCGGATTCACTTCGATGGAGTACAGCCCTTTGTAGCCGAGCGACTCGGTATACCTGATCGCCAGACCGATATCCCAGTTCGGGCTCGACTTGATGTGCATGTTGCCGGACGACGTCTTGAACATCGCCTTGATGCAGTCGTGGAGCTCCTGCTGGTTGCTCGCGCCGACTCCGCCGATGTCGACGTTCGAGTAGCCGCCGGATGCTTCGATCACTTCCTCGAGCAGCATCCACGCGGGCCGCGCCGGCGGAGCGGCCGCCGCGCCGCCAGCTCCACGGCGCCCGCCGCCCCCACCGCGCGTCTCCGCGGAGATCTTGATCCCGCCGGGCCGCGCGTAGTCGGCCAGGGGCTTCCAGGCCGCGATGCAGTCCGCCTTCGTGTCCTCGGCGAGACCGTCCTGGATCACCATCAGGCGCGGAACGCCGAGAATCGGGGCCAAATCGACCCATTTCCTGGCCCGCGTCAGCCATTGCTGCCGGGCCTCGCCCTCCAGGTCGCCCATCCCGCCGATCTCCAGATTGATCTGCGAGGCGGACACGCCGGCGGCGTCGAGCTTCGCGCGCATCTGTTTGAAGAGCTCCGGGTCCGGCAGCGCGTGCTCGGGGTCCTGGGCGAGGTGATCCGCCTGGAACTCCATGTTCGGCACGCGGTACCGGTCCATGTCAGTACTGCGGCAGGTCCAGGAGGTCGATCGTCTGCGTCGGGCGCGGATTCGTCGTCCACGGCAGCTTGAGGAGGCCGGCCGAGGAGAAGTCCAGCGTCATCAGCGAGAGGCGCGCGAGCTTTTCTGCGGGGATGTTCGCGCCGCGCCCGCGCCCCCGGCCGCCGCGCCCACCCGCTCGTCCCTGGCCGCCGGCCGGCGCCTGCGCGCCGCCGGTGATGCCTGCCGCCGCAACCGTCGCGGCGCCAGCCGCCCCCCCGACCAGAAACTGACGTCGATTCATGGCCTTCCCTCCCCTGAGAATGCGGGAATTATATGCCCGGCGTGCGCCGGTCACGGACCGCACGACCCGATCACGACCGGGGCGCCGATTGGCTGCTCCCGCGAAATCGTGCCGGTCGCGCGTTCCCCGCCAACGCCGCTCGATCAGAGCCCGGCCAGCTCCGCATCCAGGTGCGCGATCGTCTGCTCGAGCAGCGCGCGGTGCCGGGCGTTGCAGGCCACCTGAAGGTCCTGCAGTGCCCGCGCCCGCGCGAGCTGCAGCGTCTGCCGGCGCGCCTCGCGCGCCGGATCGGCGGGCGCGGCGGGAATCGCGCGTCGCTCGCGCTCGGCCGCTTCGCGCGCCGCCATCTGATCCTCGACCGACTTGCTCTCCCAGCCGCGCGCCATTCCACCGCCTACATGTCGTGATACCGCTTCGCGGCGGCGAGGTCGCGCCGCAGCTCATCGGCCGTGCGCCGCGGCCCGTACCCCGGCGTGTCACGTTGGATGCGCCAGCCCTCCGCGAGGGGCCCCGCGTCGACGACGTCGAAGCCGAACTCATCGATCAGATGCGCGACCGTCCCTTTTGCCGCCGCGTCGTCGCCCGCGATGACCAGCGCCCGCCGGTTCTTCGTGCCCGCAGGCTGCCCATGCGTCGTCAGCTCGGCCGCGTAGATGTGATTGAACGCCTTGACGACCTTGGAGGTCGGGAGGTGCGCCTGCAGCAGCTCTGCGGTGGTCGTCGATTCGTTGTCGAGCTCCGGCACGTGGCCATCACGTTGCGGGTAGTAGTTGTTGGTATCGATGACGACCTTGCCCGCCAGCGGCTCGGCGGGCACCGTCCGGTAGCTCTTGAGCGGCACGCTCACCACGACGATATCGCCGGCTTTGGCGGCCTCCACGGGCGTCGCCGCGCGCGCGTGCGGACCCAGCTCGGCCACCAGATCGGCGAGCGTCTCGGGGCCGCGCGAGTTGCTGACCACCACGTCGTAGCCGTTCCTGACCGCCAGCCGCGCGAGCTGGCTGCCGATGTGCCCTGATCCGATGAAGCCGATTGTCGTTGCCATCGACCTAATGTACCTCGCGGCGCCGGACGATACGACCACGCGCGTCGTCGGCTGGCATCAGCACGGCGTGCACCGGGCCGCGAACTGGCCGGTGGCCTCGGCCAGCTCGATCTCCGCTACGAGCAGCCCTTCCCGGCCGTAGGGTTGCCAGGCGAGCGGCGTGCCGTCGGGCCGCACGACGACCGAGGTCGTCTGCGACACGGCGCTTGCGCAGTTCACGCTCGCAAAGAAGCAGGTGTTCTCGGCAGCCCGGCAGAGCGCCGCCTTCTCGTGAAACGAATTGGCGGGATCCGCGAACCGGGAAGGCGCGAAATCGCCAGGCTCCCCCTCGTGAAAGTGCGGGTGGAACACGACCTGCGCGCCGCGGCGGGCCGCCCAGCGCACCGTCTCCGGGTAGCGCCAGCCTTCGTGACAGATGACGACGCCGAATGTGAGGTGCCCGAGCTGAAACAGCCGCCGCTCGGTGCCGGGCGCGTACGTGGCTTCCTCGGATGGATCGAGCTGGACCTTGTCCTGGAATCCGGCCACGAGTCCGTCGCGGTCGATGACCAGCGCCGAGATCCGCAGCGACTCGTCGACGATCCGTTCCGTGCCGAGGATGACGGCCACCCGCGTGTTCGCCGCGGCGCGGGCGACGGCCTTCCACGCGCGCTCGAGGAAGGCCGCGTCGACGCGCGGCACCCGGCGCCGCATCAGCCGATAGCCTGGCACGAAGCACTCCGGAAAACAGATGACGTCGGCGCGCTCCGCCGACGCCTGTGCGATCGCCTGCTCGGCGAGCGCGATCGACTCGTCCGGCGTCTCCGGAAAACGAAGGTTGGCGAGGGCGATTCGAACCAGGCTCACTTCACGAACTCGACGTAGCCGTGCCGCTCGAGAAACTCGAAATAGCCCACGAAGTCGAAGGTCTGCGGGCCCATTTCGAGCTCCGTCAGCCGGATGACCTCGGCGAGCGTGCGCTTCCCGTCGCACCAATAGAGGGCCGATACCGGGACGCCCCAGAAGGACGCGGCCGGGAAGCCCTCGCGCGCCGACCGCGGCAGGTCGTCCAGCGTAATCGTGCCCATCCGCTTGCGGCGCACGACGATGGCTGCGGCTTCGGGATTCGCCGGCGGCGCGGCTGGCTGGATCACGCCGAGCCCAAGCGCCGTGGCGCGTGCGCGAATGGCGCTCTGCACCCGGCGCTTCTGCTGCTGCGCGAACACCGAAAGGTCCGCGACCCCGTCGTCGAGCGGCCACGCCGATCGGACCGCCGTCGCCTGGCGGTCGAGCGTGAAGTCGAGACGGGCGTTGGCCTCCGGCATCAGGCGCCCGAGATCCTCCGTCGTCCTGGCGATCCCGACCCGATCGAGCAATTGCGCCGCGGCCTCCGTCACCTGGCCGTAGCCGCGCGTCAGCGCCAGTGCAGCCATCCAGCGCTTCTCCGCCGGACCCGCGGACGCGAGGAAATACGTGTAGGCCGCGTTCATGATCATGAGATCGCGCAGCGACTTCGGGTCGACCGTCGCCGGCGTGTCGAAGCTGTTGTGGTGCGCGAGCACGCCGTAGCCGCCGTGAGGCATGACGGTCGGAATGCCGATGCTCGGGTCGCCGAGATAGTTGTCCGTGGAGCTTCGGTGGGGCGACGACGACCACGGTCGGCCAATCGATGGGTAGTACTCCTCCGCGAGGTGCAGGGCAAAGGCGTCCACATACGACGCCGAGGACTGCGGATTGAGAATCCAGGTGTGCTCGGTGCCGGCGAGCGTCTGCAGACCCGCGGGCGAGTCGATGCACATCGCGGCAATCGTCCGCTTCACCCGATCCGGATGGTGCGCCAGGTAGTACATGGTTCCGTAGCACTCGCCCATGGCGAGGACGCGAATCGTCCGCTTCGGCCGGGGCAGCCGGCCGGCGGAAATCAGCCGGTTGAGCGTGCCGGCCGCTTCGATGATCGACGACACACCGGTGGCGTTGTCGTGTGCGCCCTGCTCGAAGAGGTGTCCGAGCGAGAGAACCTCTTCGGCGTCTGCGCCGTCGGTCCCACGGATGATGCCCGTGACGTAGGGGTAGACGCCCGCGTAGTACCGGCTGTCGACGGTCGCGCGGACTTTGACGGGCCCGCGTGTCAGCAGATCGCGCAGAAGCCGCGATCCGCGCGGCGTGATCGAAAAGCAGACCAGCGGGGTGCTGCCTTTCGTGAAGCTCCAGCCGTTGTCGCCGAACGCGTTGACCCAGCCGCGCTCGTCGGCGAGGTCGCGGTTCTCGGTGCTCTCGCTGATCAACCCGAGCGCGCCGCCGCGCACCGCCGCTGCTTTCGATCCGCCGAGTACGAGCTTGCCCTTCACGTCTGCGGTCGACTCACCTGCCGGCGCGATCATGACGTCGGCGACGACGCCGCCCGCCGGCGTCGGGCCGCTCCACATGCACAGCGACGTCGGGACGTTCCGGTAGTCGGCGAGGATCCGCTGATCCGCCGGCAGCGCCGGCTCGACGATCTCGAGCGTGCCCCTGGTCACGTCCCATGCGAGCGGCATCGTCCAGAAGCCGCCCTGCGTGACGCCATCGGCCGGCGGCGATCCGATCTCCACGTCGTCGAGACCAGCGCGGCGCATGATCGCCGCGACGTTCCGCGCGGTCTCCTCGAACTTGGGAAACGTGAACCAGCGGTCGGTCTCCCAGATCGCGCGGACGTCGCGCACGGCCTCGCCCGGCGACGCTTCGGCGCGCAGGAGCGCGAGCAGGCTCGACACGGGCGATCGCAGCGCCGGCTCGCGGCCCGCACGGGCACGCTGCATGGCGGCCCCGGACTGGCCTGCCACGACGACCGACAGTGCGAGGACGATCAGGCGCTTCATCGGATCGGCGCACCGGACTGGCGCGCCAGCACGATGTCGGCGCGATGCGCCGAGATCCACTTGTCCACCTGGTCCCCGATGTCGTCGGCGGCGCTCTTCCACCCGCGCGGACTCTCGAACGGCTTGTTCTTGTTCGAGAACTTGGCCGACGCGTCGATCCACGTGAGGGTGACGTGCAGGACCGCCACGCGGACCAGGCCGGTTCCGCCGGGAGGCTGTCCGGGCCGCGCGCCCATTCCGAATACGACCTTTGGCACCGTCAGCGCGCGATCGTCGACCGTAAGGATGACATCGGCGTCTTCTTCGGCGTCCACGACGACCACCGACTTCTTCTTGGAAGCGACCCGCGCGCTCAGGTCCTTGACGGATTGCCGGCGGTCCGCCAGCTCCGTCGCCTCGCCATCGTCGTCCGTGTGCACGAAGACCCGGACGAGGGCCGTGGCGCCCGGCGAGTCCTGCGCACCGGCTCGAGGCCGAGCTGGCGAAGGGGACGCGGCGAGAACGAGAGCGAGCATCAGCATCTGGGCCATCGCGAGCCTCGCAGAAGCCGATTCTAGCGCGCCCCCCGCCGGCCCCTTTCGGAATACTGCTACGATTCGTTCAGGCGAAATGATCGACGACCTCTGGTACAAGAACGCGGTCCTGTACTGCCTGGCCGTCGAGAAGTACGTGGACAGCAACGGCGACGGCATCGGCGACTTTCCCGGACTCACCGATCGCCTGCCGTACCTCGCGGGACTCGGCGTCACCTGCCTGTGGCTGCAGCCGTTCTACCCGTCTCCGAACCGTGACAACGGGTACGACGTCTCGGATTACTACGGCGTCCACCCCAAGCACGGCACGCTCGGGGACTTCGTCGAGTTCGCCAATCGCGCCGACCAGCTCGGGGTCCGGATCCTGGTGGACCTCGTGGTCAACCACACCTCGAATCGACATCCCTGGTTCCAGTCGGCGCGCAAGGACCCGGCGTCGCCGTACCGCGACTGGTACGTGTGGTCGGACAGGAAGCCGGCCGACGCCGACACGGGGATGGTCTTCCCGGGCGTCCAGACGACGACCTGGACCTACGACACGAAAGCCAGGCAGTACTACTTTCATCGGTTCTACGATTTCCAGCCGGACCTCAACACCGCCAATCCCGCCGTGCGCGAGGAGATCCAGCGCATCATGGGCTTCTGGCTGCAGCTCGGCGTGTCTGGCTTTCGCATGGACGCCGTGCCGTTCCTCATCGAGCGCAAGGGCGCGGACGTCGTTCATCGCAAGGACTACGAGCTGCTGCACGAGATGCGAGATTTCCTGCAGTGGAGGCGGCGCGACGCGATCCTGCTGGCGGAGGCGAACGTGGAGCCCGGAAAGGCCATGGTGTACTTCGGGGATCGCGGCGACCGCCTGCAGGCGATGCTCAACTTCCCGGTGAACCAGCGTCTCTTCTACACGCTCGCGAGCGGCGACGTGAAGCCGCTGGTCAAGGCGCTGAATGACACCTACGACCGTCCCCAGGCGGCGCAGTGGGTCAATTTCCTCCGCAGCCATGACGAGCTCGACCTCGGAAGGCTGACCGAGGCGCAGCGGTCGATCGTGTTCCAGAGCTTCGGGCCCGAGAAGAGCATGCAGCTCTACGACCGGGGCATCCGCCGGCGGCTGGCCGGCATGCTGCACGACGACCGCCGCCTGCTGGAGCTCGCCTTCAGCCTGCTGTTCAGCCTTCCCGGCACGCCGATGCTGCAGTACGGCGACGAGATCGGCATGGGCGACGACCTGTCGCTCCCCGAACGGGAGTGCGCGCGCACGCCGATGCAATGGAGCGACGACCCCCACGGCGGTTTCACGACGGCGAAGCGCCCGGTGCGGCCGGTCATCTGCGATCCGGTCTTCGGCTACCAGCGGGTGAACGTCGGCGCCCAGCGGCGCGATCCCGGCTCGCTGCTCAACTGGATCGAGCGCCTCATCCGGACACGCAAGGAGTGTCCGGAGATCAGCTGGGGCGACTGGCGCATCATCGATCAGCCTTCGGCGGCGGAGGTGCTGGTCATGCGCTACGACTGGCAATCCTGCACCGTCGTCGCCATGCACAACTTCAGCACCGAGCCGCGGGTGTCACGGCTCACCGTCGGGCAGGCAGGACACGAGCGCCTGGTCGATCTCCTCGCCACCGGCGACAGCCAGGCGGACGTGCACGGGCGGCACGTCATCGAGCTCGAGCCCCGCGGCTATCGCTGGTTCCGCGCCGGCGGGCTGTACCACGGCCTCGCGCCGTGATGGCCGGTCCGCGGCGCGACGCGGCGGGCTATCGTCCGTCGGCCGGCAGCGCAGGCTGCGCGATGACGGGCAGCGTGCCGGTGAGCGCCTGCAGAAACGCCTTCAGGTCCTGACGCTCGGCGGCGGTCAGCGCGAGAGGCCGCATCAACGGGTCCAGGTTCGGGTTCGGCTCGCCGCCGCGGTCGTAGAGCGCAATCACTTCGTCGAGCGACTGCGCCGATCCGTCGTGCAGATACGGCCCGGTGAGCGCCACGTTGCGCAAGGTCGGCGTCTTGAACTTGCCGCGATCCCTGGCGTTCTTCGTGACGGCCTCCCGGCCGATGTCCGGGTTCTGGCGGCTCATGCCGACACCCAGGTTGTGGAAGGCCTGATCGGACAGCATCGGACCGGCGTGACACAGCATGCACCGGCCTTTGCCGGAGAACACGGCAAACCCGCGCCGCTCGGCCACGGAGAGCGCCGTCTCCTCACCGGACAGGTAGCGATCGTAGGGCGACGGTCCCGTGATGACCGTGCGCTCGAACGCGGCAATCGCCTTGCCGATCGTCTCTTCGGTGGCATCGGTGCCGAACGCGGCACGGAACTCGTCGCGGTACGCCGGGATCCCGTTCAACTTGCGCACCACGTTCGCGAGGGTCTCGCCCATTTCGATGGGGTTCTGGATCGGCCCGACCGCCTGCTCCTCGAGCGAGGCTGCCCGTCCGTCCCAGAACTGGTACTGCATGTAGGCTGCGTCGAGAATCGTGCCCGAGTTCCGGCCTCCGACCTGCCCCTTGATGCCCGTGTCCGTGGCGTGGTGATTCGCCCACCCCGTGGCCGGATCGTGGCAGGTCGCGCAACTGATCGTGCCGTCCGCCGACAGGCGGGCGTCGAAGTACAACTGGGCGCCGAGGGCCACTTTGGCGTCGGTCTGCGGGTTGCCCGCAGGGACCGGCACGGGAGGTCGCTGGGCTCCTTGCTGAGCGCCGAGAGCGGCGACGCTCAACCCGAGCGCGAGGCCGGAGAGCAGCAGACGCATCGGACACCTCCGCACGGGAGAGTGCAATCGCCATGCCTCGGCGCGTCGCAGGGCAAGTCTTGAATTGCAGCCGCCGGACGCCTCCCGAGCGCCGCCGGCTGCGAGATTCTCCACACCGGCCGCGTGATTTTCAGGCTGGCCGTCGCGTCCGCGCTCGGTCGTTGCGCGCTCGAACCGGACGCGAAGAGCCGCTCTCGTCCCTCGTGGCGGTACGCATGTTGCTCGAGCAGCGCCGGGTGTGATCCGCGGGAGGAACGCATGAAACCTCGGGTGCTCATCGTCGGCGGCAGCTTCGCCGGTCTCAATGCGGCGTTCGACCTGAAGCGAGCGCTCAAGAATGCCGCCGAGATCACCGTGCTGGATCAGCACGAGCGCTTCGTGTTCATCCCCTCGATGATCTGGCTCGTGCCCGGGTGGCGCTCGCCGGAGGACATCAGCTTCCCGCTGGCTCCGGTGCTGCAGCGCAAGGGGATCCGCTTCGTGAAGGCGACAGGCCAGCGCATCGACCCGGTCGCCAGGACCGTCGTCGTCGCCGACCAGACCACCCTCCCGTACGACTACCTGCTCATCGCGACCGGAGCCCACTGGGACTACGCCGCGATTCCAGGGCTCGGGCCGCACGGCGGCTACACCCATTCGGTCGGGTCGGTGGCCGAGGCGCTCGCGGCCGCGCAGGCGTGGCAGAAGCTCCTGGCCGACCCTGGGCCGGTGGTCATGGGCACGGCCCCGGGCGCGAGCTGCTTCGGCGCCGAGTACGAATTGACCTACAACCTGGAGCTGTCCCTTCGCGAGGCCGGCGTTCGCGATCGCGCCCCGATGACGTTCGTCACCTCGGAACCCTACGTCGGCCACTTCGGCATGGGCGGATTGGGAGACTCCAAAGGCCTCGCCGAGACGTTCTTCCGCCGCCGCGCCATCGAGTGGATGGCGAACGTCGCGATCGAGAAGGTAACGCCTGCGGAGATCCATCTCGCCGGCGGCCGGACGCTGCCCTTCACGTTCTCGATGATCATGCCGTCCTTCCTTGGCGCGCCGGTGGTGCGCAACTCGCCTGGACTCGGGAACGAGAAGGGCTTCGTGCCGGTCACCGATCGCTATCAGCACACGGCGTATCCCGAGATCTACGCGGCGGGCGTCGCCGTCGCGGTCAAGCCGCCGGAGCCGACGGCCGTGCCCACCGGGGTGCCGAAGACCGGTTACATGTCGGAGCTGATGGGCAAGCTGGCCGCCCACAACATCGCGGCGGCGATTCGCGGCACGGAGCCCCAGGCCCTGCCGTTCGCGGAGCTGCACGCGCTGTGCATTCTGGACGCCGGACGCCAGGGCATGATCATGGCCACCGATCACATCTTCAGGCCGAGGAAGCACGAGATGGTCGTCTCGGGCCCGTGGTCGCACTGGGGCAAGCTGCTGTTCGAGCAGTACTACCTGCGGCGACTGCGATCGGGCCGGACGTATCTGCCGTGAGCTCCCCGGACTAGACGTACATCGGGCGCCGGTCCTGCAGCCGGACCCAGCCGCGCACGATGCGGTAGATGAACCAGATCGTCACGATCGCGAGCGGCAGCCACGCGATGATGATGCCGATCCCCAGCGTCCCCACGACGAAGATCGCGCAGAGGCCGACCCAGAGCAGCCCGAACCAGAACGTGCGGATCTGCCAGCGGAAGTGCGATTCGAGCCAGGTGCCGCGCGCGTCCGCTCGCTTCACGTAGTTCAGGACGACGGCAATGATCGACGGCCATCCGGTGAGAAACGCCCCGATGATCGTCGCGGCGGTCAGGATGCCGGTCAGCAGACTGAACGCGTGCAGCGCGTAGATGAGCTGGGTCCAGGTCAAGACCGATCCGTTCGTCGGCTGTCCGGTCATGTGCAGGTCTCCAGCCGCGCGGCCGAGGTCATTGTTTGATCACGGTGCCGTCGCGGCGCCGCAGGATGCCCCAGCCGCCGTTCAGCCGGCCGCGGTCGCCGTTCTCCTTGCCGAACGGGAACGTCGCCGCCAGCGTCTCGTCGACCTCGATGCCCCAGCCCGGCGCATCGTTCGGGTAGAGATAGCCGTTTTTCATCACCGGACAGCCTTTGAAGACCTGCTGCAGCCGCTCGTTGAACGGCGAGTACTCGAGGACCCCGAAGTTGTAGCACGCGACGCTCAGCGTGACGTTCGCCATGTGGCCGATCGGCGAGACGTCGCCGGGCCCGTGCCAGGCCGTCCGCACGCCGAACTGCTCGGCGAACGCCGCGACCTTGCGCGCCGGCGTGAGGCCGCCCATCTGGGACACGTGCATGCGGATGTAGTCGATCAGCCGCTCGGCGACGAGCGTCTGCCACTCGTGCGGGCTGTTGAACAGCTCGCCCATCGCGATCGGCGTCGCGCACTGCTGGCGGATCTGCCGGAAGTACGCGAGGTCTTCCGGCGAGAGCGGGTCCTCGACGAAGAACAGCCTGAACTTCTCGGCGTCCTTGCAGAACTGCACGGCCTGGTTGGGCGAGACGCGCTCGTGGACGTCGTGCAGCAGCTCGATCTCGTCGCCAAGCTCCTGCCGGCACGTCTCGAAGAGCTTGAGCGCCCGGCGCACGTAGGAGGCCGGCTCGAAGATCGGACCCGGCATCAGCCCGGTGAGCGGGGCCGATCCGCGGCCGCCCGCGCCGTACCCCTCCATGCCGGGCACGCCGACCTGGACCCGCACGTGCCGGAAGCCCTGGGCGATGTAGCCCTTGGCGCTCTCGATGACCTGCGGGATCTCGCCGCCCGACGCATGGCCGTAGCAGTCGGCGGCTTCCCGGCACTTGCCGCCGAGCAATTGGTACACCGGCATGCCGGCCTGCCGGCCCTTGATGTCCCAGAGCGCCTGATCGATGCCGCTGATCGCGTTGTTCAGCACGGGCCCGTTCTTCCAGTACGAGCTGTCGTACGCCGCCTGCCACGTGTCTTCGATGCGGTCGGTCGGCTTCCCGAGGAGCAGCGGCTTCAAGTACAGCTCGACGGCGGGCTTGACCAGATCGGCGCGCTGCGTGAAGGTGGCGCAGCCGTAGCCGTAGAGGCCCGGCTGGTCGGTCGTGATCTTCACGACCGTGAGCCGGACGCCGCCCGGCGCGGTCTCGATCACGCTGACGTCCTGGATCTTCGGCGTTGGCATCGCGCGCGTCGCCTGCGCCACCGCCCGATCCGCGGCCGCCTGCCGCGGCGTGAACAGTCCCATCAGCCCGGCACCCGCGAGCTGCAGGGCGTGACGACGAGGCATCCGATTCATGAGGTCCTCCTGGAGATGGTCGGAGATTCTACGCTTCTACGCGACGCGCCACCGGGCGGCCATCCGATCCAGCCATCCCTCGGGGAACGGCCCGTCGTGCGTCACGGCGCGATACCGCAGCACGAGCGGGCGCCCGGCCGGAATCTCGACGGCCGCCGGCGCGGCGATGCAGGGATTGAGGAACGACACGCTGCGCGCGCCGTGCCACAACGACGGCGGGTTGCTCGGGTGATCGATCACCGCCGACGCGATGACGGGGCCCTCCGGCAGCGTCACCGTGTGGCTGTACCAGGGGCGAGCCGGCCAGTCGGAATCCGGTCGAGTCGCGGACGAGTTCGGCAGCGTCACTTCGCCGTTCGTGTCCGCGAACGAATAGGGGCCGTCCTTCCGGCACCGGAAGCAGAACCCGGTGAACGCCATCCGGTTCAGCGTGACGTCGTAGTCGGACGTGAACCGGTACGTCAGGTCCAGGACGCGCGCGCCCTGCTCCTCACCGGCGCGAATGGTCGTGTCCTCGGTCATGACCGTCTCGGCATCGATCATCCAGTCGTTGGTGACCTGGATCTGTCCGGAGTCCGGCCCGGCGCTGACGAGGCGCACGTCCTTGTTCCTGATGACGCGACCCTCCGTGGGCGCGAACTGCCCCCATCCCCAGAAGTCGGCCTTGAGCGGGTCCCCGGCGCCGCGCTCCCCGCCCGGCATTCCGGCCGCCGGGCGTCTGAACGTCATGTCGTGCCAGGCGAAGAAGAGGCCGCGGTGATCGCGGTGATCGGGCGGGGCGATGTCGGTCGCCCGCTGGCCGCCGAGCGTGTTGAAGGGGTGGATGCAGCACACGCTGTTGCCGGCGAGCGGCACGCCCTCGGGCTTGCTCGTCAGATACGAGATCACGACGCGCCCGGAGCCGTCCTTCAGCGTCTTCCCGGCGGGACCGGGCTCCATCGTGTAGGCGTTCCGCTGCCCCTTGAGCGACGCCCGCATGCCGGCGGCGCCACTCAGCATGAGGAACATTCTTCGGGTGAGGTCCATGGGCGATATGCTACTCCGAAGCCAGAAGCCAGAAGCCAGAAGCCAGAAGCCAGAAGCCAGAAGAATTCCGATGCCGACACTGGAAATTCGCCACGGCCTGACCGACTCCTACTCCGACATCTACACGCCCGATGTCCTCGCCGCCCTCGAGGCGCTGGCCCATTTCGACGAGGACCGGCGCCGGATCATGGCGGCGCGCATCGCCCGGCGGGCCGACCGGGCCCGGCACCGCCAGCGGATTGAGTTCCTCGAGCCCGGCGCGCTCATTCCGCGGACGGAGCTGACGGTCCAGGCCGCCCGCGACGGCAACTTCACCGGCAGCGCGATCCCGCCGGATCTCCAGCGCCAATGGGTGCAGGGCACCGGGCCGGGCACGAAGCCCGAAGGGCCGCTCGAGTCCACGCTGCGCAACGTCGCCTACGCGCTGCTGTCGGGCGCCGACGGCTGGATGTTCGACGGCGAGGACGCGCTCGGCCAGATCTCGACGATGGCGCTCGACAACCAGAGAAATCTGAAGCTGGCCATCGCGCGCGCGCCGATCTTCCTCCAGGTCGCCGAGCAGGTCGCCGGCGAGATGAACGTCTGGGCGCGATCCTTCTTCGGCCGGCCCATCGTCGACGACTGGAAGGGGCAGCTCGACTTCACGACGAAGCTCTTCCGGCCGCGCGGCCTGCACCTCGACGACCGGCACGTGCGCCGGCTCGGCGCAGACGGCTTCTCCGCTTCGATCGTCGACGCCACGCTCTACCTCGTCAACAACCACCAGGCGCTGCGGGCGGCCGGCTCGTCGCTCGTTCTGTACCTGCCGAAGATTCAGACCGCGGAAGAGGCGGCGCTCTGGAGCGACATCCTCTCGGCGCTCGAGTCGCATCTCGGCCTGCCGGCCGGCGCGATCAAGGTCTACGTGCTGGTCGAGCAGATCGAGGCGTGCTTTCAATTGATGGAGATCCGGGCGGCGCTCGGCCCTCACTTCGTCGGCTTCAACACCGGTCGGTGGGACTACATCAACAGCGTCTCCGACGCGATGGCCTGGGATCCCGACTTCGTCAACCCCAACATCGACGCCATCACGATGACGTACGGCTACATGCGGCAGTACCGAGGACCGCGTGCGGCGTGCGGTCAACACGCCCGACCGGCTGGGCCAGTGCGCGCTCTGGCAGGGCGGCATGGAGCCCAACATTCCGGTCGGGTCTTCGGCCGGCGTCGAGCACGGGATGCAGCGGGCCGTGGCCGGCGCCGAGCGCGAGCAGCGCGAGGGCGCCAGCGGCAAGTGGGTCGCGCACTGGAAGATGGTGCACATCGTCCGCCCGGTCTGGGAGCGCGTCGGCGAGACGAACCAGCTCGGCCGGCCGTTTCCGCGGCTCACCTACACGGAGGCGGACGCGCAGGGGCTGACGATGCTCGAGCCGGCGCCGCGGACCATACGCGGCGCGCGTGATCTGCTGAGCGTCGCGCTGCAGTACGGCAACGCGTTCGGGCGCGGCCTGCAGGCGGCGGCGCTCAAGCCCGCCGACTTCTTCGGCAACGAAGACGTGCTCTATCTCATGGAGGACATGGCCACCGGCGAGATTCGGCTGAGCATCCTCTGGGAGTGGCTCCACAAGGCCGCGGCGCTGACCGACGGAGACGACACAGTCGGCGCGCACGCGGGCGATGGATTCACCGCGGCGCTCTTCTCACGGCTATTACGCGAGGAGTTCGAAAAGCTCCAGCGCGCGAGCAACCGGGACGTCTACGACGTCTCGAAGACGACGACGCTGCCGATCGCGCGGGAGATCGTCGAGGCCTACGTCCTGAGCGACGTCAAGCTGCCGTGGTACATCGACCTGCTGAACGCGACGCTGGGCAATCACGACCTCGCGGAGGCCCGACGGCGGATTCAGCGGCTGCGCGAGGCCTTCCGGAAGGACGGCACCCGGATCACCGAGAACGTGGACTTCGCGGCGGTCTGACCGAGCGATCCCGGTCACGCAGCGGACCGGTGCGCGACCTGCGCCAGTGGGCACTCAGTGTGCCGCATCGTCTTCGGTATCTCCTGGCCTGGGATCACGACCTCTGTCGCGCGGTCGCGGCGATCATGGCTCGGGCGGTGTTTCATCTGTTGCGCTGGCGGCCATCGAGGAGGCTGCGGCTCAGTTGAGCAGGGCCTTGACCGCATCCAGTCCGGCCTGCGCGCAGGTCGCGTCTTCTTCCTTCGATGCGCCGCTGACGCCTATCCCGCCGAGAATCTGCCCCTTGGCGTTCTTGATCGGAATCCCGCCGCCGAACTTGATGAGATTGGGAACGAGTTCGATGCCGGGCGTTTCCTCCTTGGATATTTCACCGACTTCAGCGGTCGATTTTTCCATGGCCACTGCAGTGAAGGCCTTCATCTGCGAGATCTTCTCGGCGACGAGCGGGGCGCCGTCCTGGCGCAGATAGTATTTCAAGTTGCCGCCGTCATCGACGATGGCGATATGAACCTTGATGCCCATGGCGATCGCTTTCTGTTCGGCCGCCTCGGCCATCGCCTTTGATGTCTTGAGCGTCAGAAATGGCTTCATTTCCTGTGCCCACGCCGTTCCACCCTGAAGGAGGGCCGTCACCATTGCGACGACGAACAGGCTGCTCCATTTCTTCGATACGTGTTCCATACGAAATAAGTCTCCATCGAGCGTTGAGAAGCCCTCAGCAAGATCCTGCGAGGACAATGCGCGCGGCCGTATCGGAAGTCAAGGACGTCACGTTGCGCCTTCAGCAGCGCCTCCCGCGAAGGCTGGTGCCGGGGGTGGGGATCGAACCCACGCGGGCCTTGTGGGCCCTCAGGATTTTGAGTCGAGGCGGAAGCAAGCCTGCATGAGGATCGGGAACTCCTGCGTCGTGGCATCGAGAAGGTGGTGCGGAACGCCGTTCGCTTACACCCCGGCCGGAGGCGATGTCGAAATCCGGATCGTCGAACAGTCGGAGCGCCTGACTGCGCGGCGTCAACTACTTTTGCCGGTCGCAGATCCAATTGTCGTCGCGCATCGCTGCCCGGCTGGCCGCGCGCGTCCGAGTGTTCCTCTGCGAGTCTCGCCTTGACGAACGGCAGCGTTCGTTCAAAACCCGACCTTGATAAACGCGTTGATCGCCCGTCCCATGAGGGTGACGTCATTCGCGACTCCTGATCCGCCGAAGGCTTGGTAGGTGCGGTACCAGACGTTCTGACGGCCATACAGATTGAATACCGTGACGCCCACCGTGCTCTTGACACCCAACAGGCGCAAATCGCCCTGAGTGGACACATCCAGCCGGTGGTAGACAGGAAGCAGAGCCGAATTCTTATCGCCAAACACAATCCGATTGACCGAGATATCGCCAAAGGGCAACCGCACCGTCTCGATGCCGGTTGCGGGCGTGTATGGCTTGCCGCTGCCGAATGCCCATGTCGCCCCAAGCGTCCAGGTGTCATTCACTTTGAGAGTGTCCGCCGCTTTGAGCTCGTAGTTCTGATCGTACGAGGCGCGGAAATACCCTGCCTGGAGCTCCGGAAACAACTCTTCCGCGACACTCTGCGTGTAACTTACCCACCCGGTGTTATTGCCGAACTTCTTTTGAAACAGGGTCTCCAGACCCTGAGCCCGGCCGCTGCCGTAGTACAAGAACGTTGAGTCCTCATCTGGAATCTCGCCCGGCGTCAGCCTTGGCGCGAACAGCGTGAGCCCATTCAACTGCTTGTCGTAGACCTCGGTGTCGAGCAGAAATCCTTCCGTCTCATAGCTGGCGCCGGCGACAACTTGCCGGGAACTCATCGTGGGGACCGTGCTCCCGTCGGACAGCGCCCAGAATTCCCGGTCGCCTTGCGAGAGATCCTCATACTGGATCTTGCCGATCACCTGGTGGTAGATGCCATAGCCGCCCTTGAACTGCACCCTCGGGGTGAGCTGGTAGTTGAACCTGATACGAGGTTCGACAAACGTGTCGTGCGTAATGTTGTAGGTGCTCGCCCGAACCCCGGCCGTCAGGACGAGCCGAGCGAGCGGGTTCCAGCTGTCCTGAGCGTAGACGGTTGAGAGGCGGCCTGTGCCTGACTGACGCAGCAATGCGACGAGGCCAGAGGCCACGCCTCCTCCAGGACCCGGTCCGACGACAGCGGCCGTCTGGGCGGAGTATCCGACGTGAAGTGTTGTCATCTCGGCGCCCGTCGACATCCGGTGGCTTCGTCCGAGCCCGAAGGCATTAGTCAGACGCATCGTTCGATCCTCGACGTCGTTGTGCTCGTCCTGAGCACCATTGCCACCGCGGCCCGAGGTGAACGAATAGTCCTCGCCCGTGGATTTGCTCGTCACGGTCGTCGCGGACTGCCTGCCGTCGTCGTAGCGTGAATAGCCGAACGAAGCGGTTGTCGTCGCCGCGTTGGACCATTGATGCGTCCACACTGCACCCGCACCACGATTTCGCCAGTTGCGAACGTCCTTGATCCCGAAGACGGGATCGGAAGGCAGTCCCGTTGTCGCTTCCGTGGTGTCACTCGTGAAACTTGGAAACGTAAATCCCGTGAGATCGAGGCTCCGGGAATTGTTGACGTCATCTCGACCGCCATACACACTGCCGGCCAGATCGTCGCGCGTGGTCGGCGTGACGTGAACCTTCGCATCCAGGTCATAGAAGCTGGATCTCGGCGTCGTGGCGAAGGCGCCTCCTCCAAACGGCCCGCCGCCGCCGGGAGGTCGGCCAGGCGAGCTGCTGGTGCTGACCAGTCCGAGGATGCTGTCATAGAGAGGACTCTGGTAGGAGCGGCGTCCAGCCACAAGAAATGACGCCTTCTTACCTACGGGGAGGCTGAACAGCCCGCCCGTACTGAGCATGCTCACGTTGAGGAAGCCCGTCGGCTGACCTTCGCCTGCCTTGCCGGTGAGCCGCAGAATGCCCGAGAGGCGGCCGCCGTCCGCAGCGTTGAGCGCCGTCTTGGAGAACTCCACTTGCCTGACGGCGTCCATGTTGAACGCGCTGAAATAGCCGAACAGGTGATCGACGTGATACAGCGTAAACGCATCCAGTGTGACGAGGTTCTGATCGGGTGTTCCGCCGCGTACATAGAGCCCTGACGACGCCTCCTGCGTGCCGGTAACCCCCGGCATGAGCTGCAACGCCCGAAAGAGGTCCTTTTCGCCGAGGCTGGGCAAGCTCGCTACCTGCTCGGGGCGGAGTGTGACCTGGCTCGTCCCGCTTGAGACGTTGAGCATTGGCACTTCGGCGCGCACCGTCACCTGATCGGTGTAGGCGGGAAGCTGCAGGACGAAGTCGGCCGGTGCAGGCGAGCCCCTCGGTACAAGGACGTCGACCCGCGCGTCTACGAAGCCGGGCAGCGAGGCAACGAGCGTGACGTGCGCGTCCGGTCGGAGACCGACGACAGTGTACCGACCCTCGGTGTCCGTGACGGCGAACCGAGTCGTTCCGTCGACGGTCACGGTGGCGCCGGGAATCGCGAGGCCGTCGGCTGAACGAACAACACCACTCACGCCTCCAGAACCGGTGAGCACGGGGTTGGGCGGCGGTGGCGGCGCGGGCGGCGGTTTGGGCGCTGGCTTCTGCTCAGGCGGGCTGGGTGTCGCGGTCCTCACGGCTGGTTCGGCGGGCTTGGCGGCGGCTGGCGGAGCGGTCTCCGCAGGGGCGGACACATGGGGTGTCGGCGGGGCGAGGATGTCCAGGTCCACGCGCTCGACGTGCTGCGTGACGAGCGCCACACGATTTACGAGGACTCGTCCAGCTTCCGAAGCCGATAGTCGGACCCACTGCCCGGGAACGACGCGCGCGAAGACATATGCGCCGTCAACGTCCGTTGTCGTCTTCAGCGTTTGGCGGGGATCGTTCGGTTCGAGCACAACCGTCGCACCAACGAGAGGGCTCCCGTCGGGCCGGCGCACGACGCCTTCTACGCGGACTTGCGCGAACGCGTGGGTGGCGGTGAGGGCCGATGCGGCCGCGAACAACGCGAGGCGGTAGGCGGCGCGTCGGAGTCTCAGCGGCCGTTCGGATGGCATTGGGTGTGTTTCCTTCCGCGGCGTCCGGACAAAGGACTCCGTCGATCTTTAGACTCCGCATTCATGACCACTCTTGGGTAGAACTATGAAAAATGTGAGACGCCGGGTCGGCGTCATCGCATTCTGCGAGAATTTCTTCGGCAGCGGCCGCCCGAGCACGGCCGGGAATCGGCGTCGAACGGATCGAGCCGCCGTCACGCGGCGTCGAAAGAGCGGGCACGTGACTGCGTTTCGCCTTGGGTTCTCGCCGATCTTCGATCCGGGTCAGATGGCAACGACGCCTTTGCACAGAGCGGCGACTGTCCTCTCCGGGGAGGACAGTGCACGGCGCCCTGATCGCGTCACGACGTGAGGCCATGCGCTCTCGGTGGAACGTCTCGTGCATCGGCCTGCTGGCGATGCCCGCGCTGGCCTGCTGATCCTCGGGAATCCAGGGTAGAAACGATGACAACGACGCGCGTGTTCCGGTTTGCGCCTGCGCTTCTGCTACTTTCCGTTATCGCCGCGTGCGGGACGGACTTCGGCATCACGACGACGTCCCGCACGAGCGGGAATCTTTCGCCCGCCTTCAGGTCGTCGTCGCAGCTGCTCCCATATCCGGCAGGTGCATCGTGAACGTCGTGCCAGCTCCGACGCGGCTCTCCACCGAGACATGGCCGCCGTGCCGCTCGACGATCGCCTTGACGATCGAGAGGCCGAGGCCGCTCCCGGTCGAGTCGTGCGGCCGAGAGGCGTCGACTTTGTAGAACCGATCGAACACGAATGGCAGGTGCTCCGCAGCGATGCCGGCACCGGTGTCGCAAACAGAGATCCGGATGCCGTCACGAACCGCAACGGCCGCAAGCTCAATTCGCCCGCCGGCCCGCGTGTGCCGCATGGCGTTGCTGACAAGATTCTGAAGCGCCTGTTCGAGTCGCAGCGGATCGCCGGTGACGATTTCCGCTTCCGCCGCAATCCAGGTCGAGAGCTGGATCTCCCCGGCCTGAGCCTCCAGCTCGGCGCGGGCCACGGTCCGGCCGAAGAGGTTCTCGACCGGCACGTCCTGTCGATCCAAAGTGTCGCCGGCGACTTCGAGCCTGGCGAGTTCGAGCAAGTCGCCCACGATCCGCTCAAGCCGCCGCGTTTCCTCACATAGAATCTCCACGTACCGGCGGGCCGTGGACGCCTCGACAGTCCCGTCCGCTGACAGCAGAGTCTCGAGGTATCCGCGCATCGTCGTGAGCGGTGTGCGGAGCTCGTGCGACACATCAGCGAGTAGGACGCGCCGCATGCGCTCCGTCGTCCTGACCTTCTCGTCGCGCGCCCTCAAATCCTCGGCCATGCGATTGAACGCACGGGCGAGCGCGGCCCATTCGTCCTTCCCCTGTTCCGGCGCGCGTGCCTCCGTCTGCCCTTGTCCTACGCGCATCGCGGTCTCCTCGAGTTGCCCCATGCGACGCCTGAGTGGGCGAAAGACGACAAGGGCGGCGACTGCCGTCCCGGCCAGGACGAGGGCCAGTCCGGCCCCGGCCGCAGCCACGCTCAGCCGTGCGATCCGGTCCTGAGGCGACGGCATCACAACCCCGACGGGCCGACCCTGCTGGATGATCTCAGTGAACATCGGCTGCGGGCGCAGGACGGGCGCTGGCCGCCGCGGTGGCATGGGCACGGGCGCTGATGTGCGATCGAGGCGTCTGCGTCGGGCGTCCAGGACGAACGATGGGGCCGATGCACCGGCCGCCTCGACCCGACCGTCGTGCATCAGCACGATGAACGGCCGCTCTGGGTGCGGGTAGCGGTGGTTCACGTAGGCGGAGAGGTCGAGCGCCGGGTCCGATGAGAGGGCGGTGCTCAAATCCGCCGCGACTTCATCGAGGGTCTGACGGAGGGCTGGTCCTCCTCCCACGTCCGACAGGTTGACGAGCCAGAGGAGCGTCACGGCCTCCGCCGCGACCACGCCGATCAGGCAGGCGACGAACACGACCGCGACGCGCCAGTAGAAACTGTGGCTCCAGCCGATCCGAGCGCGCGTCCTAGCCATTGGGGAACTTGTAACCCTCTCCCCACACGGTCACGATCAGATCCGGTTCTGCCGGGTTCGTCTCGATCTTCCGGCGCAGTCGTTTGACCAGCGCATCCACGCTTCGTTCCGTGACGTATGTGTGTCCGCTCCAAATCCGCGCCAGGAGCCGCTCGCGGCGAAACACGATGCCGGGATGTGTGGCCAAGAGGTGCAGGAGCGCGAATTCCTGGCGGGTCAGGTTCACGGGCCCGCCGCGGACGGATGCCTCGCGCCTGTTGGGGTCCATTTCAACGCCACGGATGGCGATCGGCTGTTCCCACGCAACATCGAGATCGACGATGCCCGCGCGAGCCCGGCGCGTCAGGGCCCGCGCCCGCGCGACGAGCTCGCCCACACCAAAGGGCTTCGTCACATAATCGTCCGCCCCCGTTTCGAGGCCCTGGATCTTGTCGCGCTCATCGTGTCGGGCGGTGAGCATCAAGATCGGCACGTCGCGATTGATGCCCTCCCGCCGCAGCTCGCGGCAGACGGCGAGCCCGTCGACGCCCGGAAGCATGAGATCCAGCACGACGAGGCTGAACGCCCGCCGAGCCGCGGTTTCGAGCGCGCGCTTGCCGTCCGCGGCGGGCACGCACTCGTAGCCCGCTCTTTCCAGATGGTGAGTCAGCAGTTCGCGGATGTGGCGGTCATCTTCGACAATGAGTACAGGCTGCCTGAAGTCCGGTAACGACATGAAACCCCGGTCGAGCAGGACAGGCGGGCACGACATTATCCGACATCCGACGCCGGCAAATGGAACCTCGGCGGTCCATCACACAAATGTCACAACTGCGCAGCGTGCGATCAGGCCTCAGTAGTGCTTGAGGGTCACCGAGTAGCTGAGTGGCTCAGCGCCGTGGTGCTGTTGTTACGGCTGTTGCAGGCTGACGCCAGAGCGGCGCTGAGCAGCGAGGCAATCGTTATGGCCAGTCGAGCCACGCGAGGCATCGATGGATCCCTCCCAGGCGGCCGCCGGCATAGCGACGCCGCCATCCTACTCCAGCCACGCCCGGCGAAGCGACGCGTTCTGCGCTCCAAAGGAAGTCATCGCAGAAATTTCACATGAATACCGAATGGGCGTCATCGGTCCGAACGTCTCAACTACCATGCCGCGTCGCGTCGGAGGGTTTGGCGTCTCGTCGTCTCTTGATGATGGCTCTGTTCACTGGTCGCGCGCGGTCCCAGGCCGGAGTGATCATCCCCCGCTCGCGGGCGTCTGCCGGCTGACGCCTGGTCTCAGCGTGCCTCCGGGGCGTGAGACGGGCGAGCATTGTTCGCCGCAGGTCGCTTCGCCCGGTCGCCGCACGTGCGGGCGGCCGGCAGGCGTGCGAGGCGCGCACAGGGGACTCGCCGGCCGTCCATCTGTGCGGACGTCTGCGGAAGTGATGCGAGTACCATGCGACTGCTTCGCGCGCTGACCGGTGAACTGTTGCCGTGCGGCTGCCTGGTCGGTATCTACGAGACGTATGACGGCCGCGTGGTCGCTACGATAGATGCCCGCGGCGCCGAGTGCGATGAGCATCGCCTTCACGCCATTCTCAAATGGCGCACGGTGGCACCGGACGATCTGCCCAAGCGACGGGACGGCGAACGCTAGCAACATCGCAGGCTGGTCTGAATCGTTACAACCTCGTGGGAGGTGTCGGACAGACATGGGAGATCTGCAGGCTCGTGAGCGTGGAGTATGACGCGCAAGCGTTTCAAGAAGGCCTGCTCCTTTATCGAGGCGGTCGGGTCGGCCGATGGCGTGAGGAGCTGCCGAATCTGGAGAGCCAGGTCTCGCGGGGATTCCGCCGGATGCTGCGTCGCTGGGGCTATGAGTAGCGAGCGCCCCGACGTGCGGCGAACGGCGGCGCCCGCAGGATGCAGATCAAAGACGTGTTACGGGGGCTGAAGTCGGCAATTGCGACCAATACGCGCGACGTCCTGTGCACACATGTCGCGCGCCGCGCGCGTCATCGCCTGCACGAGGAGTATCGGCTCGGGTCGAATGCTCTTCGCCTGCCCGTCGCCCGAGCGCGCGATGCGCGAGTCTTTGGGGGATTGGGATGTCTGTCGGTCTGGCTGTTACGCATCGGCCGCGGCGATTCGCCGCGGCAGTTCTCGTTAGCCTCCTCACTCTTCTTGTTGTGGTCGTTGGGGCCGCACCTCCGCAGCTCAACGCCTTCTGGCGCGATCGTGAGATCCGTGTCGACGGCGTGAACACCGAGTGGGTGCGGCTCGACGAACTGGAGAAGGGACCTGCCGTCGCCGTCACCAACGACAACGACGATCTGTACATGATTGTCCTATCAAGCGATCCACAGATGCGGCGGCAGCTGAGACGCGGTGTGATCATGTGGTTCGACCCCACTGGCGGCAAGAAGGAGACCTTCGCCATCGGCATTCCAGGAACCCCACCCCCGCTGAGAGGATCGGACGAGCCGCCGGCCACCAGCGACGCCGTGACCGCTCAGCCGGAACCGATCGATCAGTTTGACGTGTACGGGCCCGGGAAGAATCAGCGTCAGCTCGTACGACTGGAACCCACACTCGGCATCGAGATGGCGTCGGCGCTGTCGCAAGGCACCTTGGCGTACGAGCTGAGGCTGCCGCTGAAAAGGGATGGCGCGAAGATCTACGCCGTCGGCGCGGCGCCTGGCGCGACGATCGGTTTCGCCCTGGCGACGCCGGAGACACCCGTCCAGCCGTCACGGGGATTCGGGAGACCGGGCGGGCCCGGCGGTCGGGGCGGCCGGTCGATTGGTATGTTCGATGGCGCGACTCTCTACCAGCGGGGCTTTGGCGGTATGGGTGGCCGGCGCGGCGGCGGCATGGGCGGTGGACCGCAATCGAATCAGGAAGGGGCGGAGACCTTCAAGCCGCTGAAGATTTGGACGCAGGTTCATCTGGCCGTGGCTCAATAGGCCTGAGGCAGGGGATTGGCGACTGCCGGCCCGGGGTTACTCTCGGAGCGACAGCTTCGGTCGGCCCTCGGCTGGTGGCGGACCCACCGGACGCGACGGGTGCCCCCTCCGATACCCTGAGAACTTCACTGCTATTTTTCCCCAGAAGAAGAGGGTCGCGGTGCCCGAATCCCGCCACGTCTGAAGATTCTGATACCGGGCGCTATGTTCGCTAATGCCGCCTGAATGCCGCCTACACTCCGAGTCGTCGGCGGCCAGACGTCAACACGCTGCGCCGAGAGCCCGCGCACGGAGTGGGGATGGTGGCCGCACCGCTCCGACTCGTCCAGCTCCCGACGCACGCGATCGATTACTCGATAGAGGTCGGGCAGCCTCGGCATCTCATGCGATTCCGGCCTCTTCTCGTCGCGCTCCGCCACGCGACGGTTATGTCAGAATGCTCGCGCTGGTACAAGTCGAACCCGTTGACCAGTTACGACTGGACGAAGCCGACTGCCGAACACTCTCTGGGTTGAGTCTCTCCGGAAGAGAACAGGTGTATAAGAGGCCATCGATGAACGGGCGATTCTAGCAGACGGTTTTGGCTGGGTGGTCGGGTTGGCCGTGCCGAGTATTCTCATCAGCTATCGTCGAGAGGACAGTGCTGCGTATGCTGGCCGACTCGCGGACCGGCTGAGAGATCACTTTGGCCGCGACAACGTGTTTGTCGACATCGACACGATCCATCCCGGTGAGGATTTCGTCGAGGCCATCGACAGAGCATTGAGTTCGTGCACCGTGCTTGTGGCGCTGATTGGAACACGCTGGCTTGACGCCAAGGACCCGGCCGGCCGTCGTCGCCTCGACAGTAGCGACGATTTCGTCCGAACCGAAATCTCGAAGGCATTCGAACGCCAGGTGCGCGTCATTCCTGCCCTGGTTGGTGACGCAGTCATGCCGGAGGCGAAGGACCTTCCGCACGATCTCCTCGCACTCACGCGCCGTCAGGCGATAGAGCTCAGTGATAGCCGATTTCATCAAGATGTCGATCGGCTGATCGAGGCCCTTTCGGACACACTCGCGGTCCGCGCGAATCAGCTGACACCGAACCGAACTGCGACCGACGGCGTGACTGCAAAGAGTCGGCCTGCGTGGTCGTGGATTCTGGCGATAGCGGGCGCCGTCGTTCTCGTCGCCTTCGGCTACTGGCGTCTCACAAGAGACGACGGGCCATCTGGAGCGAGTCCCCGGTCTCAAGCGCAACCAGACAACGCCACGTCGACCTCAGGAGGAACCCCCGACCCGGGCGCCGGGAACGCATCCGGACCGGCGCCAGGCAGGCCGGCCAGCACGGGTGAGCCGGTCACCGAGATCGAATCAAACGACGACATTCTCCATCCCAACGGGCTCGTTCTGGCAAGGACCGTGCGGGGAGAGGTTCGCCCTGCGACAGACAAGGATTTCTTCCGCATTCGAACGCCGGCTGGCGCCCGCAACGAGCTGCGAGTCGTGATTCACAATCGATCGAAGCTGATGCCGGAGGTTGAGATCTGGGATAGCAAATTCGACAGCGTCACGTCGAAGTACAGCGTCGGCGGAGATCTCTACCTGAACTTCGATGCAGAGCCTTCCGCCGATTACTTCGTGGAGGTTCGCTTCATCCCCGGGAACAAGGGCTTTGCCGATCCTCGGGATTCCGGCGGTTACGACCTGACGGTTCTGCCCAGCACGGAGCTTGGTCGGGCGGCCACTATGGTCTCCAGCCCGATCCTGAAGGGCACGAATGGCCAGTCAGTCAACGAGATCGAACCAAACGACGACATTCTCCACCCCAACGTGCTGGTTCTGGAAACTACGGTGCGGGGAGAGATTCGCCCTGTGGCCGATAAGGATTTCTTCCGCATTCGGACTCCCGCCGGCTCACGCCAAGAGTTACGGGTCGTAATACACAATCGATCGAAGCTGATGCCAGAGGCTGAGATCTGGGACAGCACGTTCAACAGCGTCACGTCGAAGTACAGCGTGGGCGGCGATCTCTATCTGAGCTTCGATGCAGACCCTTCCGCCGATTACCTCGTGGAGGTTCGCTTCATCGGCGCGAACAGAAGCTTTGCCGATCCCCAGGATTCCGGCGGCTACGACCTGACGGTCCTGCACGTCGGGAAGTAAGAGCCGCGCGATTCCGGTTCCGCGGTCCGCTGCTCGTGGACGACGGCACGTTCACGGCGCCGAACCGGGCGATCTGGACCGCAGACGAAGGCTGGGCTGTCGAGAACGAGGGCGTTGCGATAGCGGAGGCCGGGTTTTCATTAGCGGAGGCCGGGTCTTCAGACCCGGCGATGACACATGAAAGGCCGCGGAATTCTTCGGTGGGTCCGGCGGATCTGGATCACGCTCGGCATGGCGTTCACGGCCTGGCTCGTCTGGAGCGTGCAGGCGCACAACGTGCCGGCGGCTCTTTTCGAGTCTACGACCCGCATGACCGTCGTGACCGGTGACGACGCGACCCTGTTCCTGCCGGCGCCGGACGTGCCCGATCGACCGGGGTTCGTGTTCCTGCCGGGCGGGGGCATCGACTGGCGCGCCTACGTGCCGTTCGTCCGGAGCGTTGCCGACGCCGGCTATCCGGCCGCGATCGTGAAGCTGCCGTACCGCCTCGCGCCGACCGATGCCAGCCGCGCCGAAGTCTGGGACCGCGTGGGCGCAGTGCGCCGGACGTGGGGCGAACATCGCGCCATCGTCCTCGCGGGCCATTCCCGCGGTGCGGCCCTGGCCGGTCATCTCGCCGACGAGCATCCATCCGGCTTCGACGGTCTCCTCATGATCGGCACGACGCATCCGCGCGATCAGGATCTGTCGGACCTGTCTCAACCCGTCGTCAAGGTCATGGGCACGGAAGACTGTGTGGCGGATATCGATGCTGCCAGGGCCAACGCCTCGCTGCTGCCGCCGGATACCCGCTGGGTGGAAATTGCCGGCGCGAACCACGCCCAGTTCGGGCACTACGGGTCGCAGCTCAACGACTGCTCAGCCACCATCTCACGTGAAGCGCAGCAGGGGCAGGCGCGCGACGCCGCGGTTGATTTGCTGCAGCGCGTCAGCGCGCTCCCGGGCGCGCACGCGGCCGGTTGACCCGGCCCGTGCCGCGTGGACGGCCGTCGCTCTGAATGCCTTCCGTCCCGGCCGCGTGAGCCGGAGCACGGAGAGCGGGATCTTGACATTCGCAGGCGCGCCCCGAGGATCGACGTCGACAGGCCTACGATCACGAGTGGCCAGTTCATCGCTTCCCAGCCGGCGCCCATCGCTGACCGACGACGGGCGCGTGCGTCTCTCGCTGCGGCAGACATGGCGCGCCGGGACGACAGATCTGGTCCTCACGCCGCTCGAGCCGGCGCCCCGGACGATTCGCCGGGGAACGTTCGCAGATCGCCGCCGAGCACGGTCTCGCCGCGATGCGGCAGCCAGTCTGGCGACCTCAACGACGTAATCGAGAACGAGGCTGCCGACGACAGCCAGCGGCGCGGACATCAGCTCGAGCGGCCGTTCGCCCTCACAGATCGATCGCGATGACTTCGTGCAGCTCCACCGACGGCACGGTCACCGTGAGCACGCCACCCGCAGGCGCCGCGTGCGGCGTCGAGTTCTCCGTCAGCAGCCGCACGCCGCGCGGCCGGAGGCCCTGCGGCAGGCGGATGCGCACGGTGAGCGGCCCGATCGGGATCGTCTCGCGCAGCGGCCCCTTCATCATCATGGGATTGGTCAGGTTGACGAGGTGGACGGTCATGGACGCCTGCTGTCGCCATGCCGTGACGTCGATCAGTCCCGGCCCGCTCACCTCCACGGGCGCCGGCTCGTTCGTCGTCCAGGCCACGAGGTTGCGCAGCAGCCGGCCGTGGTCGGGCGCCATGACCTCCCAGAACGTACGCGTGATGTCCCACGGCACGTAGGCGACACGGGCGGCGCCCCGCTCGCGCAGGTACAGCTCACACGTGTCGGTGTGCGCCACGCGCGGATACACGTCTTCCATCGGCAGGTCCGGATAGGTCGGGATGAGCGTCATCGGCGACGGAAACGGCATCGTGGGCGTCACCTGCACGCGGTAGACGCCGTTGATGATGCGGGGCGTGTCCGCCAGGCCGTCGAGCACCGGATGGCGCCGGCCCGTCGACGGGTCGGCGTCGAGGGCGAGATACGAGTTGTGCATCGGTCCGTCGATCTTTCCGGCAAACGACACCCCGAACAGGTCTGCCAGCCCGAAGTCGTCCCGGCGGCGACCGCCCTCGTCGTACAGCGACGATGCGAACGTGGCGAAGACGCTGCCGCCGCGGCCGACGAATGCACGGATGGCGTCGCACTGCGCGTCGGACAACGCGGCCGCGTCGGCGAGGACCAGCAGCTTGAACGCGTCGAGCCGGTCGGGTGTGAGGTAGGCCTCGTGGACCATCTCGAACGGCACGCGCGACTCGACGAGCGCGTGGTACATGCCCGAAACGTGGTCCGCCGCACGGTCGCCTGGCACGGCGCCCTGGTGGAACCGCTCGGTCTGGTCGGACTGCAGCAGCGCCACCCGCGCGAGCGGCCACTCGTTGCGCAGGTACCGCTCGTGCACCGCGTGCCATTGGTAGATGCGCTCGACGACCGGCAGCCAGCGGCGGTCGTAGAGCGTGCCAGAGAACTTCGTGAACCAGGGCCGCATCCCGTTGGCCGTGCCCTCGGCCACCCATTGGCGGACCTCCGGCTCGCTCTGCACGGAATCCTTCCAGCGATACGGTTCCTCGACGCCGACGCTGAAGATACCGCCGATCGGCCGCCGGCCCATCACGGACCGGTACTCCTTGGCCCGGCGGCCGTTCATCCACGACGGCATCACGCCGCGCCGCGCCTGGAAGTCGGCGAACTGGATATGCGCCAGTTCGCCGCCGGTCTTGAGATCGGGCATGCCATTGGGAATGAAGTGACATCCCGGGTTGATCGACCGGACCGTCGCGTCCCAGCGCTTCCACAGCTCCGTGAGCCGCGCGACCTTCCAGTCCACGAACGCGCGGCGCCTCGGATCGGCCGGAGTGTTGGTGCGCGGCAGGTCGAGACCGCTCGCCGCCTTGAAGTTCTCCCGGCAGTGAACGCAATAGCAGTCGCCGCCCTGAGGCGCCCACCGGTTCGTGAAGATACCGTCCACGCGGTACTTGGTGACGATCTCGCGGTGCACGGCGTCCATGAAGTCGAAGTTGTACGGACCGAGCGCGCACGTGACCCACAGGTCCGGGTTCGCCCAGTGGCGCCTGGGCTGGCCGTCGGGCGCCACCGAGATCCAGTCCGGATGGGCGGCGCGCACTTCGTCGCGCGCCGCGTGCGGATCGGTGCGCGCGATGACGTGCATGTCCATGCGACGGCAGCCGGCGACGAGCATCCCGAACGGATCGGTGTCCCCGAGCCACGCGCTGCGATGGTGCAGGGGGATCTCGGTCGGGTAGTAGGCGACGATACCGCCCGCGCTCAGGCACGCCGCGTCGGCGCGCACCCGCCGGAAGTAGTCCAGCCAGAACTGCGGGTCGAACCGGCCGGGGTCGTTTTCGACGAGCGTGAGCTGCGCCCAGCGCATCGGCTTGTCGAACCAGCCGGTCAGCGCGGCGCCAGGCATGGCGGCCGGTGCGGCGCCCTGCGCGGTTGGCGGCGGGTCGAGGTCGAGCCGCGGCACGACGAAAGCGGTCGCCCCGGCCCCGGTCACCTGTAGAAAGTCTCGGCGAGACAGTGGGTGCGGCATGCCGAGATAGTAGCGCCGTCCGGCCGTGCCGGCGCTCAACGGCTAGCCATCGCGCATCCTTCGCATGCGTGGGTGCCGGTCGCGTCGTTCATTTGACCATGGTCTTTGACCATGGTATTCATGAGCGATGGAGGAAATGCCCATCTCCAAGTTCAAGGCGACCTGCCTGGCCACGCTGGAGCGCGTCCGCCGCACCGGGCGGCCGCTGCGTGTCACGCGATTCGGCAAACCCGTCGCGGACATCGCGCCGCCGGCGCCCGCCCGCCCGGCGCGCGGCTGGCTTGGAATGCTTCGTGGCAGCGCGACAATCGTCCGCGACATCGCCGTGCCGAGCAGCCAGCTCGCTCGCTGGAATCTGCCGAAGTGAAGCTGCTGCTCGACACGCACATCTGGATTTGGAGCCACGTGCAGCCGGAGCGGCTCGTGCCCGCGGTCGCGGCGGCCCTCGAGTCGCCGAAGCACGAGCTGTGGCTGTCGGCGATCAGCGTCTGGGAATTCCTCCTGCTGGTGGAGCGACGCCGCATCGTCTTGAAGGGCACGACACGGGAGTGGCTCGACGCCGCCTGGGCGCGGGCGCCAATGCATGACGCGCCACTCACCTGGGAAGTGGCCCAGCGAAGCCGGACGGTGCGCGTGCCGCATCAGGATCCGGCCGACCGCTTCCTCGCCGCCACCGCGCAAGTCCACGATCTCACCCTGGTGACCGACGACGAGTACCTGCTGAAGGGGAAAGGGTTTTCCACGCTCGCCAACAAGTAGCGCCGGCGAGTGCCTCGGCTACGCCGTCTGCGTCAGCGCGTGATCGATCGGAAACGGTTCTCCCGACCAGGCGCGTTCGGAAGTCGTCGGTTCGGAGGCCGCGCTCCAGAACGGATCGCTGGCCGGCAGGCCGAGCGGCAGCAGGCCGACGCTGCACAGATACAGGCTGCCGGTCGAGATGTAGCTCTCGCCGACGCCGGGCTGGTGGCCGCAGACCCCGATCGTCAGCCAGCCCTGCGCATCGAAGGTGCCGGGCGCCTCGCTGCAGCGGCGGATGATCTTCGTCAGCGCATTGCGTGCCTGCGGCGGCGTGACGCCTTCGGGCAGGGTGCGCTGCAGCGCCATCTGGGCGAGCCCCTGGAACGCACCGAAGCGATAGGCGAGAGAGCGGCCGATCACCGGATACGATCCGTCCGGCGCGACGAGGCGTTCGAGAATCGCGGCGTAGCGCTGCGCCCGCTGCCGCATCGGCGCCTTGAAGCGCGCCCAGCTCGAATTGGCATCGGCGCAGGCATCGAGCACGTCGAGCAGCATCGGCTGGATGACGAAGCTGTTGTAGTAGTCCCAGTGGAAGTCGGGGCCGTCGCCGTACAGGCCGTCGCCCTTGTACCACTGCTCGTGCTGGCGGATCGCGTAGTCGACGCGCATCCGATCCCACGTGGCGCCCATCATCTTCAGCGCCGCCTCGATCGTCCCGGCGAACAGCAGCCAGTTGTTGAAGCCTGCCTCCAGCGGCCGCGTCGATTCGAGCGCCGCAATCGTCTGGGCCTTTGTCGTCCGATCGACATCCTGCCAGAGCGCCTTCGGCGCCCTCAAGATCGCCTGCGCGAGGAATGCCGCATCGACGAGCGCCTGCCGGCCGTCCGTGAAGTTCAGATGATCGGGCGAGGCGGGATCGACGGCCGCCTTCAGTGCCTGCAGCGCCAGCGCGCGATAGCGGGCGCGCTGTTCCCCTTCGGCGGTCTCATCGGACGCCAACTCCAGCCATGGCGCGATGCCGGTGAGCAAGCGGCCGAACGCCTCCAGGTGCGAGAACTTCCCGCGCGCTTCCTGCTGCCCGGCGGCCGCCTCGACGGGCATGCGCGCCTTCAGGCGTCCCGCGGCGAGGTTCGTCAGCACGGGATCCGACAGCCGTGTGACCACCGACAGCCAGTAGCCACGAACGTCGCCAGGCGCGGCGGGCGTGCCGGCGGCAGGCGGGCGCGTCTGTGCGCTCGTCGCGGCCGCACCCATCGTCGTCACACCAATCGCGCCAGCCTGGGAGAGAAAGTCGCGGCGGTTCATCCCGGGTGACGACCATACTATCCGGACGCGCCCGTCCGTGCGAGGCTCGCAAGCGCGAGCACTTCCATCGAGTCGCGCATGTTTCATCCTGTTGATCGCACGCCGGGTCCGCCTCTGTCTTCAGCCGGACCCGGTCCGATCCACCGGCGCGAACAGGCCAATGAGGTAGAGCCCGAGTCCTGCGGCGAACGCAAGCATGGAGACGATCGCCACGGGCGTCGCAGCCTGGCCGACGGCCATGCCTTGAGCACCGAAGCCCGCGACGAGGCCGCCCGCGACGGTCGCGCCGACGGCCCAGTGCGCCGCCGAACGTCGCGAACGCGCGGCCGCCGCCGGACGCTCGGCTTGCGCGATGCGCGCGAGCACCACGGCCTCGAGGTGCGGAGGCGGCGCCGGCTGCGCCAGCACGCGAAGGTCGACGGCCAGCCTCCCTGCCGTCCGCAGCGCCGCAGCACACGCGGCGCACGCACGCGCGTGCACCCGCGCCGCGTCGAGTTGCTCGCGCGAGACGTCGGCGAAGGGCCCAGCGTCGACCAAACCGATCACATGTGCGCACGTCATCGCAGCACCGCCTCCCTGAGGAACTCACCTTGCAGTTGCTCGCGCAGCCGCCGGCGCGCGCGGAACAGCAGCGTCTTGATCGTGCCGGTCGACACGCCGAGCGCGCGCGCGACGTCGGCCACGGACATCTCATCGCGATAGAACAGGATCACGGCCGTTCGCTCGCCGGACGGCAGCGCGGCGACCGCCTGCCACAGGCGCCGGCTGCGCTCGTCCTCGATAATCCCCACGAGCGCCGCCGCGGACCCGCGCGGCTCGGGCGCGTCGTCGAGCGCCGCGCCTTCGCGCTGCCGCAGGCGCCCCTGCTGGCGCAGCCAGTTCTGGGCGAGTCGGACGGCAATCGTGGCCAGCCAGGGATAGAAGGGCTGCTGGTCGTCGTACCGATCGAAGTGCGTGTAGGCGCGCACGAACGCGTCCTGCGTCACCTCTTCCGCGCCGCCGGGCTGCCGCACCATCATCAGCGCCAGGCCGAACAGCCGCCGCTGATACCGACGGACGAGCGGCCCAAACGCGCCGGCGTCGCCCGCGCGCACGGCGTGGACGAGGTCGGCATCGGATGCGGTCACGCGACGGGCTGGTCCGAATCGTCGACGAGCCCGAGCCCGAGCGACGCGAACGTGAGCTTGCGCCCACCGTAGAACAGGGGCACGAGCCCCGCCAGCACCATCGTCGGAATCAGAATCCCGAGCACGCAGCAGACGCCGCCCTTCAGCGCGAGATCGGCGGCGTCGCGCCGTTCGGCGTCCGACCGGGGCGCCGCCCGGAGGTACGCGCGCGTCGAGCCGTACCCCAGGCGGCGTGCCCGCCGCCGCAGCGACCGCCAGAACAGCACCAGGCCGACGATCGGGCCGATCACCAGCGGGCCGAAACCGAGCAGGATCGGCCAGAAGAAGAGGAGTTCGGAAACACTGATGGCCACGGGTCACCTCCCGGCCCATGCCGCAGGCCGTTCTGAGAGGTATACACGCGTCGGGAGGGCGCGGTTGACACGCGCTGCCATCCGTAGGCTTCGGATATCCGTCCAAGAACGTCCTGAAAGACGTCCGCCAGTAGGTCAGTCGCGACCCGTCGCCGTCGTCCCCTTCACCGTCCGCGGCCGGCCGCCGCAAGCTCCGGCCGCGGCTCGACCGGTCCGGCACTGCTTCCGCGAAATCCGATGATGAACATCGCGGTGACGACCAGCGCGAAGCCGAGCGGGAACATCCAGAAGGTCTCCCACTGCCGGAGCACGGACGGCCCGCCCGTCATCACGACGTCGAACACCTTGCCGGCCGCGAACGTGCCGAGGCCCTGGCCCACACCATAGGTGGCAAGCACGAACAGCCCCTGCGCCTGGGCGCGAATCGCCGGCGTCGCCTGGCGATCGATGTACACCTGCCCGGCGACGTAGACGAAGTCGTAGCACGGGCCGTGGAGGCACACGCCGAGGATGAGCATCCAGGTGACGGCGTCGGGCGCACCCGCGAGGAACAGCGTGTAGCGCGCGATCCACGCGAGCATCCCCGTGAGCAGCACGCCCTTGACGCCGAGCCTGAAGAAGAACCAGGGCAGCAGGAGCAGGAAGATCACCTCCGACATCTGGCCGAACGTCATCTTGAAGCCGGGATCCGCGATGTGCGCATCGGCGAGGAACACCGGCGCGTACGCGAAGTACGTGGCGAGCGGGATGCTCGTGAGCATGACGCTGGCCAGGAAGACGAAGAACGGCCGCGACCCGAGCTCCCGCAGCGCGTCGAGGCCGATCACGTCCCTGAGAGAGAAGGGCTTGCCGGCGCCCGGGGGCGGCACGTCCGGCAGCGTGAAGCTGTACAGCCCCATCAGCACGCCGCCGGCGCCGGCGACGTGCATCGGCAGCGCGGTCGTGTCGCCCTTGAAGAGCAAGCTCACGACGATGCCCGCGGCGATCCAGCCGATCGTGCCGAAGACGCGGACGTACGGAAACTCCCGCTCCTTGTTCTCGAGGACGTGGAACGCCGTCGCCGTCGCCAGCCCGACCGTCGGCATGTAGCAGAGCATGTGCAGCAGGAGAAACGTCAGGAAGAGCGGCACCGGCGCGATGCGTCCCTCGGCGATCATCGGCGCCGAGAAGACGAACGCCCCGCTGAGGATGTGCATCACCCCGAGCACCTTCTGCACCGGGAAGAAGCGGTCCGCGATCATGCCCAGGAAGAACGGCGCGACGATCGACCCGATCGGGCTCGCGAGGTAGGCCAGGTAGATGACGCCGGTCATCCCGTGGCTCTTCATGTAGTTGCCCTCCGTCGCGTACCACGCGCCCCAGACGAAGAACTGGAGGAACATCATCAGCATCAGCCGGGCTCTCGTGGCGGTCGGGGTCGACATGAGGGGGGATATTACCGCGGCCCGGCGGCCGGCAGCTCGCGCTCGCGCGCGCTGCGCTGGCGGCCGGATTCGCCTATCATGTGCCGATGTCTGACGCCGGAATCTCGAGGCGCAGGTTCGTGCTCGCCTCGGGCGCGCTGATCCTGCCGGCGCGCCTGCGAGGCCAGGCTCGCAGCGGACCCAGCGTGCAGGACGTGCTCGATCGAATCCGCGCGGCTGCCGGTGTTCCGCCACGCGGCAGCTCGGCCGACGGCGTCAAAGCCGGCGACCCCTCGATCGCGGTCACCGGCATCGCGGTCGTGGCCATGCCGACGATCGACCTGCTGCGGCGCGCTGCGGCGGCCGGCGCGAACCTGATCGTCACGACAGAGCCGACCTTCTATACGGCCAATGACGAGCCGGGGCCGCGGGCCGGCGACTCGGTCTATCTCGCGAAGAAAGCGCTCATCGATCGCGAGGGCCTGGTCATCTACCGGTTCTCGGGACCGTGGACCGTCGGCCGACCGACCGACGCGGCGGCGGCGCTGGCGGGAGCGCTCGGATGGTGGACGGGAACTGAACCCGGCGCGCCGGACGGCATTTACCAGATCCCAGAGATGACGCTCGACACGCTCAAAGCCAAGCTTCGCGCCACACTTCCTCTGCGCGGCGGTCTCCGCATGGTCGGTGCGCCCACGTTGCGCGTCCGCTCCGTGTTCCTCAGCCCGGGCACGACGACGCTGGCGGCCGCGATCGCCGGCCTGCAGCGCGCTGACGCCATCGTGACCGGCGAGCCTCGTGAATGGGAGGCCGTCCCCTACGTCCTCGACACGGCCGCCGGTCATCCGAAGGGCATGCTGCACATCGGCCGGGTCGTGTCGGAAGGACCGGCGGTCCCCAGGTGCGCGTCGTGGATAGCCAAGCTCGTCCCCGAAGTCCGCGTCCAGGCGCTCGACGCCCAGGATCCGTATTGGAGCGCGGCGTGACCGCCGACGAGATCGTCCAGGCGATTCGGAAGAAGCTCTCGACGCTCGGCGTCGCCTGGCGTGCGGAATCCAGGGACACGTTCAAGGCGGGCTCGCCGGATGCCGAGGTGAAAGGGATCGCGACGACCGGAATGGCGACCTTCGATCTGCTGCAACGCGCAGCAGCCGCCGGGCGCAACTTCGTGATCACCCACGAACCGACGTTCTGGAACGACAGGGACGTGACGACGAACCTCGAAACGGACGGCGTCTACCAGGCCAAGCAGCGTTTCATCCGCGAGCACGACATGGTCGTCTTCCGGTTTCACGACCACGCGCACCTGTTGCAGCCCGACCCGCTCGTCGCCGGATCCGAGCGGATGCTCGGACTGACGCCGTACGCCTCGCCCGAAACGCCGCGTCTCTACGTCGTGCCGGCGACGACGCTCGGCGAGCTGGCGCGGGACATCGCGCGGCGGCTGAAGGGGCGCGCCATCCGCGTGGCCGGCGACCCCGACGCGAGGGTCAGCCGTATCATGCTCGGCCCCGGCTACAGCGTCCCGCCGCTCTCGGACGGTTTCGACGTGTCGATTGGCGGGGAGAATCCGGAATCGGGCGGCAACGCCGAGTACGCGCTGGACGCCGCCGCGCTCGGCCGGGGGAAGGGCGTCATCCTCCTCGGCCACATGCTCTCGGAAGACTGGGGCATGCGCGAAGTCGCCGACTGGCTCGGCACGTTTCTCAGCGGAGTTCCAATCGAGTGGATCTCCACTGGTGAGCCATTTTCCTAGCCCGATCGGGCTTCGCCTGACCGTCCGCACGACCGTCGCATCTCCCGACACTCCGGCGTCCCAGCGGGACCAAGCCTGCGGCTTCGCGCGAGGATCCCGCCATTGGCGCCAGCATTGCATCAGTCCTCGCTTGAGAAGGGGCCGGCAATTGGAGGTCCGGAAATGGTGAGGAAGCTACTGATGTTGGCGGGCGCGGTGCTCTTCGGCTGCACCGGCACCGCCGTCGCACAGCAGGTCACATTCGAGAACGCCGGTGCAGGCCGGGTAGAGATTGGGGCCATTCCGGCAGGCGGCGTGATGTTCGTGAAGTCCGACAACGGCGCGCAGCCGAAGTTCGACCAATACGTCATCGGCGCGAGCGTCACTGGCAATGCGAACAACTACGTCGGCATCGAGGGGGACCTGACGTTCGCCCTGGGGCGGCGGCAGAATCTCGACTTCGCGGATTTCTCGCTCGCCGATCAGAAGACACCGAATCTGTGGAGCTACAACGTCAGTCTCATCGTCAATCCGGCTGGCAAGAACCGGGTGCTTGTTCCGTATCTGGCCGGCGGCCTCGGTGCTCTGACGCTGCTGAACGGCCCGGATACCAGCAACATCGGACTGACGACGAACCAGACGTATTTCACGACGAACGTGGGCGCCGGACTGCGGTGGTTCCCGATGCCCCACTGGGGCCTGCGCGGGGACTATCGATTTTTCGTGATCGACAGTCACGACACCGCTCCGTCGTTCTTCGGCCTGACGGAGGGCCGCCACGCGCACCGCGTGTACGGTTCGATCGTCTTCACGTATTGATCTGATCCCATGCGCAGGCGGGCCGCGGCCCCAGGCCGCGGCCCGCGCTCGAGACTACTGCTGCTTCATCTCCTCCGCCAGCCGCTGCACGCGTCCCGCGATGCCGCCGAAGAGGGTTCCGGCGGCGGGCGAGTAGCCTTCATAGTTCGCCGGCATGCTCCATTCCGCGGCAGCCTGCTCGGGGGTCTTCCCGGCCCGGAGCTCCGCCTGGGCCCAGGTCAGGAAGTCGTGGTTGAACCGGGCGAACGTCTCGAGGTCGGCCCACGTGGTGGTCGTCGCGTTGTGTCCGTTGATGATCGTGTCGACGTTCCGGATGCCGGCGTAGGCCTTGTCGAGCGTCTCCGCGTAGTGCAGCACGCTGCCGCCGTTGCTCGAATCGACGAGCGGCAGGCTCTTGCCCGCGAACATGTCGCCTGCGTGAACGGTCCGGAGGGCCGGGAACACGACCCAGGCGTCGCCATTGGTGTGGCCCGGGCCGAAGTAATAGAGGTCGATCTCGTCGGCGCCGCGTCCAATCGTCATCCTGTCGTTGAACGTGCGCTTCGGCAGCCCCCGGCCGTCGTGCTGCTTGAAGATGTCCATCCCCTCCATGTGCGCCTTCGTGTTCTCCTGCGCAATCACCTCCACCGTCGCCGGGAACTCCACGTTGCCGCTCACGTGATCCCCGTGCGTGTGCGTGTTGATGAGGGTCGTGACGGGCTTGGGCGTCAGCTCCTTGATCTTGTCCAGGATCGGCTGGCCCCAGCCGGGATTCTTCGCATCGACGACCACGACGCCCGCGCCGGTGACGAAGACCGCCGTGTTGCCCCCGCCGCCCTCGAGAACGAACAGGTTGTCCTTCACCTTGTCGACTTCGATCGTCGGCGTCTGCGGCTGCTGCCGCGCGCGAACGGCGATCGACAGGCCTCCAATCGCCACGATGGCGGCGAGCACGAATGCGCGTCTCATGTTGCTGCCTCCAGAAGGTGTTGTGTTCGACAGGATACACGAGGCCGCGGCGCCACCAGGGCGCGGCCCGGCCCGGCAGAAGCGTGCAGCTTCGGGCAAGGGTGCGCAGAAGCGGGAGATCGCCGGATCTCAAAGGAACGCGCCCTTGCGCCGATACATACGTCATGTCTGCAACGCTCGTGGATGGCGAACGAATCGGCATGGACGCGCAGCCTGGAACCGGTCTCGACGCGATGCCCGACTGGGTCGTGCGGGAGATGCCGTCCGGTTATCAGACGCGGCTGGCGGAGATCCAGCGGCTCTCGGCCGACATCCGCGACATGGACCGCATCGGGCGGCTGCTCTGGGACATGGGGCGGCCGCTTCAGCAGGCCGTGCACGATGCGTTCACGGCCCTGCACGTCGACGTGGACCCGATCACCCCGGACGATTGGTCGCAGATGGCCGTCAGGCTCGACGGTCGGCGCCGGCTGCTCGTCCTCGTGACCGACGCCGAGAGTCCCATCCAGAAGCAAAGCCGCACGGTCGAGCAGGTCTTCCAGCTCGTGCACAAGATCGCGGGCGAGGGCGACCGCGTCGTGCTCGTCGCGAACGTCGACCGGATGAGCGCCCCGGCGGGCCGATCCCCGGCGCTGGCCGCGGACGCGCAGGCGCTGCTCCAGCGGCTGGGCGTGAACTTCCTGCCGTCTCCCGCGCTGTTCGCCGTCTGGATGCTGTCCCTCCAGGATCAGCCTCGCGGCCGTGCGCAGATCGAACAGCTGCACGCGCTCGACGGCGGCATCTTCGCTCCCCCGTCAGCGGCCTGACACCGCAGCCTCAGTTCGGCACGCCCACGCGCTGGACGAACCAGAACATCCCGGCCGCGACGACGAACACCGAGCCGGCCCAGACCAGGCGCCGGCCGGCGGACTCGCTGCGGCTGCGAACCGTCGCCAGCGCCGCGGCGACCGGAATCACGACGGTGAGCTGTCCGAGCTCGACCCCGAAGTTGAAGGAGAACAGCGACCATCCGAGCGCCCGGGCCGGCAGGTCCATTTCGCGCAGCACGCTCGCGAAGCCGAATCCGTGCAGGAAGCCGAAGGCGAACGCCATGACGGCGCGCAGGTCGCGGCCGCCCGGGCGCGTCATCATCAGCAGGTTATCAGCGCCGACGCAGACGATGCTCAGCGCGATGGCGGGCTCGATGATCCGGGCCGGCGGCGTGAAGACGTTGAGCGCCGCCAGGGTCAGCGTGATGCTGTGGGCAATCGTGAACCCGGTCACGATCATCGCCAGCCGGGACAGCGTGCCGCCGAGCAGCAGCAGTCCGACCAGGAAGAGCACGTGGTCCGGACCAATCAGGATGTGATGGATGCCGGCGGGAATGAACCGGCTCACGACCGCCTCCACGCCCTGGCGGGTCCCGGCGAAGTACTCGAACTCCGGCCGGCCGGCGTCGAGGATCGCCTGCGTGAGGTGGTCGTCCTCGTACACGTTCACGAACGTCCGGTGCGCCGGATCGTACGGAAACAGGCGCGCGGTGACGGACAGTCGTCCCGGACGCCGCCCGATGGCGCAGCGAACACGCAGCCGGAGCGACTGCCGATCGACCAGGGGCTCGACCGTGGGCGACCAGGCGGCGGGGAGCGCGCGGCCGTCGGCCGCGAACGACAGGCGCGGCGCCAGCAGCGCGACGATCTCCGGCGCATGGGCGGCGAGGAACGTGGCGTCGAGGAGCTGCTCGGGCGTCGCGACGTTCAGATCGTGCGCGGCGTCGAAGATGTGAACGACGAGGACGCCGTCAATCGCATCGCCGTCGAGACGCACGTCGAGAAAGCTGAACGGGACCGGATGCGCCTGCGCCGGCGCGGCGAACGCCAGCGACACCGCCGCCAGCGCGAGACCTCTCAGGAACCGTGCCACCGCGGCGGATTCTACTCCGCGGTCCGTCCCCGATCCGGGTTGACGCCGCCCGATCCGCGCCTTGACATGCTTCCGGCCGGGGACTATAGACGAGCCGAAGAGGTACCGCATGACTCCGCCGAGACGCCGCGTCATCCTCGCTGCTGCCATGGGCCTCGCCGCCCGAACGCTGCTCGGCGCCGATCTCGCTCCGGTGTCGGACCAGGCAGGCGGAGCGCCGACGGGCCATTCGACCGTGCTCACACGAGGCTGGAAGATTCAGTCATCGCAGCGCGCGGCCGGTACGGGGGCGGAGATCTCGCAGCCCGGCTACGACGCAACCGCGTGGCTGTCGATCTCGCAGCCGGAGACGCTGATGGCCGGGCTGCTCGAGAACGGCCGATATCCCAACATCCTCTTTTCCAACAATCTCGCATCGGTGGACCAGGCCCAGTTCGAGGTCAACTGGTGGTACCGGGCGGAGCTCGAGCTGCACCCGCGCGCGGGGCAGCACACCTTCCTGGTCATGCGCGGCGTGCTGTCGCGGGCGAACCTGTGGGTGAACGGCGCCAGGATCGCGGACCAGTCGGAGCTCCAGGGCGCCTACTCGCGATTCGAGTACGACCTGACCGGCCGCGTGCGCGACGGCGCGAACGCGATCGCCCTCGACGTCTACCCGAACGACTCGAGCGAGGAGACCGGCTACCTGACGGTGGACACGAACGACTGGAACCCGCCGTCGCCCGACAGGCTCACTGGACTGCAGTACGCGCCCGTTCTCGAGCAGGCCGGCGCCGTCTCGCTGCAGGACGTTCACGTGCTCCAGGAGAACGCCGCCGACCTGAGCCGCTCGGAGCTCACCGTCAGGGCGGCGCTGCGCAACAACACGGACACGCCGCAGTCGGCCGAGCTGTCGGGATCGATCACGCGGCCGGGCACGAGCGTCCCGTTCACCAGGCGCGTCGAGCTGGCGCCACGCGCAACGGTCGCGGTCGCGGTCGGCCCCGGCGATGTCCCCGCGCTGCGGCTGGTCCGACCGGCCATCTGGTGGCCCTATCAGCTCGGGGATCAGCCGCTCTACCACCTCGCCGTGTCGGCACGCGCCGGAGCCGCCGCCAGCGACGAGTTCGCAGAGGACTTCGGGATCCGCTCGGTCACCTCGCGCCTGACGCCCGTCGTGCCGGGGCAGACGATCGCGCCGCACGGCTCTAGGCAGTTCGTGATCAACGGCATTCCGCTCGTCATCCGCGGCGGCGGCTGGTCCCAGGACCTGTTCCTCCGCTACTCGACGCAGAACGTGCACGACCAGCTCAGCTACGTCAGGAGCATGGGGCTGAACGCGATCAGGTTCGAGGGCAACTTCCCGCCCGACGACATGCTGGAGCAGATGGACCGCATGGGCCTCCTCGCCATGCCGGGCTGGCTCTGCTGCGACAAATGGGAGCAGGATTCATCCAAGTGGAGCGACGGAATCAAGGCCAATGCCGCGAACCAGGCGGCGCACATGGCGCGCCGGCTGCGGGATCATCCGAGCGTGTTCGTCTTCTACCAGGGCAGCGACAACGAGCCGGACCCGGCCAAGGAAGCGATCTATCTCGACGCCTTTCGAGCCGCGGACTGGCGGCTCCCGCAAGTCGCGGCCGCCGAGTACAAAGCGTCGGCCGAGCTCGGTCCGTCCGGCTCGAAGGAAGGGCCGTACAACTACGCGCCGCCAATCTACTGGTGGAACGCCGGGCCCGAGATGGAGGAAGGCGGCGATTTCACGAATGCCGGCGGCGCGTTCGCCTTCCAGACGGAAGCCAGCCCCGGCAACACCATCCCGACGCTCGACTCCCTGAATCGCTTCCTCACGCCGGACGAGCAGCGGGAGATCTGGGACGTCAGCTCTGCGGGCGGCAAGGGGACGGGACCCGACATCTATCACACGAGCCGATACACCAACTACGCCGCGGTGGGCCGCCTCGGACAGTACAACACGCCAATCTGGAACCGCTACGGCCACTGGTCCGACATGGCGTCCTATGAGCGCGAAGCGCAAGCCGGCGGCTACGAGGTCACGCGCGCCGAGTTCGAAGCCTACCTCGGCCATTCGAAGGACCCGGCCAATCCGAGCACCGGCATCATCTACTGGATGATGAACAAGGCCTGGCCGTCGCTCCAGTGGGAGCTGTACGGCGCCGACTTCGATCAGCCCGGCGTCTTCTTCGGCGCGCAGAAGGCCGGCGAGCCCGTGCACATCCTGTACGCCTACGACGACGGCTCGATCAAGGTCGTCAACCTGACGCGCGAGACGCAGTCGGATCTGCAGGCGACGGCGGAGTTCGTCGACGTCGACGGCTCGATCAAGGCCACGCTCCGGGCGGCCGTGCCGGCGTTGCCGACCCAGGATGTCCAGACCGTCCTGCGTCCGGAGGTCCCGGCCGGCATCTCGACGACGTTCTTCCTCAAACTGACGCTCGCGGGCGCCGGCGGCGTCCTCAGCCGGAACGTCTACTGGCTCTCCACGAAGCCCGACCGGATCGACTGGGCGCGCACCGTGAGCCGCGGCCATGGGAGCGGCAGCGGCGCGTTCTTTCAGCCCGACGGTTATGCGGATCTCACCGGCCTGCGGGATCTGGCGCCGGCGCGCATCACGGTGGCCGCGAGCTCTCAAACCCGCGGCGAGGACGAGATCACGACCGTGACACTGCGCAACACCTCTTCGGGTGCGGCGGTTGGATTCCTGCTCAGAGCGGACGTCCGCCGCGGATCGGCGGACGGCCAGCCGGCGTCAGGCGACAACCAGGTGCTGCCGATCCTGTGGAGCGAGAACATGGTGACGATCTGGCCAGGCGAGAGCCAGACGCTCGTCGCGCGCTACGCGCGATCCGCGCTCCGCGGCGCCGCGCCCGTCGTCACGCTCTCCGGCTGGAATGTGGCGCCGCAGACGGCGCCTGCGCCCCTCACTCCGGTTCGTCCGGACGAAGAACCATGACGATCTCGCCGACCCGCACGTCAGGCGCACCCTCGACTCGATACGCGTCGGGAATGCTGCGCGCCAGCTCCGAGTCCTTGAACCGCTTCAACGCATCCGCGGAATCCCACAGGTACACGGCGCCGTGCTCGCCCGACGAGAACTTGATGTAGTACTTCTGGCGCAGGCCCGGCAGCGCGCGATACCGCTCTGAACGGGCGCGATATGTCTTCATGACATCCTGATCGGACAGGGCCGACTTGAATCGAACGATCTGAACGAGCATGAACGTCCTCCTTCCTGAACTCCGGCCATCCTGACGCAATGAAACGCCTTCGCGCGATGGGTTTCGCCCGACCCACAATTCCGTAATCCCCTTACAAGACGCGTCGCTGGTCCGCCCGTGGACTCGGCCGATAACCCAATCGAAGCGATCGAGCGCGCGCCGCGCGCAGAGCCCATGCAACTGCGAGTCGCCCGTCTGTGTCTCGACTGCGAGGAGCTGCACGTCGCGGACGCCTGTCCGATCTGCGCCTCCGAGCGGTACGCGTTCCTGTCGATCTGGCTGCCGTCGGAGGAACGCCGGCGCTGGCGCCGCCCCGCCCTGGCACCGGCGGCTGCGCCGAATCGTCTCCGCAGGATCCAGCGCGCCATGGCGCGCCTGCTCGGCTTTCCCGAGCCGATCGAACCTCAGCCCCGCCTCCGCACACGCGCGAGCGATCGCGTGCCGCGGCTCGACTTCGAGGCCATTGCCAAGGAGCCGGCGCCCTCGTCCACGCCGCTGGACCCGCGGCCCGCGTCCGCGGGGCGGGACGCGCAGAGCTGAAGGACGTCCAGCCTGGGCCGGCCGCGGCACGGGCCTGATAGAGTGGCCCGTCGTGAGCATCCGCGCCGCGTCGGGCCTCCTCCTCGCGCTCTGGCTCGCGGCGCCGGCGGTCCAGCCCGCCCCGCGGTCCGCGCAGCTCGTCATCGTCGTCGACGGACTTCGACCCGACTACGTCACGCCAGAGCTGATGCCGAGATTGACGCAGCTCGGCAGCCGGGGCATCGTGTTCACCGCGCATCACTCGGTGTTCCCGACGGTCACGCGCGTCAACGCCGCCTCGTTCGTCACCGGCGCGTACCCGGACGCCCACGGACTGATGGGCAACGTCGTGTACATCCCGCGCGCAAACGCGACCGGAACCCTCGATACGGGACGGCTGGAGAACCTCGAGGCGATCGAGCGCGCCGACGGGCGCCTGCTCACGGCGCCGACGCTCGGCGAGATCCTGCAGCGCGCCGGACGGACGCTGCTGGTGGTGAGCAGCGGGACGAGCGGCTCCGCGCTGCTGCTCAATCACACCGCGGCACCCACCGGCATCGTTCATCCCGCGTTCATCCGTCCGCCGGCGCTCGCGGCGCGCGCCGCGGCGGTCCTGGACCCGCCTCCCGCGCACGCCACGCCCAACGACGGCCAGAACACCTATGCCGTCGAGGCCTACCTCCGCTTCGGCCTGGAGGCGGCGCGACCCGACGTGACGTTCATGTGGCTCAGCGATCCGGACAGCACCGCCCACACGAACGGCGTCGGCACGCCGCTCACGCGGCGGGCGCTGGCACTGGTCGATGCCGAGATCGGTCGCGTCGAGGACGCGCTGCGGGCCAGGGGCCTGCTCGATCGCACCAACATCATCGTGACGTCGGACCACGGCTTCTCGACGCACACGGGCGGGCTCGACCTCGGCGCCGCCATCGCGCCGTTCGTCGGATCGATGCCGGACGGCACGCCCGACCTCATCGTCGCGGAGGGTGCGATTCATACGCGATCCGGCGCCGATCCGGCTCGGATCGGCGCCATCGTGGCCGCGCTCCAGAAGCGGCCGGACGTCGGCGCCATTTTCACGGCGCCGGAGAGTCCCGGCGGCACGTCGGGCACCATCCCGGGCACCCTGTCATTCGAGGCGATCCGCTGGAATCATCCCACCCGGACCGGCACCATCCTGGTTTCCGCGAACTGGACGAGAGAACAGAACGCCGCCGGCTTCCAGGGCACGACGACGGACGGCGGCGTGGCCGGGCACGGGACGTCCAGCCCGTACGACATTCACAACGTCCTGATGGCCACCGGCCCGGACTTTCGAGAGCACGCGACCAGCGGCGTGCCCACGGGCAACGTGGACATCGCGCCGACCCTGCTGCGCCTCGCAGGACTCGACGTGCCGGAGACGATGGCGGGCCGCGTCATCGAGGAGGGGTTCCGGACGGGTCCGGCGCCCAGCTCCGTTCGCGTTTCCACGTCGACGGAGAACGCCACGACCGAGGACGGGCGCTACCGTCTGTCCGCGCGTTTCTCGAGCGCGGCAGGCCGACGGTATCTGGACTACACGGAAGTCATCCGGCGGCCGCCCGCCGGCGCACGCGTCAATCGACCGCCGTCCGCTGCTCGGCCGCCAGCTTCCACTTCCCGCCGGATTTCACGTAGACCCGCATCGAGCGCCACGCCAGCTTCTCTTCCTGGTTGTTGCGGGTGAACCGCATCTCGGTGCGCGCCACGACCACGGCGGCGTTGCCGTGGATCTTGACGTCGCTCTCCGTCGCGCCCAGCAGCAGCGTCTTCGCGTCCGAGTCAGTCGAACAACAAGCCTTGATGAAGCTGGCCTTGTCGTAGACGTCTCCGAACGTGTTCGTGAGCACGAAGGCGTCGTCGAGGAGATCGGCGAGCCGGTCGGCGTCGCGCGAAGCGATCGCCTGGTAGACCACGCTGTCGGCGGCCTTCACGTCGTCGATCACATCCGCCATGGCGAATATTCTCGAGCTGCTGAACGCGAGCCAGCACACAGCCGCAGAGATTCCGGCGATCCGCGCAACACGACGCATGGCGCTCCTCCTGGGACGTGGAACTCCTCTCAGTGTAGTCCCGACTCGCCGGAGGACCAGCGGTGACAGGGAAGGCGGTAGGATCGACGCGGCGGACCCGTGCCGTTCCTTTCCCGCGACGTCTCGCTCCAGCGCCTGCGCGATCAGGTCGCACAGGGCCGTCCCATCATCGGCGCCGGCGCCGGAAACGGCCTGTCGGCCCGGAGCGCCGTCGAGGGCGGCGTCGACATCGTCATCGTCTACAACTCGGGTCGATACCGTATGGCCGGCCGCGGCAGCATGGCCGGCCTGCTGCCCTACGGGGACGCGAACGCCGTGATGATGGAGATGGCCGGTGAGGTCCTTCCGGTCGTAACCGACCGGCCGGTCCTGGCGGGCGTGTGTGGCACGGATCCCTTTCGCCTGATGCCGGTGTTCCTTCGCGAGGTGAAGGCGAAAGGGTTCGACGGCGTCCAGAACTTCCCGACGGTGGGACTCTTCGAGGGAACGTTTCGACAGAACCTCGAAGAGACCGGCATGGGGTTCGAGCTCGAGGTGGAGATGATCCGGGCGGCTCGCTCGCTGGATCTGCTGACGTGCCCCTATGTATTCAATCCCGACGAGGCGGTCGCGATGGCCCGGGCCGGCGCGGACGTGCTCGTGCCGCACGTCGGCCTGACGACCAAGGGCCGAATCGGGGCGAGCACCGCGCTGACGCTGCACGAGGCTGCCAGCCGAGTGCAGGCGATGCGCGACGCGGCCGTGCGAGCGAACCCCGACGTACTGGTGCTGTGCCACGGGGGGCCTGTCGCCGAGCCCGACGACGCGCAGTACATCCTGGACCATACGGAGGGCATCGTCGGGTTCTTCGGGGCGAGCAGCATCGAGCGGCTGCCCGTCGAACTGGCCATCGCCGCGCAGGCGCGGCGATTCAAGAGCTTGCATCTGAAGTGACGTATTTCTGAACGGGAGCCAGTGCTCGCGCCAAGTCGTCGTACCTCTGAAGCCACCTGCGAAGAAGCACAGGGGCGGCGGAAAGCGAGCGGTTCCCATGAAGACCGGCAGAAGATACATCTGGTGGCTTCTCGCGCCAGCGGCGACGTGGACGGCGCTCGCCTTCGCGAGTCCGACACCGACACCGCGCGTGATCACGCAGACGCCCCCGACCACCGCCAGCTCTACGTCTCGGCGAGCCGCGGCGCCCGCCGCCGCTCAGAGCCCGACCGGAAGCACCGCGGACACGTGTCCAGGACTAGCCCCGGGAGCCGACTGGGTCTGCCAGAACGGCGCCTGGCAGTTCGACCCGGCGGGCGCGAACAGCGGCGACGCCACGAGCACAGGCTCGGGCGGCGCCGGCAACTGCCCGGGCGCGCAGCCCGGGGCCGGGTGGATCTGCCAGAACGGCGTCTGGACCTCGGCGACATCGTCGTCATCGACGACGTCGCAGATGCCGGCCAGTCCCAGCACGAACGCCAGCGCGAACGGATGTCTCGGCACGCCGCCCACCGCTGAGTGGACGTGTCAGTACGGCGTCTGGACGCCGCCGGGCCCGAACACGACGAACGTGTCGAACCAGGGTTCGTGCACCGCACCCCGACCGGGTCCGAACTGGTCGTGCGAGAACGGCATCTGGCTCGTCGCGCCGCAAGCGGGGGCGAGTGATTCTTCGGCGGGTGGGATTTCGGCTCTTCCGCCGAATGCCGGATCGTCAGGGACCTCGACTGGAACGCTGACGACGGAACCGGGCAGCTCGGGTGCAGGCGCGCCTCTTCCGGCATCCGGGACAGGCTGCCCGGCGCCGGCGCCGGGTCCGGCGTTCACGTGTCAGAACGGCGCGTGGGTGACGCGTTGAGAGGTCGCCGGCTCGGCGCCCTTTACATTGGCCCCGTCGGTCCGTAGAGTCCGGAGATTCCCCGTTCAGGACTCACGCCTCATGCCCGGACCGTTCGTTCACCACGTCGATCCGATCATTCTCGACGTCGCCGGCGTGCACGTCTGGTGGTACGGGCTGGGATACGCTCTGGGCTTCGTGGAGATCCTGTGGTCGCTCAGTCGACGACGCACGGCGTTGGGGCTCTCGCAGCGCGAAGTCTGGAGCCTCACGCTCTTCGTCGTCGTCGGCGTGCTGGCGGGCGGACGCGCGGTCGAGGTCGCGTTCGACGAGTGGCCCTTCTACCGGGAGCACGCCGCGCTCATCCCGGCGCTCTGGCTCGGCGGCATGGCGACGCACGGGCTGTTGATTGGCGGCGCCCTCGGCCTGACGCTCTTCTGCACGATTTACAGGAAACCGTTCCTGGTCCTCGCCGATGCGCTCGCCGTCCCCACTGCCTTGCTCATGGGCCTGGGCCGGCTCGGCAACTTCATCGACGGGAACATCGTCGGACGCGCGACGGACGTCTGGTGGGGCGTGAAGTTTCCATACGCGGACGGATTCCGTCATCCGGTCGTGCTCTACGACGGCGTGAAGAATCTCCTCTTGATTCCATATCTCCTGTACGTGCGCAGGACGAACCGGACGCCCGGAGCGGTCGCCGCTCGCTTCGTGTTCTGGTATGCGTTTCTTCGCATGTTCATCGATCTCTTCCGTGACTACCCGACGCACCGGCTTCCGCTGGGCACGGGAGAAACGCTCAACATCGTCATGGCGCTGGTCGGCGCGGCACTGCTCGTCCGCTCCAGGATGCGAAGACTCGGCCGGCTGCGGCAGGCCGCGGGCGTCGGCGCGTCGGCAGCGTCCGAGCGTCCGGCGGCGATGTGGCAGCGCCTTGCGTTCGTCCTGCTGCTGGCCTTCTGTCTGACCATTCCCAGCAACTGGACGCAGGACGTCCCGGCGAAATATGGCGAGCGGCATCCCGGGCTGACGCACTCCTTGCTGTATCCGGCGATCGACACGTCGCCGCCGTCGTCGCCGTCAACCGGAGAACGGTGACGTCGCCGGACCTGGCGGTCGATTCAGGAGGTCGGCGAAACCGACCACGAGCCGGCTCTTCCCGTCGGCGGAGATTGGCTTCGGGCCCAGGTAGATGTCGAACAGCGCGCGGCACAGGGCGCGCGACTCGATGGGCGGCCGCACGGCGCCGTTGACGCGCGTCTCCAGGCGACCGGCGGGATCGCAGGACAGGACGATCTCGGCGCCTTTGGCGACCTGGCGAAGATCGAAATAGCCGCGGAACTGCGCCAACGCCCGGGCGCCCTCGGCCGCATTCCCGCCGGACGCGTCCGCGACGCGCGGGCGCAGCGCGCTGTCGAACGCGTCGGCGATTGCGCTCCCGCTCACGTCGCGGGCCATCACGATCCGGAGCGCCATTGCCACGTCCAGATCGAGCAGGCGCTGGAAGAACCGTTCGTCGCGGGCGAGCCGCGGCGCCGGCACGCCGGCAAACGACGCGAACGCGTCGCGCGCACGCGGCGCGTCCACGTACAAGCCGTACGCATAGATCTGCACGTGAAAGATGGTCCGGGCGCGAACGGCCGCACCCACGAACCGCAGCGCGGCGGTCGAGCCGGGTGGCGTCAAGGAGGTCGGAAACGAAATTCCGGAGCGCGGCTCGATCGCGACGGCACCTCCGGTCTGGCCGTGCGCCACGGGACCGAGCAGCGTCGACGCGAGAACGAACGTGGCCAGCGCCTGCGACCGGTTCGTCATCCCCGCAAACGCGCGCAGACTCCGCCCTCCAGGGAGTTGACTCCGGAATGCGATGAGGCGTAGAACTCCCGCGATGAGACGCCTCCTCCTCTATGCCATTCTAGGAGCCCTGCTGCTCGTCGCCTACGAGAAGACGGCAGACACGCAAGGCGGACCGGTGCGTCAGCTCGCGCCCGGCGTGTACTCCCGCCAGGGCGACAAGGACGCGCGGCTGCCGGCGAACACGAGCTGGATCGAGTTTCGCGACTTCGTCGTCGTCGTCGACGCGAACACGCCGTGGGGCATCCAGCTCGCCCTGCCGGAGATCAAGAAGACGACGAGCAAGCCGATCCGATTCGCGTTCGACACGCACTATCACTGGGATCACACGCAGGGTAACAGCATCCTCGTCGATCAGGGCGTCACGGTCGTATGTTCGCAGGATTGCGCGAGCGAACTGGCGACGAAGGGCAAGGGCGAGTGGGACAGCATGTCGAAGAACCAGACCTACAGCCTGGCGCCCTACCGGCTGCAGGAGCCCACGGTCGCGTTCGGCGGGTTCATGGCGATTGACGACGGCGAGCGGCGGCTGGAGCTGCGGCGGGTGGGACCGGCGCACACGATTGGCGACGCGGTCGCCTACCTGCCGAAGGAAGGAATTCTCTTCACGGGCGACCTTCTCGTGAACTGGCGCTTCGGCAACAACGTCGGGGACCGGGATGCGGACGTGCCGCACTGGGTGCAGGTGCTGCACGACCTCGCCACGTGGGACGTGAAGACGTTCGTGCCGGGCCACGGCTCGATTGCCACGCGCGAGACGCTGCTCGCGCAGGCCGCATTCCTGGATGATCTCTGGAACCAGGTGTCGGCCGGGAAGAAAGCGGGCAAGACGGTCGACCAGCTCCTGAAGGAGGTCGACCTCTCCAAGCACGGCGACTTCGCCGCCGACCAGCAGCAGAACCAGGCGGCCATCCGCCAGGTCTTCAGGAAGGTGTCGTAGGTCGGGCGGGTCGGAGTGGCCGAGGGCCGGGGATTCGCTCTTCAGAGCGCCGGCTGAATATCTCCCGGTACGCCCCTTCGACGGCCTGCGCCTCACCGTCGGTCAACTGCGCAAATTCCTGTTCCCGCGCGCGGTTCGAGAGCGTGCCTCCATTCCGCTGGAGGAACCGGAACAGCAGATCGATCGTGCGCCCCGGCATGTCGACCATCGCCTCGATCCGCGCGCGGAACCGGTCGTAGCGGGCGAGGAATTCGGTTTCGCGCGGCAGGTCCACTTCGATCGTCTGCTTGACGCAGCTGTAGAGGAATTCGGCGTGCGGCGTCGCATCGAAGAAGCGATAGAAATCGCCGGTGTCGTTCAGCACGTGTACGTTGCCGTCCTCGGTTGGCTGCCATTCGATGAGCGGCAGCAGCCGCTGCGAGCAGCCTTCGAGGACGGCCTTGTACTCGTCGATGCGCTCCAGGATCGCCGCCGACACAGGGAACACCACGCCCGCCGGATTGAAGCCCCGCTGCGCGAGCACATGGTGAATGAGGTAGCGGTGAAGCCGGCCGTTCCCGTCCTCGAACGGGTGAACATAGACAAAGCCGAACGCCAGCACCGCGGCGGCGACGACTGGATCAAGGGCTTTCGACGGGCCGTTGTCGAACGCGATCATGCCTTCGATGATCTGGTGGAGGTCCTCCGGCCGCGCGCTGATGTGATCGGGGATCGGCATGTGCGTCTCGCGGTCGTGTTCCCCGACAAAGCCGCCCGTCTGGCGCAGCCCGAGCTTCACGAACCGCGTGTCGCCGATGACGATGGCTTGCAGGCGCAGCAGCTCCTCGAGCGTCACCGGCCGCCTGCCGGCCTCGCCGATGGCACGGCCCCATCGCTGAATGCGGTCCTGGGGCGGACGCTCGCCTTCGATCGCGTAGCTCGAACGCGAATCCTTCAGCAGCAGGAAGGCGGCCGTGCGCGAGAGCACGTCTCTCGGCACGTCGGCGACGGCGCTGCGCGCGCGGGACACCAGGTCCATCGCCGCGAATTCCCCGAGGGCCGGTGTTCTGAAAACCAAGGGGCAGAACTGCGGCGTTCCCGGCAGGTTGTTCTTCACCCGGTGGCGCGACGACAGTCTCGCCGGCCCGTCGCATTGTTGCTCCGGATCGACGACGAGGGCATAGCTGCCGGTCTCGGCATCCGGCAGATCGAGCCGGACGCCGAGCAGCCATTCATAGAGGAACCAGATGCGGCGCGAATAGCTCCCCGTTGGCTTCGCGCGCACGAGCGCGGCGATCGGCTCAGGCCCGGTGGCGAGAAACAGCCGCTTGAGCACGACGAGATCGAGCCCCTCGTACTTGAGGCCGAACGTCAGGTGCCCGCCGAGGTCGGCAGGTGGCCGGTGGCGTGCGGTCAGAATCCGCCAGCTCCCCTCCGTACGGATACGGTGGCGTTCGCTGACGGCCGAGAGCGTTCGCGGCAGCGGCACCCGCAGACCGTAGGCGTCGATCAACGCCGCATAGCCGGCTGGCGTGGCCTTTTCTGGGAGCGGCCGATCGTGAAAAACAGTTATAGGTCCTGAAAAACGATTTTGCATTGCCACGTATTCCGAAAACATGGATTCGAAAGAGGTCTTGAGCGCTAAAATGCCCGTAAAACCATCTTAGTTGATGAAAAACAGTTCTTGCAAACATTACTTATGAAATCTGATTATGCCGGGGCTGCCGCTGATCGCGAGCCCAAGAGCAACATTCCGCTTCAGCTCATCGAGTGCGGACGTATGCTGGCGCGTCAGGGAGCACCTCATGACGCGCAGAGACCGGCAGATCACGCGGCGGGAGTTCGTCGGCGGTGCGATGGCGGCCGTGGGCCTGGCGGCAGGCGCGCCGGCCATCCTGCGCGGCCGCAATCTCAACGACAAGCTGAACCTCGCGATCATCGGCGCCGGTGGGCGCGGCGCCGCCAATCTCAAGGGCCTGGGCTCGGAGAACGTCGTCGCGCTCTGCGACGTGAACCGGCTGGCGATCGACGCCGCGGCAGCGCAACATCCTCAGGCGAAGACGTTCCGCGATCTGCGCCGCGTGTTCGACCACGCCGCCGATTTCGACGCCGTCGTCGTCAGCACCTGCGAGCACACGCACGCGTTCTCGACGATGCTCGCGCTCGAGGCGGGCAAGCACGTCTACTGCGAGAAGCCGCTCGCCTACAACATCGACGAGACGCGCAAGATCCGCGAGAAGGCGGCCACCGTGAAGGTCGCCACGCAGATGGGCATCCAGATCCACGCGGGCGAGAACTACCACCAGGTCGTCGAGCTCGTGCAGAGCGGCGCGATTGGGGCGGTGCGCGAAGCGCACGTGTGGGTCGGGCGCACGTGGGGCCTGCAGACCAAGGAGGGCGCCGAGCGCAACAAGGACGTCGCCTACGTGACCGCGCGTCCGGACGCCGAGCCGGTGCCGCCGGAGCTCGACTGGGATCTCTGGCTCGGCCCCGCGCCGGCGCGCCCGTTCAACTCCGTCTACGTCCCCGGACCAAAGTGGTACCGCTGGTGGGACTTCGGCAATGGGACGATGAGCGACCTGGGCAGCCACTGGAACGACCTGCCGTTCTGGGCGCTCGATCTGCATGCGCCGCTCACGGTGGAGGCCGGCGGCGGCCCCCTTCACCCCGAGATCGCGCCCGCGACGATGTGGGCGAAGTACCAGGTACGGCGCCCGTGGGGACAAGCCGCCGGTCACGCTGACGTTCCACCAGGGCGAGCACAAACCGCAGATCTGGCAGGACGGCGGGATCCCGCAGTGGCCCAGCGGGTGTGTCTTCATCGGCGAGAAAGGAATGGTCCTCGCCGACTACAGCAAGCACGTGCTGCTGCCGGAGAAGCAGTTCGCCGATTTCGTCGCGCCGCCGCCGACGCTCCGCCGCTCACCGGGCCACTACGCGGAATGGATCGCCGCCTGCAAGACGGGATCGCCGACGTCCGCCAACTTCGAATACGGCGGGTGGCTGACCGAGGCGAATCACCTCGGCAACGTCGCGTTCCGTACGGCGAAGAAACTGACGTGGAATCCCGACGCGATGACGGCCACGAACGCGCCCGAAGCGGACAGGTTCCTCAGGCGCGAGTACCGCAGGGGGTGGACGGGGATCCTCTGAAGTCCCGTCAACGTCCTTGCAAGATCAGGTCGAGCCGTCGGCTCTGCTCCGCGACCGAGATGTCGATCGGCGCTTCGATCGTCATCCAACCGTTGTAGCCGACCTGCTCGATGGCGGCGCGGACGATCGGCCAGCGCACGCTTCCGTCTCGGATGTTGACGAACCGCCCCTGTCCGTCCGGATCCGCGGGGCCGAGCAGGTAGTCCTTCACGTGCATCTTCACGATCAGGGAGCCGAGCGTGAGGATCCACTGCTCGGGCGGATCGAACTTCACGTGGTTCCCGATGTCGAAGTAGGCGCGCACCCACTTGCTTTGGAAGGACGAGACGAACTGCTTGAAGTGCGCGGGCTTCACCCAGAGGTTGTTCCAGACGTTCTCCAGAGCGATGACGATGCCGGTCTGCTCGGCGAGCGGGATCAGGCGCGTGACCATCTCGGTGGACGTGTCGATCGCGTGGTTGTGCGCGCGGATGTACTCGGCGTACGGCGCGTTGTCGCCCGCCACCACGCGCGAGAGATGGCCCGTCCTCGGATCCCACTCGAGCAGGAACTCCCACGGCCTCGGCATGAGGATGCCGTTGCGGTTCCCGAAGCCGCCGGGGGTGTGCGCTTCGATGCGGCACGGCACGAGCAGCACCGCGTCGGCGCCGAACGCCTGGGCTGAGCGCAGCGCGTCTTCGGTCTGCGCAAAGCTCCGATCCACCTCCGCCCGATCCGGGCTGTTGAACGCCGCCGACCCGCGCAGCACGGAATGAATCCGCATGCCGAGCCCCTCGGCGATGGCTCGAATCCGCTCGGCGTCTGCGGGCGGCACCGTGCGGCTCTCGAGGCCTTCGAACCCGGCGTCCTTGATCTGCCGCAGGTACTCTTCCGTCGGCCGGTCCTGGATGAGCGCCTTGTGCGGCCTCGTGGTGAAGGCGGGCGCCCCGGCAGGAGGCGCATCGCCGCCGGAACGCTCTTGCGCCCGGGCCCGGCCGTCCATGGCGACAGCGGCGGCCATCGCGGCCGAGGCTGCGAGGAATTCCCGGCGAGTCGCGTGAACACCCATGGAGAGCTCCTTGCGCGCGCGCGGGCCGGCGCAAAGACAGAATGGCTGCAGACGCGGGAAGCGTATCACTCTCCCGGCGCGGGGCGATCGGAGCCCTCGCTCGCGGTGACTCGCGCGGGGCGGCGCAGTCGTGATCGGCGAGAATGGAATCCGCTGTGGCTGCCCGAGCGCGCGCCGCAGCCGTCAGAACGTCCGCGCGATCGAACGAAAGGAGTCCGCAGATGAGAGACCTTCACGTGAACCGTGCCGTGATCCTGGCCGCGGCCGGTCTGGTGCTCGCCACCGTCCTTGCCGGTGCCGCCGTCGCGCAGGCCCCGACCGCCCCGCCGCAAACGGGCACCGCGGTGGCCGCGCCGCACTACGTCTCGATCCCGCTCGAGATCGTCGTCAATCGATCCGCCGCCGAAGTGTGGAAGCGCGTCGGCAAGTACTGCGACATCGGGGAGTGGCTCCAGATCCCGTGCACGATCACCTCCGGCCAGGATGGCGAGTTCGGCGCCGTGCGGTCGGTCGCGAACGAGGTGCTCGTCGGCAGGACGGAGCTCTCGTACACCTACACCCAGCCGGTGCGGGAAGGCCGGCCGTACAACCTGTATCACGGCACGCTCGAGGCGCGGCCGCTGACGCCGACGACGTCGAAGCTCCTCTATACGCTCGTCTTCGACAACTCGATCCTTCCCGACGAGGCGGCGCGGGAGCGGGACATCGCGCAGAGGACGGCCCAGTTCACGCGGGCGCTGCAGAACATGAAGATCCTCGCCGAAGGCGGCACGCTGCCGGCACGCGGCCGGAGCAACTGAGACGCCGCTCGGGATCTATTTCTTCCGACTCGACCAGCGAGCGGCCGCGGCTTTCAAGGCGATCTCACGGCGGGTCTTGGCGCTGAGGTTGTCCATCCGCTTCGCCCCGCTGATCTTCCCGCCCTTGCGCCCCAGGTCGCTCATGCGCTTCCGGTACTGGTCCTCGAAGGGATCGCCGTCGGGCGGCGGCGTCGTCTCGGGCGCCTCCGCGGCGTAGCGGCCAGGCGTGGGGCTCTTTTTTCGGACGGTCTTCTTAACCGGCTTTGGCATACCCCATCATCGCATGCGCAGAGCGCGCGGCAAGAGTGCATGCCGATTTCGTGTTTTCCGCAACGGGGCCACCACTACGGGCGCTACGGCCACTACGACCCGGTCTTGACAAGACCGCCGCCGATCGACGAGCCTCAACCGGACTCCCGGCTTCCAAGAGGTGCGGCCATGAAGGTTCGCGTGCCGATTCTGCTCACGCTGCTGGCGTCGGTGTCACTCTCCGCGCAGGTGACCTACGATCGTCTGCTCCATCCCGACCGAGAGCCCCAGAACTGGCTCATGTACTCGGGCGGCTACGCGGGCCATCGGTACAGTCCCCTTGCGCAGATCGACCGGACGAACGTCAAGAACCTGCAGCTGAAGTGGTCCTACCACCCGCTCTATCAGAAGAATTCGAACAACCAGAACAAGATGGAGAACACGCCGCTCGTCGTGGACGGCGTCCTGTACACGGGCACCGCGCTCGAAACCGTGGCCCTGGACGCCGTGACGGGACGGCAGTTCTGGAAGCTGTCGCGAGCGCTCGATCCGAAGGCGTACTACAACGCGTACGAGGTCAACAAGGGCCTGGCGATCGCCGGCGACACGCTGTTCTGGGCGACGATCGACTGCCATCTGCTCGCCATCGACGCCCGGAGCGGCCGCGTGGTCTGGGACAAGGTCCTCGCCGAGTGGCAGAAGGGCTACCAGTACAACGTCGCGCCGCTCGTGATCAAAGACATGGTCCTGCTCGGCCCGGCCACCAACGAGGCCGGCGCGAACTGCTGGGTGGCGGCGTACGACGTCAAGACGGGCCGCGAGCTGTGGCGCTTCGACACCGCGCCCGCATCGGCCGACGCGCCGGAGACGAAGACCTGGGTCGGCGATTCCTGGAAGCACGGCGGCAGTCCCATCTGGAACAACGGCAGCTACGATCCCGAGACGAACCTGACGTTCTGGGGAACCGGCAATCCGAACCCGGGCTGGAACGGCGACACGCGCACGCCTTCCGACAATCTCTACTCCAACAGCGTCGTCGCACTCGATGCCGACACCGGCAAGCTGAAGTGGTACTACCAGTTCACGCCGGGCGACGAGTACGACTGGGACGCGACGCAGGTGCCCGTGCTCGTCGACATGGTGTGGCAGGGCCAGCCGCGCAAGCTGATGCTCTGGGCCAACCGCAACGGCTTCTTCTACGCGCTGGATCGACTCAGCGGCCAGTTCCTCATGGCCAAGGCCTTCGTGAAGCAGACCTGGAACACCGGTTTCGACGAGAACGGCCGCCCGATCAAGAACCCGGAGTTCTGGCCCAAGCCCATGGGCGGCATCGTGGTCGACCCGGGCACGCAGGGCGGAACCAACTGGTATCCCCCGTCCTACAGTCCCCGGACGGGACTGCTGTACGTGCCGACGTGGGAGAACTCCGGCGGACGTTCCCCGAAGTACGACGCCGGTGAATGGATCGAGGGCCATCGGTACACCGGGGCGACGCCGCCGCCCGGCGCCGTTGTCGCGCGCGGCCCGGCGCGCGCGCCGGCGAACTACAAGACCGAAGACGAGGGGTACGGCGCGATCCGCGCGCTCGATCCGCGCAACGGCGAGAAGAAATGGGACTTCAAGATGGTCAGCTATACCGAGTCGGGCGTGCTCTCGACCGGCGGTGACCTCGTCTTCGGCGGAGGGATGGAGGGCAACTTCGTCGCGCTCGACGCCCGGACGGGCGAGCTGCTCTGGCACGTCAATCTCGGCGGCCCGAACGCCAGCGGTCCGATCAGCTACTCGGTGAACGGCAAGCAGTTCGTCGTCGGCACCGGCGCGGGGACGATGTTCGCCTTCGCGCTGCCGGATTGATTCACCCTCGGCGAGCGCGGCGGACCGACGCGCTTCCGGACACATCGATCCGCCAGGAGACTTTCCCGGGCGCGGCCGCGTCAGTCCTGAAGTGAGCCGCCTCGCGCCGCAAGTCCTCGTGGGATACGTCTGGTTCGTCTGGATGGTGTCGTGGTGGCTCGGCGCCCTCTGGACCGATCGGGCCGCCAAGCGGCCCGCCGGCCGGCCCGAATTCGTCTATCGCGTCGCCGTGGCTGCCGGCGCCGCGCTCATGTTCGGCGTCGGCATGAGGGGCTCACCACTCGCGCCGGCCGCGTGGGGCCTGGGACCGGTCGCCGCGTGGGCCTGTTTCGCGATCACCGTGACCGGCCTCGCGTTCTGCTGGTGGGCGCGCGCGCACATCGGCCGGCTGTGGTCGACGAGCATCGACCGCAAGGCCGACCATCGTGTGATCGACACGGGTCCCTACGCGATCGTCCGGCACCCGATCTACGCCGGGATCATCGTCTCGGCGGCCGCCACGGGCGCCCTCGCGGGGCGCGCGATCGCGCTGGCGGGCGCTGCCGTCATGACCTTCGGCTTCTGGTACCGGGCGCGGCTCGAAGAGCAGTTCCTGCGGGCCGAGCTCGGGCCTGGCGCGTACGACGCGTACCGCCGGCGCGTGCCGATGCTCGTGCCCTTCGGTCCGACCGCGGGCTGACGTCCCGCCGCCACTTCCTCCGCCAGCCGCGCCGGCATCACGGCGCTACTTGCATTCGGGATGTCCGCAGTGGCAGCGCAGCTCGGTCATCTTGTTCTTCTCGCGGCATTCCTCGCAGCAATACCTTCCGAAAGGACCGTTCTTCGGCACGATGCATTCACACGCCGGGTGGGCACACTTGGTCACTTCTGGCATGACGCGGCCCTCCTTTCGCTTCTGCGCTGGAGACCATCCTACGCCTCCCGCCGCGCCGCCGCACGGGAATCGAGGCCCGCGTGCGCGTCAGACGGACGCGGCCTGGCTCAGCGTCCCGCCGTTCTCCGGTGGTTCGAGCCGCTGACGCCGGCGCAACGCCGGGAACATGAGCATCCAGAGTCCGACGACGACGAGTGTGCCCGCGCCGCCGATCAGCGTCGCGCCGACGGCACCGACCCACGAGGCCACCAGCCCGGACTCGAACTCCCCGAGCTGGTTCGACGTGTTGATGAAGATCGCGTTGACGGCGCTGACCCTGCCGCGCATCGACTCCGGCGTCTCGAGCTGGACGAGCGCGCTGCGGATCACCACGCTGATCATGTCGAACGCGCCCAGGGCGACGAGGGACGCCAGCGAGAGCCAGAGTACGCGCGACAGGCCGAAAGCGACCGTGGCGACACCGAACGCCGCGACGGCGCCGAACATGCGTCTGCCGATGTGGCCACTCAGCCGGTAGCGCGTCAGCCAGATCGACATGAGCAGAGCACCAACCGCCGGCGCCGCCCGCAGCAGCCCCAGCCCCCACGGACCGGTCCGCAGGATGTCGCGCGCGAAGATCGGCAGGAGCGCCGTCGCGCCGCCGAGCAGGACCGCGAACAGATCCAGCGAGGCGACGCCCAGCAGCACGGGCCGGGCGCGAATGAACGAGACGCCGGCGAAGACCGTCTTCAGCGTGGCGGGCTCGCGCGCCGGCGGCTCGCGCTCGTACCGCACGCGGGTCATGAGGAGCACGGCCCCCACGTACAGCGTGGCCGAGACCCCGTAGACGACCGCCGGTCCGGCCACGTAGAGCAGACCGCCCAGGGCAGGTCCCGCGATCATCGCAATCTGCCCGGCCGACGCGTTCGCCGCCAGGGCCTGCGGAAGCAGCCGCTCGGGCACGAGTCCCGGGACCATTGCCTGGCGCGCGGGCGACTCCGACGCGCGCGCGGTGCTCACGAGGAAGACGAGCCCGAGGATCCGCACCTCGTCCAACTGACCGAGCGCGCTTCCCACCGCCAGGAGCAGCACCGCGGCGCACTCGACGATCTGGCAAAGGACGACGATGCGACGGCGGTTGAACTGGTCGGCGGCGTGCCCTGCCGGCAGAGCGAGCAGAAGCGACGGCACGAACTGCACGAGCCCGACCAGCCCGAGATTGAACGCGCTCCGCGTGAGGTCGTAGATCTGCCAGCCGACCGCCACCGACAGCATCTGGAACCCGAGCCCGGCGCCGACGCGGGCGCCCCAGAACCGGACGAACGGACGATGGTGGCGGACGGTGTCGGCGTCGTTGGACGCAGGCGGAGTCGACCGGCTCAAGCCTCTAGTCTATCGACCGTCCCGAACGGATCCCGTCCGAATGTCAGTGCTGCGCCGGCGCCCCTGCTGTAGGATCCCGCCATGCGCAGCCTCCTGCTGCTCTGCGTGGTCGGCCTGTCGATATTGCCCCAGGGCGGACGCCTCGGCCTGTTCACCGGGTCCGATGACGTGGGCGCTCCTCCGCTCGAGGGATCGGCCGGGTACGATCCGGACACGAAGACCTATACGATCACCGGCACCGGCGCCGACATCTGGGCGAAGAGCGATCAGTTCCACTATCTCTGGCGGGAAGTGCGCGGCGACTTTTCGCTGGCCGCGACGACGACATTCCTCACCGAAGGCAACGCGCACCGCAAAGCGTCGATCATGCTCCGCAAGACGCTCGCGACGGACTCGCCGTTCCTGCACCTGGCGATTCACGGCGACGGCATGCCGTCAGTGCAGTTTCGCAGCGTGCAGGCGGATGACGTCAGGACGCTCGACTTCCCCATCGAGGGGCCCGGCGTCTTCACCTTGAAGCTCCTGCGTCGGGGCTCCACGATCACGTTCTTCGTGGCGAAGAAGGGCGATGCCCTGCGGAACCTCGGCAACACGACCAACGCCCTCGGCAGCCCCGTGATGGTGGGACTCGGCGTGGCTTCCCACAGCGTGGATGCCCTGAATACGGTGCGCTTCTCGGACGTGTCCTTCGAGGCCCTGCCCTCGCCCGCTCCGAACAAATAGGCCGATGACGTCCACACTCCGGTACGCGCTCGTCTCCGTCCTGCTCTGCACGTCCGCGTCCGCGCAGCGCGCGAACCTCGGCGTGTTCACGAATGCCGGCGACGTCGGCGGACCGGCGATCAAAGGCGCCACGGCATTCGACGCCGGCGCCGGCGAGTACCGGATCACCGGATCCGGCATCAACATGTGGGCCAAGCAGGATCAGTTCCAGTACGTGTGGAAGCCTCTGACGGGCAACTTCACCGTCAACGCGACGGTGCGGTTCCTCGGCCAGGGCGCCGAGCACCGCAAGGCCGGCATCGTCGTCCGGCAGTCGCTCGACGCGGACGCGACCTACGCGGACGTCGTCGTGCACGGGAACGGCATGCCGTCGCTGCAGTGGCGATCGCGCACGGGCGAGGACACGTACACGCTCGATCTCCCGTTCGACGATCCCGGCACCTTCAACATCCGTCTGGTCCGCACAGGCGTGCGGATTTACATGTACGTCGGAAAGAACGGCGCCGAGCCGAAGGAGATCGTTCACACCGAAGTGACGTTCCAGCCGCAGGCGCCCGTGCTCGTCGGACTCGCGGTCTGTTCGCACGATCCGGCCGTCTCGGAAACGGCCGTCTTCTCCAAGGTCTCGATCGAGACAGCGGCGCCGGGTGCGCCGAAGGCGCCCTAGCAACCGATTCCTCGAGGGAGACTTTGCTAGAGTTCCCGGATGCGACTCAATCGCTCGGTGCCCCCCTGCAGCGTGATCCCTGTGCTCATTTACCCCGACCCCGCCGCAGCAGCGGATTGGCTATCAAAGGCGTTCGGCTTCACTGTCCGCCTGCGCATCGCCAATCACCGCATCCAGATGAAAGCCGGAGACGGCTGCCTCACCATCGCCGAGGGCACGGTCGCGCCGAACAACTCACATATCATTCAGGTCCGGATCGAGGACGCCGAGGGTCACTGCGAGCGCGCGCGGCAGAATGGAGCCATCGTCATCACCGAGCCGAAGGACCAGCCCTACGGCGAGCGCCAATACAATGCTCAGGACTTTTGTGGCCACCGCTGGGACTTCACTGAAACTATCGCCGACATCGCTCCGGAAGAATGGAGCCGCGGCGCGTTTCATCTCGAGTGAACTGATCCTGGTTGGCTTGGAACGCTGCTCCTGTCCGTCGAGGTCAGCAGGTCGACGGCGCGCGACGCGATCATCGCGGCCGCAGCCGTATCGACGGCGGCGTCTGGATCGTTCCATTCGAGCGACAGCGCATACCAGCGCTCGTCGCGGGTCCGCAGGAGGTAGTTGAGCGTGACGACGCCCGTCTCCGACCCGCCCTTGAAGCCGACGAACTGAAGGCGCTGCACGGCCGGCCCGCCGAGCCCGGGGTTGATGCCCAGAATCGCCCGTGCCTGCGCCTCCGGCCCGTTCTCCGTGTGCCGGCGGATCCAGTCGAGCACCGACGCGACCTCGGACGGCGACGCGAACCACTCGATCGTGTCGACCGCGAACGGGGCACCCGTCACGAGCCCCGCGTCGATCCGATCGTTCGGAACCGCAGCCAGCTCGGGCAGCATCGCCCGGCGGCCCGCGACGTCGGCCGCGATCCAGCGTCGCGCCAGCGCGTCGTGCGGCGTCCCCTTGAGGACGAACAGCTCGCGGGTCGTGAGGAACGGCTCGTTGGCGGCCGGCGACCCGTGGCCGGCCGCGCTCTGCACCGCTTCGACCTTCTCCCGCCCGAGAGTCCGGATCAGCGTGTCGGTGGCCGTGTTGTCGCTCTGCGAAATCATGAGCGCCGCGAGCGTGTGGAGCGTGACGGGCGAGCCTTCCGGCCACGTCTGCAGGATGCCGGATGGCAGGGACGCCTGCCCGAGGTCGACCACGTCGCTCCACGAGCGCTCGCGCGCCTCGATCTCCCGTACGAGCTCCGCGAGCACGTACAGCTTGAAGGCGGACCCCAGCGCCAGACGACGGTCGGGGCTCACCGAGACCACCGGCTCGGGCGCGGCGGCATCGAGCCGCGTCAGGAGCATCGCGGCCTGTCCGTGCAGGGCGGCGACATCGGCCTTCAACTTCTCGTAGCTGTCGCCGAACGGAGAGGCGCCGGTGATCCGGAGTCCAATCACCAGATGAGACGCCGAATCCTGAACGGCCAGCACCGCATGCACCATGGCGCGCTCGTACCGATACTCGACCTGGGCGGTGAGCGGCCCCATGGAAGAGATGTGATCCACGGCCACCGGTGCGCCGTGCTGCGCGCGCAGCTGCGCCGCAATCGCGGTCAGCTGCGCTGCCGGAACCTGCGCCAGGAACGCCGGGGCGAACACCGCGGCGGGATCGCCGCGGCCGGCCAGCACGTCGAGCACGGCGGCGGCCTTGGCCGCCAGCGCCGGCGACGGCGTCTGGACGGCGCTCGCGGAGAAGGGCAGGAGCACCATCGCGGCGAACGCCAGCCGGGACATCATCGGATGACTCATCGGACGATGCCGATCATTATCGTTCAGCGATCCCCGCGACCGAAGCGACAGTATGATGGAACTTGCCATGAAAACCCGACTCGTGCTGACAGGCGCGGCGGTCCTCGCGCTCGCGACCGTCTGGATCTCGGCGTCGCGCCAGCGGGACGCCGGCGTCGGCCTGCCCGCTCCGGCCTTCGATCCGGCCGCGTCCTCGCCGAATGCGGAAACCGCGGTTCTCGCCGGTGGCTGCTTCTGGGGCGTCCAGGCCGTGTTCGAGCACGTCAACGGCGTCTCGCTCGTCGTCGCGGGCTATTCGGGCGGCGCGAAGGCGGATCCCAGCTACGAAGACGTGAGCACGGAGACGACCGGACACGCCGAGTCCGTGCGGATTACGTTCGATCCGGCCAAGGTCTCGTACGGCACGCTGCTGCAGGTCTTCTTCTCGGTCGCGCACGACCCCACCGAGCTGAACCGACAGGGTCCGGACGAGGGGCCAAGCTACCGATCGAACATCTTCTACGTGAACGACGCCCAGAAGCGCGTGGCGAAGGCGTACATCGACCAGCTGACGAAGGCCGCGGCCTTCCGCGATCCCATCGTGACCCGTGTCGATCCGTTCACGGTCTTCTATCCCGCCGAGGGCTACCATCAGGATTTCCTCATCAGCCACCCGACCTACCCCTACATCGTCATCAACGATCTGCCGAAGCTGGCGAACTTCAAGCGGCTGCTGGCGGCGCGCTATCGCGAGCAGCCGGTGCGAGTGCCGCGGGCGCTGATCGAGGATTTGGGGCGCTGACCGGCCAGCCGGTCGGGTCGATTCTCTGGAGGGACGACGACGAGCGGCTAGCGCCTCGACCGCAAGAAGATCCAGGCCAGCACCAGTAACGCACCGAGGATGAGCCAGGGCGTCGATCCCTGGCTCCCGTAATAGCTGAGCTCGTTGAACAGTCTGGAAACGCCAGAAGCCCCCGAGTCGAGCACGCCGCGCTCGATGACCGCCTGCGCGATGACCATGGCAAGGCTCTCCGGCGGCCAGCTGGTGGGGAGCCGGCGTGGCACGCCTCTACGCCTGATCGTGTATCGGCCCGAGGCCGGATTTCCGTTGGGGGGGCGACGCCGGTCAGTATCCCAGGGCCAGGCCGTCCTTCCGCTTGTCGGACGCGCCGACGAGCGCGCCGGTCGCCGGGTCGATCATGATGGCCTGCCCGCCGCCCATGAGCGCGCGGTACTCGATGCCCGCGGGCGCCAGCGCACGCTCGTGTCCCTTCGCCACCAGGGCGTCGATCACCGGCTGCGAGAGCTCGGGCTCGAGCATCACGCTCTTGCCGGCGATGTACCGGTACCGGGGGGCGTCAATCGCCTCCTGCAGGTTCAGGCCGCGGTCCAGGAGGTTCACGAGCACCTGCACGTGCCCCTGCGGCTGGATGTCGCCGCCCATGACGCCGTAGGACATCCACAGCTGATCGTCCTTGAAGACCATGGCGGGAATGATGGTGTGGAACGGCCGCTTACCGGGCTCGAGCCGGTTCGCGTGGTTCGGGTCGAGCGAGAAGCCCGCGCCGCGGTCCTGCAGCAGAATCCCCGTGTCGCCGGCGACCACGCCGGAGCCGAACGCCTGGAAGAGGCTGTTGATGAACGACACGGCGTTGTGGTCCTTGTCCACGACGGTGAAGTAGGTCGTGTCGCTGCCGACGTTCACGTCGCCGTACGACGGCGGGTCGATCGCCTTGTCCGGATCGATCAGTGCCCGGCGTGAGGCGGCATAGTCTTTCGACAGCAGCTCTTTCACCGGCACCTTGGCAAACGCGGGATCGGCGATGTAGTGGTTCCGGTCGGCGAATGCGATCTTCGTCGCCTCGATCATCGTGTGGTAGTACCGGACCGGATCGTTCTGCATCGACTTCAGGTCGATGCCGTCCAGGATGTTCGCCAGGATCAGCGCCGTCAGCCCCTGGCCGTTCGGCGGAATCTCGTACAGCGTGTAGCCGTGGTAGGTCGTCGAGATGGGCTCGACCCATTCGGACTTCTGCGCGGCGAAGTCGTCCATCGTCAGGAACCCGCCGTTCTTCTGGCAGTAGTCGACGATGGCCTTCGCGATTTCGCCCTTGTAGAAGGCATCGCGGCCGCCCTTCGCCAGCGTGCGGAAGGTGCGCGCGAGGTTCTTCTGGACGAACACGGTGCCGGGCTTCGGCGTGGAGCCGTCGACCAGGAGGCCCGGCGCGAACTCGAACTTGCGAGTCTCGGCTGGCCGCACGCCGGTCGTCCAGTCCGCCGAGATCTTCTCCTCGACCGGGTAGCCGTTCTCGGCGTACCCGATGGCGGGCTGCAGCAGGTCGGAAAGCTTCATCGTGCCGTACTTGTCGAGCAGGGTGACCCACCCGTCGAACGCGCCCGGCACCGTGATCGGCTCCATCCCGGTGAACGGAATCTCCTTCATGCCGTGCTTCGCGAAGTAGTCGAGCGTGAGGGCTTTCGGCGCCCGGCCGCTCGCGTTCAGCCCTTCGAGCTTCTTGGTCTTCGCCCAATAGACCATCATGAAGGCGTCGCCGCCGATGCCTGTCATGTTCGGCTCGGTCACGTTGAGGACGGCGGCCATCGCAATGGCGGCGTCGACGGCGTTGCCGCCGCGCTCCAGGACGTCGAGGCCGACCCGGGAGGCGAGCGGCTGGCTCGAAGCGACCATCGCATGCGGCGCGCGGACTGGCGAGCGGCCCGCGGGCGCGTGCGAGAACCAGTTGCTGTTCTGGGCGGCCGGCGGCGGGCTGCTCGGCGGCGCCGCTTCGCGGCAGCCGGCGCCCGAGGCGAGCATGGCGGCAGTGGCGAGCAGCACGGACACCCTGGACCCGAGTCGATACGGCATCACTGTCCTCCCCGAAAGCGCGTCCTACTTGGTCGGCAGCCGCGAGGGCGCGCGCACGGTCACGTCCTTGCGGTTCGACGTGACGGAAATCTTCTCGTTCGGCTTCACGCCTGAGGGCAGCGTGTACGTGATCTGGTACTGATGCAGCAGCTCGTCGCCGATGCTCTCGAGCATCGGCACGAGCGTCGTGGACATGACCTGCTCGTTGCGCCCGCCCATCTCCTTGGATCCGTCGCCGAGCACCTGGGCCAGCGCGAAGGCGCTCTGCCGGGCCTCGTCGTCCTGCATCTGCGCCTGTGCGATCTCGGCGGACATGCCGACGCCGCCGCCCTGCGTCGGCGTCGCGGATGTGCGGACGCCGTTCGAGACGACCTCGAGGATGGCGCCGCTCTTGCGCAGCTCGTTGCGGACGCTGTCGCCCGAGAGCGAGGTGATGTTCTCCGAGCCGATCCGCAGGACCAGGATCACCGGCCGCTTGCCCTCGGCGTCGACGGTCTTCGCCGTATCGCGGATGCCCTCGAGCACCTGACCGCCCTGCTGCCGCCCACGCGACCCGACTTTCTCCAGCCCCTGCTGGAGCGCCGCCGCATCACCCGTGAAATCGAGCACCTTCACCGGCTGGGGCAGCAGCGATACGAGCGAGAACTCCGCGTGTCCCAGCAGCTTCTCCATGAACTTGGCGATGCCGGCCTGGAAGTTGCCGGTGCCCCAGTCGGCCACGAGAATCGCAACGCGCAGCGGCGCCGTCGCCGCCTTGACCGCGATCTGCTGCACCTTCCCGTTCTCCTTGACCTCGAAGTCGGCCGCCTGCATGTCGGTGACCGGGTTCCCGTCCTTGTCGAGGACGGATACGTACACGGTGCGCGTCGCGCCCTGCACCGCGGCGCGGGCCGTCACCTTCGCACCCATCGTGCCGGCCAGAAGGGCGACGACAGCAGTCGCGACGATCGGCGTCAATCTGAGTGGCATAGGGACCTCGATCGGCCAGTATAATCCAGGGCGCCGAGCCCGGCCATTCCGATGACTCCACCGCTGGACCGACGGACGTTTCTCGCGGCGGCCCTGCTGGCGCCCGCCCTGTCGCAACTGGAGCGGCGGAAGGTGCCGGCATACCGCGCGGTCACCAGATTCAGGCCCGCGGCCCGGCCGGGCATGCCCGGGCCGTATCCGGGCCGCGTGGTGACCGTGCACGCGCCCGGATGCATCGACGCGGTCACCGAACAAGTGGACGCGCCGACGGTGCGGGAGATGATCGCCCGGGGCATGACGTCGCTGACCGGCGACCCCGACCCGCGCGACAGCTGGGCGCGCTTCTTCGACCAGGACGACTTCGTGGGGATCAAGGTCAACTGCTCGGGCGCGCCCGGCGCCATGTCGATGCCCGAGGTCGTCGCCGAGATCGTCAGGAACCTGGCGACCGTGGGCGTGCGGCCGGATCGGATCGTGATCCACGAGCGCGGCGCCGGGCAGATCAACCAGGCGCACTACGAGCGCGTCGTGCCGGCGGCGGTGCGTGTCGAATCGGCGAACACCTGGCTCGGCTACGACCCGGACGTGTACGTCGACGTGAACTTCTTCGGCGAGGACGACACCCGCTCGTACCTCATCCGGATGGTCACCGAGCGCTTCACGAAGATCATCAACGTCCCGAACATGAAGGACCACAGCGCGTCGGGCGTGACGGGGTGCCTGAAGAACATCGCGTACGGCGAGTTCAACAACGTCGCCCGCTCGCACTACCGGTTCCAGACCGAGACGCTGACCTTCATCGGCACGCTTGCGTGCGTCGAGCCGGTTCGATCCCGCACGGTCCTGAACGTCATGGACGGCCTGCGCGGCGTGTGGCACGCCGGGCCGTTCTCGACCGACCGGCGCTACCGCTTCTATCCCAAGCAGATGAAGTTCGGGACCGACCCGGTCGCGATCGACCGGCTGCTCATCGACGTCATCGACGACGAGCGGAAACGGCAGGGCGCCATTTCGGTCTGGGAACGGGACCCGAAGTACTTCGGCACGTCGGCCGAGTGGCAGGCGAACCCGAACGTGAACCGGTTCGTGCGCGAGACCGGGCACATCGAATACGCCTCCACGCTCGGCCTGGGCGTATACGACGCGAGCCGGATCGAGCACGTCGAGCTCACCCTGTGAAGATTCGCGGACCCCGCCCGATCGCGGCCGTTCTGGCCGTCGTGGCCGTCGCGGCGGTGGGCCGATTGGCGTCGACGCAGGACGCGGCGGCCGATCGCCGTGGGCAGATCCACCTGACCGACGCCGCGGCCGCGCTCGTCGCGGAAGGCCTGGCCGCGCCCGTGCCGTCCGACGCGTCGGGGTTCGAGGACGTGCCCGCGCCGGCCCTGCGGAGCGTGCCGAACGACGGCTACGCGCAGGTGACCGTCGCGCCCTGGGTCGAGTCGAACGGCTGGCGCTTTCAGCGCGGGCTCGCCCGCGCCCGCTACGGCAAGCTGCCTCGCGGCATGGCGCCTGTCGCGGCGGCCGAGGCCTTCGCATTCGAGATCGAGGCGATCCTCGACCCCGATCCGGCCGACATCGAGGAGCTCGGCCGCCTTCTGCGATTTCTCCGCGAGCACCCGTCGCCGCGCCCCGTCTGGCCCGCGCTCGCCAACATCGGCGTGATCGACGACGGCTCGCCGGAGATGGGCGAGGCGCTGAACATGCTCACCCGCCGGAATCTCCTGTTCCGGATCGTGCCGCGGTCGGATCGGCAGCTCGATCTGACCGTCCAGCCCGGCGGCCCGGATTTCCCGCGGGAGGCGCTCTCGAATCCCAGCGATTTCGCCGCGCGCGTGCGGGAGAAGCTCGGCGACGACCGGCGTCTCGTCCGGCTCTTCGGGACGAACACGGCGATTGCGCGGCTGACCGGCAGCGATCGGCGCCTGCGGCTGACGCTGGTGAGCTACAGCCGCAATCGGATCCAGCAGGACGTCCGCGTGCGCCTCCTGGGACGCTACGAGCCGCGCGCACTCGCCGCGTTCGGCGCGCCGGCAGGCGCCGCGCTCCAGGACGTCGAACAGGTGGCTGGCGCGACCGAGTTCACCATCCCGTTCTTCAGCACCGTCGCGATCGTGGAGCTCGAACGGTGAAGTCGTGAGTTGTGAGTTGTGAGTTGTGAGTTCGGATCGGCTCAGTCCTGCACGGAGCCCGGCGTGTCGACCCTGACCCGAAAGATCGAGTTCCCCACCAGATAGAGCGTCCGGAGGTCCGCGTCGCCGAAGGCGAGATTGCGCGGGTTGACCGGCACGGCGATGCGCCCGAGCAGGACGCCGGCCGGCGAGTAGACCTGCACGCCTCGCGCGGCGATGTAGAGGTTGCCCTTCACGTCGATGCGGATGCCGTCCGGGCCGGCGTCGAGGTCCGCAATCGCGATCCGCTCGTTCGAGGCGCGGCCGTTCGCGTCGAGATCGTACGCGCGGACGTTCCGCTCGTCCGTGTTCGCCACGTACAGCACGCGGCCATCGGGCGACATCGTGATCCCGTTCGGGCGCGTCTGCAGGCGCGCAATCGCCTCGATCGTGCCATCGGGCGTGACGTGATAGACGCCGTAGAAGTCCAGATCGCGCTGGTCGAGCGGGGTGAAGAGGGGATCGGTGAAGTAGACGTGGCCGTCGCGCCGCACGACGATGTCGTTCGGCGCGTTGAAGCGCTTGCCCTCGAACCGGTCGGCCAGGACCTCGATGCGGCCGCTCCGGTCCGTGCGCGTCACCCGCCGCGCCTTGTATTCGCACGAGTACAGCCGGCCCTGAGCGTCGAGCGTGTTGCCGTTCGTACCGTGCGAGTCCTCGCGATAGATCACCGGCGCGCCGCCGGGCACGTACTTGTAGAGCCGGTCGCGGCTGTAGTCGCTGAACAGCAGGTACCCGTCCTTCGACCAGACCGGGCCCTTCTCCGCCCGGAAAATCCGCGGCCACTTCCTCCACCTTCAGCGTGGAGAAGTTCTGGACCGCGAGAAGGGAGAACAGCAGGAGCGCCGCACGCAGCGTCATGGCCGAATCCACGAGCAGCGCGCCGGGCTGCTCTCACAGAAGAACACACGGAACGACGCCGGCGCGTGCGCCGTCGTCCAGGCGCGGCCGTTGACGACGAAGGGCTTGGCCCAGGCCTCACTGTCGATCGTGCGCGGCGCGACGACCGATACGGCCGAGGCGCCCCGGGCCGGATAGCCCGTCCGCGGGTCCATGATATGCGAGTAGACGCGGCCGCCGGCGCGAAAGAACCTCTCGTATCCGCCGGAGGTCGACAGCGACTCGTCCTTCAGCATCACCTCGCCGGCGGCGTGGCGGGGATTCGAAGGATCCCGAATCGGCGTCCGCCACCCTTGCGGCTGTCCTGGTGGCGCGCCCAGGGCGTAGATGCTGCTGCCACCCGCCGACACGAGGCCGGCGTCGACGCCACGCGCTCGCAGCACGCCGACCATACGGTCGACGGCGTAGCCCTTCCCGATGCCGCCCGGATCGATCTCCACGCCCGGCGCATCGAACCGCACCGTTCCGGCGGCGCGGTCGAGAATGACGTGGCGGCTGCCGACGAGGGCGAGCGCCCGCTTCACCTCCTTGGGACGCGCGAGCGCCCCCTCGCCCCGGTAGAATCCCCACACTTTCATCAGCGGCCCGACGGTGACGTCGAACGCGCCCTCACTGCGCCGGCTGTAGTCGAGGCAGGCGGCGAGCAGGTCGAACAGCTCGGCCGAGACCGGCACGGGCCGCTCTGCCGCGTCGCGGTTGACGGCGCTCCACTCGCTGGCCGGGTCGTAGTTCGAGAGCAGATGATCGAGCCGATGCGCCTCGTCCAGTGCCGCCCTCGCGTCCCCTTCGAGCGCGTCCCGATCCTGCCCGTAGAGCACGACCGAGAACGTCGTGCCCATGGCGTCGTCGGAAGCTATGACGGGTGTGCCGCCGGGTGTGCCAAGTACGCCGAGTACGCCGGGTACGAGGAAGGAACTGACGCTTGCCAACAAGAAAAAGTTGGCAAGTATCAGGTTCCTCGTAACTGGCGTACCCGGCGTACCTGGCGTACCTATCTTCTATTTCAACGCCGCCAGATACTCGAGCAGGTCCGCGATCTGCTGGAGCGACAGATTGTCGAGCAGGCCCTCGGGCATGAGCGAGACGCGGATCTCCTTGCGCGACGCCACGTCGGCCGGCTTGATCCGCTGCTGCTGGTTCGGTCCGATCTGCACGACGATCTGATCCGGGCGCTCCTCGGACACGAGGCCCGAGACCTGGTCGCCATTCTTGAGGGTGAACGTCGTGGGCACGAACTCGGGCGAGATGCCCGCGCTCGGGTTGGCGATGTTGTCGAGCAGCGCCTGCTTGCCGTACTTCGTCCCGATGTGCGACAGGTCCGGTCCCAGCTTCGCCGGGCCTCCGACGCCGTGGCACGCGGCGCAGCCGGCGTCGGTGTCGAACACCTTCTGCCCGTCGGCGGGCTTGCCGGCATAGCTCAGATCGATCTCGAACGAGCTCGGAAGCCGGCGCGCGGACTGCACGGGCAGCACCTTCGCGGCCCGCTCCCGGATGGCGATGTACGCCGGATCGGTCGGGGCCGCGCCGCGCTGTCTGATCGTCACGGGCGACTGGGGACCGCCGCGGCGGCCGCCCCGCCCCGTGGCCGGAGGGCTGGCGGTGTTGGTGAGGTTGCTCGCGAGCGTCTTCAGTTCCTGCGGAAGCGTGCTCTTCTCCGCCAGATCGAGAATCGCGTTGAGCCCGGCGGCCGATGTCGAGAGGGTCCGCAGCGCCTCGGTGCGCACCTCGTTCGGCGCGTCGCTCAGCATGATCTTCTGCTCGTAGGCCACCAGGCCAGGCGCGGTCGCGCCGGCGAGCGCGCGAATGGCGGCGACGCGCACGGGCGTCGGCCCGCTCTCTCCGAGCGCCTGGAAATCCGCGACGTAGGCGTCGCCTTTCATCTCCGAGACGGCCTCGACCGCTGCGGCCCGCGCCTCGGGCGACGCCGACGAGGTCTTCGCGAATCCGATCAGATCCGGCAGGAACTGCGGGTCGTTGAGGTCGGCCGCCAGGCTCGCCGCTTCCGCCTGAGCGTCGGCGAGCGTGAACGCCTTCCGCATCACCTGCACCAGCGCCGGGCTCTTGCGCGAGTCGGCCCAGAGACTGAACAACTGATGGCTGTACAGGCCGAAGGCGTGCGCCGCCAGCGTCGCGGGCGCCCCCGGCGCGAGGATGAACGACTCGAGCGCGCGCGCCGCCTCGGGCCACTGCATATGGCCCAGCGCGTCGAGCGCCGTCGCACGCTGCTGCGCGGGCGCCGACGTATTGTTGATCGTCGCAATCAGGTCCGGCAGCGCGCTCTTCGGCCGCATCTCCCAGACGAGCTGGCCGAACGCGGCGCTGGCCCGGACGGCGCTGTCGCCCTTCAGCCGCGCGTACAGGGCGTCCTCGCGTCCCCGGGCGGCAATCCCGATGGCCTCCAGGTACCAGCGGTCCTGGCCGTCGTACTGCGAGGCCAGTGTCGCGACCGCGTCCAGCCATTGAGGAGACGCCGGCTCCTGTTCGGCGAACAGATACGGCGGCCGCATCCGGGTGCGATCCTGCAGCATGAGCGCGATCTCGCGCCGCACGTCCGGCGCCGGGTCGCGCAGGAACGGCTTCGAGAAGGCCAGCATGTCGGCGCCCGTCGCGCGCGCCACGCGCAGGCCGAGCACGCGGAAGCGCGGATCGCCGCTCTTCATCGCCTCCTGGATCGCGGCCGATCCCGGCTGGCCGAGGCCGCCGAGCAGCCAGAGCGCCCGCGCCTTCAGGATCGGATCGTTCTGGCCCCAGGCCGCCTGCAGGAGCGGCAGCGCCGCCTGGCCCTGCGCCTTGATCGCGTTGTAGGCGAGCAGCTGCGTCGACTGGTTCGGCGAGCCGAGCGCGGCGGTGAGGCCAGCCGGCGTCGTCAGGTTCAGCGCCGGCGGCTGCGGTTTGTTGCCCGTCGGCGCCAGACGGTAGATGCGGCCGCGGGCCCCTTCCGGATCTCCCATCAAATGGCCGCCTACGCCCGGGTCGTACCAGTCGCCGATGAAGAGCGCACCGTCCGGCGCCGCGGCCACGTCCACAGGGCGCGCCCACGTATCGTCGCCCATGTTCAGGACGTCCTCGCTCTGCGCCTCATAGCCGGCGCCGCGCTGCTCGAGGGGATACATCGCCACCTTGCGCTTGCCCGCGTCGGCGTGGAGCAGTTGGCCGCGATACTTCGCCGGCAGCAGCGTCCCTTCGTACACGAGAAGACCGCAGGGCGCGCCTGCGCCGATGCGGAAGAGCGTCGGCGAGACGCCGGGCAGCTCCGTATGCCAGTGCGAGCCGTGGTCCTCGCTCCATGTCCGATCGAGCGGCCCCCGGTACCCGTAGTTGCCGCCTTCCATGTTGTACATGAGGCGCGTCCACGCATAGCCGTCGTCGTCGTTGTCGGTCTGCCAGACGTTTCCCCACGAGTCGACCGCGACTTCATAGGGATTCCGGAAGTTCTGGCCGAGCACCTCGAGGCCGGTCCCGTCGGGATTCATCCGCATGACGACGCCCTGGTAGTAACCGGGGCCGCTCGGCGGCGTGGCCGGCGGCGGGGCGTTCGACGAGAAGCCGCCTCCCGCCCGGCCGCCTCCCGCGCGGCCGCCTCCGCCCGCGCGACCCGCGGCCGGGGGCGTCTCCATGAACACGCGCGTGCCGGACCGGTCCGTGACGTCCAGCCCGGTGTTCCCCTGATTGAAATAGAGCTTGCCGTCCCACCCGAACACGACCGCGTGCAGTCCGTGGTCGTGGTCGATGCCGTTGAAACCCGTCAGCAGGACTTCCTTGCTGACGATGTTGTCGTTGTCGTCCTTGGTGTAGACGATGAGGTTCGGCGACTGGGAGACGTAGACCTTGTTGCCGAGCACGGCGATGCCGAGCGGCACGCGAATGTCCGGATTCTGGTCGAAGACTTTCGCCTTGTCGGCCTTGCCGTCCCGGTCTGTGTCCTCCAGGATCACGATGCGATCGCCTTCGGGGCGGAGGTCGGGCAGGTTGCGGGCCTTGCGGCGATAGTTCTGTCCCTCGAGAACCCACACGCGGCCGCGCTCGTCGACCGTCAGATCGGTGGGATTCGTGATCATCGGCTCGGAGGCGAACAGCGTCGTCTCGAGACCCGCTGCGGGCTTCAGTCCGGCAAGCGTCTGCTGAGGGCTCTCCTGTCCCCAGAGCACGGCGCCCACCGCGAACACGCCGAGGAACAGAAAGAACAGGACCGCTCGTTTCATCTTGTTGCCTCCGAGATTGGACCCAGGGGGCTTCGCCCCTGCGGACCCACCGACGCGCTCGGGCTCGATCCCCAACGTCGCAAACGCGCTCACTCGTTCGCTGTGTGCTGGGCTAGCCCGCGAGGGTTATCATCCTATACCGTTGCGGCAAAGGAGGCCACTATGCACGTCGCGGTTGCCGGCGCTCTGGCGGCGCTGATCCTGACGCTATTTCCGTCCATGACGCAGGCTCAACAGATCAAGCTGACGCCCAGGATCGGGCTGGGCACTCTTGCACAGACGGACGCCGATCCGGCGTTCGAGACAAGGACGCTCGGTCAACTCGCGGGTCTCGATTCGGCCGCCTTCACGGGGGACGTGCTGCTGCTCCGGAAGGACCGCGGCCCCCACGTGGGCCGCTACGCCGTGCTCGTCACCGTGCCGTCCGGCAGCCGCCAAGACATGCCCGCCGTGGCACCGACGTTCCCCACGGTGCAGTCCTACGAGCTGGTCGGCGCCGATCGACTCGGTCCACTGCCAACCGTGGACGTGCTCGGCGTGCACTACATAAAGGTGCGTCCGGAGCGAGCGGCCGCGTTCGAACAGTTCGTCGCGCGGACGCTCAACCCGGCCGTTGGGAACCTGCGTCCGGATCTCAGGTTCCTCTACTACAAGGGGTCGAATCCCGAGGCCGGCTACGTCACCGTCGTCGCCATCACGAAGGCCTCGCGCGACAAATACTGGCCCAACGGATCGGACTCGGACGACCTGAAGGCCGCCTTCACCCCTGCCGTCCGCTCGCTCGCGACCGAGCTGCAGACCTATCTCGTCGACGGCACGTGGGGCACCGGCATGACGGCCCAGGTCTACGAGGCGAAGGAATGGGCGGACTGGGTCGTCGTGCCGGCGGCTCGCTGACTCAGGGCTCTTGCCAATTCGAGCTCTGTTGAACGATTCTTATCCGGCGCCGGCCAAGGGGCTCGGCGGTCAGTCAACCGTTTTCACCCTTTTCGAGGTACCGGACATGAAATCCACCTTCACGCGCCGCGGCGCGTCGACGATGACGCTCCTGGCCTCCGCAGCGGCGCTCGCGTTGGCTGCGGTCTCGGCGCCGCTCCTGGCTCAGGGGGCTCAGGGAGCCTGGAAACAGCTCTTCAACGGCAAGGACTTGTCGGGTTGGACCGTCCCCGCCGGCGGCCAGGGCGGACGAGGCGCCCGGGCCGGCGCGCCGGCGGCGCCCGCGTCGACCAACCCGGCCGAACGCGGCTGGAAGGTCGAGAACGGCGTGATCAGCAGCGCCCCGCCGGCCGCGGGCCAGCGCGGCGGCACGCTGGCGAGCGTCGACAAGTTCCACGACTTCGAGCTCGAGTTCGACTACAAGCTGGACGAGGCGCCCAATACCGACTGCACGCCGAAGCTCGGCCCCAAGCCGGGGCGCAACGGACAGATGGAGCCGCAGGCCAATCTGAGCAAGGACCCGGCCTGCACGTTCAACAGCGGCGTCATGTTCCGCACCGGCTACCAGCTCAATCTCGGCCGCCGCGAGGCGGGCGAGTACGTGGGCGTCGTCGTCCATCGGCAGCTCCCGGAGGCGATCCGCGGCAACGTGGACTGGCTCTCCACCGGCGACTGCGGCGGGAAGAATCACACGTATCTGCAGGACTGCAGCCAGTTCCCGGAGATCCGCAAGAAGAACGACTGGAACCACGTCCGCATCTCGTTCAAGGGGGACCATCTGCAGGTCTGGCTGAACGACAAGCAGATCACGGACGTGACCGACAAGCCGATGCAGGGCGAGGACTGGGCCGCGCCGGCCCCGATCTCCTTCCAGAATCCGCCGGCCGGCGAGGGCGGCGGCTTCGCGGGCAAGGTGCAGTACAAGAACATCCGCGTGCGGACGTTGTAAGCGCCCCGCTGGCGCGCGGAAAAGGGCGGCGCTCGGCGCCGCCCTTTTTTTGTGCTGTAATGCGCCAGCTCATTTCCAAGAGGTCACGCATATGAGACGAATTCTGGTACTGACCGCGGTGGCCGTCGCCTTCGGCCTCGCGGGCGCGGCCGCGCCGCTCGCGCAGGGCGCCTGGAAGCAGCTCTTCAACGGCAAGGACTTCACCGGCTGGACGATTGGCGGCGGCCAGGCCAACGGCTTCGGCAGCGCGGCGCGTGGGGCCGGCAACCGCGGCGGCCGCGGGGGCGCGCAGGCGCCGGCCACGCCGCCAGCCCCGCCCTCGACCAATCCGGCCGAGCGCGGATGGGCCGTCGAGAACGGCGTGATGACGAGCGCCCCGGTGCCCGGCGGCGGCCGCGGCGGCACGTTGTCGACAGTGGACAAGTTCCACGACTTCGAGCTCGAGCTCGACTACAAGCTCGACGAGGCGCCCAACGCCGACTGCACGCCGAAGCTCGGCGAGAAGATCAACGCGCGCTCCGGTCAGATGGCGCCGGAGCAGAACCTGAGCAAGGACGGGGCCTGCGTGGCCAACAGCGGCATCTACTTCCGCAGCGGCTACCAGCTCAACCTCGGGCGCCGCGAAGCCGGCGAGTACATCGGCGTCGTCATGCACCGCGTGATTCCGGGCGAGTCGATCCGCGGCAACGTCGACTGGCTCTCCACCGGCGATTGCGGCGGCAAGAACCACGTGTACCTGCAGGATTGCAGTCAGTTCCCCGAAATCCGGAAGAAGAACGACTGGAACCACCTGCGCATCGCGTTCAAGGGCGACCGCCTCCAGATCTGGCTGAACGACAAGCCGATCACGGACGTCACCGACAAGCCCATGTCCGGCGAAGAGAGCTGGGCCGCGCCGGCGCCGATTTCGTTCCAGCCATTCGGCGAGAGCGGCGGCTTCACCGGCAAGGTGCAGTTCCGGAACGTCCGGATCCGCCAGCTCTGACACAGGACCTTGGCAAGCCAGAAGCCAGAAGCCAGAAGCCAGAGCAGAACCTTCTGGCTTCTGGCTTCTGGCTTCTGGCTTCCTACACCACGAGCTCCTTCAAATACGGCACGCTCGCCTTCGCCAGATCGAAGTTCATCTCGACGAAGTAGTTCTGCACGCCGCCGAGCTTCGCGGCGCGGAAGGTCTTGACCCAGTCGATGCTGCCCTGACCGATCGGCTTCTGCGGGTGACCGCCGCCCCGCCCGCCCCGACCGGCCCGGCCACCAGGGGCGGGCGCCGGCGGAGGCGCGACGGGCGTGGTCATGTCGAGATCCTGCAGGTGCATCGAGAGAAAGCGGCCCGGGTGCGCGGTGAAATAGTCGGCCGCGACCAGCCCACTCGTGATCGTCGACATCTGGAACTGGAACTTGACCAGCTTCGGATCGAGCAGGCCGTCGAGCAGGATGTCGAACACGCGCTTGCCGTCGATCATCGACAGCTCGAACCCTTCCGTGTGCAGGCCCTGCTGAAGTCCGGCCTTGGCGGACATCTCGCCGGCGTGGTTGTACTCGTCGGCCAGCCGCTTCACGGTGTCCATCGTGTTGTCCGGCGGGCGCGTCGGACCGTCCAGGCTCGGCACGCAGATCTGGGTCAGACCGCGGTCCTTCGCCCACTGGATGATCTTCGGCAGCTCCTCGCCGCGGCACTCGGTCATGTCGACGTGCGCACCGACGGCCTTCAGCCCCAGGTCGCCGAGGATCCGCTGGATCTGGGCGCCGCTGTACTTCTCCATGTCCGCCAGGCCGAAGTTGTGCTTGTTGTACCAGGGCGACAGCAGCTCCACCGTCTGGAACCCGGCGTCGGCCACCTGCTTCATGGTCCCTCGGAAGTCGGTATCGATCATGGTCCGCAGCGGGAAGATCTGGATCCCGATGGGCCAGCCGTACGGACTGGCGCGAAGCTGCGACCGGAGTGAGGTCATGAGCGTTGCGGTCGCGGTCGTCTGAAGGAAGAGGCGTCTGGAGATCGGCGGCATGAGAGTCCTCGATGAAAAAAGCCCCGGGCCGGCCGGCCCGGGGCTCGACTGTCGACGAGTCCGCGTGTCTAGCTGAGCGTCTTCAGATACGCAGCGCTCTTCACCGTGAGGTCCCAGGTCTGCTCGATGAAGAAGTTCTTCATCCCGCCGATCTTCGCGGCCGCGAACACCTTCGGCCAGTCGACCGAGTCCTCGCCGACCGACAGGCCGCCGCGCCCGCCGCCCCGGGCACCGCCAGCGGCGGCACCCGCCGCTCGACCGCCCGCGGCGCCGCCGGCCATCGCGGCACCGCGAGCCGCGCCGCCCCGAGCCGCGCCGCCAGCCGGCGCACCGCCGCCACCCCGACGTCCGGTCGGCGCGTTCTTGTCCGGAAGGGTTCCCATCGGAATGTCCCGCACGGGCTGACTCGCATCGACGCCCTGCATGTGCGCCGACCAGAAGCGGCCGGGATAGATCGTGAAATACGTGATTGGATTGCCCACGCTCGTCATCGACGACATCTGGAACTGCATCCCGACGAGGGCCGGATCCAGGTGCTCGATCAGGATCGGGTAGGTGAGCCGGCCGTCCGCGGTGCGCGAGTTGCAGAAGCCCTCGTTGTGGAGGACCTGCATGAAGCCTTCCTTTTTCGTATTCGCGGCGATCTGGTTGTACTCGTCGGCGGCTTCCTTGATCCAGTCGACGGTCGTCCAACCATTGCTCAGCCTGGAGCGCCCGTCCTTCGTCGTGCCGCCCAGATCCGCCGTGCTCAGCTGCGTCAACCCGACGTCGTGCGCCCACTTGGTCACGTCGGCGAACTGCTCGCGGTAGATCCGGATACCCACGTGGCAGCTGACGGCCTTTATGCCGGCGTCGTCGAGCATCTTCTTCGCCGCCTTGCCGTCGAGCAGGGGTTTGAAGTCGGCGTAGTTGAACGGATCGCAGAGCTCGACCTGATCGATGCCGATGCCTTTCATGTCCTTCAGCAGCGCGGCGAACTCGCCGGCGGCGATACGCGTGCGATGCGGATAGGTCTGGCTCCCGATCGGAATGCCGAGCGGATTCGCCTTCAGCCTCGCGACATGCGAGGCCAGCAGGCTCAGAGCGATCGCGCTCGTGCCCGTCTTCTTGAAGAAGTCTCGTCTCGATAGTACCCGACATGGTCCTCTCTCCTGTCTCGATGGGCGACGTCGCCTCCCGATGCGAGTGCACCGGGTCAGACATTCAGCGTCTTCAGATATGCCACGCTCTTCACCGTCAAATCCCAGCTCTGCTCGACGAACGCGTATTTCAGGCCGCCGATCTTCGCGGCGGTGAAAATCGCCGGCCAGTCGGCCGAATCCTCTCCAAGCGCGAGCTGCTGGTTGCCGCCGCCTCGCCCACCCGCTGCCGCGGCCGGCATGCTGCCGCCGGCGGGAGCCGCTCCGCCGCCGCGCAGCGCCAGGCAGGGATCCGTCTGCGCGCCGCCGCGCCCGCCGCGTCCCCGACCGCCGCGGCCGCCGCCTTCGCCCTTGACGGGCAGCGCACCCGGCCCGGCGGCCCGCATGCCGGCCGCCGCGTTCACGCCCTGCAGGTGCGCAGAGATGAAACGCCCGGGATGATTCGTGAAGTACATGATCGGGCTGCCGATCACCGGCATCGACGACATCTGGAACTGCATCTTGACCAGGTTCGGGTCGAGATACTGCAAGAGCACGGGATAGGTCAGCCGCCCGTCCTCGAGGCGCGAGTCGGCGAAGGTCTCGTTGTGCAGGATCTGCTGCAGACCAGCCTTCTTCGCGTTCTCCGCGATCTTGTTGTACTCGTAGGCGGCGCGCTTGACCTCGTCTTCGGTCGTCACGCCGTTGACCGTGCGTCCGCCGAGGTCGGCCGTGCTCATCATCTCCATGCCGATGTCGAGCGCCCATTCGATCTGCTTCGGCTGGTCGTTCCGGAGCGACCCCATGCCGAAGTGCGCACTCACGGCTCGGATGCCGTTGTCGTCGAGGATCTTCTTCGTCGCCTTGCCGTCGGCGAGGCTCGCGAACTCCCGATAGCCGGGGTTGCAGAGCTCGATCACGTCGATGCCGATCCCCTTCATGTCCTTGAGCAGCCCCGCGAAATCGCCGCACTGGATCCGCAGGCGATGCGGGTACGTCTGGCTGCCGATCGGGAGGCCGAGCGGATTGGCGCGCAGGCGGGCGGTGCTCGACGCCAGCGCCACGAGCGCGGCGGTCGCGGCTCCGGTCTTCTCGAGGAATTCGCGCCTTGACAGACTCCGCATGCCACTCCTCCAGGGGATTCGTACCGGAACGTCGCCTACATTACTTCGCCGCTCTCGCCTCGTAAAGCCTGACGTTGCTCATCGCCCAGACCGGCCCGTTCTCGACGGCGTCGGTCTGGGTGATACGCAGGAACTTCGCCCGTGTCGGCGGGAACGCGATCGACGTGTGCGCGTCATCGGCCTTGCCCTCGGCGACCGGCTTGCCCCACTTCGTCCCGTCGAGCGACACCTCGACGCGGTAACCGTGCGGCGCCGGCGCGACCGGCGGCGGACCCGCCGCGCCGCGGCCGCGCCCGCCGCGGCCGCCGGGCACCGGGGAGTCGAACTGGAGCTCGGTCAGCAGCGCCGGCTGCGGCAGTTCGATCTGAAACCACATCCCCGGAGCCTGCGGGGCGCCCGTGGACCACGTGCTCATGCGGAGCGCGACGGCAGCCGTGTCGGAGTTCTGGCTCGCGGTGACCTTCCAGGCGGGATCCGGCTCCAGCCGGACGGGCAGCGTCGCCTCGAGATCGGCCTGGGTCCACGGCGCCTTGCGGCTCGCTGTGGCCGCGCGCACGCGCGCCACGTCAGCCGGCGTGACGAAGCCGCCGGCGTTGCCGAAGCTCGTCCGGACGTACGACGCGACCGCGGCGATCCATTCGTCCTGGTTCGTGCCCATCGGCACCATCACTTCCGAATAGGACATCCCGCCGATCGGCCCGGTCAGCCCCTTCAAGAGCGCCTTGATCACGTAGTCCTGGTGCCCGTTGACGCGGGGCGACCCGGCGAGCGGAGGCGCCATCATGGCCCCGCTCGCGCCGGCCAGCGGCTGCCCGCGTCCGTCGCTCCCGTGGCAGCTGAAGCACAGACTGTTGAACACGTCGCCGCCCTGCTTGATGAGCTGCTCCTGCTCGGCCGTGAGCATGGGACCGCCGCGGCCGCCGCGGCCGGTTGGCGGCGAGAGAATCAGGTCTCCGATGACCTTCACGCCGCGCCCGCCGTTGGCCGCCTCCGCCGTCCGGACGACCTCGGCGATGTCGGGCGCCTTGAGCACGTTCAGCGTCAGCATCGCCTGGACCGCCACGTCGGCATCGGCGTCCTTCGCGAGCGCATGGTAGTCGTTGCCGAAGCTGCGGTCGCCCGCCTTGTACAGCGTCTCGCTCGCCCGAATCGCCTGCACGCGCATCCGCGAACTGGCGTCCTTCATCTGTTCGCGGACGAGCGGCGCCTTCAGCGCGCCCAACCCCTCCAGCGTCCACATCGCGTGAATCCTGCCGAGCAGGCTGGGCGAGCTCAGCACCATCTGCTCGAGCGCCGGCACGACCGACGTGTCCTGCTCGAGGACGAGCAGCCGCTGCGCCGTGTCGCGCCACCACCCGATCGGGCTCGTGAGGTGCGCGACGAGCTGCGCCGGCGTCTCGTCGCTCATGTGCGGCCAGGTCTTGTTGAGCTCGATGGCAGGGACGCCTGGCCGCGTCGGCGCGGACGCCGGCGCCGTGCCCGGGATCCCGGTGAACTTCAGGCGCCACACGCGCCCGTGGTTGGTGACCTTGTCGAGGCCGTACTGCTCGATCTTCGTGCGCAGATACGTGCCGCGCCCCGTCCAGTTCACGTCCTGCATGATCCCCTGGTACCAGTCGAGGATGTACAGCGCGCCGTCCGGGCCGGTCTTGATGTTCACGGGCCGGAAGAGCGGATCCGTGCTCGTCATGAACTCCGCCCCGGCATACACGTTCCGGAGCTGGGTCAGGCCCTGTTCGCGGACGACGTGCGCGCGGCGGATCAGGCGGCCGACGAAGTCGCAGAACAGCAGATCGCCCTGCATGTCCTCGGGATAGCGATCGCTGCGGACGATCTCCGGCGCGCTCGACGAGGTCAAGTGGTTCAGGTTGTCGAACGGCATGCGGACGCGCGGCATGCCGCCCTGCATGTCGCCGACGCCCGGCGCCGGATAGACGGTCTCGAACCCGGGCTCGACCTGGTCGGGCGCCGTGAACGCGCCGTACTGAATCGGTTCCTGGAAGTTCACCGGCCCGCGCTCGCCGCCCGAGTTGACGAACCACATCTTGCCGTCGTCATCCATGCTCTGGCCCCATTCGGCGCCGCTCGCGGCGATGGGCTCGCGCAGGATCCCGCTCGGCGTCCACCGGAACCGGAACGTGTTGTAGGTGGTGTAAATCCAGTTGTCGAGGCCCCAGATGAGCCCGCTCTGCTCGTGCTGGACGTTGCCGTCGCGGCCGCTGCCGATGCCCGTGAACCACACCTGCCGCTTGTCGGCAACGCCGTCGCCGTCGGTGTCCGTGTAGAGAACGAGATCGTCCGAGTGCGTCTCGTTGACGAGGACGCCCTTGTCGAGCGGCAGAACCATCCGCGGCAGCAGCAAGTGGTCGGCGAATACCGTGTGGCGATCGAACACGCCGTCGTGCTTCGTGCTCTCGTGCAGGCTGACGCGGCTGATCGGGTCGAGCTGTCCGGTCGCATCCGCGTCGCGCATGAACGTCCGCATCTCCGCGACGTACATCCGGCCGTCGGCGTCGAAGGCCAGCGCCGCCGGACTGATCACGTTCGCGTCGTCGAGCACGAGCTCGACGCTGTAGCCCGGCGGCAGGATGAAGTGCTTCGCCTCTTCCTCGGGGCTGAGCGCGACGATGGGCGGCTTGGGACTGTAGTCGGCGTCTTCGTTGGCCGGGTCGGCCGCCATCTGGCCGCCGCGATTGCCGAGGACCGGGCCGCGACCGCCCGGCTGCACCGTGCCCCGGCCGCCGCCCCGCCCGCCGCCGCCACGTCCGCCGGAGACCGGCGCCTGCCCCTCTGGAGGCGGGTTCTGCGGCGCGCCCTGCGTCAGCGCGCGAGGCGCCAGATCGGCCAGACCGAACACCGCCACGGCAACGACGCCAATCCACAGACGTGTCGAACGTGATGATCCGTGCATGAAGCCCCTCGGCGCCCTCATGTTATACAGCCATAGCCAAAGGCGCCGCAAAAAGGTGTGTCGACGCGGAACTGCCGGAGGAGGGTCCCGATGCTAGGCGAACGGATTTCTGGCTCGAACCGATCCGTACAGCCGGCCGTCCTGAAAATCTTCGGAAAGGATCTCGTCCAGACCATAGCTCTCGGCGTACGCCCATAGATGCGCGTCGAACCAGGGCAGGCGATGAAGCGCGGCTCCCCGCACGGCAATGCGCAACACGTCGTCGGTCGGATAGAGCACCGGGTATGTCGTCAGATAGTTCTCGAGCTCGTGCCACGCATCCGTCGGCGAGAGGAGCGAGCCGCCCGGGAAGGATCGCGTGGCCGCCGAGACGAACTCGAGCAGCGCCTGGTACGGAATCCACAGGGTCGCCCGTTCGAGCCCGTCCCGCAAGACGTCCCGCGCCCGCGCCTGCTTCCTGAGATCGCGCGGGTCGAACCGATAGACGAGGACGTTCGTGTCAACGAGCGCTGCCACGCGTGTAGAGATCCTCGCGCGTCCAGCCGCGTTCCGATCCGGCCTTCCTCTCTTTCCGGCCAGCGGCCCGCGCGCGATTCCGCTGCTCCTGGCGTGCCGTCGCTTCGTCGAAGATGGCCAGCCGCTCGGCCACCGACCGCTCACGCGCGGGCCCGGACCGCGTGATGCGGGCGGACCCGCCTTCGACGCGCCAGTCAATCTCGTCGCCTGGGCGGATTCCAAGCCTGCTGGCGACCGCCTTCGGAACGGTGACCTGGAGCTTGGTGGTGACCTTGGCCATTTCCTTAATTTATCACGGACGTCGTCCTTGTTTCAGCGTCGCCTCCCCGCTCACTGGTAGCGCAGCGCCACCAGCGGATCCACCGCGCTCGCGCGCCGGGCGGGCAGCCACACGGCCAGCAGCGCAACTCCCGTGAGCACGATCGGAACGCCGGCGAACACCAGTGGATCCCTGGCCGTGACCCCGAAGAGGAACGCGGCGATGAGCCGCGCCAGCGCGAACGCCGCCGCAAGCCCCAGCGCCACGCCGGCCACGGCGAGCGCCATCCCCTGCACGATCACCATGCGTCGCACCCGTGACGGTTGGGCGCCGAGCGCCAGGCGGATGCCGATCTCCTGCGTGCGCTGCTCGACGGAGTAGGCCATCAGTCCGTAGATCCCGATGGCCGCCAGCAGCAGTGCGCAGCCGCCGAAGACCGTCATCACCCACATGTTGAACCGCTGCCGCGAGACCGAGCGCGAGGCGATCTCGTCCATGGACCGCACGTCGGAGACGGGCAGCCCGGTCGACCGGCGGAGCTGCTCCTCGATCGCCCGGCTCACCGAGCGCGGCGCGACCCGCGTGCGGACGACCCAGGAGACCGGGGTGAGGCCGAGATTGAGCGCGTTGGCGGCGTCGGGCACCTGCGCCTGTGGAATCCACATCTGCGGCTGCGGCTCGGCGTCGAGGCCGCCGTTCCGGATGTCGGCGACGATCCCGACGACCTGGCGCTCGCCCTCGGTCTCGAACTCGCGCATCACGCCCTTGCCGATCACCAGCCGATCGGTCAATGGATCCTGATTGGGCCAGTACTGGCGCGCCATCGCCTCGTTGATGATGACGACCGGCGTGGACGCGGCCGTGTCGCGATCCGTGAACGTCCGCCCGCGCCGCACCAGGATCTTGAAGACCTCGAAGTAGCCCGGCGACACGGTCATCCATCCCGCGCCGCCGTGGTAGGGCCCCTGGCTGTCGGCGCCGAGGGGCCGTCCGACGATCCGGAACGGCAGCCCGTAGCCGCCCTCGAGCGGCACGCAGCACGTCGCGCTCGCGTCGACGACGCCCGGGATCGTGCGCAGCTGCTCGACCGAGTGCTGCACGACCTGCTCGACCGCTTCGGCCTTCTCGAACTGTTTCCCTTTGAGCGACACCTTGAGCGTGAGCACGTTGTGCGTGTCGAAGCCGGGATCGACGCGACCGAGCGCGATGGCCGTCCGAATGAGGAGCGCGGAGCCGACGAGCAGCACGAGCGCCAGCGCGACCTCGACGACGACGAGCACCGAGCGCACCTTGTTGTGGCGGAACCCGGACCCCGCGCGTCCCGAGCTCTCCTTGAGCGTCGTCGTGAGGTCCGCCCTGGAGCCCTGCAGGGCGGGAACGAGACCGAAGAGCAGGCCCGTGGCAATCGACACCGCCAGCGTGAAGAAGGCCACGCGCCAGTCGAGGGCGACGAGCGACCCGTTCTCTCCGACGCGGGGCAGGCCCGCCGTGTTGATCGAGAGGATCGCGCGGATGCCGCCCCAGCCGACCAGCAGCCCGAGCAGGCCGCCCGCCAGCGACAGCACGACGCTCTCGGTCAGGAGCTGACGGACGAGACGGCGCCGCGATCCGCCGATCGCCGCGCGCACGGCAATCTCGCGCCGGCGACCGGTGGCCCGCGCCAGCAGCAGGTTGGCGACGTTGGCGCAGGCGATGAGCAGGACGAAGCTCACCGCGCCTCCGTAGACGAGCAGCGACTGGCGCGTCTGGCGGCCGACGATGACGTCTCGGATGCGCCGGACCCCGAACGAGCCCTGCGGCCCGAGCGCGGTGGGGAACTTCTGGCGGAACACCGCAGCCGACGCGTTCAGGCGCGCGTCCGCCTGTTCGAGGGTGACGCCCGGCTTCAGGCGCCCGACGACCTGGAAGTAATGCCCCTGGTCCGTGGTGTTCGGGTCGAACTGGAAGAGGACCCAGACCTGCGGCGTCGGGCCGAACTCGCGGAAGTCGAAGTCGCCGAGGACGCCGACGATCGTGTATGGCTCGCCGCCGAGCGAGATAGGGGTGCCGAGGACGGCCGGGCTGGCGTCGAATCGCGTTTCCCACAGCCGTCGCGAGATGATCGCCACCTTCGGTCCGTTCGGCCGGTCTTCCTCCGGCAGGAAGGCTCGGCCGGCCACGATGGGGGCCGATGTCAGCCTGAAGAAGGCGGCCGAGACGCGGCCGGACGGCAACTGCTCGGGAAATCCGCCGCCGGTGAAGTTCATCACCCCGGTATTGAAGGCGGCGACGTCCTGGACGACGTCCGTCTGCTGACGGTAGTGCATGAACTTGGCCGGCGAGGCGGCCGGTCCGCTCCCGCGTTGCGAGACGTTCATGAAGACGACCACCCGGTCGGCGTCGGGCAGCGCCAGCGGCTGCAGCAGCACGGCGTTGACGACCGAGAAGATGGCCGTGTTGGCGCCGATGCCAAGGGTGAGCGCCGCCACGGCCGCGAATGTGAAGGCCGGGCTCTGCGCGAACATGCGCAGCGAGCGCCGGACGTCCTGGAGGAAGCCGTCCATGGAGGGCTTAGACACCGGACGGGGCCGCTGTGGTTGGCCTGGCGGCATCGCCCCCTTCACGGAATCTTCAGACAGGGTCGCGATAATCTGTCGCCTGGGAGGGTCTTCATGCGCTCCAGATTCCGGCTCACATTCGCAGCGGTGCTGGCGGCGGCCGGCGTCCTGGCGCTCGGCCTGCGCGCCCAGGGCAGCGGGACGTACGCCCGGATCGGCGAGATCCACATCGGCGGGGCGGCCCGGTTCGACTACCTCACGGCCGACCCGATGATGAAGCGCCTGTACGTGTCGCACGGCACCGAGGCCGTGGTCATCGACCTGTCCTCGCGGTCGGTGATCGGCACGATCGCGGACACCCCCGGGATCCACGGCATCGCCCCGGCGCCGGACCTCGGGAAGGTCTTCACCAGCGACGGCCAGCGCAGCACCGTCAGCGTCGTCGATGCGAAGACGCTGAAGACGCTGAGCAAGGTGGACACGGGGGGCCAGGGCATGAACCCGGATGCCATCACCTACGACCCGATGAGCAAGCACGTCTGGGCGTTCAATCACAGCGGCCATTCGGCGGTCGAGATCGACGCCGCGTCGGCCAAGCTGCTCGCGACGGTGCCGCTCTCCGGAACCGCGGAAACGGGCCAGGTCGATCCCGGGCTCGGCCGCGTCTACGTGAACATCGAGGACAAGGACCAGGTCGACGTCATCGACATCAGGTCGCACAAGGTCATCGCGAGCTGGCCCGTCGCGCCCGCGGAAGGCCCGACCGGAATGGCCATCGACCTGAAGAACCACCGCATCTTCGTCGGCGGCGGCCCGGCCCAGGTGATGATCGACGGCACGTCGGGCAAGGTGCTCGCCAGCGCGTCGATCTGTCGCGGGACCGATGCCACGCAGTACGACCCGGGCCTCGAGATGTCGTTCAGCTCGTGCAGCGACGGCCACATCGCGGCCATCCACATCGACGGGCCGAACAAGATGACGCTGGTCCAGACGATCGCCACGCTGCCCGGCGCGCGCACGATGGCGCTCGACACGGCGACGCACGACCTGTTCGTCGCCGGCGCGACGCCGGATCCGAACGCGCCGGCCGCACCGCCACAGGCCGGCCGCGGCCGAGGCCGCGGCGCGCCGACGATTCCCGATTCATTCCACGTCGAGATCTACGGGATGAAGAGATAGACGCGGACGCGTCTGCACGCTCTTCCGGCGCTCAGGACCCGAGCCGCGCCTTCTGCCGCTCGATCCGGCGCGGCCGATCGTCCGCGAAGCGCCGAACGGCCGCAAGGATCGACGCCGGGTCCAGGCGGGCTTCGGCAATCACGTCCGCCTCCGACCCGCCCGTCAGCCAGACGTTCTCCTGGTCCGAGGTGAGCGAGTACTCGTCGGTGAGCGGCCCCACGTTTCGGATCGGCCACATCCGCCGCGTGCCGGTCGTGACGAACATCAGGTCCTCGGCGGCTTCCGGCGGCAGCACCGCATGCCGGTAGGCCTCGGGCTGCCGATCGAAGAGCTCTTCGCTGATGGCGGCGATCACCTTGACGTTCACGCCGGCCGCCTCGAGCTTCGGGAGGAGGCCCACCAGGTTGAACGTGGAGTTGGCGCCCTGGGCGACGACGTAGCCGTGCCGCGGCTGGGCGGGCGCGAAGTCGCGGATCACATACAGACCCTTGGCGGCCGCCTTCAGGTCCGTATCGGCGAACGTGCTGCGGTCGGCGACCGGGAAGTCGGGCCGCGCGACCTCGAGCACGATGATGCCCACCTTCTTTTCGCGCGCCGCGATCTCCGCGGCGGCGAAATAGCCCGCCGCCGCGTCGTTGTAGTCCCAGAAGCTGAGCGTGATGACCTGGCCGCGCGGGAAGAGCTTCCAGACCTGCGGCGAGAAGATTCCGAAGTGGGTGCGTGCGTCGGCCGCGGTCTCGGGGCCGGAGTGGCCGGCCAGGACGTGGAGCACGCCCGTGCGGAAACGGCTGTCCTGGTTCTGCTGGCTCCAGACACGCGCCGGCAGATACATGAGCGGCGTGAACGCCCCGTACGTCCCGCTCCAGGCCCAGACGCCGGCGAACTTCTCCGGATCGACCGACGCGCTCTGGCCGACGAGACCAATCGCCGTCGAGGCGTTGCCCGCCTCCTGGATCGCGGCCTTGAGCCTCGTCCCGGACGGATTCGTCTCCGGGTCGTAGTGGCCCCACAGGCTGCCGTGCTCGAGGTTCACGGACTCCGACAGGTCCGCGGCAATCGTCAGCACGCGGTTGCCCGTGACGTAGTTCTGCCACTTGATGATCTCGGAGATCGCGCGCCGCGCGCCCGCGACCTCCCCCGGCTTCCGGAAGAGCGCGACCTTCACCGGTTTCTCGGCGCCCGTCGAGGGATTCTTCACCGTGACGGTCTGCGGCTCCTCCGGCAGACTGGCGACGCGCAGCCGGTCGTCGAGGAACGGGTCGCGCGTCACGTCGATGTGCAGCTTGAACTCGTCCTTGACGGTGTCGCCAATCTCCACCAGCCGGTCGGCGAGCCAGTCGCCGAGTCCGTTCCGATCGAGCACGGACATCGCCACGTCCATGTTCGTCTTGAACTGGATCAGCCGCTCGCGCGCGTCGGTGACAGCGCCCTGCCGGATGCCGGAGAATTCCACGCCGTACCGCTCCTCGAACGTCTCGGCCAGGGAGACGAAATACGGCGAGTTCATCTTCTGAGAGTACGGGTGGCTCGGGTAGCCGACAATCTGATCGCAGCTCGCCGAGATCTTGCCGTGCGCGGCGCACGGCCAGTAGCCCTTGATCGTCTTGCCGATGACGATCATCGGCCGGCGATCGGCCGGATCCCACTCGTCCATCCGCTTCAGCACGCCGACGATTTGGTCGTAGTCGTGGCCGTCGGCCATGGTGAACACGTTCCAGCCGTAGGACGTCCACTGATCGACCAGCCGATAGCCGTCGTACTTGCTGTCGATCACGCCGCCGATCAGCGAGTCGTCGATGCCGGCGTTGTTGTCCGAGAACATGATCCGCAGCCGCTTGCCGACCTTGAGCGCCAGCGCCTGCGTCTTGAGCTCCTGGGCATGGCCGGCGCACATTGCGAACTCGCCCTCGAACGCGATTACTTTGGGTGAGCCGACCGGCGCGCCGACGACGTCCCAGAACGCCGCCTTACCCGCAGCCAGCGCGATACCGATGCCCGACGGCCCGCCGTTGACGTCGTTGGTGAGGTCGGTCGACTCGATGTGCCCCGAGAGCGCGCGAATCCCGCGCCCCTTCGCCTGCGCGAACCGCGGGTCGTCGGCGAGCTTCAGATCGGCGAGCAGCGACTCGAGCGCGCCGGCGCCTCGGCGGAACCCGAGCGCGTCGATCGGCAGCATCGCGACATCGGACGCCACGTGGTAGCGCTTGTCGCCCGTGGCCTGGTACTTCCGGTAGAGCGCCTGGCCCATGATCATCCAGAGCGCGTAGCACGTGGGCGCGCAGTGCCCCGCCGCCAGCATGAACTTGTCCCCGTACGGATGCTTCGGCCGCCGGTAGTCGTACCGGAGCCCGCCGAGATCCGGACCGGCCAGGTGCACGGCGACGTTGTACGGCGTATATGCGAGCGGCCCGCCGAAATGCCCGGTCTGCGCGTAGTTGCCGAGCAGGACCAGCGTCATGCAGGTGAGAAACCCGACCTCCTCGAGCTGCTGCTTGTCGTACGACAGTTTCGATGACACTGGAAATTCGCGCCGGTGCGGCGCTCGGCAAACGCCATAGCCTATGCTGCGAGCCGCTCAGCGCGCAAGACACGCCCGCGGCTGGTAGTGGGCCCCTTGCCGACGATGATGCGCCGCTACACCCGGCTCTCAAACGCATTCAGCCGGAAGATCGAGAATCACCCGAACGCGCCGCGGCGCGGATCGAGACGCTGCCGATTGGCGCCGATCACCGCCGTCGCCTCGCAGGACTGATTCGGCACACGCGCCTGGACGCGTAACGAGTCACAGTTGGGCGTCGCACGTGCGCTCTGGTCGCCCAGCCTCGGGCGCGGCCCGTCTCGATTCCGCAGGGCATCATGGGATCGTGACTCGGCGGAAGAACTCTTCGAGTGTCTCGGTTCGGCGACGCAGGTGCCGGATCTGCACGCCGGCTCTCCGGGCGGCCGCGAACAGCACTCTCGATTCGCCCCGCGCCAGAGTGACGAGCAAGTATTCGTCCTCGTTTGGAATGCAGGTGAGTCGATCTTCATCCAGCGCCCGGCGAAACGCCGACGCGTCGCCCGTGATGCCGACTTCGTACGTCGAGGCATCGTTCCGCTGCCAACTGCCGAGCGGGCCCGCGGCCACGACCCGTCCGCGATCCAGGACGTCCGGGTCGCCTCGTACACGCCGACGTACCCGTCGGGAGGCGTTCCTTTGAAAGGACACGCGCTCGTGAGTACGACGATGAGCACAATCGATCTCGTCGCGGTGGACGCCGCGTCGCGTCCTTCGGGACCAATGACTCCTGTCGGTCTGCGCTGACAGGGGTCATTTGCGGTGTCTGAGCTGTGTGCGGTCCCGCGGCTATCGCGCGTCGGATGAACGTCGCGGCGCCGTCACACCTGACGCCCGTCACCATGCCGTCGCGCCGCGCCGGCATCGACGCGCAGAGCTTCGAGACGCGCCCGCAGCGCCGCGAGCCGATCCAGTTCCGCACGCACGGCTGATTCTCCCGCGGCCCTGACGTCGCACGCGCGTTCGACCGCCCGAGCCGCCGAGCCTGCGAGCGCCGTCAGCCGCGCGCGGACTGCGCCCTCCAGCGCCCGGCGGCTGTCGATCAGCCGGTCGTCGAGATCGCTCGCGACCCGGCTCGTGTTCGTCTCGAGCAGCCGGTCGAGGTACGCCTCAGCCTGCATCAGGATGCGCTCGCGGCGGGCGGCCTTCGACGCCACCATGTCGACCGCGACCTGCCAGGGCGTGCGCGCCGTGAGCCGCATCATCGGCGTGAAGAAGAACCGCCGTGAGCCGGCCAGCTCCGCGGGCGCCGAGAGCGGGGGCAGCTCGGCGAGCCGCGGCTCGGCCTGGGCGAGTCGATCCAGCAGGGCGTTGGCCAGCTCGACGAAGCGCTCGGTCGCCTCCCGATGCGCGGCCAGCGCGCGCGCTTCTTCGGACTCGAGCTCCTGCTGCAGCGCGCGCCTGGCCGCCTCCTCGGCGGCCGCCAGCGCGTGCTCGCGGGCGTGGGGGCCGCCCGCCTCGATCGCCGGCTCCACGGCCCTGCGCAGGTCGGCCTCGATCGCCTGTCGCCGTGCGTGCATCGACGCCGCGAGCCGCTCGCGCAGCGTTCGCGCGATCGTCTGCTGTTCGGCGCCGAGCAGCACGCCGAGATCGGCCAGCGCCGGCTCGGCATCGGCCTGCCATCGCTGCAGCTGCCGCAGGCGCCGGTCCGACTCGTCGACGGGCGCGACGAGCACCTCGGCGGCCGCGTCCAGCGTGTGCCGGATCTGCCGCGCCAGGCGGGTCTGCACGCGCTCGATGCGATCGGCGAACAGCGCGGCCCGGCGCTCCTCGGTCAGCGCTCGCAGCGCCTGCTCCAATCGGCCCCAATCGCGTGTCGGCCGGCCGGAGGCGAGCCGCTCGCCTGCGCTGATGACGAACACGTGCTCGGGTATCGCGCCGAGCCGGCTCATCAGCAACCGCTGCGTGAAGAGCAGGATCTCCGCGAGTTCCACATTGCCCAGCTTGTCCGCCTTGTTGATCGCGAACATCAAGTGGGGCGTCTGCGCACTCACCTGCTGCACCAGGTCGAGCTCGTCGCCCGTGAGCGGCGGGTCGGCGCCGACCACGACCAGCGCGGCGTCCACCCGCGGGACGAACCGCCGCGTCACTTCGGTCGCGACGGGGGACGCCGATCCGAGGCCGGGGGTGTCGACGAGACACACGCCCGTGCGGAGCAGCGGGCTCGGATGCCGGACGTCGACAGCCGCCACGTGCTTCGCGTTCTGCGGATTGCCGTCCTCGGTGACGTAGTCCGCGAGCCGGCTCACCGCAATCTCCTCGGCTGGGCCCGACTCGTATCGGACGCTCGCGCCGGGCGCGTTGCCGTAGCGGACGATCGTCAGGACCGAGGTGACCGGGACGACTCCCGTGGGCAGCAGGGATTCGCCGAGCAGGGCGTTGAGAACCGTCGACTTGCCGCGCTTGAACTGCCCCATGCACGCGACGAAGAAGCGCCCCTCGGCCACGCGTGCGGCGAGGTCCGCCGCCTCCTCGGCGACGAGGTCCGCGCCAGCCGCCGACGCGATCGCGGCGAGCGCGCGCAACGGCGTCAGCGCGTCCGCGTCTGGCAGGCCCGGCCGGCCGTCCATCCGGCCCTACCGGGCCGGGGCGGCCGGCGCGGCCGCGACGCCGAGCTCGGCTTCGATACGCATGAGCTGGTTGTATTTCGCCAGCCGCTCGGAGCGCGACATCGATCCCGTCTTGATGTACTCGGCGCCGATGGCCACGGCCAGGTCGGCGATGAAGGCATCCTCCGTCTCGCCCGAGCGGTGCGAGACGACGATCGTGTAGTTCGCCTGTCGTGCAACGGCGATCGCCTCGAGCGTCTCGGTCACCGTCCCGATCTGGTTCAGCTTGATGAGCACGGCGTTAGCGATCCGTTCAGCGATGCCCCTGCGAATGATCTGCGGGTTGGTGACGAAGATGTCGTCGCCGACGAGCTGCACGCGCGAGCCGAGACGCTGTGTCAGGCTCGCCCATCCGCTCCAGTCCTGCTCGCCCAGTCCATCCTCGATCGAGATGATGGGAAAGCGGTCGATCAGCGTGGCGTACTCCTCGGTCATCTGCGCGGTCGACCGGTCGGGAAGGTGCGATTTCGCGAACCTGTACGTGCCGTCACCGGCCCACAGTTCGCTCGCTGCCGGATCGAGCGCCAGCGCAAGGTCGCGGCCCGGCGCGTAGCCGGCCGCCTCGATGGCGCGCACGATCAGGCCGAGCGCTTCGTCGGGCGTCTCGACGTTGGGCGCGTACCCGCCTTCATCACCAACTGATGTGACGTGGCCGGCCTTCTTGAGCTGACCCTTGAGCGCGTGAAACACTTCCGCGCACCATCGCACGCCTTCAGCGGTTGACGGCGCGCCGGACGGCACGATCATGAACTCCTGGAAGTCGAGTGCGTTGGCGGCGTGCGCGCCGCCGTTGATGACGTTGACCATCGGGACCGGCAGCCGGCCGGGCGCGCGCGGGCCGAGATACCGGTACAGCGGCACACGCTGGCTCGCCGCCGCCGCCCGCGCGACCGCCATCGACACGCCGAGGATCGCGTTCGCTCCAAGCCGGGATTTGTTCGGCGTGCCGTCGAGGTCGATCATGAGGCGATCGACCGCCGGCTGATCGCCCGCGAGTCGGCCGACCAGGGCCCGCTGAAGTTCCTCGTTCACAGCGGCGACGGCCCCGCGCACCCCCTTGCCGCCGTAGCGTGCCGCGTCGCCGTCGCGCCGCTCGAGCGCCTCTCGGCTGCCCGTCGACGCGCCAGAGGGGACGCTGGCGCGCCCCGTCGATCCGTCGCTCAGCGCCGCGTCGACTTCAATCGTCGGATTGCCGCGCGAATCGAGAATTTCGCGCGCCGTGAGCCGCTGAATCCGAGCATCCGTCACGATCACCTCCGTCGCCAGTCTCTGGCCAAAAAAAAACTCCTACCGGGGCCTGCGCCCTCAGTAGGAGTCATTGGTTCGCGCCACCGATCGGCCGCGAACGCTTGCGGCGAACTCCACCGCCGAGACGGCCAGTATAGCCGAACGTCGCGCCACTGGTTGAGGCGCTGCGCCCGACTGTGGTACAAGGAAGTTGCCAATTTCAAGGTGTTGGAGTTCCACCTCTAACCGCCTTCCTGCATCACGAAGGCAGATGACTCCTGCGAGCTACGGCTGCGGGAGCGCTGTCCCTCTCCCACGAACAGTCGAGCCGCGTGAAAGACAGGGCCCGGAGCCGTGCGGCCGCGAGGGCCACGTCCGGACGGAGGAGAGCGAGTGATCGCGCGGATTGTCTTCAACCTTCTCCAGGTCGCAACGGTGCTGGTCTTCGCGCCGCTCGTCGCCGGGGTCACGGCACGGCTGAAGGAGCGGCTGCAGTCGAAGCGCGGGCCGAGCATCGTCCAGCCGTATCGGGACATCTGGAAGTTCTTCCACAAGGATGAAGTGATCTCCGATCAGACGTCCTGGATCTTTCGCTTCACGCCGTACCTCGTGTTCGTCACGCCGATCGTCGTGACTCTGCTCATTCCGGTGCTGACCGACTATCCGTTGTTCCTTGCGTTCATGGGCGACATGCTGGGCGGCGGCTTCGTCCTCGCACTCGGGGGATTCTTCGCCACGCTTGCCGCCGTCGACACGGCGAACCCGTACGGGCCGGTCGGCGCCAGCCGTACGCGAATGGTGGGCTTCCTGGCGGAGCCGGTCTTCATGATCGTCTTCTTCACGGTGTCCTTCGTGGCCGGATCGACCATTCCCTACATCGTGCAGCAGCGGTGGGTCACGCCCCTCGCCAACTTCTTCGAGCCGTCGCACGTGCTGCTCATGCTCGCGTTCATCATGCTGATCCTCGCCGAAGGAGGTCGGATCCCGGTGGACAATCCGACCGGGCATTTCGAGCTGGCGATGATCGACGAGTCCAAATCCCTGGAGTACTCCGGCCGCGGCATGGCGCTCGTGAAGTGGGGCGGTGCGATGAAGTTCTTCGTGCTCCTGTGCATCTTCTTGAACGTCCTGGTCGCACCGTGGGGTCTGGCGCACGACCAGGCGCTCGGCGCCGTGCTGCTCGCCATCCCGCTGGTGCTCCTGAAGATCTTCGCGTTCGTGCTGGGGCTGGTCGTCGTCGAATCGTCCCTGTCGAAGCTCCGGCTGTTTCGCATTGCCGAGTTCCTGGGCGCGGCGTTCATCACGTCGGTCGCCTCGATGATCATCCGGCTGTTTGCGTATTAGCGAGGCGAGATGCCGCATCCGGGTTCGATGACGATGATCTGGCTGGAGAACCTGAACGCGCTGACCTGCGGGCTCTTCCTGCTGGCAATGTTCGGTCTGGTCGCCACGCGGCAGATTCAGGGGTGCGCGCGGCTGTTCGTCGCCTCCTCGCTGCTCCTCGCCATCTCGGCTCTGCTGCTGAGCGTCGTCGACCGCGAGTGGGATCTGATCGTCGTCGGCGGCGTGGACATCGCCATCAAGGTCGTGGTGATTCCGCGGCTGCTGCGTCGGGCGCTGCACGACGAGGTCTTCACGCACCGCGAGGTGACCCAGGTGCTCAACGTTCCGACCGCGCTGCTGCTGGCGCTGGCACTCACCGTCGCCGGCTACGTCGTCGCCCGGCCGCTCGTGGCGGCGGGCGGCGGCGTGGCTGTTGGCGTGAATCTGCCGGTCGGGCTGGCAGGCGTCCTGATCGGCGCGCTGACGGCGACGGTCCGCCGGGAGGCCGTCCCGTTGTTCCTGGGGCTGCTGGCGATGGAGAACGCGGCCTTCCTCGCAGGCATCGGCGTGGCGCCCGCGATGCCGCTCGTGGCGGAAGTGGCGATCGCCTTCGACGTCCTGATCCTCGTGTTCGTGGTCGGCGTGCTGACGCGGGCCGTCCACGAGCACATCGGCACGACCGAGGTCGGCGCACTGACCGTGCTCCGGGAAGAGGCCCCGAGATGAGCCTGCTCGTGCTGCCGCTCCTTCCGCTCGCAGCCGTGCTGCTCTCGCGGCTCCGGCTGGGCAGGCGGTTCGCCCCCGGCGTCACGCTCGTTGCGGCGACCGCTGCCTTCGCCGTCGCTCTCGCCGAGGCCGGCCGAGTCGTCACCGATCGCGTGGTCGTGGCGATTCCGGGCTGGGTGGAGCTGGACGGTCTCGCCGCGGTGTTGTTGCTGCTGGTGACGTTCGTCAGCGCCACCGCCGCGCTCTTCTCCTGGGGCTACATCGCCGCTCACGAGTCACGCGTCGAACGCATACGGTCCTACTGCGCGCACTTCAACCTGTTCGCGTTCGCGTTGATCCTCGTGCCCATCCTGTTCCAGCCGGCGCTGGTGTGGATGGCCCTCGAGTTCACGGCCGTGTTCTCGGTGCTGCTGGTCGGGTTCGACAACACCCGCGAGGCGCTCGAGGCCGCGTGGAAGTACATCGCGCTGATGTTCATGGGTGCGGCGATCGCGCTGCTGGGATTCTTCGTGCTGTTCTGGGCACAGCAGCAGGCGGGCGGCGGCCACTATAGCTGGGACGGTCTGCGAGCCGTATCCGCGCAGATGCCCCCACCGCTAGTGATGGCGGCGTTCGTGCTGATCCTCACCGGGTTCGGCGTGAAGGCCGGCTTCGTGCCACTGCACACGTGGTTGCCCGACGCGCACAGCCAGGCGCCGTCGCCGGTCTGCGCGCTGCTCTCAGGCGTCAAGACGACGGCCGCGTTGTACTGCATTCTCCGGCTCGTGCCCCTCCTGCCCGCGGCCCGGGTCGATGCGTGGATGCAGGTCATCGGGCTCCTCTCGGTCGGCGTCGCCGCGTTTCTCTTGCTGCAGGTGCGGGATTACAAGCGCCTCTTCGCCTATTCCACCGTCGAGCACATGGGCGTCATTTTCGTGGCGGCCGGCCTCGGCGGGTCGGCCGGCACCTACGGCGCCATGCTGCAGATGATCAGTCACAGCCTGACCAAGTCCTTCTGCTTCTTTGCCGCGGGCGCCGCGTTGTTGGTGCTCGGCACCCGGGAGATCGCGTCGGTCCGCGGTCTGATTCGCAGGTCGCCGATTGCCGGCGCGGCTCTGCTGTTCGGTGCGCTCGCCGTGGGTGGGGCGCCGCCGTTCGCGCTGTTTCTGAGCGAGTTCTCGATTTTCCGCGCGGGCCTCGACGCGCGACAGTATCTCGTCACGGCCTTGCTCGTGATCTTCATCACGGTCGCGTTCTTCGGCGTCCTGCTGCACGTCAACCGCATGGTGTTCGGGCCGCCGGCGGAAGTGCCCCCAGGCATCGGAGCGGCGCTGCCGTTCTCGTGCGTCCTCACCCTTGCGCTTGCCGCCATCCCGATTCTCGTGCTGGGCGTCTATCAGCCGATGTCGCTCCACACGCTGGCCGCGCTGGCGGCGTCCAACCTGACTCCGCTGACATCGCCATGAATCATCAGGAGCTCGAACGCGAAATCGCGCGGCGCTGGCTGGCGGGCGTCCAGTACCGGTTCGACGCCCGGCAGGCTGTCAGCGAGGTGACCTGCAGCCGCGCCGTGCTGGTCGACGTGTGTCGACAGTTGTTCGCCGACTGGCGCTTCAGCTTCGCCGGTCTCGTGGTCGAAGAGGAAGCGTCGGAATGGCGCCTGCGGTATCTCTTCTACGGTGAGCGGGGAAGCGCCTGGGTCCATGTCGTCCTGAGGGTGCCGTTGGACCAGCCGACGGTGCCGACGATCGTGAGGCCGGTGCACGCGGCGGACTGGCACGAACGCGAAGCCGAGGACCTGTTCGGCTTGCGCTTCGAAGGCCATCCGCGGCTGGGCGATTTCATCCTGCACGACGATGCGTGGCAGGAGGGGGTCGAGCCGATGCGGCATCGCTTCAGCGCCCGGACGCCAGTCACCAACCGGCGGCCGAACGTCGACTGGCGCCCGCATCGCGTGGTGGAGGCGACCGGCGCCTTCGTGATGCCCATTGGCCCGGTCTTCTCCGGCGTCGCCGAGTCGGTCCATTTCGGCCTCGAGACCGTCGGCGAGGACGTGATCCGCGCCATGCCACGCTTGTTCTACAAGTACCGCGGGATCGAAAAGCTCGCGGAAGGTCAATCGGTCGATCGCGTGCTCCTCTTGGCGGAACGTTTCGCGGCGACGACGGCGTTCGCCCACGGGTGGGCGTTCAGCCGGGCGGTCGAGACGATCTGCGCGACGGACGTGCCGGGGCGTGCGCAGGCGCTCCGCGTGTTCGTCGCGGAACTGGAACGGTTTCGGCATCACGTGGGGGCCATCCACGCCATCTGCGAGTCCACGGCGCTCGTGGTCGCCGCCGCCCAAACCGCCGCCCTGGAAGAGGATCTCCTCCGCGTGAGCGGCGCGCTGACCGGGCACCGGTACCTCTTCGGGCTCGTCGTGCCGGGTGGACTTGCGGTCGATCTCGCCGACGAGGCGTGCCGCGAGGCCCTCGCCCGATCTCGGTCGGCGCTCGATGCATTGAATGAAATCGAGCGCATGCTACAGGTCTCGAGCAGCTTCCTCGATCGGTTGGAGGAGGTCGGCTTCATCGGGGAGGCCGAGGCGCGCGAAGTCGGACTGGTCGGACCGATGGCTCGCGCCTCGGGGATCGCGTGCGACCTGCGCGAGGCGCAGCCGTACAGCGGCTACGACCGACTGGCGTTCGACGTGCCGACCGAGCGCGAAGGGGACGGCTACGCGCGACTGCGGGTTCTCTTTGCAGAGGCGCGTCAGTCGGTCCGGATGATGGAGCAGGCCACGGCGTCACTGGCGCCTGGGCCGATCGCGGCGGGCGTGGCCATTCGGGAGGGCTCCGCCCTCGGCTTCGTTGAGGCGCCGCGGGGCGCCACCTTCCACTGGGTCCGCCTGCACGCGGACGGCGCGGTTCTGCGTTACCACATCATCTCGCCGTCGTTCATCAACTGGCTCGGCTTCCATCTGGCGGTCGAGCGGTTCGCGTTCCAGGATTTTCCAATCATCCTTTCGACGCTCGACCTGTCGGTCGCGGAAACGGATCGATGACCGGGCTCTTGAGGATCACGAACGAGCGAGAGCGAGTGAGCCACGCGAGCGGCGCGGGGCGCAGGGCCCGCCGCGAGCGAGCGTGTAACGGGGTCTGGCGGGACGAAGTCCCCCAGAAGAATGGCTGACATGCCTCAATGGGTCACGCGCGGACTTCGGGCAAGCATCAAGACGACGTCGTATCCCAGCAGGCCAGACACGACGGCGGGCGTCTCGCCAGGGCTGCCGCTCGGCGGCGCGTACCCGGCGGAGGCGATCGCGTCGTTCGCGGCGAGTTGTCCCACCGAGGCGATTCGCGAGCAGGATGGCCGTCTCGTCGTGGACTACCGGCGCTGTGTCCATGCCTACCGCTGTGCGCGTGCCGTGCCGACGTCCGTTGCCTGGTCGGACGGGTACGAATGGGCGACCAGGCCGGCGGCCGGTGAGAACGGACGCCGCGGGCTGGGGCGGCCGTTCCACCATTCGGTTCACATCATCGTCGTCGACGCGGGCGACTGCGGTGCGTGCCTCCACGAGGTAAAGCAGCTGAACAACCCTTACTACAACATTCACCGGCTCGGGTTCTTCATCACGCCGACGCCGCGGCACGCGGACGTGCTGCTCGTCGTCGGCCCGGTGACCGATCACATGCGCGTCGCGCTCCAGAAGACCTACGATGCGATGCCGACGCCGAAGCAGGTCCTGGCCGTCGGCGCGTGCGCCCTCTCGGGTGGGGTGTTCGGCCCCAGCTTCGTCAGCGGGAGCGGCGTGGCGGACATCCTGCCAGTCGATGTCGAAGTCCCCGGGCAGCCGCCGCCGCCGCTGGCGATCCTGCACGGGCTGCTGCTCGCGGTCGGACGCGCGACGCCTGCATCGCTCACCTCACCCGCCACGACCGGCCCGGAGGTACTGTCCCGGTGAGCGCCTTCGGCACGCTCCTGGCGTGTTTCGCGGCACTCTGCACGGCCGGCGTCGTGCTCGCGCTGGCCGTGCCCGCTCGGCACAGCCCACGCGTGGTCGCGTGGGTCGGCGGGCTGGCGGGGCTGGTGCTGATCGGGCTCGGCGCCACGGCGTTGTTCGACGGATCCGCCTCCGCAACGCCGCTCTGGACCATTCGGTCGGTCGGCGCCGTGGTGCTCGGCCGTGATCCCTTGTCGGGCCTGTTCGTGCTCGTGACCGGTCTCGTCCTGTTGCCCGCGTCGATGTTCGCTGTCAATAGTCTGCCGCGCCTGCTCGAACGCTACAGCGTGCGCGCGTATGCCGTGATGTTCTTCGCGCTATGCGCGTCAGTCGTGTGGATTCTGGTCGCCGGCGATACGTTCTCGTTCCTCGTGGCGTGGGAAGGCATGTCCGTGCTCTCGTACCTGCTCGTCATCTTCCAGGACGAAGTCGAGGAACATCGTCGAGCCGGCTACCTGATGCTCGCGGTCGGCGAAGCGGGGTTCCTGGCGGCGTTGCTGGGTCTGCTGCTGCTTGCTTCCGCCACGGGCTCGCTGGAGTTCACCCACATGCGGGCGGCCACCGGGATGAGCGGCGGCCTCCGAATGGCGATCTTCTTGCTGACGTTCTTTGGGTTTGGGGTCAAGGCCGGCCTCGTGCCGGTGAACGCCTGGCTCCCGCGCGCGTACGCCGCCGCGCCGGCGCCGTTCGTCCCGGTGCTCGCCGGCGTGACGCTGAATCTCGGGCTGTACGGCATCTTGCGCGTCAACGCCGACCTGCTGCCGGCCGCCTCGATGGCACCCGGTCTGATCGCGCTGCTGGTGGGCACCGCGTCAGCGCTCGTCGGCATTCTCTACGCGACGACACACAACGATCTCAAGATGCTGCTCGCGCACAGCTCCATCGAGAACGCGGGCATCGTCACGGCCGGATTCGGCGCGGGGTTTGCCTTCACTGCCGCGGGCCGGCCGTCTCTTGCCGCGATGGGCTTCCTGGTAGGGCTCTACCACCTCGTGAACCATTCCCTCTACAAGTCGCTGCTCTTCATCGGCGCGGGAATCGTGGACGACCGCGCCGGCACGCGCGATCTCGATCGGCTGGGCGGACTCGTCCGCCGGATGCCCTGGACGGCACTCGGCGTGCTCGCCGGCGTCCTGTCGATCGCGGGCCTGCCGCCGTTCAACGGGTTCGTCAGCGAGTGGCTCACGCTGCAGACACTGCTCCGGAGCGCGGAGCTGCCGTCCACCGGCGTGAAAATCGTGTTTGCCGTCTGCGGTGCAGGGCTGGCCCTGACGGCGGCGCTCGCCGTCACCTGCTTCGCGAAAGTGTTCGCGATGGGGTTTCTGGGCATGACGCGCTCGCCCGAGGCGGAGGACGCGCGTGAGACCGGAGGCAGCGGGCTCGCGCCCTTGGGCGCCCTCGCCGTGCTCTGTCTGGCACTGGGCGTGCTGCCGACGTACGTGATCGGCGCGCTCGACCACGCCGTGCGGCCCGTGGCGCACAGCAGCGCCGCGGACATCATGGTTCCACCGTTCTTCGCCGGCAGCCCGGGACACGAGACCCTCCCGGCGGCGTTCGCCGCCGAGTTCCACGACCTCGGCGCGCAAGTCGGCCAGGGCCTCGCGCCGGGACCGGGACTGGTGATGCTGCACCGAGGCGGCGCGGCCAACCCGGTCGTCTTCGCCGGGTCGCCGACGTATCTGATCGTAGTGCTCGCCGCGCTTCTGCTCGTCACGTTCGGCGCGGTTCGGTGGGCCCTGGCCGGTCGCCGGAGCGCGGTCCGGGCGGTGTGCTGGGACGGCGGCATTCGACGCCTGTTGCCGGAGATGACCTATACGGCGACCGGCTTCTCGAATCCGGTCCGCGTGATCTTCCAGGCCATTTTGCGTCCCATGACCGTGGAGGACACCCGCGAGACGGTGGCCGAGCACTTTCGTACGGCCATCCGCCGGGACGATCGTGCGGCGCACGTGGTCGACCGCGTCCTGCTGCATCCGGTCGGACGACTCATGCGCGACATCGCGCTGGGGCTGGCGCGAATGCACCACGGCCGGCTGAACGCGTACCTGGCGTACGTGCTGCTCTCGGCGCTCGTGGGGCTCGGCGCGGTCGCGGCGTTCGTGAAGTGAATCGGAAGGGAGGACCGGTTGCTGCGATACGTGATGATCGGGATTGGCGGGTTCGCGGGCGCGATCGCCCGCTATCAGGTGGCGGCTATCGTCCAGGCCCGCGTCCCGGCGGGGTTTCCGTGGGGCACGTTCATCGTCAACGTGTCCGGCTCTCTCATCATGGGCGTGGCCATGACGCTCTTGACCGAGCGCCTGGTGGTCAATCCGCAGTGGCGGTTCCTTATCCCAATCGGTTTCGTCGGGGCGTACACGACCTTCTCCACGTTCGAGCTCGAAGCGTTTCGCGCGAATACGGAAGGCGCGTGGCGCGTCGGGGCCGCGTACGTGCTCGGCAGCGTCGCCGCGGGATATCTCGCCCTCTGGGCGGGCGTGGTTGTCGCGCGGGTGACTTGAGGCAGGAGGGCGCGATGCTCACTCACGGTTCGGCCAAGAAGGTGACAGTCTACGTCGGTGAGGACGTGCGCCATCACGGCGAGCCGTTGTACCTGGCGGTACTCAATTACCTCTTCTATCACGGGGTGTCCGGCGCCACCGTCACCAAAGGGATGGCAGGCTTCGGCGCCGATCACCACCTGCACACGACGAGGATCCTCGAGATCAGCGAGAACCTGCCGATCAAGATCGAATTCGTCGAAGAGGCCGCGAAGCTCGACGGGCTCCTGCCGAAGCTCCTCCAGATCGTGGACGCGGGTCTCGTCGACATGCAGGACACGGTCATCCTCAAGGCCGCGCAGCCGAGCGCGCCGGCGCCGGCTCTTCCGCGCGCGACACTTTCCGGCAAGGCGACGATGATGCGGATCTTCATCGGCGAGGACGACCGATGGCGTGGCAAGCCGCTGCACGATGCCATCGTCGAGAGCCTGCGCGCGAACGACATCGCCGGCGTGACGGTCTACCGCGCCATCTCCGGCTACGGCGCGCACCGGCGCTTCCACCGTGAGCGCCGCATGAGCCTCTCGCACGACCAGCCGATCATGCTGTCGGTCATCGACGAAGACCGGAAGATCCGCGCGTACCTCCCGGTGCTGGAGCAGATGGTGCAGGAGGGGCTGGTCGTGCTCTCCGACGCCGAGGTGATCAAGTACACGCACCGGCTCGAGAACCCGGTCGGGAATGAGGAGGACCGGTGACGCTCTCAGGCCCCGCGAAGATGCTGCGCGTTCACTTCGGCGAGGACGATCGGTTCCAGGGGAGGCCGCTGCACCAGACGATCGTCGAGGAGGCGCGTCGGCAGGACATGGCAGGCGCGACCGTGTACCGGGGCATCGAGGGCTACGGCGCGAGCAGCCGGATTCACCGACGCCATCTGCTCACCTCGTCGGATCTGCCCATGATGGTCTGTATCGTCGATACGGCCGAGAAGATCGAGCGCTTCCTTCCGATGCTGGAGCGCATGGTCTTCGATGGGCTGATCGCGATTTCCGACGTCGAAGTCATCCAGTACGTTCATCGGGAAACGGACGCCAGCCGTGGCGACCCGGCGTGACAGCAGGTCGACGGAGGCGAACGCTGCCGGAACGCTGAACGAGCATCACCGGCGCCACCTCTTAGCGAGCTGCCGCTACATCGATCGGCTCCTCTCGGACATCGACGTGATCGTCGCGTCGGCCGACTCGCAGTCGCCGTTCGCGCGGTACGTCAACGACCTCCCGCCCACGCTCCGAAAGCTGCTCCGCGACTACTTCGTCCGCCTGCGGGCCGACATGTTGCGCGTCCTTGAGCGCCACGACGCCATGCCGGACGCGAACCGGATCTCCGCCCTGCATGCCATCCGCACGGCGCTGGGGTTCGTCGACATCTCGATCGAGGAGCTCAAGCCGCAGTACATGCAGGGCTACGGGGCCGTGCCAGCCGCGCTCGAGCCGGAGCTGAACGGCCTGGCCGAGGAGCTGAAGAGCGTCGTCGCGACGCTCGATCGGGCGCTCGCCGGCGGCGAGGGGCGCAGCTTCGAGACCAGGCTGGCGCGGCTGGCGCGCGACGGCGCCGACATCGGTGTGCTGAGAACGCTGGAGCAGACGATCGGCGAGCAGGGGCTCGTCGAGTTCCGGCCGGCCCTGGAGATTGTGCTCGGGCGCCTCGAGGAGCAGCGGTTCGAGGTGGCCGTCTTCGGCCGTGTCAGCTCGGGCAAGTCCTCGCTGCTGAACCATCTGATCGGGGCGCCCGTGCTGCCCGTCGGCGTCACGCCGATCACGGCGGTGCCGACGCGAGTGGTGCGCGGCGACGCGCCCGGCGTCGACGTGACGTTCGCCGACCGAGGGCCGCAGCGCACGCCGATCGATCGACTGCCAGAGTTCGTCACCGAGGCGCAGAATCCCGGAAACACGAAGCACGTCACGCGCCTGGTCGTGACCGTCCCGGCGTCGAGGCTGCCGGAAGGCGTCGTCCTCGTCGATACACCCGGACTCGGGTCGCTGGCGACCTCGGGCGCGGCGGAGACGCTCGCCTACCTGCCACGATGCGACCTCGGCATCGTCCTGATCGATGCGGCTTCGACCCTGACGCCCGAGGACCTCGACACCATTCGGCTCCTGCTGCAGGCCGCGATTCCGGTGATGGTGGTGCTCAGCAAGGCGGACCTGCTCGGCGCCGCCGACCGACAGCGTGTGCTGGCGTACACCGCCGACCAGGTGAGCACTCAGCTCGGCACCGCAATCGGTGTCCACACCGTGAGCACGTTGCCGGGCCATGAAGCGCTGCTCGATGCCTGGATTCGGGACGAGCTCGGCCCGCTGCTGGCGCAGCACCAGACGCTTGCGGCCCAATCGGTGCAGCGCAAGGTCGGGGCGTTGCGCGCCGGCGTGGCGGCCGGCCTCCGCGCGCGTCTCGCCCGCCGGCGGTCTCCCGACGCCGCGGCACCAGCCGACACCGCGCCGATCGAGGAGGCGCTCCGCATGGCCGCAGCGGCGTTCGACGATGTCCGGCACGCAATCGACGCGCTCGACACCGTGCCAAGCTCGGAGGCCGACCGCGCTCTCAGGCAACTCGGCGAGCGGGTCGCGGCGGGCCTGTCGCAGAGCCCAGACCAGCCGGCCGCCCCGGTCGTCGAGCGCGCGCTGATGGTGATCGGCGCGGAGCGCAGCGATGCGCTGGCGCGCGCGCTGTCCACCCTCAGCGATCAGGTGCGCCAGACGCTCCGCACCGCCGCGCGGTCGCTGTCGCTGCCGGAGCCGGCCACCGACGACGAGTGGACCTCGATCATGCGCGAGCTGCCGCGTCTGGATCCCGGGCCGCTCGAGATCCGACTGCATCTCTTCGGGCTCAACGCGCTCGGGCGCCGCGTGGCGGCCGCTCGCGTCACGGCGGCCCTTCGCGCACAAGCCGGGGAGCGAATTGTCGGTGCGCTCGAAACTCACGGCCGCCTGCTGCGCCACTGGGGCCTCCGTACGCTCGGCAGGCTGCGCCACCAGTTCGATACGCAGGCGCAGATCTATCGGGTGCAGCTCGGCGGCGTCCCGGTGGGGGCAGCCGATGCCGGCAGAGCGGAAGCTGCCTTGCGCCGGCTCGAGATGGCCGACCCGGCGCGCGTCGCGGAGCCGTGAGGTGTCCAGGCTGCTGTCGCGCGACCGGCTGATCGAGGAGGTCCGCGCCGCGCTCGTCGCCGGCCGCAGCGTGCTGCTCGTCGGTCCGGCGGGTGTGGGAAAGACGGCGGTCTTGCGGGCAGTTTGCGAGAGCACGCGCGTCGAGGTCGTCGATCCGTTCGAACATCTGTCCCGACTCGAGGCCGCGCTCGTTCGGCGCCACCTGGACAGCGATGGCGTGTACGTCGGCGCGGCGCGGAGCCTGGAGCGCCGGACGCTTGGCGCCGTCGGCCGCATTCTCTGGCGGTTCGACATCGTGCGCGTGCGGCCGCTTTCGGGGCCCGAGATTGGCCGGATCCTCCGCGACGCCCTGGCGCGCGCGCGGCCGGGCATGGCGCTCGACGACGGGTGGGTGCGAGAGCTGGAGCGCTTGTCGAAAGGTCTGCCCGGGCGCGCGGTGGGGCTCGCGTCCGCCGCGCTGGCGTATTGGGATCGGCGCCGCGAGCTGCCGACGCCGGCTTGGACGTTGACCGAGGCGCTCGTCGCTTCTGTTCTCGGGAGTCGGCCCGATCCAGGCGAGCGGCGGCGGCGCGTCCGCTGATCGGGGGGTTCCGCCGCGCGCTCGAGCCGGTGGCGGGTCGGCGGCGGACCGGCGGGCCCTGCGTTTCGTCATCTTGATTGGCGTCGTCAAGTTTTTCGCCGACTTCACTTACGAAGGGGCGCGGAGCGTGAGGCAGGTCGTCTCGGCGCTCAGGGCGCGCCGGATCACCGTCGTCTTCGTCACGCACCTGTTCGAGTTCGCACACGCTCTGTACGAGCGCCGAGAACCCGATGTCCGCCGAGCTCGTAGTGATGGATCGTCCCGCCGTTGACCGTCGTCTCCGCATGCGGAAACGTCAGGCCGCCGCCGGCCCGGAGCATGAGGGCGACCGGTCCGCCGGCGCTTCCGAGGGGCTGCCGACGACGACATTCGCCAGGGCGAGGTTGACACCATGTGTCATGCGGTATTCCTGCACGACCAGGTTCATCGGCGACGCGCCGGAAGCCGGCAGCGCGCTGCCCGGCTCGGAGGTGACCTCGTACGGCCGCGATGTGTCCGCGACCATCTTGAGGTGGATCATCTCCACTTCGAGACCGAACCGCCGCTCGGGTCCCGCCATCCGGCCGAGCCGCAGGCCGTAGTACCGGCGGCCCTGGTTCGACTCGGCGGCGAATCGGACATCGCGGAAATCAGCGCGAGGTTGTCTCCAGGCACGCGAATGGAGACGGTCGAGTCCTGTGTGTGATTCCCGCCGATGTAGCCGCCCAGCTACCACTGCCCGAGCGCACGTGCCGGCGCCGCTGCCTGGCAGGCGAGAACCGCAGTCAGCAGGAGAGCGACCCGGGCGAGGCGCATCGGGACGGCATAGTACCAAAACCGGGCAGGCGCACGCTCAGTGGGTCGTTTGCGGCGGCGCGTCGGCAGGCGCGGACGTCTGAGCGGTGGCGGCAGCGGCGTCCTGGCCGTCGGACAGCAAACCGACGGCCGCGTGCACGAGGCTGCTCAGCCCGCCGTTGCCGCGGCGGTAGTACGCGATGAGCTCACGGCGCATCCTGGGGTCCCAGAAGCGCTTCAAGTGATTGGCGACGCCGCGGGCCGCTTCGGCCTTGTCCGGCTCGGCGTCGAAGAAGGTCCCGATGTCGTTGGCCATGTCGGTGAGGCGCTCTATTCTCACGGATCGGGATCTCCGGCGCGGAACTCAGGCGTGAACGGTGTCGCCGCGTTTGAGCAGGTCGAGCTGATGCTCGGTGAACTCGCGGTGCCGCTTCTGCCAGGCCGACGGCTCGTTCACCTTCACGATCTCGACGGCGGTGACTTTGTATTCCGGGCAGTTGGTCGCCCAGTCGGAGTTCTCCGTCGTCACGACGTTGGCCCCGGACTCGGGGAAGTGGAAGGTCGTGTAGACGACGCCCGGCCGGACCCGGTCGGTGACCTCGGCGTGAAGGACGACCTCCCCCGACCGGCTCGTGAGCCCGACCAGGTCGCCGTGGCGGATGCCGCGCACCTCCGCGTCGTGCGGATGGATCTCCAGGCGATCTTCGGCTGCCCAGGCCAGGTTCTCCGTGCGCCGCGTCTGCGCGCCGACGTTGTACTGGCTGAGGATTCGGCCAGTCGTGAGCAGCAGCGGGTAGCGGCGCGTCGACCGCTCGGTCGTGGGCACGTATTCGGTCAGCAGGAACTTGCCCTTGCCGCGGACGAACTCGCCGACGTGCATCGTCGGCGTGCCCTCGGGCGCCTTGTCGTTGCAGGGCCACTGGATGCTGCCGAGGCGATCCAGCTTCTCGTAGGTGAAGCCCGCGAAGGTCGGCGTCAGGCGCGCGATCTCGTCCATGATCTCGGACGGGTGGCGGTATCGCATCGGATAGCCGAGCGCGTTGGCCAGCAGGACCGTGATTTCCCAGTCCTCGAAGCCGGCGACCGGCTTCATGATCTTGCGCACGCGCGAGACGCGCCGCTCGGCGTTGGTGAACGTCCCGTCCTTCTCCAGGAACGACGATCCGGGCAGGAAGACGTGCGCGTACTTCGCCGTCTCGTTCAGGAACAGGTCCTGGACGACGACGCACTCCATCGAGGCGAGCGCGGCGGTGACGTGCTGCGTATCCGGATCCGACTGCGCGGGATCCTCACCCTGGACGTACAGCCCCTTGAAGCTCCCGTCCAGGGCCGCCTCGAACATGTTCGGAATCCGCAGGCCCGGCTCGCTCTGGAGCGGCACGCCCCAGGCCGCCTCGAAGCTCGCGCGCACGGCCGGATCGGAGACGTGGCGGTAGCCGGCGAACTCGTGCGGAAACGATCCCATGTCGCACGAGCCCTGCACGTTGTTCTGGCCGCGCAGCGGGTTGACGCCGACGCCTTCGCGGCCCAGATTGCCTGTCGCCATCGCCAGGTTCGCGATCGCGATGACCATCGTCGAGCCCTGGCTGTGCTCGGTGACGCCGAGGCCGTAATAGATGGCGCCGTTGCCGGCCGTGGCGTAGAGGCGCGCCGCCTCGCGGACGCGCGCGGCGTCGACGCCCGTGGCGGCCGCCGTGGCTTCCGGGGAATTGCGCGGCTCGGCGACGAACGCCTTCCACTTGCGATACGAATCGTTCTCGCAGCGTGCCGAGACGTAATCTTCCTTGGCCAGGCCCTCGCTGACGATCACGTGCGCCATGGCATTGAAGAGGGCGACGTTCGTGCCCGGCTCGAGCGCCAGGTGGTAGTCCGCCTGGATGTGCGGCGAGCGCACCAGGCCGATCGTGCGCGGGTCGACGACGATCAGCTTCGCGCCCTGGCGGAGGCGGCGCTTCAACTGCGACGCGAACACGGGGTGCGCGTCGGTCGGGTTCGCGCCGACGACCACGATGACGTCGGCCTTCATGACCGAATCGAACGCCTGGGTCCCGGCCGACTCGCCGAGCGTGCTCTTGAGGCCGTAGCCGGTCGGCGAATGGCACACGCGCGCGCAGGTATCGACGTTGTTGTTCCCGAAGCCGGCGCGCACCAGCTTCTGCACGAGGAACGTCTCTTCGTTGGTGCAGCGGGACGACGTGATGCCGCCGATCGAGTCGCGGCCGTAGGCGGCCTGGATGCGCCGGAACTCGCGCGCCGCGTGCGCGATCGCCTCGTCCCACGTGACCGGCTGCCACGGGTCGTCGATCGAGCTGCGAATCATCGGCGTCGTCACGCGGTCGGGATGCGTGGCGTAGCCGAAGGCGAACCGCCCCTTCACGCACGCGTGCCCGTGGTTGGCGTGGCCGTCCCGGTCCGGCGCCATGCGGACGATCTGCCCCCCGGCGTTGAGCTCGGCCTTGAACGAGCACCCGACCCCGCAGTACGCGCACGTCGTCTTGACGGCGCGCTCGGCTGGACCGGCCGCAATCACCGACTTCTCGGTGAGCGCCAGCGTCGGGCACGCCTCCACGCAGGCGCCGCACGACACGCACTCGGAGTCGAGGAACCGATCGTCCAGGCTGGCGGCCACCTTGGAGTCGAACCCGCGCCCCTGGATCGTCAGGGCGAACGTTCCCTGCACCTCGTCGCACGCCCGGACGCACCGCGAGCAGACGATGCACATCTTGGGATCGAACGTGAAGTAGGGATTGCTCGTGTCCTTCGGCGCGGCCTGGTGGTTCGCGCCCTGCAGACCGTATCGGGTGGTCGTCACGTCGAGCGCCTCGGCCATATCCTGCAACTCGCAGCGGCCGTTGGCCGGACAGGTGACGCAGTCGAGCGGATGATCGCTGACGTAGAGCTCCATCACGCCGCGGCGCAGCTGGGTCAGCTTCGCGCTCTCGGTGCGGACCTTCAGCCCCTCCGCCACGAGCGTCGTGCAGGACGCGGGATAGCCCCGCCGCCCCTCGATCTCGACCAGGCACAGCCGGCACGAGCCGAACGCCTCGAGCGTGTCGGTGGCGCAGAGTTTCGGGATCCGGCGCTCCGCGAGCGCGGCGGCGCGCATGATGGACGTGCCTTCCGGCACCGTCACGCTGACGCCGTCGATCTCGAGCGTGACCCGCTTCGGCGCCTCCACGCCCGGCGTGCCGAGATCGATGTGGTCGATGGAGTGCATGATTAATCTCTCACTGGGCTGGCTGAGCCTTGAGGAAATCCTCCCGAAAGTGCTTCAACGCGCTCTGCACCGGATAGGGCGCCATGCCGCCGAGGCCGCAGAGCGACCCGTGAACCATGGTATCGCACAACTCTTCGAGCAGGGACAGGTTGGCGTCCCGGCTGGTGCCGGCCAGGATGCGGTCGATGACCTCCGCGCCGCGCGTCGATCCGATCCGGCAGGGCGTGCACTTGCCGCACGATTCGATGGCGCAGAACTCCAGCGCGAACCGCGCCATCTGGGCCATGTCCACGGTGTCGTCGAAGACCACGACGCCGCCGTGTCCGACGAGCGCCCCGATCCCGGCGAACGCCTCGTAGTCGAGCGGCGTGTCGAACTGCGACTCGGGGAGGTAGGCGCCGAGCGGCCCGCCGACCTGCACGGCCCGGATCGGCCGTCCGCTGGCGCTGCCGCCGCCATAGTCGTAGAGCAGCTCGCGCAGCGTGAGGCCGAACGCCTTCTCGATGAGGCCGCCGCGCTTGATGTTGCCGCCGAGCTGAATGGCGAGCGTCCCCCTCGACGTGCCCATGCCGAAGTCGCGGTAGAACGCGCCGCCCTTGTCGAGGATCAGCGGCACGCTCGCCAGCGAGACGACGTTGTTGACGACGGTCGGCTGCCCGAACAGACCCTTGATCGCCGGCAGCGGCGGCCGCGGCCGCACCTCGCCGCGCTTGCCTTCGAGGCTCTCGAGCATCGACGTCTCTTCGCCGCAGATGTACGCCCCGGCGCCAAGGCGCACGGCGAGATCGAAGCGCCTGCCGCTGCCGACGACATCCGCGCCGAGATACCCGCGGCGATACGCGACCTCGATCGCCGCGGTGAGCGCGCGATGCGCGTGCGGGTATTCCGCGCGGAGATAGATGAACCCCTGGGTCGCGCCGACCGCGACGCCCGCGATCGTCATGCCCTCGATCAGCACGAACGGGTCGCCTTCCATCAGCATGCGGTCGGCGAAGGTGCCGGAGTCGCCCTCGTCCGCGTTGCAGGCGACGTACTTCCGAGTGGCGGCCGTGTCGAGCACCGTCTTCCACTTGATGCCCGTCGGAAACGCGGCGCCGCCGCGCCCGCGCAGCCCCGAGGCCGTGACCTCCTGCACGATTTCGGCCTGCGACATCGTGAGCGCCCGGCGGAGACCGCGGTATCCGTCGTGCGCCAGATAGTCGTCGAGATCGATCGGGTCGGTGACACCGACACGCGCGAACGTCAGCCGCTCCTGGCTCTTGAAATAGGGAATCCCGTCGACCGGCCCGACCGCGAGCGGGTGCCGGCCGCCCTGCAGGAATCCGGCGTCGAACAGGCCCGGCACATCACGTGCGGTCACGGGCCCGTAGGCCGTGCGGCCGGCGGCGGTGCGCACTTCGACGAGCGGCTCGAGCCAGCACATGCCGCGCGTGCCGTTGCGGACGACCGTCAGGTCGATACTCCGGGCGCGCGCCTCGTCGGCGATGGCCCGAGCGGCCTGCTCCGCCCCGAGCGAGAGCGCGGCCGCATCGCGCGGCACGTAGACGAGCGGGACCACCGGGCTCACCGGCTCTCCCGTTCGGCGATGAGATCGTCGAAGCGGTCCGGCGTCACGCGACCGTACAGCTCGCCGTCGATCATCACGGCCGGCGAGCACGCGCAGTTGCCGAGGCAGTAGACCGGCTCGAGTGAAAACGCGCCGTCGCCTGTCGTCTCGTGGAACTCAATCGCGAGGCGCCGCCGCGCGTGCGCCTCGAGCGCGCGCGCGCCCATCGACTGGCAGGCCTCGGCCCGGCAGAGATGGATCGTGTGGCGCCCCGGAGGCGACTCCCGGAAGAAGTGATAGAAGCTGATGACGCCGTGCACGTCGGCGCGCGAGAGATTCAGCGTCTCGGCAACGAGCGCGACCGCCGAGGACGGCACGCAGCCGAGCGCCTCCTGCACGCCGTGCAGGATCGGCAGCAGGGCGCCGGGTTCGTCCTTCAGACGGGCCAACACGCCCGCGACGGCGTCGCGGCTGCGCGAATCGAGCGGCTCCATCAATCGACAATTGTATGCGATGGGTCCGAGCGGCCGCCCTGCCTCGGGACACAAGAGCGAGCGCGCGGTCAGCGCGCGCGTCGTGGGAGGTCCGCGGGGGCGAAGCCCCCCGGATCGCGTCTACAGCGGTTAGAACATGCGGCTCGCCAGCGCGAACGTGTTGTAGACGCCCCAGCCGATCGGCACCAGCACGAGCGCCCAGGTGACCGCAACCAGTCCCCACTCTCCCGTCGGCGCCGCGGCGGCCGTCTTCGATGCCGGCCGGGCGGCCTTCGGCGTCTCGGCGTCGGGTGGCATGGTGAAGAGCCGCTGCGGCACCGGGCGGATCGCGAGATTGCAGATCAATCCGGCGGCCAGCAGTCCGACCAGGATGTACATCGTGAACGTGTACGCATTGGCCGGCGCCACCCCGTGATCGATCTGGAACTCACGGATGTAGTTCATGAGGACCGGTCCCAGGATGCCCGCGGTGGACCAGGCCGTGAGGATGCGGCCATGGATCGCGCTGACGTTGCCCACGCCGAAGCGATCGGCGAGATAGGCCGGGATCGTCGCGAACCCGCCGCCGTACATCGTGAGAATGATGCCGAAGATCAGGACGAAGAGCACGAGGCTGCCGGTCGCGCCGGCGGTCGGCGCGGCGGCGTAGAGCAGCATGCCCAGCGCGAAGAACACGGTGTAGGTCGTCTTCCGGCCGATGTGATCCGACAGCGAGGCCCAGAAGATCCGCCCGCCGATGTTGAACAGGCTCAGCAGCCCCGTGAAGCCGGCGGCCGCCGACGCCGTCACACGCGCCCGGAAGATGTCCTGGACCATCGGCGAGGCGATGCCCAGCACGCCGATGCCGGCCGACACGTTCAGACAGAGCACGGCCCACATGAGCCAGAACTGCGGCGTTCTCGAGGCCGGGCCTACGGGCACCGACCCGGCATCGTTCGCCGCCCGCACGTGCGCCGGCGGCGTCCAGCCGGCCGGCGCCCAGCCAGGCGCCGGCAGTCGGTAGCCGAAGGCGCCGGCGAGCATCGCGACGAGGTAGACCGCGCCGAGCACCAGGAACGTCTGCTCGACGCCGACCGAGGTCGGCGTGGCGAAATGCTTCATCAGCGCGTCGGCCAGCGGGGTGCCGATCATCGCGCCGCCGCCGAATCCCATGATGGCGAGCCCGGTGGCCATCCCGCGCCGGTCGGGGAACCACTTGATCAGCGTCGACACCGGCGAGATGTAGCCCAGGCCGAGACCGCACCCGCCGATGACCCCGAGGCCCAGCCAGAGCAGCAGAATCTGGTGCAGGTGCACGCCGAGCGCGGAGACGAAGAACCCGCCGCCCCAGCACAGCGCGGCGACAACCCCCGCCTTGCGCGGCCCCTCGCGCTCGGCCCAGGCCCCGAACAGGGCCGCCGACGAGCCGAGCACGACGATGCCGAGCGTGAACGTCCAGCCGAGGGTGCTGATCTTCCAGTCGCCCGGCGCCGGCGCCGTGATGCCGATGGCCTGGGCGAGCGGCTTCCAGAAGACGCTCAGCCCGTAGGCCATGCCGATGGAGAGGTGGATCGCCAGCGCCGCGGGCGGCACCAGCCAGCGGTTGAACCCGGGCGCGGCGATCGTTCGCTCTTTGGACAGCACCGCCGCCGCGCTACGCCTTCATCGCCTTCAGAGCCGCCACGCTGTCCTTGGTGAGGTCCATGTTCTGCTCGACGAAGTAGTTCTTGATGCCGCCGGCCTTCTTCGCGGCGGCGAACGTCTTCGCCCAGTCGATGCTGCCCTTGCCCACCGCGACCTGCGGGTGTCCCGGACCGCGCCCGCCGCGGCCGGGCGTCGTGGTCTTCATGTCGATGTCCTGGATGTGCATCGAGAAGAACCGCGTCGGGTACTTGGCGAAATAGTCGGCCGCGATGAGCCCGCTCGTGATCGTCGACATCTGGAACTGGAAGCCGATGAGCTTCGGGTCGGTCAGCGCGATCATGTGGTCGTACACGAACGAGCCGTCGGGAAGCTTGACCAGGTCGAACGCTTCGTTGTGCGAGCCGGCACGCATGCCGGCCGCATGGATCTTCTCGGCGGCCTTGTTGAACTGATCGGCCAGCATCTTGGCTTCGTCGAGCGTCGCCGTGGTCGCGCCACTCTTGACCGTCGGGATCATCATCTGCTGCAGACCGAGGTCGCCCGACCAGTCGATCGCCTTCGACAGGTTGTCGCGCAGCTCGGGGAAGATGAAGTGGCAGCTGACGGCTTTCAGCCCGCTGTCCTCGACGATCTTCCGCGTCTGCTTGCCGTCGGCCAGGCTCTTGAACTCGGGGTAGCCCGTCCCGCCCAGATACCCGCACAGCTCGATCTGGTCCACGCCGATGCTCTTGAGCTGCTTCAGCAGATCGACGAACTTGCCGTCCGCGATCAGCTGCCGGTGCGGATAGGTCTGGCTGCCGATCGGCAGGCCCAGCGGATTGGCCGATGCTTCGCCGGCGTGCGCCAGCAGGAACCCGGCGGCGGCGGTGCCGGCGACCGTCTTGCCAAGGAAATCGCGTCTCGAAATCGCGCTCATCGTTTTCTCCTCCGGGGGGCTTCGCCCCCGCGGCTTTCGCTCGTCATTTCTTGTTGGCCGGAGCCGGCGTCGACGCCGCGCCGGCCTTCCGCTCGAACACGAACGTCCCGAAGATCGTCGACGTGACGATGTCGGGCCTGCCGTCCTTGTTCAGGTCGACCACGTCGAACGACGAGCCGACGCCGGACTTGTTGTGCACGAGCTCCGGCCTGAACCGGGCGCCCCCCGGAGCCGATTTGTCGCGGACCGTGTGGTAGATGTAGAGCACCGGCGCGCCGAACGGATCGTTGTGCGTCAGGGTGTTGTTCCCCGCCTCGGACCAGTACCGCTTGCCCGTGATCATGTCGGGGATCTTGTCGCCGTCCATGTCCACGAACCGTTCGCTGTGCGACTCGGAGAACACGACGTCGCCCGTGTTCTTCGTCGAGAAGTTGCCGGCGATTTCGTGCCGCACGAAGGTGCTGGTGCCGTCGGCCGCCTTCTTCTGCTCGAACCAGTTCAGGCCCCAGTTGTGCGCCGATCCCGCCACGACGTCGGCGAGGCCGTCGCCATTGACGTCGTAGACGCCCATCTCGCCGCCGCCGCTGCCGAAGATGCCGCTGTCGGCGAACTCCGCCTCGTGGAAGGCCCACGGGCTGGTCGCGATGCCGCCGGCCGGCTGCTCGTACCAGCCGGTCGGCACGACCAGGTCGAGCCGCCCGTCGCCGTTGACGTCGCCGACGCCGAGACCGTGGCCGTTGACCGCCTGGCCGGGACTGGACATCACGTGAGGCGTCCACACTGCCGTGGGGTTCGCCGGGTCGGGCTTCGCCCAGGCGTACCCGCCGGCTGCGCCCTGTCCGAAGATGACCTCGGGCGTGCCGTCCTTGTCGAGGTCCTTCAGCAGCACGATCTCGGAGGAGATCGTCGGCAGCACGCTGTACTTCTCCCAGCGGCGCGACTCCCCCTTCGGGTTGACGTAGAGATCCATGTGGCGATTCCCCAGCGACGAGAGGATGTCTGGCCAGCCGTCGCCCGTGAAGTCCGCCGTCAGGTTCACCATGTCCGGCGCGAACGAGTTCTCCGGGTTGTAGATGACCCCTTCGCGATAGATGACCTGCTCCGTGAAGCTCGGGCCGAGGTAGTAGAAGGGCCCGGACACCACGTCCAGCGTGCCGTCGTGATTGATGTCCGCCGTGGCCGCGCCCCAGCCGTAGTAGAGCGGGTTGAGCCGCTGGATCGTGTAGTTGGGCGACACCTGCTCCTTCGGCTCGACCACGTGCATCAGGTCCTTCCAGGCGAAGTCCCTGTAGTGCACCTCGCCGGCCCCGCCGACGTAGAGCGCGATCGGACCGTATCCGCCCGCATGCTCCTCATCGAGCGGGATCGTGCCGGCAAACGTCGACACCACCTCGTTCCGGCGCTCGGTGCTGTTGGCCGTCGGTCCTTCTTGTCCGATCGTGATGTACTCCTCGTTCCACTCGCCGGCCTGCAGCACGGGTCCCCGGCGTCCCGAACTGCCCTGCTGTGTCCCGCGCGCCGGCGCGGCCTGTGCGCGCCCGCCGCCCGGTGCGGCCGCCGCTCCCGCGCGGGCGGCTCCACGACCCTCGCCCGGCGCCGCGGCGCGACGGCCGCCGCCGCCGCCCCGTGCCGGCGCGGTGATCTGATCGCGCGCCGTCTCCTTGCCCGTCGAGTCGAGCGTCAGCGCGTAGACGCCCGTGTCGCCTTCGGTGAGCGACACGAACAGGCCCGTCATCCCGCCATCCGGCGTCTTCTCCGCACGCAGCAGGACGCCGGACTTGCAGTCGCCGTTGCAGCGGTAGTTCGTGTAGAGCTGCACGTCCTGGAAGCCCTTGTCCATGACCAGCCAGCCGCCGCTGGTTCCCGGCTTGGCCGTGCCGACGAGCTCGCCGTTCTGCGCCTTCCACATGGCATCGCCGACGATGTGCCAGCCGGCGAGGCTCGACCCGGTGAACGTGCCGTCGGGTTTGAAATTGGCCGGACCGGCCGCCAGGAGACCGAGCCCTGCGGCGCTGACGGCGATGCCGGCAATCGCGAGCGAACGGATGCGCGGTTTGTCGATCCGCATGGTACTCACCTCTTCGTGGCCGCGGCTGGACGCGCCGTCGGCTTGCTCAGGAACACATACGCGCCGTACGCGCCCGCGGTCGAGATGTCGGGCACCCCGTCCTTGTTCAGATCCATCACTTCGAAACTGGAGCCCACACCCGAGCGGTTGTGCACGAGCTCCGGGTCGAAGCGCGCGCCGCCCGGCGCCGACTTGTCGCGTACCGTCTTGTAGATGTAGACCACGGCCGGCCCGTAGGGATCCTCGCCGTTGTAGTTCTCGAGGTGCGACCAGTAGCGCTTGCCGGTGACGAAATCGGGGATGCCGTCGCCGTTCATGTCGACGAACCGGGCGGCGTGCGACTCGGAGAAAACGACGTCACCCATGTTCTTGGTCGCGAAATTCATGGCGATCGGATGCTGGACGAACGTGATGCCGCCGTCGGCGGCCTTCTTCTGCTCGAACCAGTTCATGCCCCAGTTGTGGGCCTGGCCCATCACGACATCGGCCAGTCCGTCGCCGTTCACGTCGTAGACGCCGATCTCGCCGCCGCCGTTGCCGAACGTCTTGTTGTCGCCGAACTCGGTCGCGTGGAACGTCCACGGGCTGGCCGAGATGCCGGCGGCCGGCTGCTCGAACCACCCGAAGGGCACGACCACGTCGAGCCGGCCGTCCCCGTTGACATCACCCACGCCGATCCCGTGCGGCGGGACCGACGGCTGCCCCTGCGTGGAGATCGGATGGGACGCCCAGACGGCGGTCGGGTTGGAAGGATCGGGATGCGCCCAGGCATACACGCCGCCGCCGCCGAACAGAATCTCCGGCTTGCCGTCCTTGTCGAGATCCTTCATCAGGACGATCTCGGTCGAGATCGTCGGGAGCACGGGGAACTTGTCCCAACGGCGGCCCTCACCCTTCGGATTCACGTAGAGATCCATCGGCCGGCCGCCCTCCATCCCCGACGAGAGGATGTCCGGCCAGCCATCGCCGGTGAAATCGGCGGCCAGATTCACCATGTCCGGGGCGTACTCGGTCGAAGGATTGTAGATGCGGCCGGCGCGGTAGATGCGGCGCTCGATGAACTTCGGACCCAGATAGTAGAACGGACCGTAGACGATATCGACGTTGCCGTCGTGGTTGATGTCCGCCCCCGCCGTCGACCACCCGTAGTAGAAGGCGCTAATCTGCTGGGCCGTGTAGTGCGGCGACGCGCTGATCGGTGCCTCCACCAGCGAGTTCAGATCCTTCCAGGCGACGTCCTTGAAGTGGACCTCACCCGCGCCGGCATACAGCGCAATCGGCCCGTAGCCGTTCTCGTGCTCCTCGGGCATGGTCACGCTGCCGGGCAGACCGACCACGCGCAGGCTGGTCGCCGAGACGAGCAGGTCGATATCGTTCCACTCGCCGGCTTTCAGCGTCGGTCCGGCGCCGCGACCGCGCCCGCCACCTCCGCCCCCGCCACCCGCGCCGCCGGCGCGTCCCGGAGCGACGATCCGCTCGCGCGCGGTTTCCTTGCCTTGCGCGTCGAGTGTCAGGTAGTACGAACCGTACTCGCCGTCGGTGAGCGAAACGAGCAGCCCCTTCATTCCGCCGTCCGGCGTCTTCGTCGCGCGGAGCAGGAGGCCCGACTTGCAGCTCCCCACGCAGCGATAGCTCGCGAAGAGCTGCACGTCCTCGAAACCCTTGTCCATGACGAGCCAGCCGCCGGCGCCCCCGGGCTTTGCCGTGCCGATGATCTCCCCGTTCTGCGCCTTCCACGTGGCGTCGCCGACGACGTGCCACCCGGCAAGCGTCGAACCCGTGAAGGTGCCGTCAGGGATGAAGTCGGCCGGCTTCTCGGCGCGCAGCCCGAGCACGAGCGCGGCGACGGCCACGGCAGAAACGGCGAGCGATCGAGGGAACGAACGGTGGATACTCATGACGATTCCCTCCGGAAGTCCAATGGCTGACGGGAATTGACCCGCCTCTCCAACGGCACACGATATCGCAACCGTCCCACGAGCGCCACTCACGGACGCGGCGCGCCGGCGGTCCCACAGTGGCGGGCCGCCTCGTCTGTCGCTACAGTTCAGGAGTGCCCGGCCTCGACTGGAAAAGTCTCGTGGGCACCTGCCTCGCGGCGGTGTTCGCGGTCCAAGCCGGCCTGTCGGGTCAGCGCGCCGGGCCCACGCGCCTGGAGCGGATCCGGGCGCGCGGCGCGCTCGGCTGCGGGATCGAGCCGGCCGTGCCCGGGTTCGCCGAGCGAGACGAGCAGGGCCGCTACCGCGGCCTGGACATCGACGTCTGCCGGGCCGTCGCGGCGGCGATTTTCGGCACGCCGGACCGCATCCGGTTCCTGCCCGCGCTGTCGGTGGCCGCCTTCCGCCAGAACGACTCGATCGATCTCGTCTCGCGCCGGCTGACTTGGGAACTGCGGCGCGAGGGCACCGACCGCGTGCTGTTCGGTCCGGTCGTCTTCTACGACGGCGAGGGGTTTCTCGTGTCGAAGGCGCTCGGCGCGGCCACGGCGCGCGATCTCCTCGGGCGGAGCGTCTGCGTCTCCGGCGGCACCGTGTTCGAGATCAACCTGAACGAGTACGCCAGGCGGGAGTCGCTCGAGCTGCGCAAGAGCATTCTCGAATCCCCGCACGACTACGACGCGATCGCCTCCCGGCTGGCCGACGGACGCTGCGTCGCCTACGCGGGCGACGTGTCGGATCTCGGCGCCATTCGCAGCAGGCTGCCCCGCCCGGAGGCATTCGCGATCCTCCCCGACCGCATCTCGAGCGAGCCCCTCGCGCCTCTCGTGCGGCGGGAAGATCCGGAGCTCTTCACGATCCTCCGCTGGACGGTCTTCGCCTTGATCGCCGCCGAGGAGCTCGGCGTGACCTCCGGCAACCTCGACCAGATGCGCAGCCGTCCGGATCTGGACGTGCGGCGACTGCTCGGCGTGGTGCCGGGCAACGGCGCCGCGCTCGGCCTCGATGAGGCCTGGGCGTACAACGCCATCAGGAGCGTCGGGAACTACGGCGAGATGTTCGAGCGCAACCTCGGACGGAACAGCCGAATCGGGCTCGACCGCGGAATGAACCGGCTCTTCAGGGACGGAGGGCTGATGTATGCCCCGCCGCTGCGCTGAGCCCCGCGCGCGGCGCCGTCACTTCGAAGCGCCGGCCGGATCCAGGACGAACAGGCCGAGATCGACAGCGCCCTTCTTGTCGGGAATCGGCGGCGCCTTCACCAGCTTGTAGCCGGCCTTCGTGATCTTGACTTCGATCTGCGACGGATCGACCGTCTTGCCCGCGCCCTCGATCGACTTGCCGATGTCGGGGCTCCGGAAGTGACCCGGCGAGTCGTTACGGAACGGGAACGTGAGGCCGGCGTTCCTGGCCGTGATGGTGACCATCAGCTTGTCGAGCACGTTGCCGCTGCTGTCCTTGACGTTGCCGAAGTAGTACAGCACCACGCGGCCGTCGTTCTGCGCCTCGAAGAACTCGGCCCCGTTGGCGCGCAGCGCCACGCCCGACGTCGCGCAGGCCAGCGCGACCGCCATCATCACGATCAGCATCCTCGTCCGCAGGCTCATGATTCGATGGTAGCAAACCAGGGGGGGCGCCCTTCAACGATCCCGCCCCGGGGCCGCCCCACGCCCCGTGATCCTGGCCAGATTCGCCCGCGCGTCCTCGAGCGCGGGATCCAGCGCGAGGGCCGCCCGAAACTGTTCCCCCGCCTCCGCCACGCGGCCCGCCCGCGCGAGGGCGACGCCCAGATTGTTATGGGTCTCGGCGGATTGCGCATCCCGGGCGAGCGCGCGCCGGTACTCGGCGACGGCCTCGTCGACGCGTCCAAGCTCCACGAGCAGGTCCGCCAGATTCCGGTGCGGATCGGCGGCGGCCGGGTCGAGGCGGATGGCATCGCGGAACGCCCGCTCGGCGCCGCGGGAGTCGCCGAGCTCGTCGAGCGCGCGGCCGAGACCGTTGTGGGCGCCCGAAGCGTCTGGCCAGGCGCGCAGCACCGCGCGATACTGTTCGGCTGCTGCCGCCGGTTGACCGGACGCGCGGAGCACGTCGGCGAGGTTGTACCGCGCCTCGATCGAGCCGGGGTTCAGCCGGAGGGCCGTCTCGAACTCTGCGCGCGCCTCGGTGAGGTGTCCGGTGGACGCCAGCGCCACGCCGAGACCGTCGTGCGCCGAGGCGCGATTCGGACTGTTCCTCACCGCGGCCGAACACTCGGCCAGCGCCTCCTCGACGCGACGCAGGTGCGTGGCCGCGTCGCAGAGATTGTTGTGCGCCTGCGGGAAGTCGGGATGCAGCCGCAGGGCCTCTCGCAGGTGCGCGGCGGCTTCGTCGTTCTTGCCCTGTTCGATCAGCAGCGCGCCGAGATTGTTCTGGAGCACCCAGGCTGAGGGATTGTTGGCGACGCCGGTCCGATAGAAGGTCTCTGCGCTGGCGAACACGTGCGTGTGCGACCAGGCCGCCGCGCCGAGCACGCCGAGCAGGGCGCCGCGCCAGAGCGCCGCGGGCGCGAGCCGCGGCGGCAGGGCCGACTCGAGCGATGCGAGCGCGCGCACGAGGCCGGCCGCAACCGCCGCCGCGACGCCGGCCAGCGCCAGGTACTCGTAGTGGTCCGCGACGAGCGAATACTTCATGAAGTACACGTCGGTGAAGCCCATCACGGGCAGCAGCGCGAGGGCGAAGAACGCCCACGCGAACAGCAGCGCGCGCGCGAAGGGCCGATGCCGCTGCCACACGAGCACGCCCGTGACGCCCGCCGCACCGAGCAGCGGCAGCCACCACGCCAGCTCGCCGCTCCGCACGTCCCACTGCGGATAGACGAACGTCAGCCCGGCGGGCCAGACCGCTTTCGCCAGATAGAACCAGAGCACGCCGGCGGCGCCCAGCACCCGCTCCAGGCCGGTCACGTCGCGCACGCCGCCGGGCATCCGCGCCTGGAACCACATGTTCACGATCGTGAGACCGGCGGCCACGGCGAAGAACGGGACGAGCGCGACGACATCGCGGAAGGTCACTCGTCGGCGCCGCCACCAGATCAGCAGGACGAGGACGCCGGGCAGGATGGCCACCGATCCCTTGCTCAGCATGGCGAGCACGAAAGCGCCGAAGCTGAGCCAGTACCAGCGCGCGGAACCGCCGCGGGAATTCCCGGGGACCCGCAGGTACCAGAGGATCGAGAGCAGAAAGAAGAACATCGAGAGCGTGTTCTTCCGCTGCGCGATCCAGGCGACCGACTGCACGTTCACCGGATGCAGCGCGAACAGCATCGCCGCAAGCCAGCAGCCGGGTATCGACAGGCGGCGCAGAACCGCCCAGAGCAGGAGCGCGCTGCCGATGTGGAGCACGACGTTCGTGACGTGATACCCGACCGGATTCATGCCCCAGAGGCGCCATTCGATCCAGAACGAGCTGTTCGTCAGTGGCCAGTAGTCGAGGGGCTCGGTCGTGAGCCAGATGCGGCGGAGACCGTCGGCCGCCTTGACAATCGCGCTGTTGGTCAGCAGCGAGTCATCGTCGAAGAGGAAGGAGCCGTGGAGCGCCGGCGCGTAGACGAGCACGGTGGCCGCAACCAGCACGCCGGCGAGTACGAGCCATCTGGCCCGCGCGTGTCGAGCCTGCGGCGGCCCGGCGATGGCCGCGCCGGCATCCGCGCCGGGGCGGCCCGCAGCGGCGCGGCGGACGCCCGCCTGTCTCCGACGCTCACGGCGGGCGGACGTTGGCCTGGATTCGTTCACGGGCGTGCGGTCGTCACGGGACGGTCTCGACGCCTGGCGCTCGAGCAGCTCGGACGGAAAACGCGGACATCACATCCGGACGATCGAATCAGTCGGATCAATAGAACCAGCGGCGCTCGTACACCACGATGACGATCAGGAGCGCCGTCGTGACGACCCAGACCGGCTTCTGTCCCAGCCACTCGGCCAGCCGCCGCGGGGTGACCAGCGCGGCCACGAGAGCGACGACCGCCGCTCCGAACAGCCAGCCGTACCACAGGATGGCCGGCCCCGCCGTTTCCAGGGGCAGCCGCTCGTGGAAGAATCCGCCGAGCACCGGGTAGTAGCCGAACAGCGAGATCTGGAAGAACTCGTTGAGGAAGAACAGTCCGAGGTACACGACCCCGAACGTCAGCGAGAACACGTTGAATCGGGGACTCACGGGAACATCCCCTTGATGTTGTTCAAGAGCTCGCCGACGACGAAGTTCCACCAGACGATGAACGCGAGAATCCAGGTGAAGTACTTCCGGGCCGTGAAGCCGTCGGCCGTCGACGGCCGGCGCCACGCGAGCCAGTAGGCGGGCAGCAGCCCGAGCCCCACCGCCGCGAAGTGCTCCTTCATCTCGAAGATCCCGTTGGCCGCGCGCAGTTGCAGGTCTTCGAGGGTCGGGCGCACGTCCACGCGATACCGCGGGTACAGCAGACCGCCGAGGACGCTCGCAGCGAAGAACAGGAGCACGATCGTGTTCGTGAAGGTCGGCGAATTGACGCCCAGAAACCGCTGCACGAAGTTCTGCCCCGGCGTCGTCGGCCGCCGGCCCACGCTGAAGGCCTGATGCGTGATCGCGCCGAGCAGCGCCGCACCGACCAGTGTGTGGGCGACCAGCAGAACCTGGATCATTTCTACCGGAATCTTATGATACCTGGCCCATTCCTCACGTTCGCCTACGTGAGCGCCAGCACCTCCCGCGCCGCCCGTTCGCCCGACTCGAGCGCGCCTTCCATCCAGGACATCCAAGGCGAGGTGTGCTCTCCGGCGAAGTGAAGGCGGCCCCGAGCGCGCGCGAGGTCCGGCCAACCGCTCATCTGGCCCGGACGGAACACGGCGAACGCGCCACGCGCCCAGGCGTCGCGCGCCCACTGAACGACCTCGACCTGCTGCACTGCGGCGCGCACGCGCGGGAAGGTCCGCGCCACCAGATCCACCGCGAATCGGAGCGCTTCCGGCTCCGCCATCCCGGTCAGCGCGTCACCAATCGCTCCGCCAGTGGTCGCCCCCAGCACGCCGCCGGGACCGGGCTGTTCATACGCGGCGTCCCAGATCTCCGCCGGGTCGTCGGTGCGCGCCGACCCGCTGAGATCCTGCGCCTCCCAGACGCGCGTGCGCACCTGCAGCAGAAATCGGGCGGCGGGAAAGTACGACAGCTCCTCGACGGCCTGCGCCTGTTCCGCCGGCAGCGCGGGCGAAATCCGCACGTGCTTCAACGTCGAGAACGGAATGGCGACCACGACGCGACTGGCGCGGATCACGGTCGTGCGGTCCCGTTCGCGGTACGTCACCGCGACCGCGCCCGGCTGCTGGTCCAGACGGACGACCTCGGCGCGGTAGCGGACGCAGTCCGCCAGCCAGGCCGCCAGCAGTCCCGGCAGCCGATCCATGCCGCCTTCGATCTTGTAGAACTGGCTCGACGGACGCAGCAGGGCGATCTGTCGCAGCACGTACAGGGCAGAGAGCCCGCGGGAGTCGCCGCCCACCGTCATCAGCCGGATGGCGCCGGCGGAAGCGCCTCGCGATTCGAGCCACTCGGGCCAGGTCACCCGGTCGTAGGCGCGCCACGCGGCGCGCGCGTCCGCCGGCGGCGATTCGTCGCCGAGATGGCCGGGGAGGTCGCCGGCGTACCGATTGAGCAGCTCGCCTGGCGTCAAGCCCGCCTCCTCGGGTCTGAGGCGGAGCGGCCCCGCGGCCTTCCCGAGCTCGTCGGGCGACCGCAGTGTCAGGCCGGCGACTTTGACGACCGGACTGCCGGCCGGCGCAGCGAACGGCATGAGCGAGAGCCGGTGATCGCGCGCGAGCTGCAGCACGCGCCGGTGCGCGCCGGAGATGCGGATCGCTCCCGCCTCGCCGTACAACCCGTCGCTGAAGGGCGGCCGAACCGTCCGCACGCGTCCGCCCGGTCCTCCGCGGGCCTCGAGCACGACGACCGGCTGGCCGGCGCCGCGGAGGAGACGGGCGGTGTGAAGGCCGGCGAGACCCGCCCCGACGACGACGATCGGATTGCGCGGACGAGCGCGCCCGCGTTGAGGCGCCCGGGCGCCGAGCAGGGCGGGCGCCGCGATCGAGGAGAGGAACCGGCGGCGGGAGACTGCAGCCGACCCGCCGTCGAACGGCCTTTCGGCGAACACCGGGTTCCCGGCCCCGAACATCACTCTCCGTAGTTGAGAATCGTCGTCGGCGGCGCGGTCGGAATCGTGGGGCGGATATAGGGCAGTCCGGCCGCGGCGTGACACGTCTGGCACGCGGCCAGCGCCTGCGTGTACGCGTCTTCGAACGCCTGGCTGTCCTTGTCCTCGAGGGCGATCTGGACGAACGCGAAGGCGCTCGGATCGATCGCATCGAACTGGCCCTTCATGTCGACCGTCCCGCCGCCCGGAAGCTGTCGCGTGGGGCGGATGAGGACCGTCCACCGGACGGCCTGGCGCGCCTCGTTGAAGAAATAGGTCGCCAGCGGCCAGTTCCTGGCCTTCACGGCGAACCACATGTTCGCCCAGAAGTAGCCGACGTCGAACATCGTGTGGGACTGCGTCGGGGAGATGTCCGTCAGGTGCTGGACGTCGGCGGCAGCCGCGCCGGTCGGCACCTGCTGCGCGCTCGGCGCCGCGGGGCCATAGGTGACGAACCAGGTACTCGACCGCCATGCCGCCGATGATCGCGCCGATCACGAGCGCGGCGAAGATGGCCGGCTTCCCCACGGTCGCGCTCACTGTTTCTTCGTCGTGTCCAGCGATCGAATGTAGTCGACGACGTTCCAGATGTCGGTGTCGCTGATGCGGCCGTCCCACGGCTGCATGAAGTAGGTCGGGCCGACGCCTTTCTTGATCGTCATGAAGATCGCGCCGTCGCTCGAGCCGTGGGCGAACTTCCCTTCGGTGAAGGCCGGCGGCTGCGTCCCGCCCTGGTCTTCGATGACGGACAGCACGACGCCGCCCTTGCCGTCGGCTCCGTGGCACGACGCGCAGTTCGTGTCGTACACCTTCTTGCCGGCGGCGATCGACTCGGGCGTCGACGGCACGGGATTCTTCATGGAGGCGGCTTCGCTCGAGGCGGCGTCCTGCCGGGCGATCACGCTGGCGCCGAGCAGGCCCACGGCGAGGACCGACACGAGCGCGCCGCGCAGAGCCACGTAGGTGGACATGGTGAACAGAACGGGCCGGTTCCTCAGTGCGCCAGCGGGTCCGGCCGTACCTGGAAGTGGACCGCCTTGCTGGTCGTCCCCTTCCCGCCCTCGTTCTGCCAGGGCGTGCGGTTGGACCAGCCGGTCCAGAGGCCGCGTCCCTTCCACCCCGCGTTCGGATCGTCGATCCGGCCGTTGATGGACTTCGCATAGAAGCCCAGGGGATACGGCACGCGCAGCACGGTCCACTGCCCGTCCTTCAGCGCGAGCAGCGCGCCGCCGAGGTTGCTCGTGGCGATCTGCACGTTGTCGCCGAGGCCCAGCGAGTTGTACTTGTCGGACCAGTTGTAGTAGTTCGAGTCGGCCGCCGCCGTGATCGCGTCGCCCTTGAAGTTCGGGCCGGGCACTTTGTAGAAGGTCCAGCCTTCAGGGCACATGTTGCCCTTCGCGGCCTCCGGTCCATTGAGCGGCCCCTTGCACTTCTTGCGATCGAAGCTGGCCAGGTGGCCGCTGCCGAGCACGGTCCACGCCACGCCGTTGATGTCGACGTCGGCGCCGCGCGGCGAGAACCCGGGCGACGGGACGTTGTAGATCTCGGCCAGCGCCGTCTCGGGCGGGTTCTTGCCCATGTCGACGCGGACCATGGCGCCGGGGGCGCCGAGCACGGATCCCCAGACGATGGTGTTGCCCTGCTCGTCCGGCTTCGGACTGGGCATCACCGCGTAGAAGCTGGCGTTGATCTTCGTGTCCTTCGTCGGATCCGGCTCCTCCGATTCGGCGGCGCCGCCGCCGCCACCGCGCCGGCCGCCGCGGCCGCCGGGCATCGTCACGAACGCGTCGCGCCTGCCGTTGGCGTTGGTGTCGACGATGAGCTCGGTCCAGCCCTGGGCCTTGCCAGCGTCTCCGGTCTCGTCCCAGACCTTCGTGTTCACCCAGCCGACCAGGCCGCCGCTACCCGTCCACATCGTGTTGTTCGGCGGGTCGCTCGCGAAGTTCAGGTGGAACGACCCGAAGCAGATGTCCACGATGGACCACTTCTTGTTGGTCGGATCCCAGACGGTGTACTGGCGGCCGCCGCGGCCCTGCGTCATCGGGAAGAGCTTGGCCGACGGATTGTCGGAGCCGGGCTTGCAATAGTCCGGCATCTCGGCGGCCGTGCGCGTGCCTGTCGTGTTCCAGACGCGCCCCTTCTGGTCCATCTCGTTGCTGTGGCCGCTCGTCGCCTGATTCCAGACGATCTCGTCGCCCCAGTACGGCGAGTGGCCGCCGGCGCCGCGCGGGCTCATCGTCGCCTTCGGGTTGGTCGGGATCGTCAGTTCGCCCCAGGAGTTCTTCACCGGGTCCACCCAGGTCAGGTGGTCGGACGAATTCTCGTGCAGGCCGTAGACGAGCCCGTTCGGGTTCACCGTCGGATTGCGCTTGTCACTTGCCACGACGTCGTGGAAGTACTCGCGCGGATCGGCCCAGTCCCACTGCGAGACGACGACGTTGCGCTCCACGCCCTGGGGTCGCGGCGGCTTCTCGAACGGCGTCTCGCCCTTGGCGATACGCTCGGTCCAGTCCGCGAACATCTTCGCCGTGTGATCGGCGCCGAGCGAGCCGAACTGCTGCCCCATCTGACCCTTGTCGGGGCCGAAGTTCACGCGATCCTTCCAGGCCTGCACATGATCGGTGACGGTGACGCCGGGAGCGAAGTCGCGGGTCGGCTTGTTGCCGATCTGATGGCACGAGATGCAGCCGTCCGTCTTGAGCTGCTTGAGGTACGTCATCTGGCTGGCGGCGCTCGTCGCGACCGGCTGCTCGAACGGAAACTCGCTCTGCTTCGGGATGTTGAGCATCGCGAACCAGTAGTTCGCGGGGTACACCTGCGCCGCGGCCTTCTCGTCGGGCGCAACGGTCGCCGTGAGATTCAGATGCTGGCCCGGCGTGCCCGCGACCTTGGCGGAATCGACCAGCCCGTAGCCTCGCACCCAGACCTGATAGGTCGCCTTCGGCAGATCGGGGATGACGTAGCGGCCCTGATCGTCGGTGACGACGCTCCGGCTGAAGCCGGTCGGCAGTGCCTTGGTCTCGGCGATGACCCAGACGCCGGCCTCGGGGCCCTTGCTGCTCGTGACGACGCCGCCGATGTCATCGTTGTCTATCGCGGGTGCGTTCCCGCCCTGCACGGCGCCGAGCCCGACGAGCGAGCCGGCAGCCAGCGCCGCGACGCAGACTCCCGAAAACACCCATCTGTTCGTCATATGGGTCCAGCTTCCTTCGGGGGCGCTGGCCTCGCGCCCCACCCTGCGCGCTCCTCCGCTTCCGGGCTCGCGACGCCGGCGCTCCCGGCCCGCAGCGCGCGCGGTTGTGGACAATCCCGCATCCTAGCACCAGAGGCGCGCGCCAGCCTCCGGCATCGGCACCCGGGATCAGGCCCCCGGCACCGTGGCCGGTTCGACCTCCGGCAGGCCCCGCTCCTTGGGCCGGATCATCGTCCTGCTGCGGAAGAAGAGCAGCACCAGCAGCAGGATCCCCGCCGACATCAGCGTCGAACTGAGCCAGAACGACTGCCACGTCGGGAAGTAGTCGCGCGCGTAGCCCGAGACGACCGATCCGATGAACATGCCGATGCCGTAGGTCACGAACGTGATGAACCCCTGCGCGCTGCTGCGCAGGTGCCCCGGCGCTTCCTGGTCGGTGTAGAGCTGCCCGGCGACGAAGAAGAAGTCGTAGCAGGCGCCGTGCAGCAGGATCGCCAGGTAGAACATCCAGATGCCCGGGCCCGGGTTGCCGTAGGCCAGCAGGAGGTAGCGCAGCGCCCAGGACGCGAGGCCGATCAGGAGGACGCCGCGGATGCTGACGAAGCGGAACAGGACGGGCATCGCCAGCAGCATCCCCAGCTCGGCCCACTGACCGAGGGTCATCATCGCCGCGGCGTTGCTGATGTGCAGATCGTTGAGGTACGCATTCGCGAACGAGTAGTAGAACGTCAGCGGAATGCACGCGAGGATGGACGCGATGATGAAGACCGCGAAGCTCGGCTGCTTCATCATGCTCAGCGTGTCGAGCCCGACCGCGCGCTGCCACGTCACCTTCTGGCCGCGCGCCGGCGGCGGCGTGTGCGGGAGCGCGACGAGGCTGTAGACGGCCATCGCCACGGCCGCGATCGCGGCCAGCGTGAACTGCGTCGACTGGTCTTCCCACTTCATGAAGCTGACGACCGACACGATGACGATGAACCCGAGCGTGCCGAGCGTCCGGATGGGCGGAAAGTCCCGGCCGGGGTCCTTCAGCGACTGCATCGTGATCGAGTTGGTGAGCGCGACCGTCGGGAAGTAGCAGAGGCAGAACGCCAGCATCAGCCCGAACACGGCCGGATAGCTCGTGACCGTGGTGACCAGGTACACGCACACTGCCGAGAGCACGTACAGAACGGCCATCACCCGCTCGGTCGCGAAGAACCGATCGGCGACCAGGCCGATGAAGAACGGCGACACGAGCGAGGCGATCGAGACGGTCGAGAAGATCCAGCCGGCCTGCGCGCCCGTGAAATGCAGCGTCTGCGTGAGGTACGTCGTGATCGTGACGTACCACGCGCCCCAGATCACGTATTCGATGAACATCATGATCGCGAGCCGCATCTTGAGGAAGGAAATCATGCTCGACGTCTCCTTTGCCTGCTGGAGGATACAACAGGGCGGCGCTTCGCAGGCCCTCTAGACGGCCGGCACCGCCCCGGGAAACACATACGCGTAAAGCATCGAAAGTACCCCGACGACCACCATCAACAGGATGCTGTGCTTGATCGTAAACCTGAACAGCCGGCTCTCGTCCTCGGCCGTCATCCCGGTCGCGGCGACCGCCACGGCGATGCTCGAGAGCGAGATCATCTTGCCGATCACGCCCGCCGCGGAGTTGACCGAGGCCGTGAGGACCGGGTTGAGACCGACCGCGTGCGCCGTGACGACCTGGAGGTTGCCGAAGAGCGCGTTGGCGGCCGTATCGCTGCCGGTCAGGAAGACGCCCAGCCAGCCGAGCACCGCGCTGAAGAACGGAAAGGCGCCGCCGGTCGTCGCGAGCGCGAGGCCGAGCGTCGAGGTCATGCCCGAGTAGTTCATCAGGTAGGCGAGCGCCAGCACGCTCGCGATCGTGAGCATCGCGAAGGCGAGCTGTCTGAACGTCGCGACGTAGAGGGCCGCGAAGCGCCGGGGGCTGACGCGCAGGCAGGCGGCGGCGACGAGCGCCGCGAGGAAGCACGCCGTGCCCGACGCGCTGAGCCAGTTCAATTCGTAGCTCGCCGCATACGGCGAGGGCTGCGGCGTCACCGGCGGAATCCGCGTGATCAGCCCGTGAAGGCCGGGCACGAGCACCCCGTTCAGCCCGGCGGGATTCCTGGGCACCCATGCCGGCAGCAGGCCGTGCGTCCACCGGTTCAGGGCCAGCTTGATGTCGGCTTCGCCCCAGACGAGCACGAACGCCACGAGGAGCATGTACGGCAGCCAGGCCATGAACAGCTCGCCGGCCGTGTGCTTCCTGAAGACGGTCGTGGCGGGCTTGTCGCCCTCCAGCCGCATGATCGTCTTCGGCCTCCAGAGCTTGAGGACGAGCACCATGACCACGATGCAGGTCAGCGAGGCGGCGATGTCGGTGAGCTCCGGGCCGACGTTGTTGGACATGTACAGCTGGACGCCGGCGAACGACACACCGCACGCGATGATGGCGGGCAGGACCTCGAGCGCGCGCCGCGGCCCCGCCATCACGACCACGAGGTAGCCGGGAATGAAGAGCGAGATCGTGGCGCACAGCCGCCCGACCATCGCGCTCAGCGGCATCAGCCATTGGGCGGCATTGGCGCCGCCGGTCACGTTGGCGAGCGTCGTGACCGGGATCCCGATCGATCCGAAGGCGACCGGCGCGGTGTTCGCCAGCAGGCAGATGCCGGCCGCGTAGAACGGCGAGAAGCCCAGCCCGGCCAGCATCGCGCCCGAGATCGCGACCGGCGCCCCGAATCCGGCCGCCCCTTCGATGAACGCACCGAACGAGAAGGCGATGAAGATCGCCTGGAGCCGACGGTCGTTGGTGAGGCTGCCGACCGAGTCCTTGATGATCTCGAACTTCCCGGTGTCGACCGCCAGCCGGTACAGCAGGATCGAGCTGAAGACGATCCAGGCGATCGGGAAGATGCCGAAGGCCGCGCCGAGCACGGCCGAGATCACCGCGAGCGAGACCGGCATCCGGTAGACGGCAAGCGCCACGGTCAGGGCGACGGCAAGCGCCGTGAGCGCAGAGATCCAGCCCGGCTTGCGGCGCACGCCCAACATGAAGAACAGCGCCAGGAGCGGGAGCGCGGCGACCAGCGCCGACAGGCCCAGGCTGCCGCCGAGAGGTTCGTACTGCTGCTGCCACATGTGCGCGGCCTGTTATATCCGAAATGTCGCGAAAACCGGGAACGGCGGCGAGATCGGGGCGGGTTCCGGCGAATCTCGCGTCTCGGCGAAGGGCTGGACCCTGGGCGAGATGAGGCCGGCCTGGTTCAACGCGTCGGCGACGATCCGGTTCGATTACTGAGCAAGAGAAAGGGCTGACGCATCAGGCCGGGCGCCATCCGGCCCCGGTCACACTTCATCGGAGGTGGGCCGGGGCCGGTTCACCCCCAATCCGGCCACTCTTCTACCCCCTTTTCCTGCGACAAATACCCCGCACATACGATACAGCAGGACAGTATGCTTCCTGCGCCCACAACAACGCCCGGCGTTCGCACCCAAGTGGCGGCTTCATGCCGCCGGCCGCACGCCGGGTCGGAGAAGGGAGCAGGAGCGAGCATGGATGTGAGAGGAAGTCGTCAGGCACGGCTCGTGCGCTGTGCCATCGTTACATTGCTCTGTCTCGCAGGCGCGGCCACCGCGTTTGCGCAGGGTCTGAACACCGCGACGTTGAGCGGCACGGTTGTCGACAACGTCGGGGTCGTCCCCGGGGCGACCGTCACCGCCACCAGCGCCGCGACCGGCGCCGTCCGCTCGAGCGTCACCAACAGCCAGGGCGTCTTCCGGCTGGTCTCGCTCGCGCCGGGCACCTGGGCCATCAAGGTCAGCATGGAAGGCTTCAAGGGCATCGACACGAGCGTCCCGCTGAACGCCGGCGAAGCGCGCGACTTGGGCAAACTCACCCTCAGCGCGGGCGGCGTCAGTGAAACCGTCAACGTCACGGCGGAAGTCACCCCCGTCCAGACCACCAGCAGCGCGCTGCAGAAGAGCCTCACCAGCGACCTGCTCACGACCGTCCAGGTCAAGGGCCGCGACATCTTCGGCATGCTGAAGATCCTGCCCGGCGTCGTGGACTCGCAGACCAGCCGCGACTTCACCAACTGGGCCTCGGGCCGCTATCTGAGCATCAACGGCGGCAACTCGCTCAACAAGAACACGACGATCGACGGCGTTCCGGTCGGCGAGGAGGGCGGCAACGGCACGACCCACATCACGCCCAACATCGACTCGATCGCCGAGGTCAACGTCATCAGCAGCGGCTACACGGCGGAGAACGGCCGGATGGCCAGCGGCCAGGTCGTCATGGTCACCAAGTCGGGCACCAACGAGTTCAAGGGCTCGGCCTGGTACAACGGCCGCCGCGACTGGATGAACAAGAACGACTACTTCCGCATCAAGCAGAACAACGCCAAGCCGTTCTTCGGCGTCGACCTGACCGGTTTCAGCGTCGGCGGGCCGGTGATCCTCCCCGGCTTCAACAGCCGCACGGCCAACAAGAAGCTCTTCTTCTTCGCCTCGTCGGAGTACACCAACGACATCCGCCCGACGTCGGTGCAGTACAACAACCTGCCGACGGCGCTCGAGCGGGCCGGCGATTTCTCGCAGACGTTCTACTGCGACGATCCGAATGGCGATCCGTGCACGCGCGACACGGGCGGCAATCTCGTGACGCCGGGCTCGACGACACGACTCGGGATCTCGAATCCGTATGCGACCTCGGGCGTGAACGACTTCTTCTGCGCGAGCGGGACGGGCGGCATGAGCGGCGTGCCCTGCGTGGGGACGTGCGGCGGAGACGAACATCATCAACCCGAAGTACTTCAACGCGATGGGCCGGTCGATGCTCAACGTGCTGCCGCTGCCCAACGGCGGGTTCAGCCCGGCGTCGGGCGAGGCCTGGTCGGGCAACAACAAGTCGGATCTGACGCCGATCCACCACCGCAAGGACATCGTCACGCGCGTGGACATGGTGCTGAGCCAGCAGACCCGGTTCAGCGTCCGCGGCCTGTTCGACCGGGACGACAACACCAGCTTCAACAACATCATGCCGGGCATCGGCTCGAGCGACAACGTGTTCCCGGGCAACCTGTTCACCGGCACGCTGACGCAGGTGCTCAAGCCGACGGTCGTCAACGAGTTCACCGCCGGCTTCTCGCAGAACCACTGGGGCTTCAAGCGGCAGGAAGGCGCGATCCAGGCGAGCGACTACACCGACTGGTATCGCGGCGCCTACAACGCGGAGATCGATCAGACGCTGCCGGATCCCCCAAGGCTCGCCCCGTTCGGCGCCTACGGTGAGCCGCACCTCACGAACCAGAACCACGACCAGTATCCGTACCTCCCGTACACGCTGTTCTCGGGCGGTGATCTGGACAACATGGGCTACATCCGCGCCGGCGGGTCGAGCGGCCCGCTGCCGCGCTGGAACCAGAACTACCGGTTCACCATCGCGGACGACCTGTCGATCGTCAAGGGCCGGCACAGCTTCAAGTTCGGGTTCTCGACCGAGCGCGACAGCAAGACCGAGCCCGGCTCGCAGGACTACATGGGCTCCTACAACTTCGGCCACAGCGGCAGCAACCCGCTCAGCACGGGGAACGGCTACGCCAACGCGCTCATCGGCGTCTTCAACAACTACAACGAGCGCGACGTCCGGATCGACTACGACATCCGGCACTGGCTGACCGAGGGCTACGCGCAGGACACCTGGCGCGTCACGCCGCGCCTCACGCTGGACTACGGCGTCCGCGTCACGCACAACGGCTCGCTCTACGAGGTGCGCGACTACAACTCGGCCTTCGACCCCAACCTCTACGACCCGAGCCGGGCGGCGGTCCTCTTCCGCCCGTACTGCACCACTGGCGCAGCCGGCAACGAGAGCTGTTCGTCGTCGAAGCGCGCGGCCGTCAACCCGCTGACCGGCGAGATCGTCGCGACAGTCGTTCGCCGGCACGGTCGTGCCGGGCAGCGGCGACATCGCCGACGGCAGCTTCATCGGCGGCGGCCTCGGACAGCCGGGGCAGTACGAGAGCCTGCGGCCGCTCTCCTGGGGCCCGCGCGTCGGCTTCGCCTGGGACGTGTTCGGCGACGGCAAGACCGCCGTCCGCGGCGCGACCGGCGTCTTCTACAACCTCTACAACCGCAGCTACTACGGGTTCAACGGCGGGCCGCTCATCTCCATCACCCGCCAGGTGCTCAACGCGAACATCAGCGAGATCAACCAGTTGGTCGCCGCGGGCAACCTCGCGGTGACCCCGCAGAGCATCAAGGTGCCGTACGGCTACGGCGTGAACCTGTATGGGAATGACATCGCCCCGACCAAGCTGCAGGGCGAGCGGCACTACCAGGGCAACTTCGCGGTGCAGCGCGACATCGGCTTCAACACCGTCGCCGAGGTCGCCTGGGTCGGGAACTTCGGCCGCCACTACCGGCAGTTGAAGACGATGAACAACATCCCGGTCTACGCGTATGGGGATCCGGCGAATCTGTTCAACAACGAAGCCATCGCCGACAACTTCATCCGCCGCGACTACCCCGGCATCGGCGACGTCCGATACGACACGACGGACTTCGTCGGGCTGAACTACAACTCGCTCCAAATCAGCGTGCAGCACCGGCTCACGCATGGCCTGCAGTTCGGCGTCGCCTACACGCTGGCCAAGGGCGAAGGCATGCACGGCTGGGACTGGGCGACTGAGGAGCTGTACGGCATGTCCGGCCTGCGCGCGCTCTACTACGGCCCGCAGACGGCGTCCGACCAGGGCCAGGAGCGCCGGCACGTCGCGGTGTTCAACTACAGCTACCAGATCCCGACCATCGACAAGCCCGTCCTCAAGTACGTCCTGGGCGGCTGGGAGGCCTCGGGCGTCGTCACGGCCCTCACCGGCGACCCGATCAACCCGAGCTGCGGCCGCGGCAGCGGCATCAGCGGTATCGCCAACAACGACCCGTCGCTGAGCGGCGAACGGAGCAACTCGTGCGAGTACGTGCCCGGGCAGTCGCTGACGAGCGGCTACAACGCGAACCCGACCGGCTCGGCGGCGATTGAAGACCAGCTCCACTTCAACGTCAACGCGCTCCAGCGGCCGCTGCCGACCAACACGCCGTTCGTCAAGAACGGCGTGCTCGGACCCGGCGCCCAGGGCAACTTCGGCAACGTCGGCTACGGCGTGCTGCGCAACCCCGGCTGGTCGAACTGGGACTTCACGCTGGCGCGCCGGCTGCCGGTCAAGGTCGGCCGCGGCGGCAACGTCCGGCTGCAGCTCCAGTTCTACAACCTGTTCAACCAGGTCGAATTCCGCACGATGGGCGCGTCGTACTCCTTCAAGAGCGCGAACGACACCGGCGGCTTCGGCGGCGGCAACAGCAACAGCGATACCGGCACCTACACCGCCACGCAGAACCCGTTCAACTTCGGCGTGACCATCCGGTTCGACTACTAGAACGAGATCCGACCGAGGAGCTCCCGGGATTCGCCCGGGAGCTCCTCACTTTCCCGCCTCCGCGCCTTCCTTCTCCAGGAAATAAAGCCTAAGTGCTTTAGAAGCAATGGCATGGGCCCGAAAGCCCTGCGGATACTGCCTTTTAAGGACAAAAATACTGTCCACTAGTGATACTGCCTCACCAGTATTCTCCCGCGATCCAAAACAGTGCCCCTTGCCCAGGCGAATTGGGAGCTTGGGCACGGGGATCGTCAGGAGCCGCAGGAGAAGGAAAAGCATGGATGTGAGAGGAAGTCGTCAGGCACGGCTCGTGCGCTGTGCCATCGTTACGTTGCTCTGTCTCGCAGGCGCGGCCACCGCGTTTGCGCAGGGTCTGAACACCGCGACGTTGAGCGGCACGGTTGTCGACAACGTCGGGGTCGTCCCCGGGGCGACCGTCACCGCCACCAGCGCCGCGACCGGCGCCGTCCGCTCGAGCGTCACCAACAGCCAGGGCGTCTTCCGGCTGGTCTCGCTCGCGCCGGGCACCTGGGCCGTCAAGGTCAGCATGGAAGGCTTCAAGGGCATCGACACGAGCGTCCCGCTGAACGCCGGCGAAGTGCGCGACTTGGGCAAACTCACCCTCAGCGCGGGCGGCGTCAGTGAAACCGTCAACGTCACGGCGGAAGTCACCCCCGTCCAGACCACCAGCAGCGCGCTGCAGAAGAGCCTCACCAGCGACCTGCTCACGACCGTCCAGGTCAAGGGCCGCGACATCTTCGGCATGCTGAAGATCCTGCCGGGCGTCGTCGACTCGCAGACCAGCCGCGACTTCACCAACTGGGCCTCGGGCCGCTATCTGAGCATCAACGGCGGCAACTCGCTCAACAAGAACACGACGATCGACGGCGTCCCGGTCGGCGAGGAGGGCGGCAACGGCACGACCCACATCACGCCCAACATCGACTCGATTGCGGAGGTCAACGTCATCAGCAGCGGCTACACGGCGGAGAACGGCCGGATGGCCAGCGGCCAGGTCGTCATGGTCACCAAGTCGGGCACCAACGAGTTCAAGGGCTCGGCCTGGTACAACGGCCGGCGCGACTGGATGAACAAGAACGACTACTTCCGCATCAAGCAGAACAACGCCAAGCCGTTCTTCGGCGTCGACCTGACCGGCTTCAGCATCGGCGGGCCGGTGATTCTGCCCGGCTTCAACAGCCGCACCGCCAACAAGAAGATGTTCTTCTTCGCCTCGTCGGAGTACACCAACGACATCCGCCCGACGTCGGTGCAGTACAACAACCTGCCGACGGCGCTCGAGCGGGCCGGTGACTTCTCCCAGACGTTCTACTGCGACGACCCGTCGGGCGATCCGTGCACGCGCGACACGGGCGGCAATCTCGTGACGCCGGGCTCGACGACGCTCCTCGGGATCTCGAATCCGTATGCGACCTCGGGCGTGAACGACTTCTTCTGCGCGAGCGGAACGGGCGGCCTGAGCGGCGTACCCTGCGCGGGGACGTCGGCCTCGACCAACATCGTCAACCCGAAGTACTTCAGCGCGATGGGCCGGTCGATGCTCAACGTGCTGCCGCTGCCCAATGGCGGGTTCAACCCGGCGTCGGGTGAGGCCTGGTCGGGCAACAACAAGTCGGACCTGACGCCGATCCACCACCGCAAGGACATCGTCACGCGCGTCGACATGGTCCTCAGCCAGCAGACCCGCTTCAGCGTCCGCGGGTTGTTCGACCGGGACGACAACACGAGCTTCAACAACATCATGCCGGGCATCGGCTCGAGCGACAACGTGTTTCCGGGCAATCTCTTCACCGGCACGCTGACGCAGGTCCTCAAGCCGACGGTCGTCAACGAGTTCACCGCCGGCTTCTCGCAGAACCACTGGGGCTTCAAGCGGCAGGAAGGCGCGATCCAGGCGAGCGACTACACCGACTGGTATCGCGGCGCCTACAACGCGGAGATCAACCAGACGCTGCCCGACCCGCCGAGGCTGGCGCCGTTCGGCGCCTACGGTGAGCCGCACCTGACGAACGAGAACCATGACCAGTATCCGTACCTCCCGTACACGCTGTTCGACGGCGGCAACCTGGACAACATGGGCTACATCCGCGCCGGCGGGTCGAGCGGCCCGCTGCCTCGCTGGAACCAGAACTACCGGTTCACCTTCGCGGACGACCTGTCGATCGTCAAGGGCCGGCACAGCTTCAAGTTCGGGTTCTCGAGCGAGCGCGACAGCAAGACCGAGCCCGGCTCGCAGGACTACGCCGGCTCCTACAACTTCGGCCACAGCGGGAGCAACCCGCTCAGCACGGGGAACGGCTACGCCAACGCGCTCATCGGCGTCTTCAACAACTACAACGAGCGCGACGTCCGGATCGACTACGACATCCGGCACTGGCTGACCGAGGGCTACGCGCAGGACACCTGGCGCGTCACGCCGCGCCTCACGCTGGACTATGGCGTCCGCGCCACCCACAACGGGCCGCTCTATGAGGTGCGCGGCTACAACTCGGCGTTCGACCCGGCGCTCTACGACCCGAGCCAGGCCCCGGTCCTCTTCGACCCGTACTGCAAGAAGGCCGGCACGGCGGGCGACCAGACCTGCTCGTCGTCGAACCGCGCGGCCATCAACCCGTTGACCGGCGAGGTCGTCGGACAGTCGTTCAGCGGCACCGTCGTGCCGGGCAGCGGCAATATCGCCGACGGCAGCTTCATCGGCAGCATTGGCAGACCCGGTCAGTACGAGAGCCTGCGGCCGCTCTCCTGGGGGCCGCGCGTCGGCTTCGCCTGGGACGTCTTCGGCAACGGCAAGACCGCCGTCCGCGGCGCCACCGGCGTCTTCTACAACCTCTACAACCGCAGCTACTACGGGTTCAACGGCGGCCCGCTCATCTCGATCACGCGGCAGGTGCTCAACGCGAACATCAGCGAGATCGGGCAGCTGGTCGCCGCGGGCAACCTCGCCGTGAGTCCGCAGAGCATCAAGATCCCGTATGGCACGCAGGGCCTGAATCTCTACGGCAACGACCTCGCGCCGACCGAGCTGCAGGCCGAGCGGCACTATCAGGGCAACTTCGCCGTGCAGCGCGACATCGGTTTCAACACCGTCGCCGAGGTCGCCTGGGTCGGGAACTTCGGCCGCCATTACCGGCAGTTGAAGAACATGAACAACATCCCGGTCTTCGCCTACGCAGACCCGGCGAATCTGTTCAACAACGAGGCGATCAGCGCCAACTTCATCCGCCGCGACTATCCGGGCATCGGGTCCATCAACTACGACAGCACGGACTTCGTCGGGCTGAACTACAACTCACTCCAAATCAGCGTGCAGCACCGGCTGACCAGGGGGCTGCAGTTCGGCGTGGCCTACACGCTGGCCAAGGGCGAGGGCCTGCACGGGTGGGACTACGCCACGGAGGAGCTGTACGGCATGGCGGGTCTGCGGCGATCTCTACTACGGCCCGCAGACGGCATCCGACCAGGGCCAGGAGCGCCGGCACGTCGCGGTGTTCAACTACAGCTACCAGATCCCGACCATCGACAAGCCCGTCCTCAAGTACGTCCTGGGCGGCTGGGAGGCCTCGGGCGTCGTCACGGCCCTGACGGGCGATCCGATCAACCCGAGCTGCGGGCGCGGCAGCGGCATCAGCGGCATCGCGACCAGCGATGCGTCGCTGAGCGGCGTCCGGAGCAACTCGTGCGAGTACGTGCCCGGGCAGTCGCTGACGAGCGGCTACAACGCGAACCCGACCGGCTCGGCGGCGATTGAAGACCAGCTCCACTTCAACGTCAACGCGCTCCAGCGGCCGCTGCCGACCAACACGCCGTTCACCAAGAACGGCGTCCTCGGCCCGGGCGCCCAGGGCAACTTCGGTGACGTCGGCTACGCCGTGCTCCGCAACCCCGGCTGGTCGAACTGGGACTTCACGCTGGCGCGCCGGCTGCCGGTCAAGGTCGGCCGGGGCGGCAACGTCCGGCTGCAGCTCCAGTTCTACAACCTGTTCAACCAGGTCGAATTCCGCACGATGGGCGCGTCGTACTCCTTCAAGAGCGCGAACGACACCGGCGGCTTCGGCGGCGGCAACAGCAACAGCTCGACCGGCAAGTACACGGCCACGCAGAACCCGTTCAACTTCGGCGTGACCATCCGGTTCGACTACTGAGCAAACACGTCGACGTCCGGGCTGGACCCCCGGACGTCGGACCGGCCTGACCGGTCGCCCACGACCCCGGTCGCACCCATGCGGTGCGGCCGGGGTCTTTTCTTTTGCGCCTGTAGGCGTTTCCGAGTCGGTGCAGTACGCCGCACGGCGCGAATGGCGAGCGGCGCGCGGTTTCTGCGCAGGCGTGCGCGCCTGGGTGCGAGCTGAGCGCCGGCGGCGTGCTACACCGACTCGGAAACGGGTATAAGAGTCCCGCTCTTCCGCCGCCCGATCACGGCCCTTGGCCGCGGAATGACCTGCTCTTCCCAGCCCGATAATACTGTCCTAAATAGTGGAATCTACTGGCTGATTCTGGCCTGACTACTGTCTCGACAGGACCTGTGCTATGGTAGGCCCCGACCCGAACTACAGTCCTACCTTCGTCCTCACCGGTGCGCCGGATGTCGCCGGCTGGGGACGATGGGTCGGAAGGGAGCCGAAAGGAACGTATGGATCTGAGAGGAAGTCGTCAGGCACGGCTCGTGCGCTGTGCCGCTTTGTTGCTCTGTCTCGCAGGCGCGACCACCGCGTTTGCGCAGGGTCTGAACACCGCGACGTTGAGCGGCACCGTTGTCGACAACGTCGGGGTCGTCCCGGGGGCGACCGTCACCGTCACCAACGCCGCGAACGGCACCGTTCGCACGGCCGTCACCAGTGAACAGGGCGTATTCCGGCTGGTCGCGCTGCCGCCGGGCGCTTGGACCGTCAAGATCACCATGGAGGGCTTCAAGGCCGTCGACACGAGCGTCAATCTGTCGGCCGGCGAAGTCCGCGACCTCAACAAACTGACGCTCAGCGCCGGCGGCGTGAGTGAGACCGTCAACGTCACGGCGGAAGTCACCCCCGTCCAGACGACCAGCAGCGCGCTGCAGAAGAACCTCACCAGCGACCTGCTCACGACCGTCCAGGTCAAGGGCCGCGACATCTTCGGCATGCTGAAGATCCTGCCCGGCGTCGTCGACGCGCAGGGCACGCGCGACTTCACCAACTGGGCCTCGGGCCGCTACCTGAGCATCAACGGCGGCAACTCGCTCAACAAGAACACGACGATTGACGGCGTCCCGGTCGGCGAAGAGGGCGGCAACGGCACGACGCACATCACGCCCAACATCGACTCGGTCGCGGAAGTCAACGTCATCAGCAGCGGCTACACGGCGGAGAACGGCCGGATGGCCAGCGGCCAGGTCGTCATGGTCACCAAGTCGGGCACCAATGAGTTCAAGGGCTCGGCCTGGTACAACGGCCGCCGCGACTGGATGAACAAGAACGACTATCTGCGCATCAAGAAGGACAACGCCAAGCCGTTCTTCGGCGTGGACCTGACCGGCTTCAGCATCGGCGGGCCGGTGATCCTGCCCGGCTTCAACAGCCGCACGGCGACCAAGAAGCTCTTCTTCTTCGCCTCGTCGGAGTACACCAACGACATCCGCCCGACGTCGGTGCAGTACAACAACCTGCCGACGGCGCTCGAGCGGGCCGGCGACTTCTCCCAGAGCTACTACTGCCGCAGCGCCAGCGACTTCCCGTGCACGGCGCCGGCGGGCACGTCGGCGGGGGCCCTTCGCGCGAACCCCTCTGGCGTCCTTTCGCAGTTCGGCGGGACGACACTGGTGGGCGTGACGAATCCGTATGGCACCTCCGCGCCGGACTTCTACTGCGCGGCGGGTACGGGCGGCATGAGCGGCGTGGCCTGCTCGGGGACGTCGACGCAGACCAACATCGTCAACCCGAAGTACTTCAACTCGATGGGCCGGTCGATGCTCAACCTGCTGCCGCTGCCCAACGACAAGATCGACCCGTCGTCCGGGAACGCCTGGGCCGGCAACAACGCGTCGGACCTGACGCCGATCCACCACCGCAAGGACATCGTCACGCGCGTGGACACGGTGCTCAGCCAGAAGACGCGGTTCAGCGTCCGCGGCCTGTTCGACCGGGACGACAACACCAGCTTCAACAACATCATGCCGGGCATCGGCTCGAGCGACAACGTGTTCCCGGGCAACCTCTTCACCGGCACGCTGACGCAGGTGCTCAAGCCGACGGTCGTCAACGAGTTCACTGCGGGCTTCTCCCAGAACCACTGGGGCTTCAAGCGGCAGGAAGGCGCGATCCAGGCCAGCGACTACACCAACTGGTATCGCGGCGCCTTCAACCCGGACATCAACCAGACGCTGCCGGATCCTCCGAGGCTGGCTCCGTTCGGCGCCTACGGTGAGCCGCACCTGACGAACGAGAACGCACGATCAGTACCCGTACTTCCCGTACACCCTGTTCGCGGGCGGCAACCTGTCGAACTACGGCTACATCTCGCCGGGCGGGTCGAGCGGGCCGGTGCCGCGCTGGAACCAGAACTACCGGTTCACGTTCGCCGACGACCTGACGATGGTCCGCGGCCGGCACAGCTTCAAGTTCGGGTTCTCGACCGAGCGCGACAGCAAGACCGAGCCGGGCTCGCAGGACTACGCCGGTTCCTACAACTTCGGCCACAATGGCAGCAACCCGCTCAGCACGGGGAACGGCTACGCCAACGCGCTCATCGGCGTCTTCAACAACTACAACGAGCGCGACGTCCGGATCGACTACGACATCCGGCACTGGCTGACCGAGGGCTACGCGCAGGACACGTGGCGGATGACGCCGCGCTTCACGCTGGACTACGGCGTGCGGCTCACGCACAACGGGCCGCTCTACGAAGTGCGCAACTACAACTCGGCGTTCGACCCGGCGCTCTACAGCCAGGGCCAGGCTCCGGTCCTCTTCCTGCCGTACTGCGCGAAGGCCGGCACGACGGGTGACCAGACCTGCTCGTCGTCGAACCGGAAGGCGGTCAACCCGCTGACCGGCCAGGTCGTCGGGCAGGCGTTCTCGGGCACGGTCGTGCCGGGGAGCGGCAATATCGCCGACGGCAGCTACATCGGCAGCGGCTCCGGGCAGCCCGGCCAGTACGAGACGCTCCGGCCGCTTTCCTGGGGGCCGCGCGTCGGCTTCGCCTGGGACGTGTTCGGCAACGGCAAGACCGCCGTCCGCGGCGCCACCGGCCTGTTCTACAACCTCTACAACCGCAGCTACTACGGGTTCAACGGCGGGCCGCTCATCTCGATCACCCGCCAGGTGCTCAACGCGAACATCGATGAGATCGGCCAGCTCGTCTCGGCCGGCAACCTCGCCGTCAGCCCGCAGAGCACCAAGATTCCGAATGGCAACGCACAGCTGGATGCCTTGGTTCAGGCACAGAGCCTCGCCGCCCCGGACCAGCTCCAGGCCGAGCGGCACTACCAGGGTAACTTCGCGGTGCAGCGCGACATCGGCTTCAACACGGTCGCCGAGGTCGCGTGGGTCGGGAACTTCGGCCGCCACTACCGGCAGCAGAAGAACATCAACAACATCCCGGTCTACGCCTACGCGGATCCGAACAACCTGTTCAACAACGAGGCGGTCAGCTCCAACTTCCTCCGGAACCAGTTCCCGGGGATTGGCGCGATCAACTTCGACACGACGAACGAGGTCGGGTTGAACTACAACTCGCTGCAGATCAGCGTCCAGCACCGGCTGACCAAGGGTCTGCAGTTCGGCGTGGCCTACACGCTGGCCAAGGGCGAGGGCATGCACGGCTGGGACTACGTGACCGAGTCGGTGTCCGGCCAGGCCGGCCTGCGCGCGCTGTACTACGGGCCGCAGACGGCGTCCGACCAGGGCGAGGAGCGCCGGCACGTGGCGGTCTTCAACTACAGCTACCAGATCCCGAGCCCGAACCTGCCGTCCATTGCCAAGGCCATCCTGTCGGGATGGGAAGCCTCCGGTGTCACGACGATCGTGACGGGCGACCCGATCAACCCGAGCTGCGGCACCAACAAGAGCGGCATTGCGAACAGCGACCCGACGCTCTCGGGCGTGTCCGTGCACTGTGAGTACGTCGCGGGCCAGTCGCTGACCAGCGGCTACAACGCGAACCCCACCGGCACGGCGCTCTTCGAGGACCAGGCGCACTTCAACCTGGCCGCGCTGCAGCGTCCGCTCCCGACCAACACCGCGTTCTCTTCGGGCGGGACGCTTGGTCCGGGCGCGCAGGGCAACCTGGGCAACGTCGGCTACGCCGTGCTGCGCAACCCGGGCTGGTCGAACTGGGACTTCACGATGGCGCGTCGCCTGCCGGTCAAAGTCGGCCGCGGCGGCAACGTCCGCCTCCAGATCCAGTTCTACAACCTGTTCAACCAGGTCGAATGGAACGCGATGAACGCGTCGTTCACGTTCACCGACGTGAACGCGACGGGCGGGCTCGGCGGCGGCAACACCAACGCCAACACCGGCAAGTACACCGCGGTGCAGAATCCGTTCAACGCTTCGGTCACGATCCGCTTCGACTACTGACGGTCCGGGACGCGCCTGAAGGCGCGCCACCAGCCACACACCGGCCCCGGTCGCACCAGCGTGCGGCCGGGGCCGTTTCGTTTTTTCTGATATCCTGCGCGCTGCGATGAGATTGGCGACGCCACGCGTCGGCCTGGCCGGTCTGGTGTGTGCCGCACTGGCACTGTCGCCTGGCATGCTGTCCTCGGCACCGCAGGGGCGCGGAGTGGATTCCTCTCAGACTCACTACCCGGAAGCGCAGATCTCGAACGGACAGATCCAGGCGCGGGTCTCTCTGCCCGACACGCAGAAGGGCTTCTACCGATCGACCCGCTTCGACTGGTCCGGCGTCATCACGAGCCTGGTGTTCGCCGGGCACGACTACTACGGCCCCTGGTTCGATGGCCTCGATCCCTCGGTCCGGGACTTCGTCTACCGCGGCGACCAGATCGTGGCCAGCGCGCAGAGCGCGGCCGTTGGGCCGGTCGAGGAGTTCCGCACGGCGCTCGGCTACGACTCGGCCGCGCCGGGCGGGACGTTCGTCAAGATCGGCGTCGGCGTCCTGCGGAAGCCGGACGACAGCCGGTACAGCGGCTACGGTAACTATCCAATCGTCGACTCCGGTGAATGGACGCTGCAGACGACGTCGGATGCCGTGGAGTCGACGCAGCGCCTGAACGATCCGGTGTCCGGCTACGGTTATGTCTACCGCAAGACCGTCCGCCTGAGCCCCGGCCGGCCCGAGCTGGTCATCGAGCACCGCCTGCAGAACGCCGGCCGGCTGCCGATTCAGACGAGACAGTACAACCACAATTTCCTGGTGCTCGACCGGCGCCCGACCGGGCCGGACTTCTCGATCACGCTGCCGTTCGACGTCAGGCCGACCAGCGCCCCGGATCCGGCGGTTGCCGCGACTCAGGGCCGGCAGATCGTCTACACGAAGCAGCTCCAGGATCAGGACCGCATCTTCTTCGGCATCGAGGGCTACGGTGCGGACGTGAAGGACTATGACATTCGGGTCGAGAACCGGCGCGTCGGCGCGGGTGTCAGGATCACCAGCGACCGGCCGCTCGCCGACCTCAGCCTCTGGTCGATCCGCAGCGTCATTTCCATCGAGCCCGACGTCGCGATCGATCTCCAGCCGGGCGCGACGATGGACTGGAAGTACATCTACACCTACTACATCCCGGCGAAGTAGCTGCGTGAAGCGCACACGGAACAGTCCAAAGGTTCAGAGGCCAGCCCCGAAGCCCGGCGCCCCAAGCCCGAAGCCCGGGCGAACGCACCAGAAGTACCGCGTCGCCGTGCTCGGCCTCGGCCACTGGTATTCGGCCTACGGCGTCGGCCGGGCGCTCCGGGAATCATCCAGAGCGGAGCTCGTTGCCGTGGCCTGGCACCATCCGCGGCAACTCGAGGAGTTCAGCCGCGCCTTCGGGATAAAGGGCTATCGGGATTACGGCACGCTCCTCTCGGAAGAGCGCGTGGACGTCGTCCATATTGCAGCTCCGGTCTCGGAGCTGAAGGACGTCACCGTGCGGTCGGCCCGCGCCGGGAAGCACATGATTCTCGGCAAGCCCATGGCGATGAGCGTCGGCGAGGCGGGGGAGATGGTCGACGCCGTTCGACGGGCCGGAGTGCTCTGCTTCCCGTTCCAGTGCCATCTGCGCCTGCGCTACGCGGATCTGAAGCGCCGCATCGACCGCGGCGAGATCGGCGACGTCCTCCTGATGCATCAGACGTCACGCTGGTCGATTGCGGAGGACTGGCTGAACTCGGGCCGGCCCGGCTGGTTCGCGGATCCCCGCCACGTCCCCGGCGGCGCGCTGATCGACGAAGGCATCTACTGGGTGGATTTCTTCCGCTGGATCACCGGGCGCGAGGTCGTCCAGGTGGAAGCGAAGATCGCCAATCTGCTCCACGAGGATCTCGGCGTCGAAGACTGGGGCTTCGCAACGTTCACGCTCGGCAACGGCGTCGTCTGCACGCTCGAAGGCGCGTGGACGATCGTCTCGCCGCGCGAGACGGCGCCCTCCCCCAAGCAGAACGCCGTGGTGCGCATCGAGATCGTCGGCAACCGCGGCGAGATGATGGACCAGTTCTTTCGCGTGCCCGGCCGGGCCGTGCTGGCCGCTGGAGCGCAGGACTGGGTCTTCGAACGCCAGACCGACCTCGGACCGGCGCCGCTCGACCATCTCATCGCCTGTCTGGATCGCGGACAGCAGACCGTGGGGACGATCGAGGACGCCTATCGATCGTTCGTGCCCGCGATGGCCGCCTACGACGCCGCGCGGATGGGGAAGGCAGTACCCGTCAAGTTCGACAGATAGTGGACGCTCGTCAGTTCAGTACAGGTGTCCGCTCGGGATGTCGTCCCACTTCTTCTCGATGAACGCGCCGCGCAGCAGGAAGAACGCCGCGGAGACGGCGGCCCGGTTCTGCTGCTGTTCGTCCGTGAGCTGTTTCATGAGGTCGGCGAGCGCCTTCATCTCGAGCGCCGTCATGGCCGCCGCCTGCTCGGCGTACCGTTGCACGGCGGCGTCGACGTCTGCGGCCTTGTTCGCCTGAATCGCGACCGCGATATCGGCGTGCGCCTTCGTCAACCCCTCCCGGATCGGCGCCGCATCCTTGTAGGCGTCGTCCAGGACCGACTTGACCGCCTTCTTCTGATCCTTCGTCAGCTTGAAATCGGCGTCCAGCGTGTCCAGTCGCGAGCGTGTGCTGGACAGGCTGACCCGTCCCGCTCCGCCGCGCTGCGCCGCGGCCACCGCCGGAAGCCAGAGCGCGGCGACCGCGACGAGCGACGCGATTTTCGAAGTTCGATGTCTCACCGCCCGCCTCCTCGCCCGCCTCGGCCAGACCCCGGCGTCGACTGAAAGAAGCCCGCCATGAGGGCAAACGCCTGGGGCGCCCTGGACTGCTGATTCGGCTCGAGCAGCGCGTAGATCTTGCTGAACGCATCCGCCTCGATGTGGCTCATCTTCGCGGCAGCCGCCGTGTAGGCGTCGAGCACGGACTTCGCCTCGGCGGCATCGCCCGAGAGGTCGTCGTTCAGGAGACGCTGTCGGAGCTGGAGCATCTGGACGCCCACCGGCGCCGCTTCGGCCGCGGCCGCGTTGACGATTTCGGCGGCCTGCGGGACCTGCGTCTTCTTGTCGAGCTTGAGGCGGTCGGCGAACTCCTCGAACGGGGTCATCTCCCTCGCCGATTCGCTCCCCATGACGGCGCCCTCGACGCCGCCCGGTCCGGTGATCCCGCCGCCGCCCCCGCGCTGCGGGGCCGGCAGCGCCCAGAGCGCGGGCGCCAGGGCGACCAGTCCGAGCGCCGCGAAGAACCATCGAGCACGCATGCGCCTCCTTTTCCTGGGGCGTGAGTGTACGCCCGGAGCTCACATTCTGCAAAATGGAGGGTCGTCCGGCAAGCCGGATTTGCGGTAAGATTCGGCCTGGAGACCCCAATCATGCCAGGTTTGCCCTCCGCGTCAGGCGTGGTGTTTCGCCTTTCTACGGCCGCGCTCGCTCTCACGATCGCCGGAGGGCTGGAGGTCGCCGGCCACGCGCAGCAGCCGCCGGTCTTCCGGAGCACCGTCGACCTCATTGCGGTGGACGTCCAGGTCATGGACCACGACGGCAACCCCATCGGCAAGCTCACGCCTGGCCAGTTCGACGTGTCGATCAACGGCAAGCACCGGCGCGTCGTCTCCGCGCAATTCATCCGTCACGGCGAGCTGGCGCAGCAGGCGGCCAACGGCAAGGTCGTGCCGGCGTCGGTCGCGCCGCAGGACGACGAGGCGTCCTCCGGAACGGCGCGGACGATCATCCTTGCCGTGGATTCCGGGAGCTTCGTGCCCGGTGACATGCCGATGGCGATGGAGGCCGCGAAAGCGTTCCTCCGCGAGCTCGATCCCGACGACCTCGTCGGTCTCTACGTCTACCCCACGGTGCAGTGGATTCCGCCGTCGACGCAGCGGGCGCCGCTCAGCGTGCGGCTCAGCCGGCTCGTGGGCGAGCGGGAGCCGCTCCGCAGCTACTACAATCTCTCGCCCCACGAGATCGTCGACATCACCGCGCAGTCCACCAACCCGAACTCGTTCCTCACCGTCGCACGAACCGGCTCCCTGTCGGAGCGGAACGGCGCCCGCGCGCTCGATCCCGTGCTGAAGATTCAGGCTCGTGAATGTCCCGGCGAGAACGACCTCGACTGTGCGATCAAGATCTACTCCGAGGGGCTGACGCTGGCGACGCAGCTCGAGCGCGAGGCGCAGCTCAGCCTGAGCGGACTCGATTCGCTCCTCCGCCTCCTGTCCGAGATTCCCGGCAGGAAGGCCGTCGTGCTCGTCACGGGAGGCCTGCCCGTGAGCGACCGCCTCGACGGGCGTCCGGACGTCGGCGGCGTCGCCCGGGCGATGGGCCAGACCGCGGCGCGCGCGAACGCCATCGTCTACACCGTCCAGATCGACTCGATGTTCTCCAGTGCCGGACAGGCCTCCAAGCACGGCCTCGGCAACACCGACCTCAGCCGCGACCGCGCGATGATGGGCAACTGGCTCGAGGACTTCTCGCGATCGGCCGGAGGCCGGCGCATCGACGTCCCCGTCGGCGGCGGCGACTTCGCCTTCGACCGCGTCCTGCGCGAAACCTCCGGCTACTACCTGCTGGGCGTGGAGCCGGCCGAGGCCGACCGGGACGGGCAGCCGCACGAGCTCCGCGTGAAGGTGGACCGATCCGGCCTGACCGTACGCAATCGGCAGTGGGTGGTCATCCCGCCAGGCCAGCAGACCTCGCGCTAGGGCGCCGGGCGCGACTACTCGCGCCGGAGCTCCGACAGCTTGACCGGCCGGCCCGTCTCGGCGGCGCGGTCGGCCGCGAAGAGCACCTCGAACGACTTCAGCGACTCGGAGAGGCTGGTCAGCGGCATGTCCTCTCCACGGCGCAGCGCCTGGAAGAAGGCTTCGAACTGCGTCAGGTACGGGTGGTCCGCGACGTCGCCGCTGTCGAGCATCTTCATCGACAGCTCGCTCCACTTGTTCTTGTTGAGCCCCGCCAGCTTCGTGGAGTGAAACTTGTTGTCGAGCAGGCTCCCGTGGCTGCCCACGAGATGCGTGTGGAAGTAGTACGGCTGCAGGCAGTCGATCACCGAAGCGACCTTGCCCACCTTCCCGCTCTCGAACTGCAGCAGCGTCGACGTGGTGGTCGGGTACTCGTAGCGGCTGAAGTACTCGCTCTTCGAGCGCGCTGACAGGCTGAACACCTCCGTCACGTCGGTGCCCAGGCAGAGCAGCAGCGCGTCGAGCGCGTGACAGCCCGCCGACAGCAGGCTGGACCCGCCCTGCGCCTTCGTGACGTTCCAGCGGTACTGGCCGTACCACGGGCCGGACCCGTGATAGTAGTCGACCTCCCCGTAGTGCACCTCGCCCAGCAGACCCGAATCGATGACGGCCTTCGTGGCGAGGAACTGGCTCGACCAGCGGCACTCGAGACAGACGCAGGTCCTCACCTTCGCCTCCTGCGCGGCCGCCAGCATCTCCCGGCAGTCCGCCAGCGTGAGCGCGATGGGCTTCTCGATGATGAGGTGCTTGCCGGCGCGCGCGGCCGCCACCGCCTCGCGGACGTGACGGTCTGGAAAGCTGCAGATGGAGACGACATCGACGTCCGGATCGCGCAGCAGGGCGTCGAGTTCGCGATAGCATCTGATCTCGCCGCCGTGGCGGGCGCTGAGCTCGCGGGGGTCGAGCGGGCGCGACGAGCAGACAGCCGTGACCTGCGCGGTCGAGGTCGCATTGATCGCGCCGATGTGCGCCGTCGCGACCCAGCCGTAGCCGACGATGCCGACATTCAGTTTTTTCACGGTACTTGTTTACCGCAGACGTCCGGCCGGGGGCAAACGATTACGATGACGCGGAGGCGAGCCGTGGACGGGATGGTGCCTCGGGTGATCCCCGAGCTGGACGAAGGATTCAGGCCGGCGGCGCTGTTCCACCGGGAGTTCGACGCCGCGGCCGAGGCCGCCGGGGGCGATCCCATCCACCTGGCGCTCGAACAGGCCGACGGTTCGGTCTCCCGGTGGAGCACCGTGGCGCTGGCGCCCGATCATCCGCTGGCCCGGTTCAACTTCCTCAATCTCGAGCGCCAGCTCAAGTTTCTGCTCTGGTCGCGCGGCGGCTGCCGGGTCCATCTCCACGCCCCGCCGCGCCTGGCCGCGCAGCTCCAGGCCCACTACGAGGCGACGCCCGCCGGCCGCTTCGATGCGGAGATCATGGGCCGGCGAATCTACGAGCGGCCATTCGAGATCGTTCCGGTCGGGGCGGGCGAGATTCCCGAGGAGCGTCAGCAGGCCGTGCCGCTCGGCCGCCATCTCGAGGGCTGCCGCATCGGATTCGATCTCGGCGCCAGCGATCGGAAAGCCGCCGCGCTCGTGGACGGCCGGGTGGTCTTCAGCGAGGAGATCGACTGGCGCCCGGCCGCCGAGCGGGATCCGCAGTGGCACTTCGACCAGATCATGGACTCGCTCACACGGGCTGCGCGTCGTCTGCCACGCGTCGATGCCATCGGCGGCAGCTCGGCGGGCGTGTACGTGGGCAATCGGGTCAAGCTCTCGTCCTTGTTCCGGGGCGTTCCGGCGGATCTGTTCGAGTCGCGTGTGAAGGGCCTGTTCCTGGAGCTGGCGCGCGCGTGGAACGTTCCGTTCGAAGTCGCGAACGACGGCGAGGTGACGGCGCTGGCCGGGTCGATGGCCCTCTCGGACAATGCCGTGCTGGGCATCGCCATGGGCTCGAGCCTCGCCGGCGGCTACGTCACGCCGCGGGGACATATCACCTCCTGGCTCGACGAGCTCGCGTTCGCCCCGATCGACTACCAGCCGGACGCACCGGCGGACGAGTGGTCGGGCGACGTCGGCTGTGGCGTGCAGTATTTCTCACAGCAGGCCGTCGGTCGGCTCGCCCCGAAGGCCGGCATCGATCTGGCCGGTGACCTGCCGCTGCCTGAACAGCTCAAGGCGGTGCAGCGGCTCATGGAACGCGACGACGCCCGGGCGGCCGCGATCTATCGCACGATCGGCGTCTACCTCGGCTACGGCGCGGCGCACTACGCGCGGTTCTATCCCGTGCGTCACGTGCTCATCCTGGGACGCGTGACGACCGGCCGCGGGGTTGATCTGATCCTCGAACAGGCCCGACGCGTGCTGTCGACCGAGTTCCCGTCGCTCGCCTCGAGCGTGGCGTTCCACGTTCCCGACGAGACGAGCCGGCGCCACGGACAGGCGATCGCCGCGGCCAGCCTGCCGGAGTCACGAACGCCGTGAGCGCGTGTGGGAGTCCGTTGATGAAGATGAATCCCTACGAATCGTACGTCCAGAGCCTGTCGGACCTCGTGACCGGGGCGCGCGACGCCCCGCTCGGGGGCTTTCCCGACTATCCGCGGCCCGCGCCGGCGGCCGATGCGCCCGTCGCGCTGATCTTCTCGCCGCATCCGGATGACGAGGTGATCATCGGCGGCTGGGCGCTGCGCCTGCTCCGCCAGGCGGCCTGGCGCGTGGTCAACGTCGCCGTGACGCAGGGCAGCAACCGCCAGCGGCAGCAGGAGCGGTGGCAGGAGCTGACGAACTGCTGCCGCTGCATCGGATTCGAGCTCCAGGCCACCGGCCCCAACGGCCTGGAAGGCGTGAACCTCCAGACGCGCGCCGGTCAGCCCGATCGCTGGGAGGCCATGATCCGCACGGTGCGGGACATCCTGGCGCAGCATCGCCCGCGCGCGATCTTCTTCCCGCACCAGACGGACTGGAATTCGACCCACATCGGCACGCACTTTCTGGTGGCGGATGCGCTCGCGAGCCTGCCCGAAGAGTTCCGGTGCGCGGCGATCGAGACGGAGTTCTGGGGACAGATGTCGACGCCCAACGTCCTGGTCGAGTCGCCGCCTGCCGACGTGGCGGCACTCATCACGGCCCTGACCTGGCACGTGGGCGAGGTGCGCCGCAACCCGTACCATCTCACGTTCCCGGCATGGCTCATGGACAACGTTCGCCGCGGGGCGGAATGGATTGGCGGCCAGGGCGAAGCAGCGCCGTCGTTTCTCTTCGGCACGATGTACCGCGTCAGGCACTGGCGCGACGGCAGGTTCGAGGAAGCCTCCGCCCCGGCCGGATTCCTCGACGCCGGCCGCGATCCTGCGGAGGCTCTCGGCGTGTGAGAGAATTCTGCTCCCAGCAGAGCCCATGCCCGGAGGACGCCGAGGAGGTTGCCATGTCGTATTCGCGCCGCGATTTCACCAGGCTCACACTCGCCAGCCTGCCGGCCCTGTGGGCGCTCGACGCCGTGTCGCTCGACGCACGGGGCGAGATCGATTCGAAGATCAACGGCGTCCAGATCGGCGCGATCACCTACAGCTTCCGCACGATGGCCGATCCCGACGAGATCATCCGCGCCTTCGTCACGATCGGCCTCGGCGAGATGGAGCTGATGTCCGGCGACTGCGAGAAGCTTGCCGGCGCGCCGGTCGCGGGCCGGGGCGGCCGGGGACGCGGCGTCCAGACGCCTGAGCAGCAGGCCGCCGCCAAGGCGCTCAGTGACTGGCGGCTGTCCGCCACCGAAGCCACCTTCGCCCCGGTCCGCCACAAGATCGAGGCCGCCGGCATCCATCTGGGCGTGCTCTGCTACAACATGAACGCCTCGATCTCGGACGACCTGATCGAATACGCCTTCGTCATGGCGAAGGGTCTGGGCGTGAACGCGATCTCCTCGTCGACGACGGTGAGCATGGCGAGGCGGCTGGCGCCGTTCGCCGAGAAGCACAAGCTGGTGGTCGGGTTCCACAACCACGACAACACCGAGGACCCCGACCAGATGGCCACCGAGGCGTCGTTCCAGGCCGTGCTCGGGACCAGTCGGTACCTGGGCGCCAACTTCGACATCGGACACTACGTGTCCGCGAACGGCGATCCGGTCGAGTTCCTCGGGAAGTACCACGGCCGCATCACGAATCTGCACATCAAGGACCGCCGGCGCGACCACGCCGGTCCGATCGCCTGGGGACAGGGCGACGTGCCGATCAAGGAAGTCCTGCAGCTCGTGAGCCGGGAGAAGTGGACCTTCCCGGCCAATATCGAGTACGTCTACGACGACCCGGCCGGCGTCATCGCCGGCGTCACGAAGTGCTACCAGTTCATCAAGGACGCGCTGGCGTAGACCGGTAAATCAGTAGAGCACGAAGGCCCAGATCGTATCGCCGGTCGCGGCGATGATGTACTGCCGTCCGTCGAGCATGAACGTCTGCGGCGGATTCGTCACGCTCCCGATCTTCGTGTGCCACAGCGGCTCGCCCGTGGCGTCGTCGTGCGCCACGAGGTTGCCGTTGCCGTCGCCCGCGAACACCAGACGGCCGGCCGTGGTCAGGATCCCGCCGCCGCCCCCGTTGGCGCCCGTCGGGTACTTGTGGCGCCAGGCGATCTTGTTGTTCTTGTAGTCGATCGCCGTCAGGAACGCGCCCGTCGATCCGATGTTCACTTCCTGGTGCCCGCCGAGCCCCATCGATCCGCGCGGATCGAGGTCCGTCAGGTAGAACAGCGACCAGCCGTTCAGCTCCGCGACGTAGAGGTAGCCGGTCTCGGGCGAGAACGCCGGCGGCTCCCAGTTGATGGTGCCGTCGGAGGTCGGCGACACGATCGAGCCGCCGACCGACGCGTCCTTGATCGGGTCGCGCTCCGGACCGCCCTTCGCGTTCACGCCCTTCGCCCAGTTCGTCGACATCCCGTACTTCATGGTCGAGACGTGCTCGCCGGTGACGCGGTCGATCACGAAGAAGTATCCGTTGCGCGCGGCGGTCAGCACGAGCTTGCGCGGCTGGCCGTTCACGACGTCGTCCACGAGGACCGGCGTCTGGGCGGAATCCCAGTCGTGCATGTCGTGCGGCGAGGACTGGAAGTACCACGCCATCTTGCCGGTGTCGACGTTCACCGCGATCAGCGAGGACGTGTACAGGTTGTCGCCCGTGCCGCGGCCAACGGTGTACGCCGGCGTCGGGTTGCCGGTGCCGAACATGTACAGGTGCGTCTCCGGGTCGTACGCCCCGTCCACCCAGGGCTGCGCGCCGCCATGCCGGGCGGCGTCCAGGCTCGGCCAGGTCTCCAGCCCCGGATCGCCTTCGTTCATCGGAACGTCGTAGTGCTTCCACTGCAGCTTGCCGGTCTCCGGATCGAACGACTGCAGGAAGCCAGGTCCGTCGATGTCGTTGCCGGTGCCGCACAGCACGTGGTCGCCGACGACGATCGGCGCCGGCGTCGAGAAATACTGCTGCGCCAGATCGGCGATCTGGACGTGCCAGCGCTCCTGCCCCGTCTTCGCGTCGAGCGAGACGAGATAGTCGTCGGGCGTCTCCATGTAGAGATAGTCGTGCCACATTCCCAGACCGCGGTTGCCGATGTGGGTGCCGCCGCGCGTCTTCCAGAAGTAGTGCCACAGCTCGCGGCCGGTTCGCGCGTCCACGGCCCAGGCGTTGTCCGGCGACGAAATGTAGATCGTGCCGTCCACCATCAGCGCCGATGACTTGAACGTCACGTTCCCGGCCGGGAACTCGCCGTTGCCCTCGCCGCCGACGACCGTCCGCAGGCCAGGACCCGAGGAGAACCGCGCGAACCACGCCAGCGTGAGGTTCTTGACCGTGCTCCGGTCGACCTGCGTGAGCAGGCTGTGGCGGCGGCCGGAGTAGTCGCCGTTGTAGGTCGGCCAGGAGTCCTGGAGCGGCTTCAGGATGTCGGCCGGATCGAGGCCGGCGCCCTGGCCCTGCAGCAGGACCGGCGCGACGAGCAGAGGAGCGATGAGGAGCAGTCGTTTCAGGGTCATTTCACTGTCGCCAGATAGGCCGTCACGTCGTGCATGTCCTTGTCCGCCAGGCTGCTCCAGAGCGAGCGGTGCGCGTCCAGCGGGTCCTTGACGTCGACCTTGGTGTTCGCGTCCCGCCGGATCGTGCGGAGCGTGCCGTCGGGCATCTCGAGCGCCACGAGGAAGTCGTCGATCGTCACGAGCGTCCCCTGAAGGGTGGTCCCGCCCGGCAGCGTGACGGTCGCCGTCGGCGTCCGCTTGTCCGGCGGTCCGCCGCCGCCGCCGCGGCGGCCCCGTCCGCCGCTGCCGCCGACGACCCCGCCCGACACCCAGAAGTTCTGCAGCGCCTTCGCGTCCGGCATCCGGTTGCCGATGTTCTGGAGGTCGCCCGTGACCGAATGGCACGTCGCGCACTTGGCGGCGAAGTAGGCCTTGCCGGCCGCGGCGTCGCCGACGAGGACCGTCGTGACCGGCACGCCTTCGGCCGGCGGGGCGCCCTGGTTGCGGGCCGTCCGGACCACGTCGTGAATGTAGACGGCCAGGGTCTTGACGTCGTCGGCGCTCAGATCGATCGCCTTCATGTTCGGCAGCGATCCGTGGACGACCGGTTCGAGCAGCTCGCCCTCGTGGTCGCTGAGCACGGCCTGCGACCGGAGGAGGTTCGGGCCGCCCGTGGCCCCGCGCAGATCGGGCGCGTGACACGTCTGGCAGTGCATCTCGTAGAGCGCCTTGCCGCGCGCGGCGACGGCCGGGTCGGCCGGCTCGCGCTGCTGAGCCGGGAACGTCGCCGGCCCGCGGCCCCGCCCGCGCCCCTGTCCTCTCCCGGCGGGGGCCGCCGGGGCCGCCGGCGGCGGCGCGTTCTGGGCGCCGACGTCAGCCACAACGAGCGCCAGGCCGAGGAGCGCAACGGCCAGGGAGCCGTTCTTGATGTTCATCGTTGACCTCATGAGTCCAAACCGGGTCATTCTACTGCACGCGCCAGCTGCTGTTCTTTTGGACGGCCATCTGCTAGCCTCGCCGGGTCGGCCCCGCGGCCGGTCATCGAGGTGCACGCCATGGACAGGAGATCGCGTTATAGCCGCCGAGAGTTCGCCACTCTCGCGCTGGCCGGAGTGCCCGGCTCATTTCTGCTCAGAGGACGGCCACGGCAGCGTCCGCGCGACGGGTACCCGCTCTCGGCGCCAGCCAAGATCGACTCCACCATCAAAGGCGTGCAGGTCGGCGCGATCACCTACAGCTTCAACCGGCTGCCCGGCGGCGCCGAGGCGATCATCCAGGCGTACGTGACCATCGGCCTCGGCGAGATGGAACTGATGTCCAACCACGCGGAAGCGCTTGCCGGCGCGCCCAGCCCGGCCCGGGGTGGCGGCCGCCGGGGATCGATGACGCCCGAGCAGCAGGCGGCGGCGCAGGCGGCGCAGCAGGCTCGCCAGGCCTGGCGCGACGCGGCCGCGGACGCGACCTTCGCGCCGGTGCGCCAGAAGATCCAGAACGCGGGGATCGATCTCCGCCTCCTCTGCTACAACATGAACGTCCGCACCACGAGCGATGCGGAAATCGAGTACGCCTTCAAGATGGCGAGCTGGCTGGGGGTGAAGGCCATCTCCACGTCGACGCAGGTCAGCATGGCCAAGCGGCTGGCCCCGTTCGCCGAGAAGCACAAGATGAAGGTCGGCTTCCACGGCCACGACAACGTGCAGCTGCCCGACGAGGTCCACAACGAGGCCTCGTTCAAGTCGGTGATGGCCGAGAGCCCCTACCTCGGCGCGAACCTCGACGTCGGCCACTACACGGCGGCCGGCGGCGATGCCGTCGACTTCATCCGCAAGTACCACGACCGGATCACGAACCTGCACTTCAAGGACATGAAGCGCAATCAGCCCAACTCCTACGTGCCGTTCGGCGAGGGCGACGCGCCGCTGAAGGAGGTCCTGCAGCTCGTCAGCCGGGAGCATTACGACTTCCCGGTCAACATCGAATTCGAGTATCCGGGCGATCCGATGGTCGAAATCCCCAAGTGCTTCCAGTTCGTGAAGGACGCGCTGGCGTAGACGCGCGTCCGCGGCGGCTGCGCGGTGCGGCCGCCGTCAGGCCGTGGGCGTCGGCTTGAGGAAGACGCGCTCGAGACGCCGATGGTACGACGTGAACGGCCCGTCGGTGTCGTCGTCGGCGAGGTGCTGTCGGACCTGCTGGATCGTGGCGTCGAGATTGTCGACGGCGGCCAGGATGAACGCCTCGATCGTCATCGGCTCCACGGGAGACCCCAGCTCCCTGGCGCCGTGATGCGAGAGAATCAGGTGCTCGAGCTCCGTCGCGAGCTCGGGCGGAAACCCCGGCTGCTCCCGGACGGCGTCGCGCAGCATCCCGACACCCAGGGCGATATGGCCGACGAGATTGCCCTCGACGGTATAGCCGGTCGCGAGATCGTAGGAAAGCTCCTGCAGCTTGCCGATGTCGTGGAGGATCGCGCCGGCCACGACGAGATCGCGCCGGGCGCGGTAGCGCTCCGCCAGCGGCGCGCCCACTTCGGCGAGGGCCAGCACGTGTTCGAGGAGCCCGCTCCGATACGCATGGTGCACCTGACGTGCGGCCGGCCACACCTTGAGCCGCTCGGCGTGGTGGTGCGTGATCGACGCCAGCAGCTCGCGCAGCTGCGGATCCTCGATCGCATGGATGCGGGCCTGCAGGTCCTGCCACATCTCGTCGGCAGGCCGCGGCGCGCAGCGGATGCAGTCCTCTTCCCGGAATCCGTCAGCCGCGTCGCGGTCCGGAACGACGCGCCGGATCTTCTCGAGGACGAGCTCGAGCTGCTGATTGAACGAGTTGCCCCGGCCCTGCGCCTTCACGAACTCGCCGGCGTCGAACTCGAGCTTCGTCAGCTCCACGTCCTGAAAGACCTTGGCGCGCACTTCGCCCGTCGCGTCCTGCAGGAGGAGCGACATGTACTCGCCGTTCCGGCCGGCTCGGACTTCCTTGCGCGTGCAGAGGAAGAAGCCCCAGCCGGCGGAGGCGGCGTCGAGATCGGCAATGCGTGGCAGACGAGGCATACGGCCGCGCCTGCATAGTACCGCGAGATGGTAAGATCCGGCAGACCCGTGCCCGGCGGCCCGCCCTCGTCCCGCGCCGCAGTCAGACTCGGTGACGACGCGTTCGCGCGGCTGTTCGAAGCCGTTCACGAAGGCGTGTATATCGGACTCGTCAGCGACCACGCCAGCGCGACGCTGGCGGCCAATCCCTACCTGAAGCTGATATTCGGATGGCCGGAGGAAACGCCGGCGTCGGACGTGCGCCCGCTGGATGCCGAGCGCTTCGTCGACACGCAGGCGCGCAGCGACTTCCTGCGGCAGCTCACGCGTGACGGCACGACGCTGGGCTATCTTCTGCGGCTGCGCAAGGCGGACGGCTCCCCCATGTGGGTCGAGATGACCGCCCGCGCCGAGCCTCTGCCCTCGTCCACGACGGTCCGTGTCGAGGCGCTGATCCGCGACGTCACCGAGCGCCAGAGACTGCAGGATCAGGCGCTCGATCTCTATCGCCAGCTCTCCCAGGCCGAGAAGCTCGCCTCGCTGGGCCAGACGATCTCGGGCGTGGCCCACGAGCTCAACAATCCGCTCGCGACGATTCTCGCCTGCGCCGAGCGGCTCGCCGACGTCCGGCTCGACGATCCGACGCGCCGCGATATCGACGCCATCCACAACGCCGCCGAACGTGCGGCCCGCATCGTCCGCAGCCTGCAGGCGTTCGTCCAGAAGCGGCATACGACGCGAACGCTGGTCGACTTGAACCAGACCGTGCGGGAGACGCTGGCGCTCCGCGCGTACGAGCAGCGGCTGGCGAACGTGGTCATTCTCGAGGCGCTCGCCGCCGGGCTGCCGCCAGTGTTCGCCGACCCCCATCAGATCCAGCAGGTGCTCCTGAACCTGATGATCAACGCCGAGCAGGCGATGCTCGGCGCCCACGGCCGCGGGCTGCTGATCCTGCGGTCCTGGCACGACCCGGAACGGGACGCCGTGATCCTGGAGGTCAACGACGACGGGCCGGGCGTGCCGGAGGACGTGCAGCAGAAGATCTTCGACCCGTTCTTCACCACGAAGCCGGCGGGCAAGGGCACCGGACTCGGGCTGTCGGTGGCCTACGCCATCGTCCAGGAACACGGCGGCCGAATCTCCGTCACCTCCAGCCAGGGCCGCGGCGCCTCGTTCTTCCTGGAGCTGCCGGTCGGCGCCGGCCAGTTCCGGATGGCCGACCCTGCTCCCGCACGGACGCTGCCCGCCGTGCCGAGGGGAACGCGCGCGCTCGTCGTCGAGGACGAGGAGGCGCTTGCGGAAGCCGTGGCCGGCGCGCTGTCCGACGCGGGCTTCGGAGTGGACCGCGCCGGGGACGGCGCGGAAGCGCTCGCACACGTACGGGAGCGGACCTACGACCTGGTGATATGCGATCTGAAGATGCCGAAGATCGACGGCCTGAGCTTCCACGCCGAGGTGGCGGCCATCATGCCGCAGCTTGCACGCCGACTCATCTTCGTGAGCGGCGAGGTCGCGGGCACGCAAGCGGAGCGGTTCGCCGAGGAATGCGGCTGCCGCTGGCTCGCCAAGCCGTTCAGGCTCCGCGACCTGGTCAGAGTCGCGCGCGAGGTGCTGTCCTGAATCCGCGTCCGCCCGCTCAGGCGACCCGCGTGGTCGGCAGCGGGTTGCGTTGCCGCGAGATCGTCGCAGGCGTCTGGCGCCTGGCCGAGGCATGGGCCAGCCGCGGACGGGCCGGCTTCGGCCTCGCCGCGGGCACGGCGGCCGCCGGCGTCACGCCCATCAGCCCGCGCAGGCGCTGCATCGCCCGTGCGTGCAACTGCGACACGCGCGACTCGTTGACGCCGATCGCCTCCCCAATCTGCTTCATGGTCGCCTCGGCGAAGTAGTACAGCCTCACGATGTGCCGTTCGCGCGGAGGCAGCTTGGCCATCGCCGCGCGGACGCGGTCGCGCGCTTCCGTCTGCTCGAACAGGGCGTCGGGGCCGGGCAGCTCTCGCGGCACGAGCGCCGCCGGAAGCGACGCGTTGTCCATGCCGTCAGGGTTCGCGACCGAAGAGGTCGACTCGATCGTGCTGATGCGGACGATCGTTCGCTCGAGCCGCGCCTCATCGGCGCCGACCCGCTTGGCCAGATCCGCCAGACTCGGCTCGCCGCCCAGCTCGCGGCGCAGCTCCTCGCGGGCCGCCTCGAGCTCCCGGCGCGCCCGGCGCACGCCTCGCGGCCAGGCGTCCCGTCGGAGAGCGTCGATGATGGCTCCTCGCACCCGGCGTTCGGCGAACGTCTCGAACTTGATGCCGCGGTCCTCGTCGAAGCGGCGGGCGGCATCGATCAGCCCGACGACTCCGTCCTGCACGAGGTCGCCGAGGTCGATTGAGTGCGGCATCGCCGATGCCATCCGCCGGGCCAGCGACTCGACGAACGGCAGACTGGCCAAAACACGATCCTGCTCGTGATCCCGCATGGGTGAACGCTGCATTGCCTCTCCTCCAGGGCGACGGGCCGCGACGGACGCCGTGCGCACGCCCTATGAGCAACAGCAATGCCAGCCCGGAACACGAACAAGAGACGAAAAGCCGCGAGACCGAGATTCTCCTATAAGTTGCTGAAAGACAATCAGTTAACGCCGTTGTGCGAGCCCGTGCAGTTGCGTGCAGCCTCGTGCGGTTGGTCGAAGTGTCGTCAAATTTTTGGCAACACTCGGCAGTCTCGTCATTGCGTTGACGAGATTCGGTACTTGAAGGCGGCCTCGTGGGCTGTTTAGGGACGCGGACGATCAGGCGGCGGCGCCCGGATCGGCGATGTGCCGGAGCTTGCGGACGGTGTCGATGGCGTCGAGCGCGCTCGAGACGACTTGACCCGCACGCAGCTTGTGCGGCTCGTCGTGGAGCCGGTTCTCGAGGAGCTCGGCGTTGGCGAGGATGATGCCGAGCTGGTTGTTCAGGCGATGGAACAGAGCCGACAGCTCCAGGGCCGCGACTTCCACCGGTCAGGCCCCTTTGGGGAAGCGGCGGTCGCCGAGCCAGACCGGGTCGGACTCGTCCGGCTGGCGCCAGAGCGTGTCGACGAAGATCCGGATGGAGCCGCCGGCCGTGCGGACGTACTGGATCTTTCCGCCGGCAATCCAGTTATAGATAGTGCGCCGGCTGACCCCGACGAGCTCGCCAGCGCGGGCGATGGAGACGGTTTCGCGGTCCAGCATCGCTGTAAGCTATCGGCGGGGGTGCGGGGCGACTTTAGCAGGTCCGGAGCCTGCCGCGCCGACGTCCTTCTGGTAAACTCCAGCGGCCGTCAAGAATATGGCCGACGCCGCGCCGCACCACCTGCTGCTCGTCGAAGACGAAGCGCCGTTTCGAGAAGTGATCGCGGAGCGCCTCACCGAACAGGGCTTTCACGTCGAGCAGGCCGGGACCGGCGAGGATGCCGTCGCGCGACTCAACAACTTCGCGTTCGACGTCCTCATCACGGACCTGCGACTTCCCGGCGTCGACGGACGCCAGCTGCTCGACGAGGCGTTCACCCGGTATCCCGAGATCATCGCCATCGTCATCACCGGCTTCGCGACCATTCGCGAGGCGGTGGAGGTCACGCGCCTCGGCGCCGAAGGGTTCATCACCAAGCCGTTCCAGTTCGAAGAGCTGATGCACGAGCTGAACGCCGCGATCGAGAAGCGGCGGCTCCGTGCGGAGAACGACTATCTCCGGTCGCAGCTGCACGAGCGGTTCCAGCTCGAAGGGCTCATCGGCCGCGCGCCCGTGATGGTCCAGCTGCGCGAGCTGCTGCGGACCGTCGCCCTGACGTCGAGCACCGTCCTGATTACCGGGGAAACCGGCACGGGCAAGGAGCTCGCCGCGCGCGCGATCCACGACGCCAGCCCTCGCCGCGAACAGCGCTTCGTGGCCATCAACTGCAGCGCCATCCCGGAAACGCTGCTCGAAGCCGAGCTGTTCGGCCACGTGCGCGGCGCATTCACCGGCGCCGTCGCGAACCGCCAGGGGCGGCTCGAGCAGGCGCATCGCGGCACGCTGTTCCTCGACGAAGTCGGCACGATGAGCCCGTCCCTCCAGGCCAAGCTGCTGCGCGTCCTCCAGTCGCGCGAGTTCGAGCGGGTCGGCGACTCGCAGACCGTGCGCGTCGACGTGCGCATCCTGGCGGCGACCAACTCCGATCTCCGGCGAATGGTCGACGACGGGACGTTCCGGGAGGATCTCTACTACCGGTTGAACGTCATTCCCGTGCGGGTCCCGTCCCTGCGGGACCGCCGAGCGGACATTCCCCTGCTCGCGCAGCACTTCCTGGATCAGTTCGTCAGGGATGCCGTGCCGCCGCGAAGCCGCGTCACGCTCGGGCAGGACGCCCAGCAGGCGCTGATGGCGTTCGGCTGGCCGGGAAACGTCCGTCAGCTCGAGAACGTCATCGAGCGGAGCCTCGTCCTCTCTCCGGGACGCGCCCAGATCACCGCGGCCGATCTCCCGGACGAGATCCTGGCAGTGCGCTCCGCCCCCCGCGGCGAAGACGCGGCCATCCCCGACGGGGGCGTTCAGCTGGACGAGCTCGTCACCACGTTCGAGCACCGCCTGATCCGCCGGGCCCTGGAACGCACCGGCGGAAACAAGCGCCAGGCCGCCGACCTGCTGCACATCAAGCGAACCACCCTCATCGAAAAACTCAAGCGGCTCGAACGATGATCCAGCGCAAACGCGCCGTTGGCTTCTGGGTGATCCTGGCAGGCGCCACGCCCACGTCCTTCCGCGCCCGCAATCGCGAGGACCTGCTCCCCACTCTGTACCAGCTGCAGCGCACTCAATCAGACGTCACCCTTCAATGGTTCGAGCGCAATCGGCTCTGGCCGTCGCCGGCAGACGCGCGGCAGGCGCTGCTCGCCCGACGCGCCCGGAAGCCCGGCCGGCCCGCCGGTTGGCGCCCGGGCGGCGAACACCGCGACCGCCGGGAGCGATTCCAGCTCACGCGCGACCAGAAGCGGGCGCGCTTCAAAGCGCGTCAGCGCCGGGCCGGACCGACGCGACCGAAGCCCCCCGGCCACAAGCCGAGAGGTTCGCGGTGATTTCCCACGTCGTGCTGTTCGAGCCGAAGTCAGACATCGACCCGGAACGTCGACGCGCCTTCCTCGATACGATTAGGTCGACAGCCCGTCAAATAGCAGACGTGAGAAATACGCACGTTGGCCGGACGATTTCTTACTTTTGCTCAGGACAAGAAAATGGCCGTTCGACCTATTCATACGCAGCGGTCATGAATTTCGCAGACAGACCATCGCTGGACCGCTACCTCTCGCACCCAGCTCACGACGAACTTCGGGCGATGTTTTGGCAGCTTTGCAAGGCCACGTTGATCGTCGACCTGGAGCTCTCGGAAGTTGACGCTCCAGAAGCTGGACTATTGGTCTAAAGACAGAATTTCAGAAGGTCCGAAGGCACTCTCTCCGCAGAGAGCCGTTTCTCGCAGGCCGGATGGGAAGAAGAATTCCTCGATCAACTGCCGAACTCCTGCGATCGACTCCGCGGAGTTCACCGCAACCCGGAATCGTGATCCCGCTTCGAGCCCCTTCGAGTACCAGGAATTGAGGGCCCTCAGTTTGTTGATCACCCAGCGTTCACGGCCTCGGGCGGGCCGGGGCGGTTCGGCCGGCGAGCCCGCCCCCGGGGCCGTGTGGCGAAAGCCGTCGTGCTCGCCCTCCGGGTCGGCGAGGAGCAGGTCGAGGTAGTCGAGCAGAAACTGACCGCGCTGCGCGAGTGACACCGCCGTGCCATCGCCGCCCCGCCGGGCATCCGCCGCCTGGCGGAAGATCCACGGGTTCCTGAGGGCGCCTCGTCCCACGAGCACGCCGCTGACGCCGTCGTTCTCGAGATGGCGCACGACGTGCGCGGCCTCCACGCAGTCGCCCGAGCCGAACACGGGGATGCCGACGGAGGCGGCGACCTGCCCGATCAGCTTCCAGTCCGATTCTCCCGTGTAGGATTGCGCCGCCGTGCGCCCGTGGACCGCCACCGCGGCGGCGCCGGCGTCCTCGACCAGCCGTGCGAGATATGGCGCGTTGATGCTCGTGTCGTTCCATCCGGCGCGCATCTTGACGGTCACCGGAATCCGCACCGCCCGCGCCATCGCGCGAACGACCTCGGCGGCATGCTCGGGCTCGCGCATGAGGCTGCAGCCGGCGTTGTGCTTTGCAATCTTCGGGACCGGGCAGCCCATGTTGACGTCGACGACGTCGGCGCCCATGCCCTCGACGATTTGCGCGGCGTCGGCCATCTTCGCCGGATCGCCACCGAAGATCTGAATCGCCACCGGCCGCTCTTCCTCGGTGTACTCCGCGTACTCGAGCGTGCGATCGATGCCGCGGACGAGCCCTTCCGAGCTCACCATCTCGCTCACGACGAGCCCGCAGCCGCCGTGACGCTTCACCAGTCGTCGGAAGGCCGTGTCGGTCATGCCGGCCATGGGTGCGAGCGCAACCGGGTCGGTCAGGGTGAGGGATCCGATCTTCATGGGGGCGCGAAGGGAAGGCGGGCTACTCGGCCTTGTTGGTCGAGGCCCGTTCGGCGAGCCCCTTCTCGTACATCTGCCGCAGATCCGGGCGCTTCCACTCGAGGTAGGCCTGCGCGCGGAGCTGCTGGAGGTACTTGGCGGTCTCGACATCGAGCCGCGCCTCGCCGACCTTCTGCGCGATGTCGTCGCGGACCGTGTCGAACGGCTTTGGCGCGGCAGGCGTGCGCGTCTCGAGCTGGAAGATCTGGTACCCGCGACCCGTGCGGATGGGCTCGGTGATGCCGCCGGGCTCGAGCTTCGCGAGCGCGTCACGGACGCCGCTCGCCAGCTCCTCCACGTTGATCGGTCCGATCAACCCGCCGTTCGACTTGCTCGCGCCGTCGGAGTTCTCCGTGACGAGCTTCTCGAAGCTCTCGCCGCCGGTGGCGCGCTCGCGGAGCGCCTCTGCTCGCTGGCGGGCGGTCTGCTCGGCCGCCTGCGAGACGAGCGCCGGCTGCCCCGCCTTCGTCTCCGGCACGGCTACGGCCACCAGCAGCTCGCGCAACGTCACCGTCGCAGGCGTCGAGAATTCGTCGGGGTGCTGCTGGTAGGTCCTGCCGCATCTCCTGCTCGGTCAGCGTCATGTGCTGGAGCACCTCGTGCTGCTGCACCTGCTGAATGATGAAGCTGCGATCCAGCCGTTTGCGGAGGGCGTCGAGGCTCAGGCCTTCCTGTGAAAGCGCCTCGTTGAAGGACGCGTCGGTCAGCTTGTTCTCCTGCTTGATTCGCCCGACGGTGTCCTTGAACTGATCATCGCTCAGGTGATAGCCCGCTTCGCGCCCCTGCTGCAGCAGGAGCATCTCGTCGACCGCACTCACGAGCAGCGCCGGCATCATCTCGGTCAGCGCGTCCTTGAGCGCCTGGCCCTGCAGGTCGCCCTTGCCCGCCTGCTGGAGCGCATCGACTTGCCGTTCCTCGAGATCCTTCTGGGTGAACGCCTCGCCGTTCACCTTCACCAGCACACGCTGGATGATCGTGCTCGAATCCTGGGCGATCAGCCCGGGGGCGGCGCCAAGGAGCACCAGAAGGGCGACGACGACCAGGAGCGCGCGTCTCATGCCGTGGAACCTCTTCTATTGTAAGGGCCGGGACATCTCACCCGAGCAGACCCTGTTGCAGCTGGCCCAGAACGGCGCCTAGGCGCTCGAAGAGCCCGTCTGCAGCCCCCGGATCCAGCTCCGGCTCGGCCGTCACGGCTTCCCGCGTGAATCCGGCAGTGACACCCGCCGCGGTCGCCCTGGTCGTCCACCACGAATCGGCCTGCTCCCGTTCGGCCGGCGGCGGCGCCTTCGGTCGCAGCCGGCCCGGCGGAGCGCTCGCGCCGGCGCGCGGCGTCCCCTGCGGTCGCACGTGCGCGGCCGATGGACGGTCGAGGTCCAGCCGCAGCACGGCCGGAGGCAGCAGCGTCAGGTCGCCGCGCCCCTGGACCAGCCGGAGCAGCCATGTCGGGTCGAGCTTCGCGTCCTGCCTGAACTTCAAGACGACGGAGGAGCCCTGGCGGTCGAGCGTCTCGGCCCCGAGCCGGTCGGCCGCCACCCGAATCCTGGCGTACTCGGCCAGATTGCACACCGTCTCGGGCAGCGGTCCATAGCGATCCCGCAGCTCGTCGAGGTACCGGTCGACTTCGTCGTTCGAGCGCGCGCTCGCCAGCTTGCGATAGATGCCAAGCCGCTGGTTCATGTCGGGAACGTAGGTCTCGTCGATCCGGAGGTCCAGGCGCAGGTTCACGGCCGCGTGCCGTTCGTCTTCGAGCTCCTCGCCCTTCAGCTCGCGGATGGTCTCGTCGAGGAGCTTCACGTACGTATCGAACCCGACGGCCTCGATGTGGCCGCTCTGTTCGCCGCCGAGCAGGTTGCCGGCGCCGCGGATCTCGAGAATCGAGGGCGGCGATGCGGAAGCCGCTGCCGAGGTCGCTGAACTCCCGGATCGCGGCGAGCCGCCGGCGCGCGACCGCCGACAGCATCTGTTCGGCGGGAATCAGGAGGTAGGCGTACGCGCGCCGGTCCGACCGGCCGACGCGGCCGCGAAGCTGATAGAGCTGCGCCAGCCCGTAGCGGTCGGCCCGGTTGATGACGATCGTGTTGGCGTTCGGAATGTCGAGCCCGTTCTCGACGATGGTCGTGGCGACGAGGACGTCGAACTTGTGCGCGACGAAATCGATCATGATCCGCTCGAGCTCCGACTCGCCGGACTGCCCGTGGGCGACCGCGATGCGCGCCTCGGGCACCAGCCGGGTGACGAGGCTCGCAATCGAATGGATCGACTCGATCCGGTTGTGAACGAGATAGACCTGGCCGCCCCGCTCGAGCTCGGTCCGGATGGCTCGCGCGATGACGTCGGGCTCGAATCGCACGACGTGCGTCTGGATGGACAGCCGGTCCCGCGGGGGCGTTTCGATGACGGACATGTCCCGAATCCCCGCCAGCGACATGTTCAGCGTCCGCGGAATCGGCGTCGCCGTCATCGTCAGCACGTCCACTTTCTTGCGGAGCTGCTTGATCCGCTCCTTGTGAGCGACGCCGAACCGCTGCTCCTCGTCGACGACGAGCAGGCCGAGATCACGAAAGACGACGTCCTTGGACAGGAGGCGGTGCGTGCCGACGATGATGTCGACGCGGCCCGCGGCGAGATCGTCGAGCACCGCCTTCTGTTCGGGCTTCGAGCGGAACCGGCTGATCATGTCGATGCGTACGGGAAAGCCCGCGAAGCGTTCGCGCAGCGTCCGCGCGTGCTGGAACGCCAGCACCGTCGTGGGCGCCAGGAACGCGACCTGCTTGCCGTCCATGACGGCCTTGAACGCCGCGCGCATGGCGACTTCCGTCTTGCCGTATCCGACGTCGCCGCACAGGAGGCGGTCCATCGGCGTCGGCGACTCCATGTCGCGCGCGATGTCCCGGATGGCGGACTGCTGGTCCGGCGTCAGGTCGTACTCGAACGCGTCCGCGAACTCCTGGTGCCAATGGCTGTCGGGGCTGAAGCCGTGTCCGGCCACTGCCTTGCGCGCCGCGTACAGCTTGAGCAGCTCCTCCGCCATGTCGCGCATGGCCTTCCGGACGCGCGCCTTGGCCTTCTCCCAGCTCGTCCCGCCAAGCTTGTCGAGCGCGGGATTCGCCCCGCCGGTGTACTTCTGTACGAGGTCCAGCCGCTCGAGCGGCACGAAGAGCTTGTCTTCGTCGGCGTAGCGGAGCTCCATGAACTCCTGCTCGGCGCCCCCGGTCGACAGCTTCTTGAGACCGACGAACCGGCCGATGCCGCTGTCGACGTGGACCACCAGGTCGCCGACCTTCAGGTCCCGGAACTCGGAGACGAACGACCGCGCCGCCGACCGGCGCCGCTCGTGCGACCGCCGATCCTCTTCGAACAGATCCGTCTCGGCGAAGATCCGAAGCTTGCCCCCCGGCAGATGGAAGCCACGCGAGAGCACTCCCGTGGTCACGAGCACCGGGGTGTTCGCGAGGTCGTCCGCCTCGGCCACCGAGCGGGCGCGAACGTCGTAGTCGGCCAGCAGCTCGATGGTCCGTTCGGCGCGCCCGGGGGTCGCAGCGACGAACACGGTCACCTCGCCACGATCCCTGGACTGACGGACCTCCCCGACCCAATCGGCGATCCGTCCGTGGTATTCGAGACTCGGCGCGCACGCCACGTGGACGCTGCGCGCCTCGCCCGGCTCGTCGATCTCGAGCTGGCCGATCCGACGGCCGGTCGCGAGCCACGCGGACTGCTGATCCCAGCCGACGGCGATTCTGATCGAACGGGGCCGCGCGACGGCCGCGCGCCTCCACCTCCGCCGCGCTCGCGCGCCATTGCTGGTCCAGAGACCGGCCGCGGTCCTCCACGTCGTCGGGCTCGAGGACGACGAGCGCGGCGCCGGCCGCCCGGACGTAGTCGATGACGGTCGCCCGGCGGTCGAGAGTGGCGCCGTCGTCGGGCGACTCGCCATCGGGCAGCAGCTCGCGCTGCGGGCCGACGACCACGGCATCGAGCGCGGCGAGGGAACGCTGGGTGGCGGCGTCGTAGCGGCGAATCGAGTCGACGACGTCGCCAATGAACTCCAGCCGCACGGGCTCCGCTTCCGACGCCGGGAACAGGTCGACGACCCCGCCGCGTACGCAGAACTCGCCGTGCTCGTCGACCGGATCCTCGGGGGAGAAGCCGGCCAGCGCCAGGCGCTCGGCCAGTTCCTGCGGCGGGATTTCGGACCCGGGCCGGAGCGTCAGCGACGTGGCCGCCAGTCGAGCCGGGTCGCTCAGGCGCGGCAGCAGGGCGCGCGCCGAGGCGACGACGAGCCGCACGCGCTTCGACGCGAGCCCGACGAGCGCCTGCGCCCGCGCCGAGGCGACTTCGAAGTGCGGCGTCAGGCCGCGATAGGGGTCGACTTCCTGCGACGGGAACGGCAGCACCAGCTCGGCGGCCTCCCGCGGCGAGAGGCCCTGCAGGGCTGACAGGAAGAAACGCGCGTCACCCGCCAGCCGTTCGACGTCGGCGTCGGTCGGCACGACCAGGAACGTCGGGGCGTCCTGCGCGACGAGGGCGGCGTGCAGAGCCGCGGCGGGCGGCGTCGGGCCCGTCAGGCGCGGCGCGGGCCGCGCGAGTCCCGACGCCGCGGCCGCCGTCTTCAGCAGGGAGCGGAAGGCGAGAGAGGAGGAAGTCTGCAGCATGGTCGAGGAGGGATCGTGGCGCGCTCAGCCCGTGGCGGTCTTCACTCTCTCAATGATCGCAGAGGTGGACCAGCCGCGCTCGATCGGCACGCGCACGACGCGTCCGCCTCGCGCCTCGACCGTGTCGCGCCCGACGATCGCGTCGGCGGCCCAGTCGGCGCCCTTCACCAGGACGTCCGGCTGCAGACGGCGCACGATCGGGTCGGGCGTGTCCTCGTCGAACAGGACGGCAGCGTCGACGCACGCGAGCGCGGCGAGCATCTCGGCGCGCTCCTGTTCCGGCGTGACGGGCCTCGAGGGACCCTTGTTGGCCCGGACGGATCGGTCCGAGTTCACACCGACGATCAGCGCGTCGCCCTCCGCCCTCGCCGCGCGCAGGTACCTCACGTGGCCCGGATGGAGGAGATCGAATACGCCGTTGGTGAACACGACGCGCCGGCCTTCGCGGTGGAGCGACCCGGCGAACGCGGCGGCCTGGTCAAGGGAGAGCACGGGCATGGACGGTTCCCGGAGTCCGGCGGCTAGGCCCGCATCTTGAACCGCACGTTGTCGGAGAACTCCCACCGGTGGTGCGGACGATAGATGCCGATGTCCTTCAGTCGCGACTTCACCCGGAACGTATAGAGGAGCCGGTGGTAGTCGTACGGCGCGCCGTCGCGCTTGTGCACGGCCACGTCCAGCTTGTAGGTGCCCTCCACCAGATCCAGGGCGTCGATGGCGAGGGTCACCTCCGCCTCGCCCTTCAGCGACTCCGACTGGCGCTCCTCGATGTCCGTATTCGTCCCGTAGACGCAGACGCCTTCGGCGTTGAAGATGCCGAACCCGAACACGAAGTCGTGCACCTCGCGCTCGGCGCGCACCTTCAGCCGGAGGCTGAGCGCTTCGCCGGAGTGAAATACGTGCGTGGGCTCGTCGAGCTCGTTCGCGAACGTGACGCCGGTGATCTCGACGCCGCCCGATCCCCAGCGCCCTTCTCCCGCCTGGAACATGTCGGCAGCCACCTCGACGGCCTCCACCGGCTGGGAGGCGGACGGAACGACGCCGTGTACCGCCTCGGCGGCCTTCGCGTCGGTCGACGCGAGGAACTGCTCCTCCTGACGCTCGACGTCGATCACGTAGGCGCCGATGACGCGCTTCGGGTCGCCTTCGGCGCGCTTCCGCCCGCTGTCGAGCCATACGGCTTCGTCGCAGAACCGCTCGACGAGACCGAGCGAGTGCGTGACGAGCAGGATCGTCTTGTTGCGGCGCTTGAACTCGGCGAACTTGTCGAGGCACTTGTGGGTGAAGCCCTCGTCGCCGACCGCCAGCACCTCGTCGACCAGCAGGACGTCCGGATCCACATGAATCGCGACGGCGAACCCCAGCCGCATGTACATGCCCGAGGAATACGTCTTCACCGGCGCGTCGATGAACTCCCGGATCTCGGCGAAGTCGACGATCTCGTCGAAGCGCCGCTGGATCTCCCGCTTCGTCAAGCCGAGCATGATGCCGTTGATGAAGACGTTCTCGCGGCCGGAGATCTCCGGATGAAAGCCCGCCCCGAGCTCGATCAGCGCGGAGATGCGTCCCTCCACGCGGACCCTGCCGCTCGTCGGCTTCGTGATGCCCGCGACCAGCTTCAGGGCCGTGCTCTTGCCGGAGCCGTTCCGGCCGACGACGCCGAACGTCGCGCCCTGGGCCACGCGGAACGAGACGTCCTGCAGCGCCGGGAACGTCTCGTTCGGCCGCAGGTCGCGCAGGATGCTGCGCTGCAGGAGCGCGCTCTTGAGCGTCGAGAAGTGGCGTCCGCCGTACCGGCGGTAGATCTTCGTCACGCGGTCCAGCTGGATGGCCGTCGTCATACGACCTCCGCGAACGAGTCGCGCAACCGGTCGAAGACCCAGTACCCCGCCAGGAACAGGCCCACCGAGGCCACGCCGAGATAGAGCAGGGATGCCCGATGGCCGAAGGACGGCGCCCCGGGCACCGCCGGATGGAAGAACAGGATTTCCTGGTACGAGACCGCCAGGTGATAGAACGGGTTCAACCGGAACATCCAGTAGAAGTCGCGCACCGTGTCCATCCGGTAGAAGTAGATGATTGGCGTGGCGAAGAACCACAGCGTCAACACGTTCGCGAGCAGGTCGCGAATGTCGCGAAAATGCACCGTCAACGCCGCGAGCAGCAGCGCCAGTCCCAGCGTGAACACGAGCTGCACGAGCACGATGACCGGAAACCACCACAGCTCGTACCAGTCCGGGAAGTGCTGGTAGAAGATCATGAAGCCGGCGAGGATCAGCAGGCCGAGCGCGAAGTGCACCAGATTCGCCAGCACGCTCACGACCGGCAGTACCTCGGCCGGGAACAGGACCTTCTTGATGAGGTTGCCGCCCGCGATCAGCGCGCCCGAAGCGTCCATGAGGGATGCGCTGAACCACGTCCACGGCAGCAGGCCGCAGAACATGAACACGGCAAAGGGCGTCGTCTCCTTCTGCGTGTTCGGCATGATCTTCGCGAAGACGAACGAGTACACCGACAGCAGAAGCAGCGGGTTGACGAACGACCAGAAGAAGCCGAGGACGGACCCCCGATAGCGCGCCTTCAGCTCGCGCGCCACGAGGCTCTGGATCAGCCCCCGATAGCGACCGAGCTGCGCCAGGTTATGCCACATCGATCTGGATCAGCAGCACGGTCACGTTGTCGGGGCCGCCCGCATCGTTCGCAGCCTTGACGAGCGCGTCGCACGTCGCCTGCAGCGGCTGCCCCTCGCGGCAGAGCGCCTCGAGCCGGTCGTGCGGCACCACGGCCGAGAGCCCGTCGGAGCAGAGCAGCAGGCGGTCGCCCGCCATGATGTCGAGCGGCGCGACCTCCACCTCTGGATCGGCCCCTCCCCCGATCGCGCGGGTGACCACGTTGCGCCACGGATGGTGCTGCGCATCGGCATCGCTCAGCATGCCCGCCCGCACCTGCTCGCCGACCCACGAATGGTCCGCCGTCAGCACGGCGAGCCGGTCCCCCCGCCAGCGATAGACGCGGCTGTCGCCGACGTGCGCGACCATCGGGGTGTCCGTGCCGAGGAGCACGGCGGCCGCGGTGGTCGCCATGCCGCGCAGGCGCTGATCGGCGGCCATCGCGGCGTCCAGCCGCTGGTTGGCCAGCCGGAAGGCGGCCTTCAGCCGATTGCCGTTCTCGCCGAGCGACGGGTCGTACGGCACGGGCCAGACCCGGCCCGGGTCGGCGTCGCGCGTCTCGCCAATGAAACCCTCGATGGCGTCCACGGCCATCCGCGACGCGACCTCGCCGGCGGCGTGGCCGCCCATCCCGTCGGCGACCACGTAGAGCCCGAGGTCGGGGCAGCGGCAGAAGGCGTCCTCGTTGCCCGCCCGGCGCAGGCCCGGGTGGCTGGCAGCGGCCGAGGACACCTGTGACATCTGGAATCAGGGCTGAACGCGAGGTCGAACGTGGCGCGACACCTGCAGGCGCACCAGGGCCCGGAGCAGGGCGATGCGCGCGCGCTCGTAGTCGATCTCCGTCGTGGGCCGCGCGAGCGACTCCTCGGCGCGCCGCCTGGCCGCCTCGGCGCGCTGCACGTCGATCTCTTCGGCGCGCTCGGCGACCTGCGCGAGAATCGTGACCCGATCCGGCAGCACCTCGGCGAAGCCTCCGTCGACGAACGCGAAGGTCTTATCGGCGCCCTTGCGGTACCACAGCACGCCCGTGCGCAGCGCGGCGAGCAGGGCGGCGTGCCCGGGCAGGACGCCGAAGTAGCCCTCCTCGCCCGGGATCTCGACCTCGTCCACGTCCTCGTGCACGATGGCGCGCTCGGGCGTGACGAATTCGAGGCGGAGGTGTCTGGGAAGTGCCATGGTCGAATCCGATTCGTCGGCAGCGGGCTACTGTTTCTTCGCCTTCTCCAGCACCTCGTCGATCGTCCCGGACATGTAGAACGCCTGCTCCGGCACGTCGTCGTGCTTGCCCTCGGTGATTTCCTTGAAGCCGCGAACGGTCTCCGAGATCGGCACGTAGACGCCCTTGTAGCCGGTGAACTGCTCGGCGACGAAGAACGGCTGGGAGAGGAACTTCTGGATCTTCCGGGCCCGCGAAACGGTGAGCTTGTCGTCCTCGGAGAGCTCGTCGATGCCGAGGATCGCGATGATGTCCTGCAGGTCCTTGTAGCGCTGCAGGATCTGCTTGACCTGGCGGGCCACGTTGTAGTGTTCGTCGCCGATGATCCGGGCGTCCAGAATGCGCGACGACGACGCGAGCGGATCGACCGCCGGATAGATCCCGAGCTCTGCGATCGCGCGCGACAGGTTCGTCGTCGCGTCCAGGTGCGCGAACGTCGTCGCGGGCGCCGGGTCGGTGTAGTCGTCGGCCGGCACGTAGATCGCCTGCACCGAGGTGATCGATCCCTTTCGCGTGGACGTGATCCGCTCCTGCAGCTCGCCCATCTCGGTCAGCAGCGTCGGCTGGTATCCGACCGCCGACGGCATCCGGCCGAGCAGCGCCGAGACCTCCGATCCGGCCTGCGTGAACCGGAAGATGTTGTCGATGAAGAGGAGCACGTCCTTGCCTTCGGCGTCCCGGAAGTACTCGGCCACCGTCAGGGCCGACAGCGCGACGCGCAGGCGCGCGCCGGGCGGCTCGGTCATCTGGCCGTACACGAGCGCTGCGCGGGACTTGGACGGGTCGTGCGGGTCGATGACGCCGCTCTCCTGGAACTCGAGCCAGAGGTCGTTGCCCTCGCGCGTCCGTTCGCCGACGCCGCCGAACACCGACACACCGCCGTGCTTCATGGCGATGTTGTTGATGAGCTCCATGATGATGACGGTCTTGCCGACGCCGGCGCCGCCGAACAGGCCGATCTTGCCGCCCTGCAGATACGGCTCGAGCAGGTCGACGACCTTGATGCCGGTCTCGAACATCTTCAGCTCGGTCGACTGCTCCTCGAGCGACGGCGGCTCTCGATGGATCGGCCAACGCTCCTTGGTCTCGACGGGACGGCTGGGATCGTCCACCGGCTCACCGAGCACGTTGAGCACGCGGCCGAGCGTCGCCGGGCCGACGGGCATCGAAATCGGCCCGCCCGTATCGGTGGCCGTCATCCCGCGCTGCAGGCCGTCGGTGGGCTTCATGGCGACGGCGCGCACGCGATTCTCGCCCAGATGCTGCTCGACCTCGGCGATGATGTCGATCGCCTGGTCGCCGGCCTGCCCGGTGATCCGGAGGGCGTTGTAGATCGCCGGCAACACGGCGCCCTCGAACTCCACATCGAGGACGGGCCCGATAATCTGCACGATCTTGCCGACGTTGGTGGCTTCTGCCGCTGCTGTGGTGGCCATGGCTCCCGTGTCTTCCGGATGAACGGCGGTGCCGTCTAGAGCGCCTGCGCGCCGGAGACGACCTCGATGATCTCGCGTGTGATCGCCGCCTGACGGATCTTGTTCATGTATAGCGTCAAACTGTCGAGCATATCGGCCGAGTTGCGCGTCGCGGCGTCCATCGCGGTCATCTGCGCGGCGTAGAACGCGGCGGTCGACTCGACCAGCGCGCGCAGGACCTGCGCGAGCACCAGTTGCCCGAGCAGGCCCTCGAAGATCCGGTCGGCCGACGGCTCGTACAGATAGTCCACCGCGGGCGGCGCCGACGATCCCTCGATCGTCTCCGGCGCGGCCGGCGGGATCTCCGGAAGCGGCAGCAGGGGCTCGATCACCACCCGCTGCTGCATCACGGATCTGAACTCGTTGTAGACGAGCTGGACGCTCCCGAGCTTGCCGCCCACGAAGTCCGCGATCGCCGGCGCCGCGATCGCCTCCGCGTCGGCGAAGTGGATCACCCGCGGCAGGTTCACGTACTCGAAGCGCACGGGCAGACCGCGGCGGCCGAGCATCTCACGGCTCTTTCGTCCCACCAGCCCCAGCGTCACGTGCTCGCGCGGGTGCTCCCGGAGGTACTGGCCAACGGCCTTGACGACGTTCGTGTTGAAGCTGCCGCACAAGCCCCGGTCCGCAGCGATCACGATCAGCAGCGTCGGTGCGCCCGCCGTTCCCGGCAGCAGGAGCGGATGCACCTTGTCCTCGACCCGCGATGCGATGCTGGCGAGCACCCGCCGGGCCTCGCGGGCGAAAGGCCTCGCGGCGATGACGCGGTCCTGGGCCCTTCGCAGCTTCGAGGCGGCGACCATCTTCATCGCCTTCGTGATCTGCTGCGTCGACTTCACCGCGCGGATGCGCCGCCGCATGTCAATGAGTGAGGGCACGTGGTTGAAACTCCGTCAAGCCAGAAGCCAGAAGCCAGAAGCCAGAAGCCAGAAGCCAGAGACCGGGACCCGGGCGTCCTCAGGCCGCCGCCGGGGCGGCCGCCGCGAACTCCTTCCCGAACTCCTCCAGCGCCTCCTTCAGCCGCGCCTTGAGATCGTCGTCGAGGATCTTCTTCTCCGCGACCGCGGCCAGCACGCCCGGCCGATGGCCGTCGAAGAACTTGTACAGCGACTCCTCGTACTGCCGGACCTGCTCGACAGGAACCGCGTCGAGGTAGCCGTTCGTCGCGGCGAAGATGATGGCCACCTGCTTCTCGACCGGCAGCGGTCGGTACTGCGGCTGCTTGAGGATCTCGGTCAGCCGCCGCCCGCGATTGAGCTGCTTCTGCGTGGCTTGGTCGAGATCGCTGCCGAACTGCGCGAAGGCCGCCAGCTCGCGGTACTGCGCCAGGTCGAGCCGGAGGCTGCCGGCGACCTGCCGCATCGCACGAATCTGCGCCGCTCCGCCGACGCGCGACACAGAATTGCCCACGTTGATGGCGGGGCGGACGCCCTGATTGAACAGGTCGGCCTCCAGGAAGATCTGCCCGTCGGTGATCGAGATCACGTTCGTCGGGATGTACGCGGAGAGATCGCCCGCCTGTGTCTCGATGATCGGCAACGCGGTCAGCGAGCCGCCGCCCAGCTCCTTGTTCAGCTTGGCCGCGCGCTCGAGCAGACGGGAATGCAGATAGAAGACGTCGCCTGGATAGGCTTCTCGGCCCGGCGGACGGCGGAGCAGCAGCGAGATCTCGCGATACGCCTGGGCGTGCTTGGAGAGATCGTCATAGACGCACAGCGCGTGCCGGGCGCTATCGCGGAAGTACTCGCCGATGGTGCACGCCGAGTACGGACTGATATAGAGGAGCGGCGCCGGATCGGAGGCCCCGGCCGCCACCACGATCGTGTACTCGAGCGCCCCGGCCTCGTCCAGCGTCTTGACCACCTGCGCGACCGTTGACTGCTTCTGGCCGATCGCGTTGTAGATGCAGACGACGTTCAGCCCCTTCTGATTGATGATCGCGTCGACGGCGACCGCGGTCTTGCCGGTCTGCCGGTCGCCGATGATCAGCTCGCGCTGGCCCCGCCCGATCGGCACCATCCCGTCGATCGCCTTCAGCCCCGTCTGCAGCGGCTCCTTGACCGGCAACCGATCGACGACGCCGGGCGCCAGCCGCTCGATCGGCATGAACCGCGTCGCGGCGATCGGCCCCCTGCCGTCGATGGGATTGCCCAGGGCGTCCACCACGCGGCCGAGCATCTCGTCGCCGACCGGCACGGAGATGATGCGGCCCGTCCGCTTGACCGTGTCCCCTTCCTTGATCTCCGACGAGCGTCCCAGCAGCACGGCGCCCACGCTGTCCTCTTCGAGGTTCAGCGCAATCCCGAACAACTGGTGCGGAAACTCGAGCATCTCGCCCGCCATGGCGCGCTCGACGCCGTGAATCCGCGCGATGCCGTCGCCGACCGACACCACGGTGCCGACCTCGGCAACGTCCACGTCGACGGCGTAGTTGCCGATCTGGTCCCGAATGATCTTGGAGATCTCTTCAGCGTTGATGTGCATCTGGATTCCTGACTCCGGCGTTCGCTCGACGCGTTCGGATCCCTCGATCACGTCTCCTTCAGGAGCTGGTGCTTCATCCGTTCGAGCTGCCTCGTGACGCTCCCGTCGACGACGACGCTCCCGATCCGGGCGATGACACCGCCGAGAATGCCGGGATCCACTTTCTCGGTGACCGTCAGCTCCGACCCGGCCGCACGTCGGAGCGCGGCCGTCAGCGACGCCCGCTGCGAATCCGGGAGCGGCACGGCCGTGATGATCTCGGCCGACAGCACGTGCCGGTGCTGGCGAAACCGCTCGTGGAAAACCGCCAGGATGGCACGGACCAGCATCAGGCGATCGCGATCGGCCAGCATGCGCAGCAGCTGCCGGACTTCGCCGTCGATCTCCGGAGCCCGCTCGAGCAGGGCGTCGAGAATCGCGCGCTTCTTGGCCGGCGCGACGACCGGCGTCTCGAAGACGCGCCGCAGCTCGCCGCTCTCCTCGAGCAGGTGCGTGAACGCGCCGAGCTGTTCATCGACGCGATCGAGGCTGCCGTTCCTCCTGGCGACGTCGAAGAGCGCGCCCGCGTAGCGTCGGGCCACGCCCTGCAGGCTCACAGGCGCACCTCCGCCGCATAGCGGTCGACCAGGCGGGCCTGATCGTCCGCCGTGATGTCCCGCTCGATCCGGGCGCGGGCCAGCGCGATCGACAGGTCCGCGGCGTGCTCGAGCAGCCGCCGGCGGGCCACGCGAAACTGGAGGTCGATTTCCCGGCGCGTGCGCTCGAGGACGTGCTGCTTCTCGCGGACGGTGGCTTCGGCCAGGCGTGTCTGTTCGTCGGCGAGCTCGTCCTGTCCGCGGCGGCGCAGGCGCTCCAGCTCGGCCGGCAGGGCGGCGAGCCTGGCGCGCACGTCGATCAGCTGCTGTTCGGCGGTGGCGCGCAGCGCGGCGGCGTCGGTCAGGTCCCTGCGGATGGTCTCGCTCCTCGTTCGAAGGTGCGCCGCGACCGGCGCCTTCAGGAAGTAGACCAGAAGGCCGACCAGGAGGGCGAAGTTCACCGCCTTCGCAATCGTGCTGTTCCATCCGCCTTCGGCCTCGGCCGCGTCGATCGCACTCTCGTCGCGATCCGCCGGTTCCTGAATGCCGGCGGCGGCGACGCGGACGGACGCGCCGGAGGCCGGCGGCAGCATGCCGCCGAACGCCAGCAACAGCAGGAGGGCGGCAAGGGCGCGGCGGCAGCGGGCCGGAAGGTCGGGCATCAGGGTTTCGGCGATGTACGAGTCGATCGGGCTATGACGCGCGGCGTCCCAGAATCCGGGCCTCGGCCTGAGCGGCGAGCTGCTCGGCGTCGCTCTCCAGACGCGCGCGGGCGTCCGTCACGTCGCGATCGAGCTGCGCGCGCGCCTGCGCGAGCTGCTCTTCCGCTTCCTTCCGTGCCGCGTCGACCAGCGCCGCGCGCTCCTCGAGGGCCGTTCGGCGCATCTCGTCCATCTGCCGGTACACCTCGCTCCGAGCGGCGGCTGTCTTCCGGTCGAACTCCTCGGTCGCCTGCCGCGCTTCCGACGCGGCCTGCTCGGCCAGCGCCCGGGCAGAGGAGGCGGCGTGTTCCCGCTGCGCGATCACCTTCAGCACGGGCTGAAAGATCAGGCGATTGACGACCACCGACAGAATCAGGACGAGGACGATGACCCAGAGAACGGTGAGATCGGGAATCATGCGCGACCGCGGTCTGTCGCCAGGCGTCCGGCAAGGTCGATCGGGTGCCTCGCCGGGCCTCGGGCAAACGTCAATTTATACCATCGCTTCGCGGATCCGGGCAAGGCGCGCGCGGCCGGATTCTGGAGGGAATCGTCAGCGGAAACGGACGAGGACGTCCCCGTCGCGCGCGGCGACGCGCCCGACGCGGCACGCGGGCACGCCGGCCGTGACGGCCCGTTCGAGGAACGCCTCCGCCTCGGCCGGATCGAGCGCCAGGAGCAGGCCGCCCGACGTCTGGGGATCGAAGGCGACGAGCCGCAGGGTTTCCGGGACCTCGGGCGCCATCGACACGCCTCCACCGAAGAATTCCTCGTTCGTGCGCCCGCCGCCCGACCGGTTCGTCGCCGCCAGCGCGTCCGCCCCTGGCAGCAGCGGCAGGGCCGCAGCGTCGAAAATCAGCGTGACGCGGCTCGCCGTGGCGACCTCAGACGCGTGCCCGGCGAGGCCGAACCCCGTGACGTCCGTGCACGCGCTCACCGCGCCGTGCGGCAGGCTGCGCGCCGCGATGGCCGCGGCGCGGTTCAAGCGGACCATCGACTCGGTCGCCGCCGCAATCAGATCCTCGCCGGCCCGCTCGTGCTTGACGGCCGTCGCGATGATGCCCGTGCCGAGCGGCTTGGTGAGGACGAGCGTGTCCCCGACGCGCGCGCCGGCGTTGGTCCAGACATCCTCCGGATCAATCGCCCCGGTGACGGCATACCCGAACTTGATCTCCTCGTCGGCGATCGTGTGGCCGCCGAGCAGCGCGACGCCTGCCTCGGTGAGCTTGTCCAGGCCGCCCCGGACGATCGCCGCAATCAGCTCGGCGTCGACACTTCCCTTCGGCCACGCCGCGATTGCGAGCGCCGTGCGGGGCTCCCCTCCCATGGCGTAGATGTCGCTCAGCGCGTTGGCGGCGGCGATCTGTCCGTAGGCGTAGGGGTCGTCGACGATGGGCGTGAAGAAGTCGACGGTCTGGACGAGCGCGGGCCCGCCGGCCCAGCGGTACACACCCGCATCGTCCGCCGTCCGGTAGTCGACCAGGACACGGTCATCGGTCGAACGCGGAAGTCCGCCCAGCACCTGGGCGAGCTCGCCAGCGGCGAGTTTCGCCGCTCAACCGGCGCAGGCGGCGTAGTCGGTGAGACGCTTCTTCACGGCAGACAGTCTAATCGCGATCCGACGCCGTGATGGCTTCGTAGAGGCGCTGCAACTCCGGCTCGCTCGTGAAGTCGATTTCGATCCGGCCGCCGCCGCCCTTGCGGACGATCCTGACGCGCGTGCCGAGGGCGATCCTGAGCTTCTCCTCGGCGGCCCGCGTGTTCGGATCCGGCCGGGGCGGCGCGGGGGGGGGCGAGGCCGGCGCGAGCTCGCGGCGCACGATCGATTCCGTTTCGCGCACCGAACATCCGCGCGCCACGACGTCTCTCGCGATCCGGCGCTGGACGGCTTCGTCGGGCAGGGCCAGGAGCGCCCGCGCGTGCCCCATGCCGAGCGCGCCGGCGCTCACGTCGTTCCTGATCTCGACCGGCAGGCGGAGCAGCCGGAGCAGGTTCGCGACGGTGGCGCGGTCCTTCCCGACCGCCGCCGCGATCTGTTCCTGCGAGAGCTGGAGCTCGTCGCTCAGCCGCCGATAGGCCTGCGCCTCCTCGATCGGGTTCAGATCCTCGCGCTGGATGTTCTCGATCAGCGCCACCTCGAGCAGCTTCTCGTCGGGCACGTCGCGGATCGTGACGGGCATCTTGAGCAGGCCGGCGCGCTGCGCGGCCCTCCAGCGGCGCTCGCCGGCGACGATCTCGTAGTGGTCCACGGCGCGGCGGACCAGCACGGGCTGAATGACGCCGTTCGCGCGGATGGACTGGGCGAGCTCCTCCAGGCGCGCCTCGTCGATCTGGGTCCGGGGCTGGCGCGGGTTCGGCCGCAGCAGATCCAGATCGATCTCGACCGGACCAGCGGGCAGCTCACGCCCGGCCGTTGGCGGAGGCGCGGCCTCCGGGATCAGGGCGCTCAACCCGCGGCCCAATGCGGATCGTCGTTCTGCCATGGCGCGATCTCCTCTTGCGTGCTTGGCCAGTTCCGAGTCGAGTGGCGGATCAGTCGAGGCGGCCGGAGTCGGTGGGAGCGGCCGGGGCATCGCCGGCCGGGCGGTCCTTCCGATCTCGTTCCAGGAACTCGTGGGCCAGCGCGACGTAGGCGGCTGCGCCGCGCGAGCGCGCGTCGTAGAGGATGACCGGCAGTCCGTGGCTCGGCGCCTCGCCGAGCCGGATGTTGCGCGGGATCACCGTGCGATAGACCTTCTCACCGAAGAACTCGCGGATGTTCTGTCCGACTTGCTGGCCGAGGTTCGTGCGATCGTCGTACATCGTCAGCAGCACGCCTTCGAGCTCGAGTCCGGGATTGAGCGACGTGCGTATGCGATCGAGCGTGGCGAGCAGGTCGGCGATGCCCTCGAGGGCGAAGTACTCGCAGTTGATCGGCACGAGGACGGTGTCGGCGGCGACGAGGGCGTTGAGGGTGAGCAAGCCCAGCGACGGAGGCGTGTCGACGAAGATGTAGTCGAAGTCGGCGCGCAGATGGTCGAGCACGCGACGCAGACGGTATTCGCGCTCGGGGAGCGAGACGAGCTCGATTTCCGCGCCGGTCAACTGGCGGTCGGCGGAGACGAGCGACAGGTTGTCGATGGTGGTGGAGCCGACGAAGGCGGCGGCGTTCGCCGTGCCGCGCGTGAGTGCGTCGTAGACGGTGCCGCCTTCGGGCGCGCGGCCCTTTTGGCCGAGGCCGCTCGTCAGGTTCGCCTGGGGGTCCATGTCGACCAGGAGGACGCGCTGGTTGGCCATGGCGAGGGAGGCGGCGAGGTTGATGGCGGTGGTGGTCTTAGCCACGCCGCCCTTCTGGTTGGCGACAGCTATGACGCGCGCAAATTTGGTCATAAGACAGAAATAGTCAATCTCTTTGAGCGACTCTGAACCTCTGCTCGAGCGAGTTCTGCGTCGTGGGCGACGATAACGCAAACGCGGGCATCCCGCAACCTTACCAGGCCGAAGCAGCGGAGAGTGGCCCTGAAATCATGAGAGCGCGCCTCTACAGGGGCCCGGGAGTCCAATTCGGGCAGCGCGGCCAGTGTTCCACGTGGAACGCCGAAGGGGTCAGGTTTTCGACTTGGCTAGCTGGCTCGCCCGTGCACTGAAAATCACCGCGAACATTGCCAGAATCGCGGTAGGCCAGTGACGTCCATCGCCGGCGGAGAGATTCCAGACAAACGACAAGATTGCCAGGAACAAGAACGCCCGAGCTATCCACTTCGTCCGCTGAAGTCTGTGCTCCATCAGGAGATTCGCTTTAGATTCACCTGGTATGCCGTCCAGAGTTCCCTTGCAGACCGCCAAGGGCCATGCGGAGGGGATAATATCCCAGACCCTCCAACAGGCCATTGAGTTTCTTGCCGATCCGGCCCGGTGCGATGAGTTCATGGTCGCCGTTCGGTGGGCCGACGAGTGGAGAGCCTCCCAACCGCTAGCTCGGTTTCGGGAATCGTGTAGTGCGCTGTAGGGCCGAATTCGAGCAGCGGGCGCTTAGTGGCGCGGGAGATCGCGAGTGAGGGCCAACAGCGCACTACACGATTCCCGAAGGTAATAATATACTTGACGGGGTAACGCATACCCGTCAGAATATTGACCGACAGGCCGGCGTGGTCTCAATCGGGCTGGCGCTCGCCCTGCTAGTTCTAATCCTCCTCGTCGCAGCGCTGGCGCTCGATTCGTTGTCCGTGAGCTCAATGTCTGCGAGCGTTCATCGACGATCTCGACAAATGCGTCCTTGGACACGGCTTGTCCAGATTGCCCACAGATACCCTCGGTGGTAGGCAGTCCCTGGCGATTTCCCGCTGATGAGATCCACGCCAGAAAATCCAGTTCCGTCTGGATTCCCATTTGTTTCGATGGGCACACCTGGTGAGAGTCCGAGCAGATTTGAGCGTAATCGATAAATCCATCGCATGCCGGGTTTGATCTCCATGCTGCAACTAGCTCCAATGCTTCGAGGCCGGGATCTGGCGGCATGGACGGTTCATCTCAGACTGTCGCCACGTCGCCTTCGACGGACGACACTGAAGTGGTCACTCGCTCTCGCCAATATTCTCAATCCGCGAGTCTGGCAAGTTCGTCTCTCGATGATCATCAACTGACTTAGACGGATACGCCGAATTGTGATATCTAGATGATGTTGCAAGAGCCATTGGCTGCAGTCCTTCTGGACTGTTCATTAAGCGCTGCTCTGACAGCCATCGGCGTGCGCTTTTGAGCCTGTCGCCACGAGCATCTGGCATCGGCCGTCTGCCGAAGTGCCCTTCAGCCTTGTAGACACCAGATTGCTCGAGTTTGTCCGCGCTTTGGCAAGATTCGCGACTGAACGAAAGGTCGGGCGGCGCTGGCCTGAATCCAGTCGGTCGGCATCTCATGCTCGTCTTGCCTGCGGCTTTCTCGTCTCGTTTTGTTGTGCTGTGGGATGTGGTGCTTGGGGCCTGTGGCAATACTGGGAGGCCGGACGCAACATCGGGTGGTTCTCTCTTGATCTGCTCGTTGGCGCTTAGCTGCCTTGGTGACTTGGAGGCGTCTGGTATGGCGGTTAGCGTTCCGACGCCAAGCTCGACACGGTTCCGACGACAATTAGCAGCGCAGTTGGATTAGCGCAGTCACGCCCATGTCACAGGCGTATCATGGAGGCGGAATGCCGAAACGGCCCAAAGCATACGTCGAGTTCGACCGACTGATGGGGCAATTGTTGACGGTCCCCAAGGCCGAACTCGACGCCCGCGTGCAGGCGCACAAAGAACAGGCCGCGCAGAACCCGCGCAAGCGCGGCCCCAAGCCGAAGGCTACGCGGCCTTCGGCGGGCGCTTTCCCCGATCCTGCCTACGAACAGTAAAGGGAATCGGGGCGGTCACCCGTCCCGCCGATCAACTGCTCGGTACATCACGCGCCGGCCCACGATGCCGTCGATGGCCGACTGGAACCGATCCGCGTCGTCTCCCTCGCGCTCGTTGAACCGGAACGCCTGTTCGTCGAGATACCGGAACAGGTGGAACGGCTCGACCGAGACGTAGGTCCCGCGAATGGACCGCTTCAGCAGGCTCCAGAAGTTCTCCAGGCCGTTCGTGTGGACCTCGCCCTGCACGTAGGCTTCGGCGTGGTCGATCACCTGATGCTCGTAGTAGAGCCCGAGATGGTCGTAGGACGCGAGCGCGTCGGTGTAGACCCTCGCCCCGTCCTCGACGTGCTGCTCGACGCGCGACTGGAGCTGATGCCGCTTCGTGCCAGGGACGTGCTCCAGCCGGACGCGGGACTTGCCTTTGCCAGGATGCCGCTGCAGAAGGCCCATCACGGCGGCCTTGCCCTCGACGGAGCGCCCGCGAAGCTGCCGGCCATTCCGCTTGCCGGCGTGCATGTTGCGGGCCTTCCCGCCGATGAACGTCTCGTCCACTTCGACTTCGCCGCCGAGCTTGCCGCCCGTCTCGCTCTGCATGGCCAGACGAATGCGGTGGAGCATGAACCACGCGGTTTTCTGGGTGACGCCCAAGGCGCGCCCGAGTTCGTGGCTGGAGATGCCGTTCTTGTCGCCGGCAATCATCCAGACGGCCGGGAGCCACTTGTCGAGGCCAATCGGCGAGTCCTCGAAGATCGTCCCGGTCTTGAGGGTGAACTTCCGGCCGGGGTGCTTCGCGGCGCACCGCCAGCCCATGCGCGTCTTGTCGAAGTGGACGCGCGGGCTGTTGCAGACCGGGCACGTGACCCCCTCGGGCCAGCGCCGGCTGACGAGGTAGGACAGGCAGTGCTCGGGGTCCGCGAAGTATTTGACGGCCTCCAGCAGTGTGCGCGGGAGCGGGGTATCGGTCGCCATGCCAGGAAGTATAGCGATTCCAGATTACCCCGTCAAGTATATTGTTACTCGAGTGGAGAGCCTCCCCAACCGCTAGCTCGGTTTCGGGAATCGTGTAGTGCGCTGTAGGCCCGAATTCGAGCAGCGGGCCGCTTGGTGGCGCGCGAGATCGCGAGTGAGGGCCAACAGCGCACTACACGGTTCCCGAAACCGCTATAAATCGGCGCGCACGCTCAACCCGAAGCCGCGCCCTCTGACAGTCTCCAGGCCTACTAAATATATTGGTCTTATAACCAATCGCTGCCCTGCCGCTAGAAACAGGCAATCAGCAGCAGATTCTCTCGCTCCCCCAGAAGCGGAACAATCTCCGTCGCCGCCGACGCAAGCGCTCCAGCCCCGCTCCCGCCAAATACGAACACGCGTCCCCCGGGCCTGACCAGGCGCCCAAGCACGTCCACGAGCTCCCCGTCGAGGCGAACGCCTCGTATCGTGGCGACGTCCGCTCTCGCCGACGCCGGCGCGATCTCCGCCAGCCGTCGGTTCTCGACCTGGACGCCCTCCAGATCGAGCTGCCGGACGGCTTCCCGCAGGAACGCGGCCTTCCTGACCTTCGATTCGACCAGCGTGAGCTCCAGGCGCGGCACCGCCAGCTTCAGTGGAATCGCCGGCGATCCGCCACCGGACCCGATGTCGAGAACCCTCGTGTCCTCTGGACGCAAGTATCTGGCGGCGGCAATCGCCTCGATGACCAGGCGGTCGATGGCCGCATCGTCCGGCGGATCGACGTGAAGCGCCGTGAGGTTGATCTTTCGATTCCAGCGGCCGACGAGCTCCAGATATGCCGCCAGACCCCGCGCGACGTCCGGCGCGATCGCCACACCCGCCCGCTCGGCGCGCTTCGCGATACGGGCAGGCAACTGGCGCAACGGCACGGGAGCCCAGTCCAGCTCAGTGAGAATCACGGCCCCTGGCCGCTGTGCGAGGCGCGATCCGGCCCGCCCGAGTGAGGCGCGCGGCGAGAATCGCCACCGCCGCCGGCGTGACGCCGGGCACCCGCCCCGCCTGGCCGATCGTGGACGGCCGGACGGCGGAGAGTCGTTCGACGACCTCGCGCGAAAGCCCCGGAATTCCGCGGTACTCGAACGACGTGGGGATCGCCCGCGATTCCAGGGCGCTCGTACGCACGCGCTGTGCCTCGTCCCGCTTGAGGTACCCCGCGTACTTCAGCTCGGCCTCGATCGTCGCGACATCCAGGTGCCCGGCGGCCGGATCGACCTCGAGCGCAAACCCCTGCGTCGCGAGCGCGGCCGTCGTCACCGCCGGCCTGCTCAGCGCCTGCTCGGCCGTCAGCACGTCGTCGCCGATCCGCACGCGGGTCGTGCGCGCACGCTGCCGGTTCCGCTCGAGTCGCGCGCGGCGCTCCTCGAACTGGGCCCATCGGCCCTCGTCGGCCAGTCCGATCCTTCGAGCGAGCGGCGTCAAGCGGAGGTCGGCATTGTCAATCCGCAGGAGGAGCCGGAACTCCGCCCGCGACGTGAACATTCGATACGGTTCGAGGCAGCCCTGCGTGACGAGGTCGTCGATCAGAATGCCGATATAGGCCTCGTCGCGCCCCAGCACGATCGGCTGCAGTTTCCGGACCGCACGGCCCGCATTGATCCCGGCCATCAGTCCCTGCGCCGCGGCCTCTTCGTACCCCGACGTCCCGTTGATCTGGCCGGCGAGGAACAGCCCGGGCAGCCGCTTGGTCTCGAGCGAGCGAGCAAGCTCCGTCGGCTGGATGAAGTCGGTACTCGACCGCATAGGCGTACCGAAGGATGGTCGCCCGCTCCAGGCCAGGCAGCGCGTGCACGATGGCCTCCTGCACGTCGCGGGGAAGGCTCATCGAGAGGCCGTTGACGTAGATCTCCGGCGTGTCGAGCCCCTCCGGCTCGAGAAAGATCTGATGGCGCTCCTTGTCCGGAAAGCGCATGACCTTGTCCTCGAGCGACGGGCAGTAGCGCGGGCCCACGCCCGTGATCTGGCCGTTGTAGAGGGGCGACCGGCCGATGTTCTCGCGCACGAGATCCCGGACGCGCTCCGTCGTATGGACCAGGTGGCAGTCGATCTGGGCGCGCGCGATCGCGCCCGATCGGAACGAGAACGGGACGATGGGATCGTCGCCGCGCTCGACGGGAAACTGCGAGAAGTCGATGGTGCCACGGTCGAGTCTCGGCGGTGTCCCCGTCTTGAGGCGCCCCATGGCGAAGCCGACGCCCCGCAGCGATTCGGCGAGCTCCCTGGTCGGCGGCTCTCCCGCGCGCCCGGACGGACGGCGTTCGTCTCCGATGTGCACGAGGCCGTTGAGGAACGTCCCCGTCGTGACGACCAGCGCGCCGCAGCGCAAGGAGCCGCCGTCCTCGAACGCCAGTCCGGCCACCCGACCTCCGTCGATCAGGATTCGGCCGGCCCGTCGGAACAGCCACGTGATGTTGGGCTCCTCCGACAGCATCTCCCGCACCCAGGCGCCATAGCGCCGCTTGTCCGCCTGCGCGCGCGGCGACCAGACGGCCGGGCCGCGGCTCCGGTTCAGGAGCTTGAACTGAATGCCCGTGGCGTCGATGGCACGGCCCATCAGCCCGCCCATCGCGTCGATTTCGCGCACGAGATGGCCCTTCGCGGTCCCGCCGATCGCAGGGTTGCACGGCATGAGCGCGACGGTTTCGGCCGACAGGGTGACCAGGCCCACGCGGCATCCGAGACGGGCGGCGGACCAGGCCGCCTCGCAACCCGCGTGCCCCGCGCCCACGACGAGGACGTCGAAATCAGGAGGCTCGGACTTCATCCGGTATGACGCTCGCGCTCATTTGCCCACACAGAACCTCGAGAAGATGTGACGCAGCAAGTCGTCCGGCGTCCGGCGACCGGTGATCTCTTCGAGCGCGCGGCGCGCGGCCCCCAGCTCGGCGAGCACCAGCTCCTCCGTCGCGCCGGCCGCCAGCGCCTGCTCGGCGCGTTCCACCGCGGCCGATGCGTCGGCCAGAAGCGCCAGATGCCGCACGTTCGAGATGCGCGGCGGATCCCGCAACTCTTCGGACCCGGAGAGCCTGGCCGCGATGGTCGTTCGCAGGCGATCCAGTCCGAGGCCGGTCAGCGCCGACACGTCGATGACCGACGCCTCCGGGCGCTCGAGATCCGCGGCGATCCATCGGCGCGGCAGATCCGCCTTGCTCGCGACGATCAACGTGTCGCCATCGCGGCGGGCGGCGAGATTCCGGTCGGCGACGGAGAGCGGTGCGGCGCCGTCGAGGACCAGCAGCCCGAGCGCCGCCACCTGCTGCGCCTGTCGTGCGCGCTCGATCCCTTCGACCTCGATCGCATCGATCGCCTCGCGAAGTCCCGCCGTGTCGACCAGCGTCACGGCGAATCCGAGAACGTCGACCACTTCGGTCAGCACGTCGCGGGTCGTCCCCGGCAGCTCCGTGACGATCGCACGCGCGGACCCGACGAGCGCGTTGAAGAGGCTCGACTTTCCCGCGTTCGGCGGACCGGTGATGACCACGAGCCGGCCCTCCCGGACGAGCCGGCCCGTTCGGCCCTGGCGTGCGAGCGCGGCGAGCGCCTCCCGGACCCGGATCAGCTCCGCGCGCGCCTCCTCCGTCGTGACGAAGTGGAATCCTTCCTCGGGGAAGTCGAGCGACGCCTCGAGCCGCGCGGACAGGTCGAAGATGGCGCCGTCGATGCGCGCAAGGCCACCGGTGAGCGTGCCCTCGAGCTGGTCCATGGCGACGCGCGCCTGCAGCGGCGTCACGGCCTCGACCAGGTCCGCAACCGCCTCGGCCTGCGGCAGGTCGATCCGTCCGTGGAGATACGCCCGCAACGTGAACTCTCCAGGCTCGGCGAGACGAGCGCCCGCTCCCATCGCGAGCTCGACGATGCGCTGGAGCAGCAGGGGACTGCCGTGTGCGCTGATCTCGACGACATCCTCGCCGGTGTAGGAGCGGGGACCCGCGAACCAGGTGACGACGACCTGATCGAGCGCCCGCGCGCCGCCGTCAGCGCCGGGCTCGAGAATCCTGGCGAACGTCGCGCGTCGAGGCGCGAGAGGCCGCGTGCGCCCCACGAGCATGCGCGCGACCCGCGTGGCGTCCTCGCCCGACAGCCGCACGACGCCGAGGCCGCCTCGCCCCGGAGGCGTCGCAATCGCCACGATCGTGTCAGCGGTAGAGAACATGGCCCCGACTCCAGGCCTCGAGGACCGGCACCCGGGCGGCCTACCGTTTTCTCGAAATGACGATGCTCTTCAGGAACGCGTCGCCCATGCTCTCCGACGACAGCTCGGCGTCCTCCGCCACGGTCAGGTGCACGATGCGGCGGGCGTAGGGATTGAGCGGACCCATCTCCTGCGGTGCGCCCGTGGTCTTCGTCTTCTCCATCAGGAAGCGCGCCATCTGACGCAGCTCGGCGTCCTTCCCCTTGCGGAACCCGAGCGCATCGACCACGAAATGCCGCTCGCCCCGCGCGTCCCGGCGGAACACGGCGTTGACGATGACCTGCAGGGCGTCCAACGCTTCGCCCTTGCGCCTGAGCAATACGTCCGCGCCTTCGCCGGTGAGATTCAACCGGGTGTTGTCCGGCATCTCCTCGAGGTCGACATCGAGATGCAGCCCCATCGCTCCGAGCACCTGCTGGACGAGCTCGATGACCTTCGCGTCGATCCCTGCGTCCATTTTGCGGAGTCCTTTGCGCTCAGGCCCGGGTGCGGCCCTGCCCGACCGACTTGAGCGGACGCGCGGGCGCCAGACGGGCCGGCGGGGGCCCGATCATGCGATTGGTCGTGTACTGCTGCCCGATTGCCAGAAGGTTGCTGATGAACCAGTAGACCACGAGGCCACTGGGCGCCGCCAGGAACATCGTCGTGAAGATGACCGGCATCAGCAGGAACATCTTCTGCTGCACGGGGTCGGCGGTCGACGGCATCATTCGCTGCTGCCAGAACATCGTCACGCCCATGAGAATCGGCGTGATGTAGTAGGGATCCTTGAGCGACAGGTCGTGGAGCCAACCGAAGAACGGCGCGCCCCGCAGCTCGATCGAGCCGTTCAGCATCGAGTAGAACGCGAAGAGCACCGGCATCGTCAGCACCATGGGCACGCACCCGCTCGCAGGGTTGACGCCGCGCTGTTTGTAGAGCGCCATCATCTCCTGGTTCATCTTCTGGCGCTCCGGGTCGGTGATCTTGTACTTCGCGTACCGGTCCTGAATGGACTTGACCTCCGGCTGCAGCGCCTGCATCTTCCGCATCGACACCATGCTGCGATGCCGCAGCGGGAAGATCGCCAGGTTGATGAACACCGTCAGGACGACGATCGACCAGCCGTAATTGCCGAGATAGTGGTTGATCCACTTCAGCGCCTGGAGCAGCGGAACCACCAGGAACCGGAACATGCCGAAGTCGATCGCCCCGGTGAGCTCTGGATCGACCGCGCGGAGCGTGTCGAGATCCTTGGGGCCCATGTAGAAGGCCAGCGACGCCGGGCCGGCCGTGCGGACGCTGTAGGCGACGAAGGCCCGCGTCCGGTTCTCCGGGTCGTTCGGCACCGGCAGCGAGAGGGGCTGATAGCTGACCCGAATGGTCTGGGACTCCGGCTGGCGCTGAGGGAGTGCCGCCGACAGAAAATACTGATCCTCGATCCCCGCGAATCGGAACGCGCCCTCGTACCGCGACTGCTTCTCCAGATTCGAAGCGGACAGCCGCTGCATCTTCGTGCCGAGCTGGATCGCCCGCATCGGAAATGCGCGCGACCCGTCCGGGTTGAATCCCAGGCCGACGCCCGGTCCCCACTGCACGACGACGGGCTGCGCCTTTCCTCCAATGAGAACCGAGGCGTGAAGGCGCACGAGGTAGGCGTGGCCGTCCGGCCTGAATTCGAAGGTCTTGCGCGCGATGAGCCCGCTCGCGTCCTGATACTCGAACTCGAGGGTGCCCGCGCCCTTCCCCAGCGACAGCGACTCGGCGCTGGGCTTGAACAACGCCGAGGCGAGCGTCGCAGAGACGGCCGGATCGTCGGTCGCCAGCGTGAACGGCCTGGCGAACGAGTCCGGGATGTTCGCCGGCACCAGGTCGAGCGGCCGGTGCTCGGCATCGAAATAGCGCTTCAGCTTCCAGCTCTTCAGCGCGGCGCCGTGCGTGGTGAAGACGGCCGAGACCGTGTCGGTCTCGACGACGATGTCCTGGGCCGCGGCGGCGCTCACGTCGGCCGGCGACGCGGCCGGCTGTGACGCTGGCGGCGCAGGTGCAGGTGCAGGTGCTGGTGCAGACGGCTGACCCGGCGGCACTGCCGCTGGAGTGCCTGGCGCCTTGGCGATCGGGGAGGCGTTCGTCTTCTCCTGGCCGGCCGCCGGCGGCGGAGGCGAGAAATACGCCTGGTACACGACGAGTACCGCGAACGACAGGAAGATTGCGAGAAAGACGCGCTTTTCCATGAACTCAACGACCCGGCGCAGCGGAGTCCACCGGCGCCGAACCTGGATCGTCCGCGAGGGTGCGGGGTACCGGGTCGAAGCCGGCTCGCGACAGAGGATGACACCGCGCCAGCCGGCGGACCGCGAGCCAGGCTCCTCTGGCGGCCCCGTGCAGCTCGATCGCCTGCATGGCGTAGACCGAACAGGACGGCTCGAATCGGCACGCGCCGCCCGTGAAGGGTCCGAGCAGCAGCTGATACGTCCGCACCGCCATCAACGCCAGGCGCCCAGTCGTCGTCATCGGAGCCCCCTCAGTCGTCGGAGTCCCGCGCGGAAGTCTGCTTCGATTGCCGGGAAGGGCGCGATCAGGAGCTCGCGGCGCGGAATCACCACGACGTCGAGCGGGCCCGCTGTCGCCCCATCGGACCGTTGACGTCGGAACAACTCCCGCAGCCGGCGCTTCGCGCGATTGCGCACCACCGCGCCACCGAGCCGGCGAGAGGCGATGATGCCCAGCCGATCGTGATCTCCGCGGTTCGGCTGCCCGAGCAGCGTCATGTACTTGGTCGAGACACGGCGCCCGCGATCCTGGACCGCGCTGAACTCGCGCCGCGTCTTGAGACGGACAGCAGAAGGAAATTGCGCGGACACATTGGAAGGCCGAATCCCGTCGACGCGGCCCTCAGCGGGAACTGACGGTCAACCGCTTCCGGCCCTTGGCCCGGCGCCGTTTGAGCACGTGGCGTCCGTTCTTCGTGTGCATCCGCACGAGGAAACCATGGGTACGCCGGCGATGACGGCGGTTCGGTTGATAGGTTCTCTTCATGCGGATGGACTCCCGACTGGCGCTCGAACCGTTGGAGAAACACTTGATCTTAACGAACGGACGAAATTGCTGTCAATCGACGGGCCCGTCCGCCGGCCGGCGTCTGGCGGTCATTGTGTGGCCTTCGGCCTTATGGTAGATTCGCCGTCCTTCCCCGCCGAACCCTGATCGGTCGGAGTTTTCCACACCTGTGGAAAAACCTGTGGAAATCCGGGGGTTTTTGAACGAGAGTCCTCACAAACCCTTATTTTGGCAGGACTTCCTGGCAGGCGAAAGAGGGTGACGCCAATGTTACCAGCCCGTTGCGTGACGTGATTCGGCCCGAAACCGTCTGTCAGGCGTCAACCGGGGCGAAAGTCCCTCCAGGTGGTCAGAGCTCGCAGGTTTTCAGCATGATTGGCACGATCTGGGACAAGGTTCTCGCTCGCATCGAGACCAAGGTCAACCGGTACAGCTACCACACCTGGTTCAAGAACACGTCCCTGTTGACCGACGACGGGAAGTCGCTGTCGATCCGGGTGACCGATCCCATGGTCGTGGACTGGTTGACGAAGCACTACGGCGGCGTGCTCCAGGAGGCGCTGACGGAGGTCGGCCGGCCGGAATCGACCGTCAGTTTCGTGCCCGAGAGCCTCGAGCCGCGCGATCTGCAGCCCGTTCTGCCGCCGAAGGACCACGAGGAGCCCCCGGACGTGGTGAGGGGCCCCGAGGAGACGGCGGATCAGCTGGGGCTGAGCCCTCGCTACTCGTTCAAGACCTTCATCGTCGGCGCGTCGAACCAGTTCGCGCACGCGGCCTGCCGCGCCGTCGCGGAAGCGCCTTCACGGTCCTACAATCCGCTCTTCATCTACGGCGGGGTCGGGCTGGGTAAGACCCACCTGATGCACGCGATCGGGCACTACGTGCTGACGCACAACCCGTCGCTCAAGCTCACCTACATCTCCGCCGAACGGTTCATGAACGAGGTCGTGAATGCGATCCGCTACGATCGGATTCTCGAGTTCCGCGAGCGCTACCGCGGCGTCGACGTGCTCCTGGTGGACGACATTCAGTTCATCGTCGGCAAGGAACGGACGCAGACGGAGTTCTTCCACACGTTCAACGCCCTTCACGACGCCCAGAAGCAAATCGTGCTGAGCAGCGACTGCCCGCCGCACCAGATCCACGAGCTCGAGGAGCGGCTGCGCTCGAGGTTCGAGTGGGGGCTGATCGCCGACATCCAGCCTCCGGATCTCGAGACGAAGATCGCGATTCTGAAGCGCAAATCCGAGGCGGAGGGCGTCCCGCTGCCCGACGACGTCGCGCTCTTCATCGCCGGCCGCATCAAGTCGAACATCCGGGAGCTCGAGGGCTCGCTGGTCCGGCTGCTCGCCTATGCGTCGCTCAAGGGGCAGCCAATCAACATGAGCCTGGCTCAGAACGTCCTCCGGGACGTGCTGCGGTACGACGAAAAGACCATCACCATCGAAGTCGTCCAGAAGTTCGTCGCGGAGTACTACCGGGTGAAGCTCACGGATTTGAAGTCGCGCAACAACCGCAAGTCCGTTGCGATCCCGCGGCAGGTCGCGATGTATCTGTGCAAGGCACTGACCGGCGCCTCGCTGCCGGAGATCGGCAAGTGCTTCGGCGGAAAGCATCACTCGACCGTCATCTACTCGATCCAGAAGGTCGAAGAGATGCGCCACCGCGATCCAGCTTTCCACAGCCTCATCCACACGCTTTCGGAGTCGATTCGCTGAGGAATGCGCCCCTGGCGAGGACCATCTCGAAGTTTTCCACACGGGGCTGATGTGCACGATTGTGGAGAACCCATGGGTGGCCGGTTCTCCACACTCGGCGGCTCCATTCCCGGCCGGAAATCCGCCGATTCGTCCACAGGTTAACCCACTGAACCTCAAGAGCTTACTGGCGTAGTTTCGAGTACCAACAGGCCCTTTTTACTGTTATAATTTGTACGTCTCTAATTTGATCCCTGGTTGAGTGATCCCCGTATTCGACATGCGGGCTTGGAGCCGAGGTCGCCCCCACCTATGGAGCTTGTCGTCCGCAAGAATGATCTGCTCAAGGAACTGTCCCTGCTGCAAGGCATCGTCGAGAGGAAGAACACGATTCCGATTCTGGCCAACGTCCTGATTGACGCGTCCGGAGCCGGCGTGTCGCTGCTCGCGACGGACCTCGACGTGGGACTCCGCAGCCGGTGTGGAGCGAACGTCGCCAAGCCGGGGACGTTGACACTGCCGGCCAAGAAGCTCTTCGAGATTGTCGGGGCGCTCCCGGACACGGACATTCGCATCGAGGAGGACAAGGGCGGCAAGAGCGTGACGGTGGCGGCCGATCGGTTCGAATCGAGGATGCAGACGCTGCCCGCCTCGGAATTCCCGACGCCTCCGCAGGAGGCGGGGGAGGGCGAAGCCACGCTGCCGGCGGCCACGCTGAAGCGCATGATCACGCACACGCGGTTCGCGATCACGAGCGAGGACACGCGCTATTTCCTCAACGGCGCGCAACTGGTCCTGCGCCCGGACTCGATGAGCATGGTCGCGACCGACGGCCACCGGCTGGCGTTCATCTCCGTGCACGAGTCCCCCGGCAAGGGAGCGAGATCGGAGGTGCTGTTGCCGCGCAAGACGCTCAACGAAGTCGCGCGGCTCGCCGAGAGCGGCGAAGCCGTCGAGTTCTCGCAGGGCGAGAACCACCTGTTCTTCCGCACGGGCGATCGGTTGCTGATCTCGCGCAAGATCGACGCGAACTTTCCCGCCTACGAACGGGTGATTCCCAAGTCGAATGACAAGCGCATCGAGTTCGACAGGGACAGGCTCGCGGCGGCGGTGCGGCGGGTCCGCCTGCTGTCGAACGAGCGCTCGAAGGCGGTGAAGTTCGTCATGGGCAAGGACCAAGTCGAGATCACCTCCAGCACGCCCGAGGTCGGCGAGGCGCGCGAGATGCTGCCGGTCGACTACTCCGACGGCACGCTGCAGATCTGCTTCAACGCCGACTACGTCGACAATTTCCTGAGCGTCGTCGAGACCGAGAGCGTGCAGCTCGAGTTCAAGGACGAGATGAGCCAGGCCGTGATGAAACCCGTGGGCGCCGAGGGGTACGAGTACACCTACGTGATCATGCCGATGAGGGTGTGACACGGCCGGCCGTTCACCGAAGGATCAATGGAGCACATCGAACTGAAGAGTAACGGTCCTGCTACGCCCGCCTCGGGCACGGTGCTCGGCGACGGCGCCGAGGACTACGGTGCCGACAAGATCAAGGTTCTGGAAGGCCTGGAGGCGGTGCGGAAGCGTCCCGCCATGTACATCGGCTCGACCGGACCGCTTGGCCTGCATCACCTGGTCTACGAGGTCGTCGACAACTCGATCGACGAGGCGCTCGCCGGGTTCTGCACGCACGTCGGCGTCACGATCCACATCGACGGATTGGTCACGGTGGTCGACGACGGGCGAGGCATTCCGGTGGACATGCACGAGAGCGGGAAGTCGGCCGCCGAGGTCGTCCTCACGGTCCTGCATGCGGGCGGGAAGTTCGAGAACTCCGCGTACAAGGTATCCGGCGGCCTGCACGGGGTCGGCGTCTCGGTCGTCAACGCCCTCTCCGAGTGGCTCGAAATCGAGATCTGGCGGAACGGGCACGTGCACCAGCAGCGCTATCAGCGCGGGGCGCCGGTTGGCAGTCTCTACGTGACGGGCACGACGGAGAAGCGGGGGACGAAGATCACGTTCAAGCCGGATCCGACCGTGTTCGAGACCATGGACTTCAGCTTCGAGACGCTCTCGCAGCGGCTTCGCGAGCTCGCGTTCCTCAATGCCGGCGTGGCGATCTCGATCGACGACGAGCGGAACGATCGGAACCATGCGTTCCTCTACGAGGGCGGCATCCGGGAGTTCGTCGAGTTCCTGAACAAGAACCGCACGCCGGTGAACGAGAGGCCGATCTTCATGACCGGCGAGCGCGACGGGACCATCGTCGAGATCGCGCTGCAATGGAACGACAGCTACACGGAGACGACCTACAGCTTCGCGAACAACATCAATACGACGGAGGGCGGCACGCATCTGTCCGGCTTTCGCGCGGCGCTGACGCGCACGATCAACTCCTACGCGTCGAAGAACAGCCTGGCCGAGAAGCTGACCGAGAGCATCTCGGGGGACGACGTTCGCGAAGGCATGACGGCGGTGATCTCGGTGAAGATTCCGCAGCCGCAGTTCGAGGGCCAGACGAAGACGAAGCTCGGCAACACGGAAGTCAAGGGGATCGTCGAGGGGATCGTCAACGATCGCCTCGGAGCCTACCTCGAAGAGAACCCGGCCGTGTCCAAGCGGATCATCGCGAAGGCGGTCGACGCGGCCCTGGCGCGCGAGGCGGCACGCAAGGCGCGCGATCTGGTCCGGCGCAAGGGCGCGCTCGACAACACGGCGCTCCCCGGCAAGCTGGCCGACTGCCAGGAGCGCGACCCCGCCCGGAGCGAGTTGTACATCGTCGAGGGCGAATCGGCCGGCGGGTCGGCCAAGCAGGGGCGCGACCGGCGGTTCCAGGCGGTGCTGCCGATCAAGGGGAAGATCCTGAACGTCGAGAAGGCGCGCTTCGACAAGATGCTCAGCCACGAGGAGATCCGGACGGTGATCGCCGCGCTCGGCTGCGGCATCGGCGAGGACGAGTTCGACCCGACGAAGGTCCGGTACCACCGCGTGATCATCATGACGGACGCGGACGTCGACGGGTCCCACATCCGGACGCTGCTGCTGACGTTCTTCTATCGTCAGATGCGCGAACTGGTGGACCGGGGCCACATCTTCATCGCGCAGCCGCCCCTCTTCCGCGCCAAGCGCGGCCGCAGCGAGACGTTCATCAAGGACGAACGGACGCTCGAGACGTTTCTGATCCGCCGCGCCGCCGAGTTGCGGACCGTCGTGCTGCCCACGGGCAAGGAGATTTCGGGCGAGCGCCTCGAGCACAAGCTCGAGAAGCTGATGTCGTTCCGGAAGCTGCTCTGGGTCGTAGAGCGGCGCGGCCCGAGCCGGCGCGCCATCCTCGCGCTGCTCGAGGGCGGCGCCCGCGATCGCGGCTTCTGGACGGATCGGGAGCGCGTCGATGCGCTCGCGCACCACCTGTCGCAGTCGGACGTGCGATTGGGGGTGGTCGACGACACCGAGCACCAGGCGCTGGCCGTCCAGCTCGAAGACCTGTCGGCAGGCTATTCACGCCGGCACCGGCTCGACCTCGACTTCGTGACGACCGGGGAGTTCCGGACGCTCGCCTCGGCCTATGACGACGTGCGGGAGCTGATGATGGGCCCCGTGACGATCCGGACGAGACCATCGACCCAGCCGGAGCCCGAGGCGGCCGAGCCGGAAGGCGCCACCGACGGCGAGGCGGCCGCGCCGGAGGCCGGCGCCGCCGCGCCCGCGGATCGGAACGCGGACCACCGCGCGGAGTCACTGGACGATCTCGTGGAGTATTTCGTGGCGGCCGGACGCCGCGGGCTGGCGATCAACCGGTACAAGGGCCTGGGCGAGATGAACCCGGACACGCTCTGGGAGACGACAATGGATCCGGAGCGGCGAACCCTGTTGGAGGTCCGCGCCGAAGACCACACGGAAGCCGACCTGATGTTCACGACACTGATGGGCGACCAGGTCGAGCCGCGCCGGAGATTCATCGAAGACAACGCGCTGGACGTGAAGAATCTGGACATCTAGGTTCCGGCGTTCCGGGGTTCCGACGTTCCGGGGTTCTGCTGTCGAACCCAGGCACGTCGGAACGCCGGCACCCCGGAACCTCGCAATTTCGTAACCTATGGATCAGCCCCTCTCCTCCCTCATCCCCGTCAACATCGAAGACGAGATGAAGCGCTCGTACATGGATTACGCGATGAGCGTGATCATCGGGCGAGCGCTGCCCGACGTTCGAGACGGACTGAAGCCCGCGAACCGTCGCGTGCTGTTCGCCATGCGGCAGATGGGCCTCGCCTCGAATCGGGCCTATCGCAAGTGCGCCAAGATCGTCGGGGAGGTCATCGGAAACTACCATCCGCACGGCGACGCCCCGGCGTACGACACGCTGGTGCGGCTCGCGCAGGACTTCAACATGCGCTATCCCCTGGTCGACGGCCAGGGGAACTTCGGCTCCGTCGACGGCGATCCGCCCGCGGCCTACCGGTATACCGAGGCGCGGCTGAAGGCGCTCGCCGAGTCCATGATGGCGGACCTCGACAAGGACACGGTCGACGTCCGTCCCAACTTCGACGAGACCACGGAGGAGCCGACCGTCTTCCCGACGCCCTTCCCCAATCTGCTCGTCAACGGCTCGACCGGCATCGCGGTCGGGATGGCCACGAGCATTCCGCCGCACAACATGCGGGAAGTCATCGATGGCGTGCTGGCGGTGATCGAGCGGCGCAACGCGCCGGCCGAGGAGCGGCGGCGCGCGCTCCTCCAGGCGGTGCCCGGCCCGGACTTCCCGACCGGCGGGACGATCGTCGGACGGGCCGGCGTCCACAAGGCGTACGTGGAAGGGCGCGGCGGGGTGATCGTCCGGGGCAGGGCCTCGTTCGAAGAACAGAAGCGCGGCGACCGGGTGTCGATCGTCGTCACGGAGATCCCGTACCAGGTCAACAAGAAGACGCTGATCGAGGACATCGCGGAGCTGGTGCGCGAGAAGAGGCTCGACGGGATCTCGGACCTGCGGGACGAGTCCAGCCGCGAAGGCATGCGGATCGTGATCGAGCTCAAACGCGGCGAGCTGCCCGACGTGGTGCTGAACAATCTCTACAAGCACACGAAGCTGCAGATGAGCTACGGGATCACGCTGCTGGCAATCGTCGGCGGCCGGCCCAAGGTGCTGACGCTGCTCGAGGTCATCGAGCACTTCGTCGAGTTCCGTCGCGAGGTCGTTCGGCGGCGCGTGGAGTTCGAGCTCCGGAAGGCCGAGGCGCGCGCCCACGTGCTCGAGGGTCTCAGGATCGCGCTCGATCACCTCGACGCGGTGATCGCGCTCATCCGCGGATCGAAGAGCCCGGCCGAGGCGAAGACCGGCCTGGTCGATCGCTTCGGCCTGACGGCGATTCAGGCCCAGGCGATCCTGGACATGCAGCTGCAGCGTCTGACCGGCCTCGAGCGGCAGAAGATTCTCGACGAGCTGGCGGAGCTGACGAAGATCATCGAGCGGCTGCGCGCGATCCTGTCGAGGGACGACCTGCTCATGGAGATCGTCGTCGAGGAGCTGCAGACGATCCGGACCAAGTTCGGCGACGACCGCCGGACGCAGATCGTCGAGGAGAGCGGCGAGTTCCGCGTCGAGGACCTCATCGCCGACGAGGACGTCGTCATCACCGCGACCAGCACGGGCTACATCAAGAGGACGGCGCTCGACGCCTACCGGAAGCAGCGCCGCGGCGGCAAGGGCCTGATTGGCATGGCCACGCGCGACGAAGACCTCGTCCAGCATCTCTTCGTCGCGAACACCCACGCGTACATCCTGATCTTCTCGGACCGGGGCCGCTGCTACTGGCTCCGGGTCTACGACGTCCCGGAAGTCAGTCGGAGCAGCAAGGGCAAGTCGATCGCCAATTTGGTCAACATGGCCGAGGGCGAGAAGATCGCGGCGCTGCTGCGCGTCCAGGCGTTTCCAGAGCGGGAAGGCGAGCGCTTCATCGTCATGGGCACGCGCCAGGGTACGATCAAGAAGACGGACCTGGCGGCGTTCGCGAATCCCCGCTCGGCGGGCATCATCGCGATTCAGATCGAGGACGACGACCAGCTGATCGCCGTCGCGGAGACCGACGGGACGAAGGACCTCGTGATCGGCACGCGTAACGGCATGGCCATCCGGTTCAAGGAAGAGGACGCGCGGCCGATGGGCCGCAGCGCCCGGGGCGTCCGCGGGATCAACCTCCGTGACGGCGACGATGTCGTCGCCATGAAGGTGGTGAGCGAGGGCGCGACGCTGCTGACCGTCTGCGAGCGTGGATTCGGCAAACGCACCGAGCTCGACGAGTATCGTCGGCAGACGCGCGGAGGCATCGGCCTCAAGAACGTGCAGACCAGCGATCGCAACGGGAACGTCGTGGGCGTCGCGTGCGTGTCCGACCGCGACGAGCTGCTCATTGTCACCGAACAGGGGCAGATCATCCGGATGACGGCCGGCGACCTGCGCCCAATCGGCCGTGACACTCAGGGCGTGCGGCTGATGGATCTGGCCGAGGGCGACCGCGTCGTCTCGATTGCGGCGCTGAGCGAGCCGGAGGACGTCGAGAACGGCTCCGGAGAGGCGTAGGCGCAAGGCGGGCGATCCGGCTGTCGCGCGCAGCCGCGTGATGGCGGGCATCGCGCAGCCGCCGCATGCACCTCGTCCCGCACCCGCTGCGACTCCTGCGGCAGTGGCATGTTTGCAAGATCGTGCGCGGCGTCCAGCGCGCCCGGCGGGTCCGTGTCGAGCCGGGCGAACTCCGCCTCGAGATCGAGCTGTGCCGGGCCTTTCGTGGCGACGAGCTCGAACGTCTTGCGCAGCGCGGCATCGGCCGTGAGGCTCGCGACCGGGACCTCGGCAATCTGGCGCCGCGCGACGACGCCGTCGCTGGAATCGCCGGCATGGCGGCGATCGCCCTGGAGCAGCACGAGCCGATGCTCATCTGGTTTGTTGTAGTCGAACCAGCCGGGTCGCACGATCGTGTACGGCAGCCCGCTGGCGCGCACGAGCCGCTCGCCGCGCCGCTTCCAGTCGTGGGCCTCCGTCCGGCGGTTGTAGTCGCCCTCACGGTTGGTGACGCCGATCGCGGTCATCAGGGCGATGCGCACCGACCGGCCGGCCAGCGCTGCGAGCACGTTCCGCACGCCTCCGTAGTCGACTTTCTCAGCCCCAGCCTTGCCGCCGCCGTCCGAGCCGTGTGTGAACACGATCGCGTCCTCGCCATCGACCGCGGGGGCGAGCGTCTCGGGACGCGTGAGGTCCTTCACCGCGCCCGCGACCTCCTCGATGGGGACGTTCGGGTCCACGCGGTGCTGGTAGAAGAGATCGATCCGGTCCGTCCGGAGCCTTCCGAGCGAGGCATCAGCGACCGCGCGGATGCGCGTAGGACGGCTGTTGAGTCCGGACACCTTGCCGTCTTCGATGCTGAACCCGAACTTCGTCGCGATCGCCACCTGATCGCGTACTGGCTCGAGCGCTTCACCGACGAGATCTTCGTTGGTGTACGGGCCGTACACTTCGGCCGTGTCGAAGAACGTGACGCCTTCGTCGACGGCGGCCCGAATGATTCGGATACCGTCCTCGCGGCTGCTCGGCCGTCCATAGCTCTGGCTGATGCCCATGCACCCGAATCCGATCGCCGAGACTTCGAGGCCGGTCTTGCCCAACGTGCGTTCTTGCATTGGTATCCTTCCTTGTTCCTCGTTCCTCTCGTGCGTCACATCCGGAGCGACTCGATGAGGGCCGTCAACGCGGCGGGTTGCTGGCGCCGGCTCGGGTAGTACAGGAAATATCCGGTGAACGGCGCGCACCAGTCCTCCAGCACGCGCTCGAGCGATCCGGCGTTCATGTGCGCGGCCGCGTGCCCTTCCGGCGTGAAGATGAGTCCCCGCGCCGCCAATCGCCGCGCGCAGCAGGAGCTCGACGTCGTCGAACACCACCTGGGCGCGCACGCCGACGCCGAGCGACCGCCGGCCCTTCTCGAACTCCCAGCGGTACTCGCCGCGCGAGCCATGGCGGAAATTCAGACACCGATGCTTCGGCAGATCCCGCGGCGTCTTTGGACGACCGAACGCTTCGAAGTACGCTGGCGATCCGACGATGGCCGCGCGTTGATCGGGCGAGACGCGCACGGCCACCATGTCGTGTTCGATGTACTCACCGAGGCGGATCCCCGCGTCGAAGCCGCCCGCGACGAGGTCCACGCGGCTCTCCAGCGTCGTCGTGATGTCCACCGTCACCGCGGAGTATCTGCTCAGGAACGGCTCGAGTTTGGGCGCGAGCACGAGCGCCCCAGCCAATGGAGAGACGACGAGCCGGAGGCGGCCGGCCGGCTTGTCACGCAGCCCGGCAATTTGATCGAGGCCGTGTCGAATGTCCGCGATGGCGGGCGTCAATCGGGCGAGCAGTTGTCGCCCGGCTTCCGTGGACGCGACGCTCCGCGTGGTTCGCGAGAGCAATCTGACGCCGATCCGTTCCTCGAGCGTGCGCATGGCATGACTGACGGCCGAGGGGGACACGCCAAGCCGCTTGGCCGCGCGCGTGAAGCTGCGTTCCTCGGCAACTCTAAGGCCTCACGGTGCCCGAACTCCGCGCCTGCGCCCGGCGAGGTAGCCGGCGAGGTGATCGATCACGTCGCGCGCGTCATCCTCGGCCCCGCAGATGAACGTCGAGTTGCGCCGCCGCAGCACGGGCAGGCCGAGGGCGTACATCCCTGGGGTCTCGACGACGCCGCCGTCGTGGCGCAGGCAGCCCTTCTCATCGACGACCGGCACGTCGAGCCAGCTGTAGTTCGGACGGAACCCCGTGGCCCAGACAATCGAGCGGACGGCACCGCTGCGCAGGTCGAGTACCGAGGGGCGACGCCGCCGGCGCGCGGGTCGGTTCGAAACGCTCCGGAGGCGCCACGTCTTCGTCGCGGCGGTGGGTGCGCGCCCACTGGTCGAACGTGTCCAGCAGGCGGTTGAGCTTGAGATCGGCCAGCGCGAACTGGTTCCGCAGCCCCCCGGAGAACAGCGCCCGGCCGTCACGCACCGCCGAGAGACGGCCGGCGAGGACGACGCCGATCGCGCTCAGGGCATTGAGATCCAGCGTCGCGCGTTCGACTGAGCCGACGAGCTGTGGCGACGGCAGCCGCCTGGCACGAGTCAGGTCGTCCATCTGGTCGTAGCGCTGGTTCCATACGCCGGACGCCTCCATCCACCAGAGCACGTCGCGTCGCCGGTACACTCTCGGCAGCCGCACGTGCTCGCCGACCGAGAGGGTGACCTGGCGGCCGGAGCGCTGAATCTCGTCGGCGAGCTGCACGCCGGTGGCCGACGCGCCGACGAGGAGCACGCCGCCCTCCGGCAGCGTGTCCGGGTTGCGGTAGTCGAATGCCGTGAAGCTTCGAACGGAGGCCGGGACGGCGTGACGAACGGCCGGGACGCTCGGCACATTGCACGCGCCGCTCGCCAGCACGACCGTTCGACAACGAAAGTCGCCGTTGCTGGTCGCGACGTGGAACCCTGCCTCGGTCCGCCGGAGCGAGGTCACGTCGGTGTGCGTCCGAACCGGCGCGTGGGATGCCGTGGCGAAGCTCGAGATGAACTCGATCACCTCGCCCATCGTCATGTAGCCGTCCGGATCCGCGCCGTCGTACCGGTGCCCCGGCAGTCGGCTCTGCCAGTTGGGTGTCAGGAGCCGCAGCGAATCCCAGCGTTCGTGCCGCCAGGAGTTCGCAATCTCGCCGCGTTCGAGCACGACATGGTCGATCGACCGCTCCGAGAGGCATCGGCTCGCCGCCAGGCCGGCATGCCCGGCCCCGATGACGACGCTGGTGACGTGTTCGATACGTTCCCCCCGGGCTCCCGCCGCGGCACCCTGCTAGACCACTTCGACGGTGACGTTGACGGGATTGGTGATGACGTCGTAGACCGCGGACCGCTTCTGCGACTGCGCGACGATCGCCTCGATGTCCTGCTTCGACGCGTCTGCGTCAATCTTGAAGGTCACCTTGATGTCGTCGTAGCCGTTCCGTACGTCGCCGTCGACGCCGAGAATGCCGCGGATGTCCATCTTGCCTTCGAGGTTCGACTCGACCGACCGCAGCTGGATGCCGCGGTTCTGCGCGACGGCGGCGACGCCTGCCGTGAGGCAGCTCGCGAGTCCGACGAGCACGTATTCGATCGGCGTGATGCCGCGGTCCTCGGACGCGAAGATCTCCGGGTGATCCGCGTCGAACGAGGTCTCGGTCTTGTGCTGTTGTTCCTGTCCGAGCCCGAAGAAGCCGTGCACGCTCGCCTGGCTGTACGTGCCGCTCTTCCACTTGCAGGAGGCCCGCCACGTGAACTGCGCTGCCTCCGGGGCGCCCTTCAGCGCTTCCCGCGCATCCAGCAGCGCCTGGACGTTGACTCCGTTGTTGACGGTCGCCATGGCCATGATGAGCACCTCCTCCTTGGACTTGTCCTGACGGAAGTCCTGAATCATACATTGGTCCGGAGGCGCGGCTCAAAGGCTATGATCGCGCGGATGGCCACTGCAGGATCGAGGACCGTCGCGGGCTCTGTCGGCACGACGGAAACGCGATTCCTGGATCTTCCGACGCCGCTCGCCCTCGATTGCGGCCGAACGCTGCATCCGGTCCGGATCGCGTACGAGACGTACGGCACGCTCTCGCCGGCGCGCGACAACGTGATTCTCGTCTGTCATGCGCTCAGCGGCGATGCCCACGCGGCCGGCTACGCGAAGACGCCGCCGGCCGAGAGCACGAGGGACGGCTTCCGCGCCGAGGATCGGGACGGCGCTGCCGGCCGTGGCCTCGGCTGGTGGGACGGCATGATCGGTCCCGACAAGGCCTTCGACACCAGCCGGTTCTTCGTCGTCAGCACCAACCTTCTCGGCGGCTGCCGTGGCACGACCGGTCCGTCATCCACGAATCCGGCGACGGGGAGACCGTACGGATCGGATTTCCCTGTCATTACGGTCGCCGACATGGTCCGCGCCGAGCGGGCGTTCCTGGACCAGATTGGCATTCGGCGGCTCGCGGCGGTCGCCGGCGGGTCGCTGGGCGGGATGCAGGCGCTCGAGTGGGCGGTGTTGTACCCCGATCAGGTCGACGCGATCGTGGCCATCGCGAGCAGCCACGCGCTTTCCCCCCAGGGTGTCGCGTGGAACGCAATCGCGCGCAACGCCATCATGGCGGATCCGGCCTGGCAGGGCGGCCACTACCACGACACCGGACGCGCCCCGACGGCGGGAATGGGCGTGGCTCGGATGGTCGGGCACATCACGTACCTGTCGGCGAAGTCGCTCGGCGACAAGTTCGGTCGTCGCCTGCAGTTCGCCGACGACATCCGGTACACGCTGACCGAGCCGGAGTTCGAGGTCGAGAGCTATCTGCGCCATCAGGCGGAGAGCTTCGTGAAGCGGTTCGATGCGAACACGTACCTCTACACGTCGCGAGCGTTGACCTATTTCGACCTCGCCAGACAGTACGGCAACGGACGCCTCGCCGACGCGCTCGGGAGGGTGCGTGCGAGAACGCTGCTCATTGCGTTCAGTTCCGACTGGCTGTATCCCCCGTCGGGATCGCAGGAGCTTGCCGAGGCGCTTCGCGCGCTTCACAGGGAGGTCGAGCTCCACGTGATCGAAGCGCCGTACGGCCACGACTGTTTTCTGCTGGAGGAGGCGCGCCAGACGCCGATGATCCGGCGCTTCCTGGCCGGCCGGATCGGCGTGAGCGCCGAGAGCGGCCCCGAGGACGCGGCGTCGCGCAGCCCGCACGCGCCGGAAACGGGAGGCCGGGGCACCGTCCCGGACTGAAGAGCATGGAAGAAGCACGAACGTTCGGATTCGAGACCCGTCAGGTGCACGCGGGCCAGCGCCCGGATCCGAACACCGGCGCGCGCGCGGTGCCGATCTATCAGACGACGAGCTACGTGTTCGAGGATCCGGAATCGGCGGCGGCCTATTTCAACCTGCAGGAGTACGGCAACACCTATTCGCGCATCATGAACCCGACGGTGGCGGTCTTCGAGGAGCGTGTGGCGAACCTCGAAGGCGGATGCGGCGCGGTGGCGTTCGCGAGCGGCATCGCGGCCCAGGCCGCGGCGCTCTTCACCCTGCTGCAGCCGGGCGACCACGTCGTCGCGTCCTCGGCGCTCTACGGCGGAACCGTCAACCAGTTCAAGCACCTGCTGCGGAAGATGAACGTGAGCCTGACGTGGGTCGATCCCGACGATCGGGACGCATGGAAGGCGGCCATCCGCGAGAACACGAAGGCCTTCTACGGCGAGACGATCGGCAACCCGGCCGGCAACGTCCTCGACATCGAGACGATCGCGGCGCTCGCCCACGCCAGTGAGATCCCGCTGATCGTGGACAACACGTTCGCGACGCCGTTCCTGTGCCGTCCCATCGAATGGGGCGCCGACATCGTCGTTCACTCGGCGACCAAGTTCATCGGCGGTCACGGAACGAGCATCGGCGGCGTGGTGATCGATTCGGGCGGGTTCAACTGGTCCAACGGCCGCTTCGCGGTGGTCGCCGACCCGTCGCCCGCGTACCACGGCCTGCGGTTCCACGAGACCTTTGGCACCTACGGCTACCTGATGAAGCTCAGGGCAGAGACGCTGCGCGACCTCGGCGCGGCGATGAGTCCGTTCAACGCGTTCCTGTTCGAGCAGGGACTCGAGACGCTCTCGCTCAGGATGACGCGCCACGTGGAGAACGCCGTGGCGATCGCCGGCTATCTGGCCGCCCATGACGGCGCCTCGAATGTGACCTACCCGGGCCTGCCGACGAGCCCCTATCGTCCGCTGGTGGACAAGTATCTGCCGCGCGGCGCCGGCGCCGTGTTCTCCTTCGATTGCCGCGGCGGCCGGGCAGCGGGACAGAACTTCATCCGAGGCGTCACGTTGTGGTCGCATCTCGCCAACGTCGGCGATTCGAAGAGCCTCATCATCCATCCGGCCAGCACGACGCACCGCCAACTGAACGACGACGAGCTGAGGGCCGCTGGCGTGGGGCCGGGCACGATCCGGTTGTCCGTCGGCATCGAATCGGTCGACGATCTGATCTGGGACCTCGAACAGGGCTTCGCGCGCGCGGCGGCATCGACATCCAGCGAGGTCGCGTCCCGATGATCCCGTCCTTCGATCTCACGCGCTATCAGGATCCGTTGACCATCCAGCGCGTCCTCCACACCGCGAAGACGATTGCCGTCGTCGGGCTGTCGAGAGACGAGCTGCGGGCGAGCCACTTCGTCGGGTACTACCTCAAGCGACACGGATACCGCGTGATTCCCGTGAACCCGCGCGAGTCCGAGATCCTCGGCGACCGCAGCTACAGGAGTCTGATCGACGTGCCCGTGTCCGTGGACGTCGTGAACGTCTTCCGCGCGCCCGACGCGGTGCCCGCGATTGCCGCGGAGGCGGTCAAGATAGGCGCCGGCAACCTGTGGTGTCAGTTCTCGGTGATCAACGAGGAAGGCGCGCGCGTCGCCGAGGCGGGTGGCGTGTCGGTCGTGATGGATCGCTGCATCAAGGTGGAGCACGCCCGCTACATCGGACGAATGCACTGGCTCGGCTTCAACACCCAGCGCATCACGTCCGTGCGCGGCGGCCTTCAGTAGAGGACGGCGACTACGCCGGCTCCAGCCCCGCGAAGCTCGCGAGCAGCTTCTTGGTCCCGGCCGCGGAGAAGCGGACCGTGACCTTGTAGTCGTCGCCGTGGTCCTCGACGGCGAGAACGGTGCCCACGCCGAACTGCCGATGCCGGACCCGCATGCCGGTCCGGATCGACGCCGCGGATTGGTCCTCGTGCTCGTAGGCGAACGCCGCCTCGGCCTCGCGCACACGGGGCGTGCCCCGTCCGTGCCGGTAGGGATTCCTGACCTCGTACTGCCGACTATTGCTCCAGCGCGGCGAAGCGCCCGGCTCGATGCGATCGACGAGCTCGGACGGGATCTCGTCCAGGAATCGCGACGGCTGGGTCGACTGGTACTCGCCGAAAATCCGCCGCCGCGCGGCGCCGGTCAGGATGAGCCGCTCGCGCGCCCGGGTCAGGCCGACGTAGCAGAGGCGGCGCTCCTCCTCGAGCTCGTCCTCGTCGTCGGCGGAGCGGGAGTGCGGAAACAGCCCTTCCTCCATCCCGGCGACGATCACGACGGGGAACTCCAGGCCCTTGGCGGCGTGCAGCGACATCAGCCAGACGCGCGCCTCCTTCGTGCCTTCCGCTTCATCGGCCTCCGAGAGGAGCGACAGCCGATCCACGAAGCCGCCGAGCGTCGGGTCCGCGTCGCGCGTCTCGTATTCGCGCGCGGCGGAGACGAGCTCCATGAGGTTCTCGATGCGCGCCTCCGACTCTTCGTTGCGGTTGTCGCGGAGGTCGCGGAGGTAGCCCGTCCGGTCCAGCATCACGCCCAGGGCCGTCGAGACCGGAAGGTCCGCGATCTCGCGGGTCATGCCCTGGATCAGATCGCGAAACGCCGTCAGCGCGGTCACCGCCCGCGGGGGGACGAGCCGCTGCGCCACGCCGGCGAGCAGTCTGGTCCACAGCGAGCGCGGCGAGGCGGCGGCGTCGAGACCCGCCGCCAGCAGCGGCATCGAGGCATCGTGTTCCTCGGGCGCGACCGCCTCGATCGCGTCCAGCACGCCCTTGCCGATGCCGCGCGCCGGCACGTTCACCACCCGCCGGAAGCTCACGTCGTCGTGCGGATTCATGACGAGGCGGAGGTACGCCAGCGCGTCCTTGACCTCCTTGCGCTCGTAGAAGCGGACGCCGCCGATGATCCGGTACGCGACCCCGTCGCGCATCAGGGCGTCTTCGATCGCGCGCGACTGCGCGTTCGTGCGATAGAGGACCGCGGCCGTCGTGTCGGCGTCGGCGCGCCGCGCCTCGCGGATGGCCCGCACGATGTAGTCGGCCTCTTCGATCTCGTCGCCGGCCCGCAGATAGCGGATCCGCTCGCCGCCCTGCCGGTCGGTCCAGAGCCGTTTGTCCTTGCGGTTCCGGTTGCGGCCGATCACGGCCGATGCCGCGTCGAGGATGACCTGCGTCGACCGGTAGTTCTGCTCCAGCCGCACGATCCGCGTCTCCGGGAAGTCGCGCTCGAAGTCGAGGATGTTCCGCAGGTCGGCCCCGCGCCATCGGTAGATCGACTGGTCCGGATCGCCGACGACGCACAGGTTGCGGTGGTGCTCGGCCAGCCGGCGGACCAGCAGGTACTGGGGACGGTTGGTGTCCTGGTATTCGTCGACCAGGACGAACCGGAACTTCTGCGCGTAGAAGGTGCGAGCGCGCTCGCTCGTTTCCATCAGCTCGACGGTCCGGAGCAGCAGGTCGTCGAAGTCGAGCGCGCCGGCATCGGCCAGCGTCCGCCGGTAGAACTCGAAAATCTTCGCGACCTGCTGGTCGCGCAGGCTCCAGCCGGCCTGACGGAGATCGTCCGGCGACTCCAGCCGGTTCTTCGCCTGGCTGATGCGGGCGAGCGCGGCGCGCGCCGGCAGGACCTTGTCGTCGACGTCCAGCGCCTTCATCGCCTGCTTGACGACCGAGAGCTGGTCGGAGGCGTCGTAGATGACGAAGTCCCGGCTCAAGCCGAGCGCCGGCGCTTCGCGCCTGAGCAGCCGCGCGCACAGCGAATGGAACGTCGACAGCCACACCTCGCGGCAATCCCCGCCGAGCAGCCGTTCCACGCGCCCCCGCATCTCCTCGGCGGCCTTGTTCGTGAACGTGACGGCGAGCACCTCGCCAGGCGCGGCATGCCCGCCGCCGACCAGATAGGCGATGCGATAGGCGATCACCCGCGTCTTGCCGGAGCCGGCACCCGCGAGAATCAGCAGGGGGCCGCCCGTGTGCAGGACGGCGGCGCGCTGCTCGGGATTGAGGGAGGAAAGGAAATCCATTGACCTGACCGGCGCCGGGCCCGAGCTGGCCGGGCGGGAATCCAAGGATAGCAAACGACTCCGGCCGGCCTGATGTCATTAGCTGGCCTCATGCCGTGGCCGCGCTGATAAGATCAATGGCTTCAGCCATGGCGCAGACGCTCTTTCACAAGGTTTGGGATCTCCACACGGTTCGCCGGCTGCCCAACGGGCAGACGCAGCTCTACATCGGGCTGCATCTCGTGCACGAGGTGACCAGCCCGCAGGCGTTCGCAGAGTTGGACGCCCGCGGCTGGCGGGTGCGGGCGCCGGAGCGCACCTTCGCGACGGTCGACCACATCGTGCCGACCCGGCTGCAGACGCGGCCGTTCACCGACGCGATGGCCGAGCAGATGACCTCGCGCCTCGAGCAGAGCTGCCGGCAGCATGGCATCGTGCTGTTCGACCTCAACAGCGGGGTCCAGGGCATCGTCCACGTGATCGGGCCCGAGCTCGGCCTGACGCAGCCTGGGATGACCATCGCGTGCGGCGACAGCCACACGTCGACCCACGGCGCGTTCGGCGCCATCGCATTCGGCATCGGCACGTCCCAGGTGCGCGACGTGCTCGCCTCGCAATGCCTGGCGATGTCCCCGCTGAAGGTGCGGCGGATCAGCGTCCGGGGCCGGCTGCCGGCCGGCGTCTATGCGAAGGACGTCATCCTCGCCATCATCGGCCGGCTCGGGGTCAAGGGCGGCACGGGGTACGCGTACGAATACGCGGGCGACGCGATCGCGCGGATGTCGATGGACGAGCGGATGACCATCTGCAACATGTCCATCGAAGGCGGCGCCCGCGTCGGCTACGTGAACCCGGACGAGACGACGTTCAATTTCCTGCGCGGCCGGCGCTACGCGCCCGCGGGCGACGCGTTCGACCGCGCGTGCACGTGGTGGCGCTCGATGGCCTCCGACGCCGATGCCCGCTTCGACGACGAGGTCGTGCTCGAGGCGGCGGACATCGAACCGACCGTGACGTGGGGCATCAATCCGGGACAGTCGGTCGGTGTCAGCGAACGGATCCCCTCGCCGGACGATCTCGGCGGCGGGAAGCCCGGCCGCCAATCCAACGCGCCCGATGTTCAGAACCTTCCCGACGCCGCGTTTCCCCGCCGGGAAGGGGAGCGGGCCTCGATTGCCGAAGCGCTCGAATTCATGGGGCTCGCGCCCGGGAGCCCGATCAAGGGCACGCGGATCGACGTGGCGTTCATCGGCTCCTGCACCAACGCGCGCCTGTCGGACCTGCGCGAAGCGGCGCGGGTCGTTGCGGGGCACCGGGTGGCGAAGCACGTCCGCGCGCTCGTCGTGCCGGGCTCCCAGTCGATTGCCGCCGCGGCCGAACGCGAGGGGCTGCACGAGATCTTCCGGGCGGCCGGCTTCGATTGGCGAGGCGCAGGCTGTTCGATGTGCCTCGCCATGAACCCGGACCGCCTCGAGGGCCGGGAGATCTGCGCCTCGTCGTCCAATCGCAACTTCAAGGGGCGTCAGGGCAGCCCCACCGGCCGCACGCTGCTGATGAGCCCGGCCATGGTAGCCGGTGCCGCCATCGCCGGCGAGGTCGTCGATATCCGCAAGTGGCCCCGCGCCGAAGCCCCGGAGGGCGAAATGGTGAAGGCCTGACGGAGCACTCATGAGCAGCGCATCCTCCATCGACCGTGTCTCAGGGACGGCCGTTCCCGTGCGCGGCGACGACATCGACACGGACCGGGTCATTCCCGCCCGGTTCCTCAAGGCCGTGACGTTCGACGACCTCGAGGGCCACGCCTTCGAGGACGACAGGCGCGCCCTCGGGGATGCCGGCGGTCTCCATCCGTTCGACAATCCCGCGTACGCGGGCGCCGGCGTGCTGCTGGCGAACGCGAACTTCGGCTGCGGATTGTCCCGGGAGCACGCGCCTCAGGCGCTCAAGCGCTCCGGCATTCGTGCGATCGTCGCCGAGTCGTTCGCCGAGATTTTCTTCGGGAATGCGACGCTCATCGGCCTGCCTTGCGTGACGGCCAGCCACGAGGACATGGCCGCCGCCATGGCGCTCGCCGAGCGGCGGCCGTCGGAGCGCTTCGACGTCGACGTGCGGGCGCTCCAGCTCACCGCAGGGGGCGTCACGATCCGGTTGGGCATGCCCGACAGCGCCCGGGAGGCCTTTCTCTCGGGCGACTGGGATGCGACCGGCCTGCTCCTCGCGGACTACGACGCGGTGGAGCGAGTCGCCTCCCGGCTTCCGTATCTCGCGGGATTCTGAGGCGCGGCCGCTTTCCATAAGCCAGACGACTGCAAAGACGAGTATCATAAATTTGACTTCTAGGCCGGCGTCGCCAACACTGCAGACAGGACTTGAGCATGCCCCAGAGACTCGTCCTCTTCGACACGACCCTTCGTGACGGCGAACAGGCTCCGGGCTTCTCGATGCGGGTCGAGGAGAAGGTCCGCATGGCGCGTCAGCTCGACGCGCTGGGCGTGGACATCATCGAAGCCGGCTTTCCGATCGCGTCCGAGGCGGACGCGGAGGCAGTTCGGCGGGTTTCCATGGCCGTCGAGCGGCCGGTCGTCGCCGCCCTGGCCCGCTGCGCGGCGGGCGACGTCGAACGCGCCGGGCAGGCGTTGTCGGCCGCTCGCCGCGCCCGGATCCACACGTTCATCGCGACCTCCGATCTCCATCTCACGCACAAGCTTCGAATGACGCGGGAGGCGTGCCTCGAGGCGGCCGTGGCGGCGGTCAAGCGGGCGCGGGGGTACACGCCGGACGTGGAGTTCTCGGCCGAGGACGCGACACGCAGCGATCGAGACTTCCTCTGCCGCGTCATCGACGCGGTGATTCGCGCGGGCGCGACGACGATCAACCTGCCGGACACGGTCGGGTACTCCACGCCGGACGAGATCGGCGAGTTCTTCCGGGACGTCATCGGGCGGGTGTCCGACGCGGACCGTGTCACGTTCAGCGCGCACTGCCACGACGATCTCGGCCTCGCGGTGGCCAACTCGATGGCGGCGGTCGCGGCGGGCGTGCGGCAGGTCGAGTGCACCATCAACGGCATCGGCGAGCGCGCCGGCAACGCCTCGCTCGAGGAGATCGTCATGATCAGCCGGGTGCGCGCGGATCGCGTGCCGGTCGAGACCGGCGTCGACACGCAGCAGCTCTTCGCGTCCAGCCAGCTCCTGAGCGAGCTGACCGGCGAGTACGTCCAGGCCAACAAGGCCGTCGTCGGCCGGAACGCGTTCGCCCACGAAGCCGGCATCCACCAGGACGGCATGCTGAAGGACCGCCGTACCTACGAGATCATGCGGCCCGAAGACGTCGGCGTGCCCAGTACGACGCTCGTGCTCGGCAAGCACTCCGGCCGCCATGCGGTCCAGAGCCGGTGCGAACAGTTGGGCCTCACGCTCACCCGCCAGCAGCTCGACGAGGTCTACCGCCGCATGGTGATGCTCGCCGACGAGAGGAAGACCATCACCGACGAGGACCTCCGCCAGATCGCGACGGCGGTCAAGGACGGCGCCGTCGCCGCGGCTCACGGCCGCGAGGCCGTGACGCACGAAGCCGGCTACGGATTCGGCGTGTGAAGGCGCAGCTGGTGCTGCTGCCAGGCGACGGCATCGGCCCCGACGTGGTCGCCGCGGCAGTCCGCGTCCTCGAGCGGATCGGTCAGCGGTTCGGGCACGACTGGACCTTCGCGTCGAAGCCATTCGGCGGGGCGGCCCTTCGCCAGAAGCTGCCGCCCCTGCCCGACGAGACGCTCTCGGCCGCGCTCGCTTCCGACGCCGTGCTGCTCGGCGCCGCGGGCGATCCGGCCTTCGATCAACTGGCGCCCGCCGACAGACCCGAGGGCGGTCTGTTGAGGCTCCGGCGCGAGCTCGGCGTCTTCGCCAACCTGCGGCCCGCGCGCTCGTGGCCCGGGCTGGAGGACGCCGGACCCCTGAAACCGTCCGTGCTCGCCGGCACGGACATGATTGTGGTGCGCGAACTGCTCGGCGGTCTGTACTACGGACAGCCGCGCGGCGAGCTCGGCGACGCGGTGGTCAACACGATGACCTACACGCGGCCGGAGGTCGAGCGCGTCGCCCGTGTGGCGTTCGACCTCGCGCGCAAGCGGCGCCGGCACGTCGTGTCCGTCGACAAGGCCAACGTGCTCGAAGTGTCGCAGCTCTGGCGCAAGGTGGTCACCGAGGTCGGACGTGGATATCCGGACGTGACGCTGGCGCACCAGCTCGTCGATTCGTGCGCGATGAAGCTGGCGCTCGCGCCCGCCGGTTTCGACGTCGTGCTCACGGAGAACATGTTCGGCGACATCCTGTCCGACGAAGCCGGCGCCGTCTGCGGGTCGCTCGGACTGCTGCCCTCGGCGAGTCTCGGATCCGGCCCCGGGCTGTTCGAGCCGGTGCACGGCTCGGCGCCGGACATCGCCGGTCAGGGCAAGGCCAATCCGGTCGGCGCGATTGCCTCGGCCGGAATGCTCCTGGGCCACGGATTCGGTCTGCAGGATGAAGCGGCGGCCGTCACCCAAGGCATCGAGCGCGCGCTGTCGCAGGGGCTGCGGACGGCCGACCTGATGCCGACAGCGGAGACGCCGGCATCCGCAAGGGTGCGGCTCGTCAGCACTTCGGCGTTCACCGACGCCGTGGTGGCCGCGCTCTAGCGCGGGCGTCAGGCCGGATCGCGCTTCCGGCCCTTGCGCCGGCTCGCCCAATCGGGCTTGTTCTCCTGGCGGCCGCGCGCGATGGCGAGCGCGCCGTCGGGGACGTCCTTCGTGATGGAGGAGCCCGCCGCCACGTACGCCCCGTGGCCGATCCGCACCGGTGCGATCAGCTGCGAATCGCTGCCGATGAAGACGCCGTCGGCGATGACCGTCGGATGCTTGGCCTCGCCGTCGTAGTTGCACGTGATCGCGCCGGCCCCCACGTTGACCTCGGCTCCCACGGTCGCGTCGCCCAGATACGCCAGATGGTTGGCCTTGGTGCCAGGGCCGATCGTCGTCTTCTTGATCTCGACGAAGTTGCCGATGTGTGCGCCTTCGCCGATGAGCGATTCGGGCCGGACGTGGGAAAACGGGCCCACCACCGCGCCGCGCGCCACCTCCGAATCAGCCAGGATGCTGTAGTCGAGCACCGTGACGTCGTCGCCGACCGTCACGTTCGTCAGCCGCGCGCCGGCGCGAATCCGGCAGCGCTGGCCGATGCTCGTCCGTCCTTCGAGCCTCACGGCGGGACCGATGACGGTGTCGGTTCCGATGACGACGTCCTCGTCGATGAACGTCGACGCGGGGTCTTCGAGCGTGGCCCCCGCGAGCATGACCCGCCGGTTCTTCGCCTGCCGGAGGATCTGTCCCAAATCGGCCAGGTCCACCCGCGTGTTCACCCCGCGCAGCTCTTCGGCATTCGCCAGAACGACGGTCTCGAGACGGCGCCGCTCGCGGTGATACGCGCCGATCACGTCGGTGAGGTAGTACTCGCCCTGGACGTTGTCGGCCGCCAGGCGGCGGAGCGTGTCGAACAGCGGGTCGAGCTCGAGCGCGTAGATGCCGCTGTTGATCTCCGTCAGCGCGCGCTCGCCCGCCGACGCGTCGCGTTCCTCGACAATCCGCGCGAGCCGCCCGTCCGCGCGCACGATGCGTCCGTACCCGGCCGGGTCCTCCAGGTGGGTCGTCAACACGGTCGCGGCCGCGCCGGCCGAACGGTGGGCTTCGATGAGACGCGCGAGCGTGCCGGACTGGAGCAGCGGCACATCGCCGTAGACCAGCAGCACGGTTCCGGACCGGCCCCGAAGCACCGGCTCGGCCTGGAGCAGGGCGTGGCCGGTTCCGAGTTGCGGCGACTGGATGACGAACTCGAGGCCGGAGTGGCTGGCCAGCGCCCGACGGACGTCGTCGGCGCCATGGCCGACGACGAGCACCGTCGACGCGGCGCCGAGCGGCCGGACCGCTCGCAGGACATGATCGACGAGCGGACGTCCCGCCAGCGAATGCAGCACCTTGGGCAGCGCGGACTTCATGCGCGTGCCCTTTCCGGCCGCCAGGACGACAACGTGGACGGCGGACGGACCCACGGAAGGCATGAGGCCAGTGTAAGGGAACGCCGCCGCTATCGGAGCCTCTTCCCTCGTCTGGACGATGTCGACGGCGGGAGCTCGATGAGCGCCTGGAAGGTCTGGAGCCGCCGCAGGGGATCGAAATCGGCGTCATGGCGCGCTTGGGCGCGGATTTCAGGGCTCATGGAGATGGCTCGCCCGAGGAAGGCGACCGCGGCATCGTGATCGCCGCGGCGCGCTTCGATCGCGGCCATGAGGTACAGGGCGAGATCGTGCCGGGGATCGTCGCTCAGCACGGATCGGACGAGCCGCTCGGCTTCCGCGTCCTGGTCGTTGTTCAGCGCGGCGGTGGCGAATGTGAGCCGCTCCTCCACGGTTCGTGGGCTGACGTCCACGCGGCTCAGCTCCCGCTCGGCCAGTTCGAGATAGACCCGGCTCCTGTCGAGCAGGGCCCGTTCGCCCGGAAAACGATCCAGCAAGGCCCGGAAGGCTTCGGCGGCCCGGGCGAACTGACGCTGGTGCAGGGCACCCATCGCCTGCTGGAACAGCGAAACCGCCTGGGCGTCCGGAAGCGGCAGCGGAAGTCTGGACGGCGCCGGAGCCGCGACGCCCATGGTCGCCGGGAGGTCCGGCTGCCGGTTCGGCCGGTGCGCCTTCCTGTCGAGCCGGCTGTTCTTGGGCCGTGCGCGCTTTGCCATGCCCCTCACGTCTCCGTCTGATTGCGGGCGGGAAACATAGCAAACCGGTGCGATGGCGGTCAAGGCGCTGGCACGATCTGTCTTTTAACCAAAATTCTGTGCTTCTTGAGAAGCTTTCTTGCGGCGCGACGAGCGACGCTTCCAGTTGCAGCGATGACTTCGATGATCTCTTCGTCCGATAGAGTGCCGCATTCTATCAAACGACCAATCAACTGGGCACTCACGGCAGGCTCACCTGCCTGGTAATGCCGTCGATCCGACGGCCCAACGACAATCGTAAACTCGCCTCGGTCGACGATGGGCTCTGATTCTGTCGATTCACCAAAATATTCATGAACCTTCGTGATCTCGCGGTGGACATAAATTGGTCTAGTGACAGATATATCAGCCAGGTCGGCCAGCGTTCGGTGCACTCTATGGGGAGCCTCGAAGAAGACGACGACGTCCTCCACCTGCGCGAGCCGCTCGAACCAATGTCTGCGGCTCGAGCCGGATGCCGGTGGGAAGCCGAGGAAAGTGAAGGCGCTTGCCTGAAGCCCGGAAATCGACAGGGCGGCTGTGATCGCGCTGGGGCCGGGTATCGGGACGATGGAGACTCCTGCGGCGCGCGCGTCCCTGACGAACCGCGCACCCGGGTCGGCGATCGCCGGCGTTCCGGCATCCGAGACGAGCGCGACCCGGGATCCCGCGCGGAGCTGCTGGACGAGGCGCGGCGTCTCCCGCGCTTCGTTGTGTTCGCGCAGGCTCGTGAGCGGTTTGCTGATCTGGTAGTGCGCGAGCAGGCGGGCCGTCCGCCTGGTGTCCTCGGCGGCGATGAGATCGACTTCCTGAAGGATTCGGAGGGCCCGGAACGTCAGATCCTCGAGGTTGCCGATGGGCGTCGCCACGACGTAGAGGACGCCTGAGGGGGAGGACATCGAAGCGGCTCTCCAGCGATTCTCTATAATGTATCCGCAGGCGATGCCCCTCTACGAATATCAGTGCGACTCGTGCGGCCACCGGTTCGAGATCATCCAGAAGTTCTCGGACCCGCCGCCGCCGGCGTGCCCCCGCTGCAACGGCGGGGTCCGGAAGCTGGTTTCCTCGCCTGCCTTTCAGTTCAAGGGCACCGGCTGGTACGTCACCGACTACGCACGCAAGGCCGACACCGGAAAGGCCGCCGGCAACGACGGAAAGAACGACGGAAAGAACGACGGGAAGAAGGACGGCGGTTCCGAGTCGAAGGAAGCCGCCAAGGACAGCCCGTCCTCCGCCTCCGATGCGAAGGACTCCGGGGCGAAGCCGTCCGGTTCCGGCGAGAGCCCTCCGGCGTCGGGCGCCAAGTCCTGAGCTCCGGGTGCGTCAGCGCTGCGGCGTGACCGTCCGCAGGTATTCCAGGAACGGTCCGGCCAGGTCCGGCCGCCGCAGCGCGAAATAGACGACCGCCTTCAGGAAGCCGAGTTTGTTGCCGGTATCGTGGCGGGTGCCTTGCACCTCGCACGCGTAGATCGGACGCGACTTCAGCAGACGACGGAGCCCGTTGGTGAGCTGAATCTCTCCGCTGCGATCCCTGGCGGTCTCCTCGATGGCGTCGAAGATATCGGGCGTCAGGATGTACCGTCCGATGATGGCGAGGTCCGACGGCGCCTGGTCCGGCTGGGGCTTCTCGACCATGTCTCTGATCCGATAGACGCCCGGGCGGATCTGCTCGGCGTCGATGACGCCGTAGCTGGAGATCTCGGATCTCGGCACGCGTTCGACCAGCAGGACGGGGCCGCCCACTTCATCGAACACGCTGAGCATCTGGGCCAGCGCGGGCGGCGTGGCGTCGATGACGTCGTCGGCCAGGATGACGGCAAACGGTTCGTTGCCGACGAGGGCGCGAGTGACCAGTACGGCGTGGCCGAGGCCCAGCGCCTCGCCCTGGCGGACGTACGCGACGCTGATCATGTTCGAGATGCTGCGGATCTCGTCGAGTTGATCGAGCTTTCCGCGGGACTCGAGAAAGCTCTCGAGCTCGATCGAGACATCGAAGTGATCTTCGATCGCGTTCTTCCCGCGCCCGGTGACGAGGATGATGTCGTCGATCCCGGAGGCCACCGCCTCCTCGACGCCGTACTGGATGATCGGCTTGTCGACGAGGGGAAGCATCTCCTTGGGCTGCGCCTTGGTGGCCGGGAGGAAACGGGTTCCGAGTCCCGCTGCCGGAAACACGGCCTTTCGCACGACGGTCTTCACAGGTCGCATCGTATCAGACGCTGATTGGGCCGGGAGGCGGACGCCGCGCCCGGGCCAGGCAGGCTGCGGGCGCGTCATCGGCCGAGGCCGCCGGGGTCGACTCGTGGAGGGACGCGCGGGCCCTATATAGTCATCTGTCATGCTGGATCTCGTCTATCTTCGCGACCGCATCGACGAGGGTCGCGCGCGGCTGGGCGGCCGGAGCCAGGCTGCCGTCGACGCGTTGAACGAATGTGCGGCCGTCGATGCCCGATGGCGCCAGCTCGTCACCGACATCGAAGGGCTCAAGAGCGAGCACAATCGCGCGAACGCGGCGATGCCGCACCTGAAGCGGAGCGGCCCGCCCGAGGCGTTCGACGCCGCGCGCGAGGCCGGCCGGCAGCGGGGCGATCAGAATCCGCGCGCTGGAGACGGAGCTCGCGGCGATCGAATCGGCGCGCGACGGGCTGCTGCTGGCCATTCCGAACCTGCCGCACGCGAGCGTGCCGGCCGGGTCCTCCGCGGCGGACAACGTCGAGGTGCGCCGATGGGGCGCGCCCCCCGCGTTTGCGTTCACGCCCAGGCCGCACTGGGAGGTGGGCACCGCGCTCGGCATCCTGGACTTCGAGCGCGCGGCGCGGATGTCGGGCGCGCGGTTCGCCGTGCTGCTCGGGGCGGGCGCGCGGCTCGAACGGGCGCTCATCAACTTCATGCTCGACGTCCACACGCGGGAGCATGGCTACCGCGAAGCGGAGCCTCCGTTCCTCGTCAACGCGGCGGCCCTCCGGGGCACCGGGAATCTTCCGAAATTCGAGCAGGATCTCTTCCGGATCGCCGGCGACTGGGATCTGTTCCTGATCCCGACCGCCGAGGTGCCCCTGACGAACCTGCATCGCGAGGAGATTCTCGACGGCCGGAGCCTGCCGCTGAAGTACACGGCCTACACGCCCTGCTTTCGCAGCGAGGCGGGATCCTACGGTGCGGACGTGCGCGGGTTGATCCGGCAGCACCAGTTCGACAAGGTCGAGCTCGTGAAGTTCACCGCGCCCGACGCCTCGTACGACGAGCTCGAGCGGCTGACGCGCGACGCCGAGACGATTCTGGAGCGCCTGGGGCTGCCGTATCGCCGGGTCGTCCTCTGCACGGGCGACATGGGGTTCGCGTCGGCCAAGACGTTCGACATCGAAGTGTGGCTGCCGAGCCAGGACACCTATCGCGAGATCTCGTCCTGCAGCAACACCGAGGCATTTCAAGCCCGGCGCGCGGGGATCAGGTTCCGGCCGGACGGCAGCGGCCGGGCGCAGTTCGTGCACACGCTCAACGGCTCCGGGCTGGCGGTCGGCCGCACGCTCATCGCGATCCTCGAGAACTGTCAGCGGCAGGACGGATCGGTCCTGATCCCGGAGGCGCTGCGTCCCTACATGGACGGACGGGAGACAATAGAACCGAGGTGAAGGCATGCACGCAGCCAGGGTCGGACGTCGGGTCGGGTGGGTGTTGACCGCGGCCTTCCTGGCGGTCGCAACGACGGGCGGATCGGCGCAGGAGCGCGACCGCGCTCGCATTGCGGACAAGTACAAATGGGACCTCGCCGATCTCTATGCATCGGAAGCCGCATGGCGGTCGGCAAAGGACGGGCTGAGCAAGGATCTCTCGCTCATCGACGAGTTCAAGGGGCGTCTGGGCAGCTCGGCGGCGACGCTGGCGGACGCGCTGGACACGATTTCGCGGCTGCAGAAGGAGCTCCTGCGCGAGGACACCTACGCCATGCTGCTGGCCGACCAGGACACTCGTCAGGCGGGTCCCCAGGGCATGAAGCAGGAGATGCAGCAGCTCAAGTCGGCGTTCGGCGCCCACGCCTCGTTCGTCGAGCCGGAGGTGCTGGCGATGCCGGCGGCCACGCTCGAGCGCTTCCTCGCGCAGGAGCCGCGTCTGAGCGTGCACCGCTTCGCCCTGGAGGACATCCGCCGGCGGGCGTCCCACACCCTGTCGGCGAAGGAGGAACAGCTGCTCGCCAGGCTCGGGCCGCTCGCCGAGAGCCCGTCCAACGTCTACAGCCTCATCGCGAACGCCGACCTGCCGTTTCCGACGATCACGCTCAGCGACGGCCGTTCCGTGAAGCTCGACCAGGCCGCGTTCGCCGACCTGCGCGCCCTGCCGAACCGGGCGGATCGGCAGCAGGTGATGCGCGCCTTCTTCACGACCCTCGGCAGCTTCAGCCGGACGCTGGGCGCGACGATGAACGGCGAGGTGCAGAAGGTGAAGTTCTACGCCGACGCGCGCCACTACGACTCGGACCTCGCGTATGCGCTCGACGGGCCCAACATTCCCGTGTCCGTCTACACGCGCCTGATCGACGGCGTCAATCGCAACCTGCCGGTCTTCCATCGATATCTCAGGCTGCGCAAGCGCATGCTCGGGCTCGACGAGCTGCACTACTACGACCTGTACGCGCCGCTCGTCGGATCCGTCGACCTCCAGTACACGCCCGACCAGGCCGAGGCGCTCGTGCTCGAGGCCGTCGCGCCGCTCGGCGCCGAGTACCAGGACGTCGTCCGGCGCGCGTTCAACGGGCGCTGGATTGATCTGCTGCCGAGCGAAGGAAAGATGTCGGGCGCGTATTCCACCGGCGACGCCTACGACGTGCACCCGTACATGCTCATCAACTTCAACGGCAAGTACACGGACGTCAGCACCATCGCGCACGAGCTCGGCCACACGATGCACAGCTACTACTCGAACCGGGCGCAGCCGTACCCGATGGCCGAGTATCCGACGTTCGTCGCCGAGGTCGCGTCGACCTTCAACGAGGCGCTGCTCATCGACCACGTGCTCGAGACGGTGAAGGACGACGACACACGGCTGGCGCTGCTCGGGAACTACCTGGAGAACATCAAGGGCACCGTGTTCCGGCAGACGCAGTTCGCCGAGTTCGAGCTGCGCATGCACGAGATGGCGGAGAAGGGCGAGCCGATCACGGGCGGGGCGCTCGCCAAGCTCTACCTCGACATCACCAAGAAGTACTACGGGCAGGATCAGGGCGTGACGGTCGTGGACGACTACATCGCGCACGAGTGGAGCTACATCCCGCACTTCTACCGGGACTTCTACGTCTTCCAGTACGCGACGTCGTTCACCGCGTCCGCGGCGCTCGCCGAAAAGGTGAAGACCGGCGACCCCGAGGCCCGGCGGCGCTACCTCGCGTTCATCAGCGCCGGCGGCTCGAAGTATCCGATTGACCTGCTCGGGGAGGCGGGCGTCGACCTGGCGACCGACGAGCCGCTCGATCTGACGATGAAGACCATGACGCGCGTGCTCGACGAGATGGAGGCGATCCTCGCGAAGCGCGGGCAGTGAGCGTCAGCCCCATCGCAGGAACGCCACGGCGCCGCCCACCAGCGCGAACACGATGATCCATCCGAGCGCGAATCCCCAGACGTCCTCGCGATAGAGCTGCCGCAAGGCGACGCCGCCGCGTCGGCGCCGCAGACTGAGGAGATGCACGAGCAGGAGAGGCCGCTCGCGCGCGCGCGCCGGCTCGGCCGCGTCGTCGCCGTCGCTGGAGGTCTCCAGTCGCCGGAAGAACGACTCGACCTGCGGGGCCGGCTCCGGGCTCGTGATCAGACTGACCCCGACCAGCGCGGCCGTGCCGACGGCGAGCGCGGCAAGGAAGACGTTCGGATTCCAGGCGTCGAGCCGCTCGCCGGTCCACGCGTAGAGGGCGAAGTTCGTCGTGAGCGCGCCGAGGAGGCTCGCCAGCGCCCCCCAGCGATTCGCGCGGGACCAGAGGATGCCGCCGAGGACGCTGATGCCGATGAAGGTCGCAAGCGTCTCGGTCAGAAGGAACGTGTAGAGCACGCTCTCGATGAAATAGATGGCATAGACGACGCCGAGCAGGGTGATGGCCAGGCCGCTGAAGCGCCCGACCCAGAGATAGTGCCGATCCGGCTGGTGAGGCGCGACGTGCCGGCGATAGAGCCCTTCGGTGAACAGGGCACCCGAATCGACGAGAAACGCCGAGCAGGTCGACATGTTCGCCGCGAGAATCGAGGCGATCATCAGCCCGAGCGCACCCGGCGCGAGCAGCAGACGGCAGGCGAGGCCGAACGCGTTCTCCGGGTCGCCGAGCGCCGCCGCGTCGGCGCGCCCCTGGGCGATCAGCGCCGCGACCATCAGGCCCAGCACCGCCCACCCGACCGTGCACACCCGCTTGACCATGTTCCCGACGAGCATGCCGATCCGGCAGGTGCGCTCGTCGCGTCCGGTGCCGACGGCCGCGAGCTGGTGCGGTTGCGCCATGATGCCGACCAGTCCGTTGACGGTCAGCATCGCGATCGCCCACGGCCCGACTCCCGACGGCGTCGCGAGCGAGAAGTAGAACGGCTGGAGCGACGCGCGCATCCCGGCGAGCCCGCCGACCAGGCCCCAGCCCAGCGGCACGAGCAAGAACGACAGCACGATGATGAGCAGACCCTGGAACAGATCCGTCCACGCGGCGGCGACGAGGCCGCCGACGAAGCTGTAGAGGATGAAGAGGATCGTCATGGCGACGACGATCTCGTTCACGCCCACGCCGCCGCCCGTCGCCTGGCTGATGACCTTGCCGGCCCCCTTGAGCATGCTCGCCGTGTTGATGACGAGATAGCCGACCGCGAACACGATGTAGAGGGCGGCCATCCAGGGGCCGTACCGATCCTCGGTGAACTCCGCCATCGTCGTGCGGCGGATCCGCCGGAAGACCGGCGCCATGATCCAGTAGAACGGCGTGATGAAGAGGTTCTTCCACTGGTACCAGATCGCGGACGCGCCCGACGTGTAGACGGCACCCGCCAGCGCGACCGGCATCTCGGCGTGGGTGCCCACGCCGAAGCTTTGCCCGATCATCAGCCAGGGGCCGAAGCGCCGCCGTCCGAGGAAGAACTCCCCCGTGCGGCGGACGCGGCGGCCGGCGGCGATGCCGATCGCGCTGATTGCGACGAAGTAGGCGACCAGGACCGCCCAGTCGAGCGGAGCCAGCTGCATGTCCGCGTCAGCGGGCCCGGAGCACGGTCTGCAGGATCGAAAGAGTGGCCTGCTTCAACTGCCCTTCGTCGCGCTTTCCGTTGAGCGACAGGCTCACGAACCCCTTCGGGCCGCAGCTCTCGAGGTCGCCGGAGTTGAACAGGCTCATGCTCGAGAACTTCCAGGTCGACACGTCAGCCGCGTCCTCGAACCCGGCGGCCTTCGCGCCGGAGGCGCGGAGATTGCGACACAGGGCCTGCTCCCGGACGCTCCCGGGCAGCCGCACGGTCAACAGCACGCTCACGTCGTCCGGATCGTCCGTATCCCAGCGGCAGACTTCGGGCCCTGCGAACGGCTCGCCGGCCTTCACGGGGTTGCCCACCGCCTGCGACAGCTGGCTCTGGGAAAGCATGGCGCACGCATCGGCCGTGCCGGCGGTGGTCGGCGCGGCGGCCGGAGGGCTTTCGCGGCCGGATTCCGGAGGTGCGCTCGATTGGCCGCACGCGGCAACGGCCAGGGTCAGGGCGAACGGAAGCGTCTTCCTCAGTCTCAGTCGACGCGGTCGAGCGCGGGAAGGAACGGCGGCGCGGTCCTGCATGGAGCTGACCTCCTGGGTGCCGGATTCGCTCGAGGAGCGCGGAACACGTTACCACAGGCCGGGCCGAGGCCCGGCGGGTGCGGGTATGATGGCCTTCCCCCCGTGGAGGGATGTGTGAGTGGTTGAAACAGGCGGTCTTGAAAACCGCTGTGTCCGAAAGGGCACCGGGGGTTCGAATCCCTCTCCCTCCGCCACACTTCTTGCCGTCCGCTCAGCCGAGCGAGGTACGACTGCCCAGGTGCAGGCAACTGAAGGCGTCCGGTCTGCTGCTTCCCACACCGAGATGACGCTGAGCCACACCGCATGGTCCGGCGATCGGATCAGATCGCGTGTCGCCGGCCGGCAGCCGATCGTCGCCAGAGACGTACCCGAGAAAGGCGTGCGTGTCGAGCAGCAGTCTCATCGACCCTCGAACCCGGCGAGCACGTCGTCTGACAGCGGGGCAGTGAACTCGTCGGGCACGCGGAACTCGCCGGCCAGCCTCACCGGCGTCAATCCGGCCACGCCCGCGGGCGCGGCCTACAAGTACTTCCGAATCTCTTCCCGGAACCTCGTATAGACCCACGAGACGCCGAGCAGCACCACGCCGGAGACGATGAACGAGACGATCCGGGTCAGGCCCTGGAGCCGGACGAGGTCGCTCGCGAAGAGCCTGAGGATCGCCAGACCGAACATCGCGAGGCCGGAGAGCCGCAGCGCCCGCTCGCCGAGAGGCAGCCCGGCGCCGACGAGCAGGGCCCCGGCGAGACCGAGCGCGAGCGTGATGCCGGTCGGCTGCACCTCCCTGAAGATGAGGAGGAGCACGGACAACGGGGCCATCACGAGAACGAGGATCCGCACGGCGTTCTCCGCATCCGCCGCCGGCCCTGCGCGCCCGGCCAGCGACCGCCGGCCGATGACGCCCACCGCGAAGAGCAGCCCGGTCACGACGCTGGCCCACGCGACCGCGCGCGTCTCCGCGCCGCGTGCCGGCGCCATCACGATCGAGCCCATGGTGCGCAGAACAGCGACGAGCGCCAGCGGATAGGCCTGCCAGACGAACACCGGCAGTCTGCGCCACACGCCTGCAATCACCAGCAGCAGCGCGGTGCCCGCCCACACCGGCGCGACCTCGACGGACGGCGCGACGCGGCCTTCGAGCACGAACACGGCAATCGTGCCGGCCCACGCCGCGGCGCCGGCGGCCGGTCGCATGTCGCGGGCGTCCGCCTGCGCGCGTCCCGGCCGGCCGAGACGCGCCGCCGCTCCATAGGCGATCGCGGCAACGAACGGCAGCGTGCGCCAGGCCTCGGCCGCGAGCGTTTCGGCATCGAGGCCGGTCAACTGGCGATCCAGCATGACGGCCACGGCGATGAGGCCGATCACGTAGCCCTCGTATCGGTATTCAGCGGCCCGCCGTACGCCCGTTTCGATCAGAAGCGCAGCGGCGATCGTCAGCGCCAGTCCCTGGTAGGGGCTGGCGGTCTCGGCCAGCAGGACCTGCACGGTCAGCAGCGAGGCGGCCGGCGAGTACAACCATTCGATTCGTGCGGGATCGATCCGGCGGGCGCGGAGCACTTCGCGATTGACGAACAGCGCGAGCGCGACCAGGGCCACAGCGGGCACCCAGTCGTGAAGGCTCCTCGTCCCGCCGGAGACGGGGGCGCTCGCGGCGACCAGCGCCAGCGCGCGAAGCGCCGTGATGCCGGCGGCGACGGCGCCAAACCACCGGACGATCCGATCGCCGAACCCGACTCCGGCCGTGAACAGCATTTCCGCGGTCAGGAGCAGCGCAATCACCTCACGCGATCCGGAGAATCGGAGGGCGGCGGCCCACATCGTCAGGCCGGCCGCGGCGCCAATCGCGCCCTGCGACGCGCCCGCGAACGCCTCTTGCACGGGCGCGTCCTCCGCCAGGCGTCGCCCGAGCAGCTTCGCCCGCACGATCCCGCTGGCGAGGTACGCGGCAGCCGTGCCGGCCAGGAGGTTGGAGAGCCGGGACGGATCTCCGACTGGCAGTTGGATGAGCGCGGCGCCGATGAACCCCAGCGCGTTCAACGCGAACAGGGGCGCGCCGGCCGTTGCTGCCGGCCGGCCGCGCAGGGCCGCGATGTCGCCCGCCTCGAAGGTGATCCAGTAGGCGGCGAGCGCGAGATAGGGCGCGAGCGAGCCGGCATCGCCATTGCCGGGCAGCGCGGCTCCGCGAAGCGCGAAGACGCCGTAGGTGAACGCGACGCCGAGGCTGGACATGTGCGGCCAGGCGAACCGCTGCGCCACGGCGAGGAGCGAGACCGACAGCGGGATCGTGGCCACGAGCGCGAAGCCGGCCAGCGGCGTCAGGGCGAGCGTGGCGTAGGCGATCACGTACGCGAACCCGGTGACCGTCTGCGAACGGTAGCGCAGCGAGTGGGTGACCATGCCCGAGGCGACGAGGACGAGGGCGGCCGTGCCGAGCGCATCGCTCTCGATCACGCGCGCGCTCTCCACGGCGTGAGCGGCGTACGTCGTGAAGTAGATGCCCGCCCATCCCCCGGCGACGAGTCCGTATGCGTAGCTGCGGTACAGCGGGCGCCGTTCCAGCCATACCCCGGCCGCGAGGAGGGCGAGACTCGCCGCATAGCCGATCGCGACTCGGCCGAGCGGACCCGTGTGGCCGACCGTGTAGCCAACGCCCAGGGCGATGCCGATCACGATCGCGACCACGCCAATCCGGTTCAGCCAGTTCGCGCCGATGACGAGTTCCCAGGCGGATGACGGCGCGGGCGCGGGAGCGTGAACGGCTGGCGCAGGAGGGCGGAACCGCTCCGGCACGACGCCGGCCGGCGGCGCCCCTGGAGCCGGGCGCGGCGCGGCGGCCGCCGGTTCGGCGGGCGAGGGCCGTTCGGCGACCGCCGGCTGGATGTCCGCCGCGGGAGCCGCGGGGGCCAGCCGGGCGGGGAACTCGCGGCCGCCGAGCGCCGCCTCCAGTTCGGCGACCCGGCGGGAGAGGGCGTCCAGTTGACGGCCTCGCAGATCTTCGGTCGTGCGCCGGCGCTCGAGGTCATCGAGCTGGCGCCGGAGGTCCGCCATCCGCGCCGGCAGGATGAACCAGATCATGGCGAGGGTCCAGCCGGCCAGTCCCAGGACTGCGAACCCCGCAATCAGCGCCACTCCCATAACCGCCCTCCGCGTGGCCAGCCTCTCACGTTCTCGTGGCCAGCACGATATCAATGGCGCAGAGCGGACGAGGAAGCCGATGGGCGTGTGACACGTCCAGGGCCGGATGCCGGAGGCGAGACGCGACTAGGCCGATTTCAGGTCGTTCCAGCGCCGCGGCGACGCGTCTGCGGCGCCGTCGAGGTACTGGATTCGGCGGCTGATGAGGGCGTTGATCGATCGATAGGGATTGACGAGGCGCCCCGGAGCGAAGAGCCGTTCCCGCAGGTGCTCGGTGTCGTCATGGCCGACGGCGCCGGTGAGGATCTGCTGAAGATATTCGACCCCCGCCGCCGACGGCCCCATCTTCTCCGCGTCGTAGAACGACGGGTGCATCCTGCGCGCGTGGATGTGACCCCAGGGATCGAGGAATCCGCTGACCGGAAAGGCATCGACGCCGAACCCGCCGGCGCGCGTCCACTGGAGGACGGCCACGGCATTGGTCCGGCCGTCGAGCAAGAGGTCGACGGCTTTCCCGCCGAGCATCGCCGCGTGGTAGCGGTCGAACAGGAGCGGGCGTCCGCCTCGCTGCGTGTGACCGACCTTGCGCGTGAAGATCACCTCGCGAGCCGTCTCGCCCCTCCGCAGCTTCTTGAAGTACCGATCGCCGATGCGATCGATGAGCAGGAGGCGCAGTGCTTCGGCCGCGCCGCTGAACACCTGGTTGCCGGCCGGGTCCGTGGACGTGGTCTGCGCGCCCAGGAGCAGGCCGCGCGTGTCCCGAATGCCCTCGCCGCACACGATGACGGCGTTCTTCTGGGACTCGTATCGCTCGACAATCCGGTCGACGAGCGCGTCCACGTTCACGGGATGCTCGGGGGTGAGGATGAAGTCCGGCTGGCCGTAGGCCGATCCGAGGGCGATGTAGCCGGACTCCCGACCCATCACCTCGATGATCGCGATCCGGCGATGGCTCTCGGCGGTCGTGCGCACCCGCTCGACGCCGCCGGCGGCCACGAACACAGCCGTGGCGAACCCGGGCGTGACGAAGTTGACCATGTCCTGGAGATCGAACGGCGAGCTCGACCCCTCGCGCTCGTAGGTCCAGTCCGTCGCCGTGCCCGCGGTCACGCGGCGCCATTCGGCGGGCTCGCCGGGATAGTTCAGGCCGAGGTCGTTGTCGATCGTCTTCGGGGCGAGCACGACGGGCAGGTGGTCCGACAGGGCCTGCATTCCGTTCAGCGTGCCGTCGCCGCCGATGCAGATGAGGCCGTCAATCGCAAGCCGCTGCAATCGGCCCACGATCTCGCCGAGCACGGTGGCGTCCCCGCCGTTCAGATAGTCGCGGGAGGCGCCGAGCAGCGTCCCGCCGATGGTCGGATCGAGCTCCGGGATCGGCTGCAGGAGCGGGTTGAGCGCCACGTGCGGGAGTCGCGGGTTGAACAGGCTGTTGAACCCTTTCATGAGGCCGTAGACGCTCACGCGCAGCTCGGTGGCCCGGGTGACGACTCCGTGGATCGTGGCGTTCAGGGCGGGCGTGTCGCCGCCGGCGGTGAGGAGCGCGATTCGCTTCATGGTTCCCGTCCTGACCGGTAATCGGGACCGCGGCGGAAATCTTCAGCGACCGCCGGAGATACTATCTCCGCCATGCCGAGCGCCTCTCCAGCTCTCGTCCACAGGATCGCCGTCATTCCGGGCGACGGCATCGGCCGGGAGGTCGTCCCCGAAGGGCTGCGGGTGCTCGACGCGGCCGCGGCGAAGTTCGGCCTGACGCTTCAGTGGGATCGCTTCGACTGGAGCTGCGACTACTACCTGAAGCACGGCGCCATGATGCCGCCCGACTGGAAGTCGCAGATCGGCGGCCACGACGCGATCTTCTTCGGCGCCGTGGGCTGGCCGGCGCTCGTGCCGGACCACGTCTCGCTGTGGGGGCTGCTCATCGCCATCCGCCGGGAGTTCGATCAGTACGTCAACCTGCGCCCCTGCCGTCTTTTCGCGGGCGTGCCGTCGCCCCTCGCCGCCCGCGCGCCCGGCGACATCGACTTCTACGTCGTGCGGGAGAACACCGAAGGCGAGTACTCGAGCGTGGGCGGCCGGATGTTCGCCGGCACGGAGCGCGAGCTGGTCGTGCAGGAAAGCATCTTCACGCGCCACGGCGTCGACCGGGTCGTGCGCTTCGCGTTCGAGCTGGCGCAGCAGCGGCCGAAGCGACACCTGACCTCGGCGACCAAGTCGAACGGCATCTCGATCTCGATGCCGTTCTGGGACGAGCGGGTGGATGCGTGGGCGCAGCGGTTCCCGGACGTGCGGGTCGACCGGTTCCACATCGATATCCTGACGGCCCATTTCGTGCGGCATCCCGACTGGTTCGACGTCGTGGTCGCGTCCAACCTGTTCGGGGACATCCTGTCGGATCTCGGCCCGGCGTGCACTGGCACGATTGCCATCGCGCCCTCGGCCAATCTCAATCCGCAGCGGACGTTCCCGTCGCTCTTCGAGGCGGTGCACGGGTCCGCGCCGGACATCTACGGACGCGGAATCGCCAACCCGATCGGCCAGATCTGGTCGGCCGCGATGATGCTGGAGCATCTCGGCCACGCCGACGCCGGAGCCGCGGTGATGCGGGCCATCGAGGTCGTGCTGGCCGAGGGCCCGCGGACGCCGGACATGGGCGGATCCGCCACGACCACCGAGGTCGGCCGGGCGGTGGCCGCCGCGCTGTGAAGATCGTCGACGTCCGGCAGACGGTCGTGCCGATCGCTTCGGGCATCCGCAACGCCTACGTCGATTTCAGCCAGATGACGGTCAGCGTCGTCGCGCTCGTGACCGATGTCGTGCGTCACGGCCGTCCCGTCGTCGGGTTCGGCTTCAACTCGAACGGTCGCTACGCGCCGGCCGGCCTGCTGCGGGATCGCTTCCTGCCGCGGCTGCAAGCGGCCTCGCCCCGCGAGATCGCCGACGACACGGGCGAGAACCTGGATCCGTTCCGCGTCTGGGACGTCCTGATGAGGAACGAGAAACCCGGCGGGCACGGCGAGCGATCGGTGGCCGTCGGGACGATCGACATGGCCGTCTGGGATGCGGTCGCCAAGATCGCGGACGTGCCGCTGTACCGGCTGCTCGCCGATCGATTCGGCAGCGGCGAGCCCGAGCGGAAGGTGTGGGTCTACGCCGCGGGCGGCTACTACCATCCCGGCAAGGACGTGGACGCGCTCAGAGCCGAGATTCGTGGCTATCTCGATCGCGGCTACTCCTCGGTCAAGATCAAGATCGGCGGCGGGCCGCTCGCCGAGGACCAGCGCAGAATCGAGGCCGTGCTCGATCTCCTGGACGGGCCCGGATGCCTGGCGGTCGACGCGAACGGCCGGTTCGATCGGGATCGAGCGGTCGAGTACGGCCTCGCGCTCGAGGGCTACGGGCTGCTCTGGTACGAGGAGCCCGGCGATCCGCTCGACTTCGCGCTGCACGCCGAGCTGTCGCAGACCTATCAGGGGACGCTGGCCACCGGCGAGAACCTGTTCTCGCTGCAGGATGCGAGGAACCTGATCCGATACGCAGGCATGCGGCCCGATCGCGACATCCTGCAGTTCGACTGCGCGCTGAGCTATGGGCTGGTGGAGTACCTGCGGATCATCGAGATGATCCGCGCGCACGGCTGGTCGCCGCGTCGCTGCGTGCCGCACGGCGGCCACCAGCTGTCGCTCAATATCGCCGCGGGTCTCGGCCTCGGCGGCAACGAGTCCTATCCCGACGTCTTCCGGCCGTTCAACGGATTCGCGGACGACGTGCCGGTCGAAAACGGCTTCGTCGCGCTGCCCGACTGCCCGGGCATCGGGTTCGAGCTGAAGCGCGAGCTGTTCTCGGTGATGAAGACGCTCATCGCGTAAGCGCCCTACCACCAGCCCAGCAGCTTCCACCAGGCCAGGCCGACGCCCAGCCAGATCGTGAGATTGATGAGCGACACGATGAATCCCACCTTCCACCACACGCCCTGCGGCACGTACCCGGCGCCGAAGTAGACGGGCGCCGAGCCGGTCCCGTAATGGGTCATCGCGGCGTTGACGTTGGAGAAATACGCCAGCGCCAGCGCGGCGACCAGCGGGACGGCGCCGCCTGCGACCGCGGCAGCCAGGAACGCCGGATACAGCGCGCTGATCTGCGCCGTCATGCTCGCGAAGCCGTAGTGGATGTACTGGTACGAGATCACGAGCGCGGCCAGCGACGCCAGCGCCGGCCAGCTCTGCACGTGGCCGAACGCGGTCTTCGACAGCAGGTCGACGACGCCGGTCTGGAGCAGGCTGTCGGCCATCATCACGAGTGTGCCGAACCAGAGCAGCGCCTCCCAGGCCTTCCGCTCGCCGAGCAGATCGTCCCAGGAAATCACTCCCCCCAGGAGCAGTGCCGACACACCCGCGAGCGCGACGATGGTGTTCGACACGCCGTGCCAGGGCGAGAGCACCCAGCCGGCCATGACCACGAGCAGGATCGCGACGAGCCGCGCTTCGCGCCGCGTGAGCGGCCCCATCGCGCTCAGCGCCTCTCGCGCCGCCGCGCGGGCCGGTTCGGTCGTCCGGAGTCCCGGCGGATGCAGCCTTGAAATCACCACCGGCACGACGATGAGCGCCAGGAGGCCGGGCACGATCGCGCCGAGCGCCCAGGTGAGCCACGACAGCTCGACCCCGGCCGTCTGTCTGGCGAAGGCGGCCATGAGCGGATTCGCGGCCATGCCCGTGAGGAACATCGCCGATGCCGTGTAGGTCGTATGGAAGCCGACGAGCGTGAGGAATCCGCCCAGCTCGCCGGCGGTCGGCCCCGGCTCGGAGCCCACCGCGCGCGCGATGCTGATGACGACCGGACAGACGATGCCGCCGCCTCGTGCCGTATCCGACGGCACGAACGGAGCCAGCACGAGATCGGCGCCCGCCACGGAGTAGCCCAGCATGAGCGGATTCCGGCCGAATCGCCGGATGAACAGGTACGCGACGCGCATACCGAATCGCGTGGACGTGACGGCCGTGGCGAAGAGAAACGCCGTGAAGATCAGCCAGACCGTCGGGTTGGCGAACCCGGAGAACGTCTGCGCGGCCGAGAGCGTCCGGGTGAGCCCGAGCAGGGTGAGCGCCAGGACGGCGGTCACGCCCATCGCGACCGGCTGCGCGACCAGCGCCACGACGGTGGCGAGGAAGATCGCGAGGAGGTGCCGCTGCGGCGGCGTCAGGGCCGGCACGGGAAGCACGTACAGCAGCAGCCCGGGACCGATCACGATCAGCCAGCGGAGACGTGTGCTCATGACGAGCCGGTATTCTGCCCGGAACCCGGGCCGATTGACCAGCGTCGCGCCCGCGCGCCACATTCTTGTCCTCCGGATCACGCCGCCGCCGACGAAGATGTCGGGCGATCGATGCTGCCGATCGTCTCCGCCCGACGCGTAACGTCGCGCCGCTCTGCGAGTTGCGCTCCGCGCTCCGTCGAGCCCGCACGGGAACCGTTCTTGCTGAACGATCTGCGACTCGGACGGCTTCATCCCAGGAGGACCACGTGGATCAGGCAACGGACACGACCAGCGAGACGCACGAGCTCCAGGCGCTCGTCGAACACCTGCACGGCAAGTACCGGTCGCTCGCCGATGGCGAAGTGGCGACCTACATCCCCGAGCTGGGCCACGCGGATCCCGAAGGCTTCGGCATCGCGCTCGCGACGCCAGGCGGGCAGGTGTTCCAGACCGGAGACTGCCTCCACCCGTTCACGATTCAATCCATCTCGAAGCCGTTCACCTACGGCATGGCGGTCGAGGAGTTCGGCTTCGAGACCGTCTCCAGGTTCGTGGGTATCGAGCCGAGCGGGGACGCGTTCAATTCGATCGAGCTCAGCGTGACGAACCGGCCGTTCAACCCGATGGTCAATACGGGTGCGATTACGGTGACCGCGCTGCTGTACTCGCGCTTCGGCAGCGACGGTCTCGAGTACCTGCTCGGCCGGATGAGTGCTGCCGCGGGCCGGCGCCTGACGATCGACGAAGCCGTCTACGAGTCGGAACGGCGGACCGGCCACCGCAACCGGGCCATCGTGCACCTGCTGCTCAACTTCGGGATGGTGCACGCCGACGCCGAAATGGCCCTCGACCTCTACTTCAAACAGTGCTCGATTCTCGTCACCTCCCGCGATCTGGCGCTGATGGGAGGAACCCTGGCCAACATGGGCGCCAACCCGCTCACGGGAGAACAAGTGTTCGCCCTGCACAGCGTCAAGGACATGCTCTCGATCATGCTCACGTGCGGCATGTACGACTACTCGGGGGAGTGGACCTACCGGGTGGGCATGCCGGCCAAGAGCGGCGTCGCCGGCGGCGTGCTCGCGGTCGTGAACCGCCAGCTGGGCATCGCCGTCTACTCGCCGCGCCTCGACAGCCATGGAAACAGCCGGCGCGGGATAGAGGTCTCGGTCGAGCTGGCGGCGCGGCTCGGCCTGCACGTCTTCGACTGCCTGAACGTCGGTTCGAGCTTCCTGAGCAGCATGCTTTGACCGGCCCAGGCGCGCCGACCGAAGTCAGCCTGGACCCGTCCTTTTCCTGGGCCGGCGGAGGCGCCCTTCCGCCTCCTGAATCACTTCGCTTTGGCCGCGGGCTTGCTGTACAGTTCCCCTACACAATCGCATCACTTTCTTTCTGTTGAGCAGGGATTCGTCGCGCCCTGATTTCGGCACGGCCTGGCGCGCGGGTATCCGATTGCGCTCGTGACCCGAGGAGAGCCAACGATGGCTGTCATCCCGAAGAAGGCCCTGTCGACCGCGCTCGTCATCGTCGCAGGATTGGTCGCCGTCCTATCGGCCGGGCGCCCGGTTCCACAGGCCGGAGGAGGCCAGGCTATCGGCGCCGCCATGCGGGACCGGGCGCAACGCGCCGGCCACGCGCGCGTCATCGTCGACCTGAAGCTCGGGGCGCCGTACGTGACGGAACGCCGGCTGCCGAATGCGTCCGCCGTGCTGGACCAGCGGCAGCGGATTGCCGGTCGGACCGAGCAGCTGCTCTCGCGCCTTCCGGCCGCCGGCCATCGGGTCGTCCGACGGTTCCAGACCGTTCCGTACGTCGTTCTCGATCTCACGCCGGCGGCGCTGGACGTGCTGGCGGCGTCCGACGACATCGTGCAGCGTGTCATGGACGACGTCATCCTCGAGCCGCTGCTCGCCGACAGCGTGCCGCTCATCGAAGGAGACGTCGCCTGGTCGGCCGGGTTCGACGGCTCGGGGACGACGATCGCGGTGCTGGACACGGGTGTGGACAGCGCGCATCCGTTCCTTGCGGGGAAGGTCGTCGAAGAGGCGTGCTACTCGAGCACGGTCTCGGGCACGAGTCTGTCGTTCTGTCCGAACGGTCTCGAGGAGCAGACGGGTGCCGGGTCGGCGACGCCGTGCTCGCTGGGCGATTGTTTCCACGGCACGCACGTGGCCGGGATCGCGGCGGGCGACGACCCGATGAATCCGGAGCAGGCGCCGGGTGTGGCGAAGGGCGCGCACATCATGGCCGTGCAGGTGTTCTCGCAGATCACCGACGCGGACAGCTGTGGCGGTGCGGCGCCGTGCGTCGGTGCGTTCACGTCCGACGTGATCGCCGGCCTGGAGCGCGTGTACGCGGTCGCCTTGTCGGGTCAGCAGAACATCGTCGCGGTGAACATGAGCCTGGGGAGCAGCGTGTTCACCTCGCCCTGCGACTCCGATCCGCAGAAGCCGATGATCGACGCGCTGCGCGGGATCGGCGTCGCGACGGTGGTCGCCTCGGGAAACAGCGGATATCCGATTGGTCTTTCCTCGCCCGCGTGCATCTCGAGCGCGGTCAGCGTCGGCTCGACCGACAAGAGCGACGCCGTTTCCTGGTATTCGAACGTCAGCTCGTTCCTATCGCTCTTCGCGCCGGGCGAGGCCATCACCTCCTCGCTGCCGGGCGGATCGTACGGCGAGCTCAGCGGGACGTCGATGGCGGCGCCGCACGTCGCGGGCACCTGGGCGGTGCTGAAGCAGGCCGCGCCGGACGCCAGCGTGGACGACGTGCTCAGCGCGCTGCGCAGCACGGGCCTGCCGATCACGGACACGCGATTCTCCTTCCTGGGCATCACCAACACGATTCCGAGGGTCAGGGTGTTCGAGGCGCTGATGGCGCTCGCGCCGGTGCCGAACCCGGCGCCGGCCGTTGCCGCGCTGTCGCCCGTCCGCATCAGAGCGGGCAGCCCCTCGTTCACGCTCGTCGTCACCGGCAGCGGCTTCGACGGGCTCTCGGCGGTGCAGTGGAACGGCGCCGCACGGCCGACGCGGTTCGTCCGCAGCACGATGCTCGAGGCGACGATCTCCGCCGGCGACGTCGCGTCGACCGGCTCGGCGCAGGTCCGCGTCGCGACGCCGTCGCCGGGAGGCGGCACGTCGTCTTCGCTGACGTTCACGATCGATCCGCCGCCGGTGCTCGCAATCAGCGCCGCGACCGTGGCGCCCGGAGGGCAGGTCACCGTGACGCTGACGAACGGCGTGGGCGGCGCCAGCGACTGGCTGGCGCTCGCGCAGAGCGGCGCCGCGGCGACGGGCTATCTGCAGTGGACCTACGTCGGCGCCGGCGTCACGAGCCGGACCTGGACGGTTGCGATGCCGAGCACTGCCGGCACGTACGAGTTCAGGCTGTTCCTGAACAACGGGTACGCGCTGGCGGCGACGAGCCCGCTCGTGACGGTTGACGCCAATCTGACCCCGGCACCGGTGCTCGGCTCGCTGTCGCCGGCCAGCGCGTCGGCGGGCGGCGCCGGCTTCACGCTCGGCGTGACGGGCAGCAGCTTCGTCAGCACGTCCCGCGTGCGGTGGAACGGCGTGGACCGGTCCACCACGTTCGTGAGCGCGACGCAGCTCCAGGCAGCCATCCCGGCCGGCGATCTCGCCACGGCCCAGACCGCCCAGGTCACCGTGTTCACGCCGGCGCCGGGCGGCGGGACGTCGGCGGCGCTGCCGTTCGTCGTCAGGACGCCGCCCGTCCTGAGCGTGAGCGCGACGACGATCGCGCCCGGCGGACAGGTGACCGTGACGCTCACCAACGGCGTGGGCGGCGGCCGTGACTGGCTCGCGCTCGCGCAGACCGGTGCCGCGGCGACGAGCTACCTGCAGTGGACGTACGTCGGCGCCGGCGTGACCACGCGCACGTGGACCGTCACGATGCCGAGCAGCCCCGGGACGTACGAGTTCCGGTTGTTCCTGGACGGCGGCTACACGCAGGCGGCGGCGAGTCCGACGGTGACCGTGGCCCTCGCGTCGCCGCCCATACTGACGGTCAGCAGCACGAGCGTGACCGGCGGCAGCTCCGTCACGGTGACGCTCACCAACGGCTCGGGCGGATCGTCCGACTGGCTGGCGCTCGCCCAGACCGGCGCGCCGGCGAGCTCGTATCTGCAATGGACGTACGTCGGGGCCGGCGTGACCACGCGCACGTGGACCGTCACGATGCCGTCGACGGCCGGCACGTACGAGTTCCGCCTCTTCCTCAACTACGGGCACACGGCGGCGGCGACGAGCCCCGCGGTGACGGTCGTCTCGCTCGGGGCGCCAACGCTGGCGGTCAGCTCGACCAGTGTCGCGGCGGGCGCGCCGGTCACCGTGACGCTGACCAACGGCGCCGGCGGGGCGAAAGACTGGCTCGCGCTGGCCGCCTCCGGCGCGCCGGCCACGAGCTATCTGCAATGGACCTACGTCGGCGCGGGCCTGACGACACGGACGTGGACGGTCACGATGCCGACGACGGGCGGCGACTACGAGTTCCGCCTATTCCTGAACGGCGGCTACACGGTCGTGGCGACGAGCCCGAAAGTGACGGTGACCGCGGGAGCCCCGGCGATTCTGTCCGTCGACACGACCAGTGTCGCGCGCGGCGGAGCGGTGACCGTGACGCTCACGAACTCGCCCGGCGGCGCGACCGACTGGCTGGCGCTCGCACCCGCCGGGGCGGCAAACACCACGTACCTGCAGTGGACGTACGTCGGTGCGGGAGTGACGACACGGACGTGGACCATCACGATGCCGGCGACGCCTGGCACCTATGAGGTGCGGCTGTTCCTGAACAACGGCTACACACGCGCGGCCACGAGTCCGCCCGTTACGGTGTTCTGACCGGGCCGCCGCCGTGCGGGATCCGTCGTCGGGGCTCGCGCCGTCGTGCGCCGACGGTGCGCCCACGGCGCGTTCGTCGCGACCGTCGGTCCGTCATCCCTCAGTGGCTGCCCGCGCCCGGCGTCCCCGACTGCGTGATCCGAACCGTCTTGTCGCGGACGGTGATGATGCCGCTGCGCGCCTCGCCGTGCGGATTCGGCGCGACGCTGAACGACACGCGGCCATCGCCTTTCACCGGCTGGCTGCTCGTGATCGTGATCCACGACACGTCGGCCGTGGCCGTCCACACGCACCCGTCCTGCAGCGGTCCGCCGCACTCGATCGGATCGCTCTGCTGCAGGACGTCGAAGTTGTCCGCGCCGCCTGCGGCCGCGAAGCCAATCGCGCTCTTCGTGACGCCGTACCGACAGCCGGCCTGGGCGACCTGCAGGTTCTGTCCGGCCGTGGGCGTCGGCCAGCGAACGAGGACCTGACCGGACCGCGGAGCGTCGTAGTTGTCGGCGACGTTGAAGCGGATGTGGCCGGACCCCGTGCCTGCGGCGCCGGAGGTCACGGTGAGCCAGGGCACGTCCGAGCTGGCGGTCCACGGGCACATGTCCCCGGTCGTCACGATCGCCGTCAGCGCCGTCGGCGAATTCATGCAAGGGGCGAACGACACCTGCGCGACCGAGTATTCGCAGGCGCTCGCATTTCCCGACTGTGCCACCGTGACCGCCACCCCGCCGATGTCGAGCGTGGTCTCACGCCCTGCGGTGTCGGGATTGGCGGCGACGCTGTAGCGCACCGTCCCGGACCCCGTGCCGCCGGCGCCGTCGGTGATCGTCAGCCAGCTCGCGCCGCTCGTCGCGCGCCACGAGCACGATCCGGGCGCGGTCACCGCCACGCTGCCGGAGCCTGCGTCGCTGCCAAAGGAATCGCTCGTCGGCGACACCGCCGAGACGCAGGTCGCGCTCGCTCCAACCTGGACAATCGTCACCGTCCGTCCCGCTACGGTGATCGTGCCGTCGCGTCCGTCTGAACCGCTGTTCGGGTCGACTTCGTAGGTGACCGTGCCGTTGCCGCTGCCCTGTGCGCCGCTGGCAATCCTGATCCACTCGACGGCGCTGGCGGCCGTCCACGAGCACGTGGCTGTAGTGGCGACCGCCAATGTCCCGGTTCCGCCGTCGCTCCCGACCGCGGCACTCTCGGGCGAGACCGTATAGCTGCACGGAGCCGGCGCCGCTTCCTGGGTCACGGTCACGGTCTTGCCGGCGACGGTCAACGTTCCGGTCCGGGCGGCCGTCGTGCCGTTGGTGGCGGCCGTGAACCTGACGGTGCCGGGCCCGGAGCCGCTCGAGCCGCTCGTGATGGCCAGCCAGCTCGTCCCGGTCTCCGCCGTCCAGGCGCAGCCGTTCGCGCCCGACACCTCCACGGCCCCCGATCCGCCGGCCGCGGGAATGGAGAAGGTGGAGGCCGACAGCGTGAACGTGCACGAAGGCTCGCTCGGTGATTTCTTGTGGCAGCTGCCGAGCGAAAGGGCGAGGAACACGACCGACAGGCCCAGGCCAAGACGGACTGCAGTCGACCGCATACGATCTCCGTTCACGCTGTTGCAACAAGCTCGCCACGGAATCGCCCGTGCGGCTTGGACGACGCGGATCGTGTCCGGGCCGCCGAGGCTCGGGCGCGCTGCGGAAATTTCGTGACGCACCGCCGAAGATTCCACGACGGCGTTGCTCCGGCCGCACTGCAGCTGTTCCTTGCCCGGACGGGTGTGCGCGCGTAGGATGCTGGCACGCGACGGGCCGGGTGCGCGTGCCCGTCGGGGAAGGGCCTGCCGTATGACCAGTGCGCCGAAGCCCAGACCGCAGGGATGGAACATCGCGGTCGTTCTCACGTTCTTCCTCGCGGGCGTTCCTCTCCTCCGGGCGCAGACGCGGGCGGAGCACTGGGTCGCCACCTGGGCGGTCGCCGACGTCGGGCGCCCGCAGCTCTCGCCCCAGACCGGCGCGCAGGCGGCGCCGTCGTTCGTCCACTTCGATCGCCAGACGCTCCGGCAGATCGTCCGAGTCAGCGTCGGCGGATCACGCGTGCGCGTGGTGCTGAGCAACGTCTTCGGCACGGAGCCGCTCGCCATCGGCGCCGTGCAAGTCGCGAGGCGCGACCGGGACGCGGCGGTCGTAGTGGGCTCGAACCGCCCGCTCACGTTCAGCGGCCAGACGGCGCCGACGATCCCTCCGGGCGCCGTGCTCGTGAGCGACCCCGCAGCGCTCGACGTCCCGCCGATGGCCGATCTGGCGATTGACGTCTATCTCGCCGGGGCCACCGACGTGCCCTCTCCGCTGACCATGCACAACACGGCGCTGCAGACCAACTACGTTTCACAGCCGGGCGACCACACGGGAGCGACGATGTTCCCGGTCGCGACCACGACCCAGAACTGGTTCGTGCTCGAGCGCGTGGAGGTCGAGGCATCGGACAGCGTTGGCGTCGTCGTGGCCTTTGGCGACTCGATCACCGACGGATCGCGCTCGACTGCGGACACCAACAACCGATGGCCGAACCACCTGGCCCGGCGGCTGCTCGCCTCATCGGCGCCGATGGCCGTCGTGGACGCTGGCATCGGCGGCAACCGCGTCCTCAGCAACGCCGCCTACCAGTCCGGCGTCAACGCGCTCGCGCGATTCGATCGCGACGTCCTGGACCAGCCCGGGGTGACCGCGGTCATCGTGCTCGAAGGCATCAACGACATCGGTGCGGCCCGCGAGAATCCGAGCCCGTCGGCCGACGATCTGATCGCCGCGCACAAGCAGCTGATCGAGCGCGCGCACGCCAGGGGCGTCGCGATCTTCGGCGCCACGCTGACGCCGTTCGAAGGCGCGAACTACTTCACGACGGAGGGCGAGCGCAAACGGCAGGCGGTCAACGAGTGGATACGCACCGGGGGCGCCTACGACGGCGTCGTCGATTTCGATGCGGCGACGCGCGATCCGAACGCACCGGGGCGATTCCGGGTCGATTTCGATTCGGGCGACCATCTCCATCCGAGCGACGCCGGATATCGCGCGATGGGCGACGCGATCGACCTGACGCTGTTCACGCGAAAGCCGCAGTCGGCCCGCAGGTGACCGTCGTTCGTGACGGAACGCGCGGAGCGGATCGATCGAAGCCGATTGCCGTGCCGAGCGCGACGTGCGGCCTCGAGCTGCTGGGCTGGGCCCGGCCGACCCAATCCGACTGGACCTCTTCATGCTCAGCCCCATCCGCGTTCTCCTGCTGTTCGGATCTGAAGGTGCGCGTCAGCGGCGGCATGAACTATCCAGGCACTCATGCGGCAAGCGTGACGGTCGTCTATCTTGCCGGTCGCCATTGATTGATTGATCGAGCAGGACCAGGGCCAGCACGAACGGGCGGCGTCGAGGCCAGTATGATCGGTCGCTGTTGAACGTCCACTTCCGTCGTCGCCGCGCACGGCGAGCGCTCGTGCTGGCGCTCGTTTTGGTCGCGTGTTTCGCGTTTCGGCTCGCGTTCGGGCTCGCCGCCAGCTTCTGGACGGAAGACGAGCGCCAGGTGTACCTCGTCGGCCTGCAGGCGTACGCTCGCCACAGCTGGCCGTACTACGGCGCGGACGTCGTCTGGAGCCAGAGCCGGCTGCCGGGTGCGCTCCAGGGACTGCTGATTGCGGCCCCGCTCGCCGTCTGGCGCGCGCCGGAAAGTCCGGTCGTTCTGTTGAACGTCCTGTCGTTCGCGGCGCTCGCGGCGTTCGCCTGGTATCTGAGTCGCCGGCTGCCGGAAGTGCCGCGCTGGTTCGTGTGGGGCTGGCTGCTGACCGCGCCGTGGACGCTGCACTTCTCCACGCACGTCAACAACACGTCGTACGTGCTCGCGGGCGCCATTCCATTCTTTCTCGGGTTCTTCGAGGCCGTGCCGGCCGTGTCGGCTGGTCTGATCCGTCCGGCGTTCGCGTGGGCCCTCATGGGCTTCGGCCTGACCTGGGTCGTGCAGTGCCACCTCTCGGCCGTGGTGCTGCCGGCCTACGTGCTGACGGCAGCGGTCGCCATGCTGCGGCGCCGTCCCGCGGGCGGCGCGATGCTCCGGGCGGCGGCCGGGTTCCTCGCCGGCGCCGCGGTCCCGGGCGCGCTGCTGCTGCCCACGATCCTGGCCGGAGGCGAGGCCGGTCTCGGCGGCGTGGAGCGCAACGTCGTCGTTCATCCGCTGGGAGCTGCGGCCCTGCTCACGCTACTCGCGCGATTCCTTTCGTTCGCCAGCGTCGAGATCAACCGGTTCATCGGACTCAACCTCGCGGAGCGGATCGCGCTCCTCGTCCGCTGCTGGTGGCTGGCGCCGCTCGCGCTGATTCTCCTCGTCTGCGCGATCGTTCAGCCCCTGGTCTTCGTCGCGACCGGCTTCCGTTCGGACGGGAAGCATCCGGAGTGGACGGCGGTCCGGCTCCTGGCCGCCGGCACGGTGGTGCTCGTGTACGTGAGCTACTGGTTCTCGATCCGCGAGCCGCAGGCGCACGCGTCGTACGTCGTTCTTCCCGTCGCCACGTTGTACGCGATGTACTGCTACGCGCAGTACGCGGGGCGCCGCACGGTGCGCTGGCTGCTCGCGGCGCTGCTCGCCGTCAATGCCGCGTTCCATGCCGGGTTCGCGGCCGTGGAGATGCCCGAGCGGTCGCTCTACCAGAACCGCGCGCTCGTGCAGCGGGCGATCGATCTGCGCGACGACCGCCTGCTCGGCGACCGGCGGACGGCGGCGCATCTCCCCGTCAATCTGATGCCGGCGCCGATCCCGCCGCCGTCCGGGTTCGCGCGCGCCGCGCCGCGGGAGGATCTGCGCGTCGTGCGCGCGGGCTGGTCCAGGGGTGCGTTCGGCCGCGTGTCGGTCTTCGACGTGACGGTCGAGAACGGAGGCGACTCCGCCGCGTACGTCGACCTGGAGTACGTCGCGCGGTATGTTGGCCGGGAAGGACAGCCGCTGAAGGAGTCCCGCGGGGTGCTGAAGTACATCCTCGAGCCGGGCTCGTCCCACCGGTGGCCGCACCTGGTGGACGGGCTCGTGGACTCGTCCGTTCAGTCGGCGTCGATCGAGATCGTCGGCGCGGAAAAGGTCGTGCCGCTGCCTCCGGCCGCTCGCGCGCGGCGCGTCGCCGTCCGCGGCGCGGCTAGGACGCCTTCTTCTTCGCGGCCGGCGCGCGATCCTGATCGGCCGGCGACCGTAGCGGCACGCGTTCCTGTGAGGCCATGACGTTGCGGTGGGCCAGGGCGAGACTGCGGCGCACGAGCGGCAGGGTCGCGGCGAACAGGTTCAGGTTCGTGGCGCCGCGCCGGCCCCACGCGCCCTTGACGCACTGAAAACATTCCGGATGGGCGGCGATGAAGCGCGTCTGCTGCGGCGGCGTCAGCTTGACCATCGCCCACCCCGAGTCCGGGTAGCCGATGGTCGCGAAAATCTTGCCGCGCACACGGAAATCGGGATGTCCGTGGTGACGCCCCTCCACGGTCTCGCGGAAGCTCAGGGCGATGCGGCGAAAATCGTCCACGACCATCTTCGGGCTCACTGGCGCCGTACCGACATCATACGCCTCGCCAGCGAAAACGTCGCCCCGAAGCGCGTCCGCGGTCCGTCCCCTGGCGGCGGCGCCAGACCGCCAGGGTCGCAACGGTCGCCGTGACCAATGCTGCGAGCAGCCCTGCCCAGCCGGGCGACTTCTGGCCACCGGCAATGCGGTAGTCGATGCGGAGCTCGTGCTGCAAGGGATCCCGCGACTGTCGCGTGATCTCGATCGCAGGGTCGTCCGGGACGAGCGCATTGGCGAGATAGACGCTCAGCCCGGGCCAGTGCACGTTCCGGTAGACCAGCGCGTGAGGCCCTTCGGCGGCGGGCGTGTCGACCGTCGCGCGCAGGCGGATCGTGCCCACGCCTTCACGGGCGGCGTCGGGCGCCGGAAGCTGCTGCGTCCGCAGGCGAACCGTCCGGCTCAGGCCATCGAGCTCCACGGAGATCGCCGCGAGCACCGTTCGCGCGTACGACTCGCCCTCCCCGGCGGAGAGGACGCCGTTTCGGTCCGTGTCGATCGCCGCGAGCACTTCGTCCGCGACGGCGACGCCCGGCGTCAGATCGATCTCGACGTCGGTGCGCTCACGTCCGATCGACACGCGCGTGGCCTGCAGGTATTCGTCGAGCCGGTGCGCCGCGGACGCCGCAGGAAGCAGGATCCATGCGATCGCCGCGGCGGCGAATGCCGCAGGATGGCGGCCACGGAGCGATCGGGCCGGGCTCCCACGCATCGGCCGTCCTCAACGCGCCACGAGTGTGGCGCCGTAGTCGTTCGTCGGGTCGCGATAGATCGTATGGATGTGATCGAGGTCGCCCTGCTGCGGCGCGTACTCGATCACCAGCGTCGGACCCTGGATGCGATAGTAGGCGAGCTCGCCGTTGGTGGTCGACCCGCTCCAGGCGAACCAGGTCTTCGGCAGATTGGCGCGGATCTCCGCCATGCGCTCGGAAGCCGCCTCGTCGTTCAGCATGCCGACCCACTCGTGCGTCAGCGTGAGCAGCATCTCCTGCTGCGGCGGCCTCATCGCCGAAGCCTGGAGGCCTTCCGGCTGGATGACCTTGCCGTCCGCGAGCGGACCGAGTACGAGGTCGTTCACCTGGTAGGGAAGAATCGCCTGCTGCCGCTGGCGGGCGTCGAGCGCGTTGATGAGCGCGAACCCCTCGTCGTTCTCGCGGCCGAGCGGCCGGACGGTTTGCCCGTTCAGCGTGTAGGTGGCCGGCTGCGCCGCCGGCAGGCTCGGCGTCATCACGTCGTGGGGGCCGGCGATCGTGACGTTGATCCCAAGATGATGCCCGCCGAACTGAATCATCCACGGCGTCGACTCGGAGGGCGCACCGAGAATCGCCATGTAGTACTCGTCCTTGCCGAACGCCGGGCCGCCACGGCCGCGGCCGCCACGCCCGGATGCGCCGGGCCGTCCGCCGGTCCGTCCGCCGCCCTGCGTCTTCAGCACCTCGTCGCCGTTCATGATGTCGAGCACCTTCTGATACCCGGTGCGGCTCAGCACGATTTCGAGCAGCGCGAAGGCTGCCTGCCGCTGCGGGTCGGTCATGTCACCGACGCGCAGGCTGTTGCGCTGGAAGATGCCCGTCGGCAGGTTCGACCAGTTCTTCTTCTGCGGGCTGTCGAACGCGAATGCCGCCTTGACCCGCTCCGCGGGATCGAGCGAATCGAGGAACCTCGTCGCGGCTGCGACGCTGCGCGCCAGGACGTCCGCGCCGGTCGGCGTCGCCGCAGCGCCACGCTGGACGGTCGCCGTCCGAACGCCGGCGCCTCCGGCGGGCACGACGACGAGCGCGAGGAGCGGGAGCAGGAGCAGCGAAAGAGCGAGGCGGTTCCTCATGACGCGGTTGATCTGACGGCAAAACCCGAAGCGGCACAAGAGGAAAGTGCCGCGGCCCTTGCCCCACGGTCGTCGAAGGGAGCACACTCCTCGAAGGAGTCATCGATCCATGCCGCGCGTGCTCGTTTCGCTGCTGCTGAGCGGCGTTCTCTCTGCGTGCTCCGGGGGGGCATCGACGCCGCCGTCGAGCAGCGCCGGCCCCGCTGCGGCGCGCAGCGACACGGACGTCAAACGATTGCAGCTCGTGTACGAACGACCCGTCGTGGGCGCACGCGTGCACGCGGCCGTCGACGGTCTTGCGCCCGGACGGGCGGCGGAGCTCGTGTGGAAGACGGTCACCGGAGGATGGGTGATCGAGGACTACTACCATTTCAGAGGGAAGAAATACGCCGACGCCGAGCGTTCGCTCGGCCGCTTCCCGGTCGGCCCCGACGGACGCCTCGACGCGGCGTTCGCGATCCCTGAGGACTACGGCGGCGTTCACGACGTCCTCGTGCGGGTCGACGGAAAGACCGTGGCGCAGAACGGCCTGGAAGTGACCCAGAGCTTCGAGATGACGCCGCGCGCCGGTCCCGTCGGCACGCCAATCGAGCTTCGCGTCGAAGGGATCGGCTGGCGGACGATGGAGAGCACGTGGGTGGTCAATTGGGACAACCACGAGGTGGGATGGGTCTCCGCCGCCGGGACGCACGGCAGCGCGACTGCGCGCTTTCGCGCCGCGGGCGCGCCGGGCGATCACGTCGTCAAGGTCTATACCGGGTACCAGGGGCAGAGCTATCTCAACTTCGAGCAGGCGCCGACCGCGTACCTGCCTCGTCCGCAGTTCACGTTCCGGACGACCGAGGCACGCGCGTTGCGCCCGCCGGCCTATGCGGAGCCGTACCCGCAGCAGCCGGTGCCGGATGCGGAGGTGCGGCTCGACAACGCCGCCGTGACGCTGACGCCCACTCAAGGCCCGGTGCAGACGTCGGCGCGGCTGGCCGGTGAAGGATTCCCGGCCGGCGCGGGATTGAAGCTCGTGTGGCAGTCGTTCGCCGGCAGCCGCGTGAGCGGCGACGGGTTCGCGGCCAACGAGCGGGAGCTCGGCCGCGTGCCGGTCGGCGCCGACGGCCGCCTCGACGTGCCCGTCACGATTCCCGACGATCTCGGCGGGCGCCACGCGCTCGTGCTCATGGACGGCGCCAATGTGCTCGCGCGGACGCACTTCGTGATCGAGACCAGCATCGTCGATATGACGCCCACGTCGGGCCCCGTGGGCACGCCGGTTCGGCTGCACCTGAAGGGCGTCGGCTGGACCGAGTACGACAACATCTACGTCGCGACCTACGACAACGCCTACATGGGGTACGCGTGCGGGTTCAACAGCCAGGGCGACGTCGTGATCAACTTCGTTGCGTCGGGCGCGCCGGGCGCGCACCTGATCGATCTGTATCCCGGCATCTATCAGGGCCCGGCCGGCGCCGGCGAGCAACTGCTCTATCGCACGCCTCAGCTCAGCTATGCCGAGGATCATCCGGGCAACCGCATTCCCGCCCTGCGGTTCACCTTCGACGTGACGCCGTCGCGGGCCGATTCGCCGGCGCCGGGTGCGCCGCTCGACAGTGCCCGACGGACCCGCTAGACTGGACGTTCCATGCGCCGATGGTTGAGCGTTGCGCTGGCGGGTGCCGGACTCCTGGTCCTGGTCGGGGCCTCGCCGAGCCAGGTCGGCGGGCAGGCGCCCTCGGGCGGACAGCTCGTCGTGTTCAGCGATCTGGCCCTGTTCGCCGGGCCAGGCAAGCCGGAGAACTGCTTCCTCAAGAACCGGTTCAAGCACGGTGACCCGGTCGGGTTCCGCGTGCGGGTCGTCGACGGCGGAACCGGCCAGCCGGAGCCGTCGGCTGACGTCGTCGTCCACCTGACCTACGGCGGCAAGAGCGTGGACCTGTCCGCCCGCTACCGCGACACGGCGGGCAACAACCCGGCGCAGCGCTTCTGGACGGCGAAATGGATCGTGCCGGACGACGCGCCGACCGGCGTGCTCGGCTATACGGTGACAGCGAAGGACCGGTACGGGCGCACCGGGACGTTCCAGGAAATGCCCTCGCAGGCCGCCCAGCTGACCATCGTCGAATAGCGGGAACAGCGGCGCACAGCGCCGCGCGCGTTCCTAGCTGCCGAAGCTCTTCAGCGTCTCGTCCTTCGAGTCGTACACGTCGAAGACCATCAGCAGCTTCGTGATGCTCAACAGGTCCGACACCCGCTTCGTCAGGTTGAAGATCTTGATCTGTCCGCCGGCGCGCGTCACGGTCGCATGCACCGAGACGAGCTCACCCAGGCCGGCGCTGTCCATGTAGGACAGGCCGCCCAGGTCCAGGGCGATCTGCTTGTGGCCCTGAAAGACCAGGCTGTGCACCTTGTCCTTCAGCGTGCCGTCCCCTTCGCCGAGCCTGAACGCGCCGCTCAAGCTCAGGTACCGCGACTTCCCCGACCGTCTCCTGCCCGATGACCATCAGGCCCCCTTGTCGACGAAGAAGAAACCAAGGATGGTGCTGTGAGTGCCCCAGCCCGCGGCGCGATTGTAGCAAATGACACCGGTTCGGCGAGAGGTTTGTGATCCACAATGGCCCGCAACGGAAACCGAGGGCCATGCCACAGGTCGACGCCAGTGTGCACTCGCGGGAGACCCGGTCGCGTGCCCGGGAGATCAAGTTCGTCGTGAGCGACGAGCTCGCGCCGCGGATCCAGGGCTGGATGCGCGAGCACCTGCAGGCGGACGAGTTCGGCGCCGGCCCCCACCGCGACGAGTACGCGACGACGAGCCTCTATTTCGAGACCGAGCGGTTCGACGTCTTCCACCGGCGCGGGTCGTACGGCAAGAGCAGGTACCGCGTCCGCCGGTACGGCGGCAGCCCGGTGATGTTCCTCGAGCGCAAGTTCCGCACCGATCGGGTGCTGATCAAGCGCCGTACGACAGTGCCCGTCATCGAGTTCGATCGGCTCGAGGGCCGCGAGCCGGATCCGGACTGGCATGGCTACTGGTTCCATCGGCGGGTGCTCGCCCGCGGTCTCCGTCCGCTCGTCCAGGTGTGCTATTGCCGGACGGCGCGGCTCGGCACGTCGAGCACGGGCACGTTCCGGATGACCGTCGATTTCGATCTCCGCGTGCTGCCGCTGCCGGACCGGGCGTTTCTTCCCGGAGTGGGTCTCCCGCTGCTGCAGGGTCAGCACATCGTCGAGCTGAAGTACTGCGTGGCGCTGCCGGCGGCGTTCAAGCAGCTGGTCGAGCAGTTCGCACTCAAGACGCAGCCCGTCTCGAGGTACCGCGCCGGGCTGGCGCTCCTCGGCCTGTCGCCGGATCCGACACATGCCTGACTGGCTCGCGGAGATTGCCAGCGGGCCGCCGATCTCGGCCCGGCAGACGCTCGTCCGGCTCGTGGGGGCGCTCGTGCTCGGCTGGATTGTCGCATGGGTCTACCGCGCGACGCGGCCCGAGAGCCGAGCCAGTCACTCCTTTCAGGCGACCCTGCTGCTCCTCGCCGTCCTCATCGCCATCGTCACGCAGGTCATCGGCAACAACACGGCCCGCGCGTTCAGCCTGGTCGGCGCGCTGTCGATCGTGCGGTTCCGAACCGTCGTGCAGGACACCCAGGACACCGCGTTCGTCATCTTTGCCGTCGTGATGGGCATGGCGGCGGGTGCAGGAGACATCTGGATGTCGGTGTTCGGGCTGGTGATCGTCAGCGCCGCGGCGTTCGCGATGAAGACGAGACGGGCCGGCGTCCTGCCGGCGCCGGGCTACTCGCTGACGCTGCGGGTCGGGCTTGGCCACGACGTCGGCGAGATTGTGCGCGGACCGTTCGCGTCGCACGTCGGCCGTCATCGGCTCGTCTCGATGGAGACGGCCAGGCAGGGCACGGCGGTCGAAGCGGCCTACCAGGTGGAGTTCCGGCCCGGCGGCTCTGCCGAGGCGCTCCTCAAGACGCTGAATCGCGTCGACGGCGTGCAGAGCGTGCAGCTTCAGGACGCGGGGCTGGACGAGCTGTAATCGGGATGCGCTACGCGGGCATTCTCGTGCTGCTCGCGGGCCTCGTGGCACGCGCCGGTCCGGCGTCCGCGCCATCCGCCGCAGAGCCCCCGTGCGAGTTCGAGGGCGTGGAGCGCGTCGTGGCCGTCGGCGACGTCCACGGCGCGTACGACCGGTTCGTCGAGATTCTGCGGGCTGCCGGGATCGTCGACGGCCGGGGCCGATGGAGCGCCGGCCGCGCCCACTTCGTCCAGCTGGGCGACGTGCTGGACCGAGGTCCCGACTCGCGCAAGGCGCTCGAGTTGCTTCAGCGCCTCCAGCGTGAGGCGGCCTCCGCGGGAGGCCGTGTGCACACGCTGCTCGGCAACCACGAGGCGCTGCGCCTGCTCGGCAACTTCAGCTACACGACGCCCGGCGAGTTCGCCGCGTTCGCGACGCGCGATTCCGAGGCGTTGCGCGAGCAGGTCATCCAGGCGGCCAGCCCGGACGTGCGCGAGCAGCTGCGCAGTCAGACGCCCCTCGGCATGATCGAGATGATTCAGGCGTTCGGGCCTGCCGGGCCGTACGGCGCCGCGCTGCGCACGCTCGACGCCGTCGTCCGGATCGACGACGTGCTCTTCGCGCACGGCGGCATCAGTCCGGCCACCGCGCCGCTCGGGTGCGCCGAGATCAACGCCCGGATCCGCGCGGAGCTTTCCGCTGATCTCGCCCGGACGAAGGACGCGCCCGAGCGGAGTCTCGCGATGGGCGAGACCGGGCCGCTGTGGTACCGCGGCCTCGCGCAGGAGCCGGAGTCGTTCGCGCCGGAGCTCGACGCGATCCTGGCCGCGCAGCGCGCACGCGCCATCGTCGTCGGGCACACGGTGCGGCCCGACGGCGTCATCGAAGTCCGTTTCGGGGGCCGCGTCGTCGTGATCGACACCGGCATGCAGTCCGAGTACGTGCCGACCGGCCGGGCCTCGGCACTGGAGCTTCGCGACGGCGTCTTCACCGCGATCTATTCCGACCGCCGCGACGTCGTCGGGCGCGTGCCCGCGCGCTGAGTGGGGCGCGACTCTCGTCCTGGTAGTCCGTGACCAGGACCTGAAGCCCGCGGACCTTGGGCGACCCGGCTGCTGCGGCCTCTCGTGCCGCACGTGGGCCATCGTGCCTGGAGAATCCCCAGGCCCCGCTGAAATTTTCGGAGCGCGTCTCCCCCGGCGGACGCAGCGTCTCGGCGGCCTCCGTCCGCTGAGATCTCCCGCACGGCACATCACTTGCTTTGTTGAACCTGTCCTGCTGAAGAAACGGCGAGCCGCGATCGGCCGTAATTCCTAGAGGCACGTGATGACGTTCGAAATGGGGAAACTCCGCGCCAGTATTCGACGCCGCGGCATGCTGCTGGCACTGCCGCTTGCCGTGCTCCTCGTCGCCACCGCCACGGTCTGGGGCCACTCGCCCGCCGCGGCGCCACGCGTGCTCGTGCTGGGATTCGACGGCTTCGACTACGGCCTCACGCGCGACCTGATGGCGCAGGGGCGGATGCCGAATTTCTCGCGACTCGCGGCGAAGGGCAGCTTCGCTCCGCTCGGGTCCTCCATCCCGCCACAGAGCCCCGTGGCGTGGTCCACGTTCATCACGGGCCGCGACCCCGGCGTGCACGGCATCTTCGATTTCGTGCACCGCGATCCGAAGACGATGACTCCGTACATGTCGACGACACGCACGGAATCGGGCCGCAAGGTCGCGCTGGGCAATTGGCTGATTCCGTTGTCATCCCAGCAGACGCAGTCGTTGAGGGGCGGGCAGCCGTTCTGGCAGCCGCAGACCGAGCACGGGATCGAGACGACGATCATCCGAATGCCCACGAACTTCCCGCCGAGCGGACTGGCGACGCGCGAGCTGTCCGGAATGGGCACGCCCGACATTCTCGGCACCTACGGCCAGTTCTCCTTCTACACGTCCGCAGCGGGGCCGGCGAGATCCAGCGTGAACGGCGGCACGGTGTACCACGTCAGGTCGACGGGCGGCGTCGTCGAGAGCGCGCTCGAAGGGCCCGATCAACCGCATCTTCTGACGGCCCAGAAAATGAGCCGCGCGTTCACCGTCGCCATCGACGGATCGCGCCAGCAGGTGAAGATCGTCGTCGGCGACGAGACGCGAACGCTCAAGGTCGGCGACTGGAGCGACTGGGTGCCGATCTCGTTCGACGTCTGGCCGCTGCAGACGCTTCGGGCCGAATGCCGCTTCTACTTGAAGCAGCTCCAGCCCAACCTCGAGCTGTATGTCAGCCCCGTGAACATGGATCCGATGAGCCCGGCGCTGCCGATCTCCACCCCGGCGGGCTACGCTGCGGAGCTGGCGCGCACGACCGGCCGGTTCTATACGCAGGGCATGCCGGAGGAGACCAATGCGCTCATCGACGGCCTGATCTCGCGCGACGAGTTCCTGCGCCAGACCCGGCTGGCCCAGGCCGAGAACGTCCGCCAGTTCAAGTACGCGCTGGACCACTTCGATCGCGGGTTCCTCTTCTACTATTTCGGCGACGTCGATCAGGTGTCGCACATGCTGTGGATCGCGCGCGATCCGGAACACCCCGCCTACAACGCGGCGCGTGATGCCCGCTACGCCCATACCATCGACGACCTCTACGTGCAGTTCGACGGGCTGGTCGGCGAAGCGCTCCAGCACCTCGGCCCGCAGGACCTCCTCGTCGTCATGTCGGACCACGGATTCGCGTCCTGGCGGCGATCGTTCAGCCTGAACGCCTGGCTCCGCAACGAAGGCTACATCGTCCCGGCGGGCGGGTCGGAGGAGCCGGGGCTGGCCCAGATCGATTTCTCCAAGAGCCGGGCCTACGGTCTCGGCCTGAACGGGCTCTACCTCAATCTGAAGGGGCGGGAACCGAACGGCACCGTCGACCCGAGCCGGCGTGAGGCGCTCCTGAGCGAACTGAGTTCGAAGCTGCTGGCCGTCGTCGATCCGTCCACCGGGAAGCCGGCGATCGCCAAGGTCTTTCGGCGCGATGACGTCTACACCTCGGCGGGGCACGACGACGTGGCGCCGGACCTGATCATCGGCTACGCCAAGGGCACGCGCGTCTCCGGCGAGTCCGCGCTCGGAGGCCTGCCGGCAGCCGTGTTCGCCGACAACACCAGCGCGTGGAGCGGCGATCACTGCATGGACCCGGACGCCGTTCCGGGCATCCTCCTGACCAGCCGCGCGCTGCAGCAGCGAGCGCCGACGCTGCAGACCCTGGCGTCGTCGATCCTTGCCGAGGAAGGCATCCAGTTTCCCGGGCGCTGACCGGCGCTCGGCGGCATCGGACGTCCTCGCGCGGCGCCTCCCGCGGTTTACGCGGCTCGTAACCATCTTCGCGATTCGTTGGCGTCAGCCTCCGGAAGCCGGACCGCGCGGCCGAAACGCGCCGGATTGCGCGACCGCGCGGTGGAGAACGCCGCTCGGCGGCGGGTACCGGACTTGCTGTGTCCTCCCGCGCTCTGAAGTTTGAGCGAGGAGGACCGTTATGTTCAGCCGCAAATCACTGGCGATGTGTCTGATGCTCGCGCTGCCGCTCACGGCAGTGGCCAGCGCACAGCGCGGGCACAAGGGCCCGCCGAGCGACAAGCCTGCGAAGATCCTGGAGTTCGGCACGATGGTCGGCGTCGTCGCTCCCTTCACCGGGTCTGCCAATCCCATCCGCGGCATCAACGGCGGCGGCGTCCCCTGGAAGCTGACGAGCGCCAAGGGCGAGCTGGGCGTCGACGGCAAGCTCGAGCTCGAAGTCGAGGGACTCGTGCTCGTGAGCACGGGCGTCAACCCAGTCGCGAGCTTCAACGCGGTCGTGAGCTGCCAGACGATTGCCGGCGGGCTCGCCGGCACCATGAACGTCGCCGCGGGCCCCGTGCCGGCGACGAGCGCGGGCGACGCCGAGTTCGAGGCGGTCCTGGCGCTCCCTTCACCCTGCATCGCTCCCATCGTGTTCGTGACCAACGCGGCGGGCACGTCCTGGTTCGCGGCAACGGGCTTCTGATCCGGCCTTTTCGGACCGGACGCGGGCTCCGAGAGGCGCAGCATTCGTCGGCTGCGTCCCGCGTGCCGGAGCGTATACTTGCGCGGGCCGCCGCGGGGGCCGGTCCGGACCGGGCCGCCCGCGGCGGGCCCGATGCGGGGTGACAGCAATGTGGCGAGCAACCGTCCAGGCGGTCGGGGCCGGTCTGATGACCGTTCGTCGGCTGCTGTCCATGCGACGCGCATCCCGCGCCGGTCTCCCGAAAGCGGTCGTGGTCGCGACCGCGATTGTCGCGGCTGCGGCGACGCTCGGGGCCCAGCGGAACCTCACGCCGAGCGAGGCCATCGTCCAGGCGCAGCGCGCGGACAAGCTCTTCGCCGACGCGCGGTACACGGACGCGTACAAGCTGTATGCGAAAGTGTTCGCGGCCGGCTACGGCGACCTGTCCGTTGCGGCGCTCAAGGGTATGGTGCGGTCGGCGCTGCGGCTGTCGAGCTTCCAGATTGCGCGCCGCGAGGCGGAAGCCCTCAAGTCCGCCACGCGCGACGCGGACACCCTGACGCTCTACGGCGACGCGCTCTGGGGCGGCGGCCTGTTCGACGAGGCCGAGGAGGCCTATCGCGCCGCGCTCGCAGAATATCCTGGCTCGCCGCGTGCGCGGTTCGGGGTCGCGCGCTCGCTCGTCACGCGCGGCCGTTTCGACGAGGCGCTCACCGAGACACTGGCCGCGTCGACGGCCTCGCCGAAGGACCCGGAAATCCTCGTGCTCCTCGCCGAGATCTACGAGCGGCAATTCCTGTACGACGACGCGCGGGAGGTGTACGAGAACTACGTGAAGCTGCTGCCCTCGCGCGTGCGGGGCAGCTCGGAGGCGGCGACGCTCAAGATCCGGCTCCTGCGCAGCTTCAGCGGCCGCCGGCCGGTGACCTTCGAGGGCGCGGACCGTCCGCACGTCATGCCCTTCCGCATGCGCGGCAAGAAGGTCCTCGTCAGCGGCGCGCTGAACGGCAAGAAGGTCGAGTTCGTGCTCGACACGGGCGCCCAGCAGACGGCGGTCACCCGCAACACGGCTGACCGGGCCAACGTCAGGGCGATCGTCGACACCCTGATCACCGGCGTCGGCTCGCCGGGCCTGCGCAAGCTGTCGGTCGGACGGGTCGACGATCTCACCATCGGCGACCTTACGATGCACGACCTGCCGGTGTCGATCCGCCGCGAGAACATGCCGGGCTCGGAGCCGTGGCAGAACGAGACGTTCTCCCCGGCGGCGTTCGGCCTCTCGGTGCTCGTGGATTACAGCCGCCACGAAGTGACGCTCGCGCGGACGCTCCCGGTCGAGCCGGCGGACATTCGCCTGCCGCTGCGGGTCTATCGGCTGCCGCTCGTGCGGGGCCTCGTGAACGAGCGCTATCCGGCCTACTTCGTCGTCGACACCGGCGGCGAGCTGCTGTCGATCAGCAAGGAGATGGCCGCGCAGCTCGAGATGCATCCGCCCCGGCACATCGCCCTCAAAGTGTGGGGCGTGACCGGTCTCGACCCCGACGCGTTCGTGCTGCCAGGCGTCGATCTGAATTTCGACACGATCGAGTATCGGAATTTCGGCGTCGCGGTCCTGAATCTGCGCGCGCCGAGCGTGCTCCTTGGATTTCAGCTCGGCGGCATCCTGGGCCACAACTTCCTGAGCGACTACCGGGTCGCGATGGACTTCGCGCGCGGCGAGCTTCGGCTCCAGCGCTTCTGATCCCGCAGCCGCCGTCCCGGTGCCGCCCGCGGCGCCGGGAGAGGTCTCGGCGTCCGCTTCTTCACGAGTCGTCGGCGCGCGCCGAGGCTTACACTGAAAGGGTCCGCCTCTCCGGCGTGTCCGGGACGGCGATCAGGAGTCAGGCTCATGGTGAAGCGTTTCTGGATACCGGCGCTGATCGCGCTCGCCAGCGTCGCCGCTTTCGCCGACGAGGGCATGTGGCGGCTGGATCAACTGCCGCGTGGGGAGGTGGCGAGCAAGTACGGCGTCCGGCTCACCGATCAGGACGTCGACAATCTTCGATACGCGCCCGTCCGGATCCTGGTCGGCGGCGGCGGCGGAACCGGCACGTTCGCGTCCGCCAACGGGCTCGTGCTGACGAACCATCACGTCGCGCTCGACTGCATCCGTACGTCGACGCTCGCGGAGCAGAACCGCGGCGGAGCCGACAATCTGATCGAGCAGGGCTTCACGGCGAGCTCGCCGGCGGCGGAGCTGGCCTGCAAGCGGTTCCGCGTCCAGATCGAGCGCTCGTCGCGCGACGTCACGGGCGAGATGAACGCCGTCGTGAAGCCCGGAATGGATATCGCGGCGGTTCAACGCGCGCGCCAGGGCACGCGCAGCGACCTGGAGCGCGCCTGTACGCAGGAGAAGGGCGAGGGCTTCTCCTGCGCCGTGGTCGACTTCAACAGCGGCGCGCGCTCGCTCCTGCTGACCTACGAGGATTTCAACGACGTCCGCCTGGTGTACGCGCCGGAGAAGCAGCTCGGGTACTTCGGCGGCGACGAGATGAACTTCCGGTTCCCACGCTACGTGTCGGACATCTCGATCCTGCGCGTCTATGTGGGCGCCGACGGCTCGCACGGCGAGTACGACGCCGCGCACGTGCCGTACCGGCCCGACCACTACCTGCGCGTCACGCTCGACGGCGTCCGCGACGGCGACTTCACGATCGTGGCCGGCAATCCGGGCAGCACGAACCGCTACCGGATGAGCTTCTCGGCCGTCTACAACCTGAGGAAGGGGATGCCGGACCGGATCCGCGACATGGAGGCCGAGCTCCAGCTCCTGCGCCGCTACGCCGCCATCAAGCCGGAATACCAGGTGCTGCTCCAGGAGCGCATCTTCGGGCTGGCGAACTCCCTGAAGTACACGCAGGACGTGCTCGCCGCGCTCGGCCGCACCGATATCGTCCAGGACCAGCAGGCGCGCGAGCGGCAGTTCACGGCCTTCCTCCAGCAGCACGCCGATCTGCAGCAGCAGTTCGGCGACGTGATCGCCGGGCAGCGCGCCGTCTACGCCAACGACGTCGAAGCCAACGCGGATCTGGACGAGGCGCTCGAATGGCTGCAGAAGCCGGCGGGCGTGGCCTACGCCGCAGCGCTGTACGAGTTCGCGCTCGAGCGGGCGAAGTCGTCCGACCGCGAGCGCGAGCCCCAGTTCCAGGAGCGGAACTGGCCCGACGTGCGCCGGAGCCTGCAGGACGACGAGCCGGTGATCCAGGCGCTCGACGAGGACCTCCTCGCGATCGGATTCGAGAAGGCGCTGGCGCTGCCCGCGAACCGCCAGATCCCCGCCGTGCGCGACCTCAGGGCGAAGATCGGCGCGACTTCGGACGCGCGCGCGCTCGCGCACGCCGTGCTGGCCGGGTCGAAGATCACGGACGTCGCCACGCGCAAGGTGCTCACCGATGCGCCCGTCAACGCGTTCACGGGCTCGACCGATCCGGCAATCGCCTTCGCGCGCGGCCTCGAGCCGTCGCTCGCCGATCAGCGGAATCGCGTTCGCATCCTGAACGAGAAGCTCTTCCAGAATCGCGCGCGGTTCGCGCGGGGGCTGGCCGCCTGGAAGGGCGAGGCGATGTACCCGGACGCGAACTTCACGCTGCGCGCGACCTACGGCAAGGTCGCGGGCTATACGGACCGTCAAGGCAAGGCCATTCCCTACACGACCCGGTTCGGCGATATGTTCGCGCTGTCACAGGCGCGCGGCGACCGCGGAGACTTCGCCATGCCGAAGAGCCTGGCCGCGTGGCGGACGAACATCAGCGACGCCGAGTTCGAAACGAAGTACGCGAATCTGCCGGTCGATTTCATCAGCACGAATGACATCACGGGAGGCAATTCGGGCAGCGCGACGCTCAACCGGCGGCTGCAGATCGTCGGGCTGATCTTCGACGGGAACGAGGACTCGATCGCGAGCGACTGGACCTACAACGGCGAGACCGGCCGCGCCCTGAGCACCGACATCCGCTTCGCGCTCACGCTGGCCCGCGACGTGCACAAGGCGGGGTGGGTCGTCGACGAGCTGCTGTCGCCAGAGAAGCCGCTCGCGGCAGCGAGCCGGTAGCCGCGACCGCGCGTGCCGGCCGGCGTTCCGGCATGCTCGAACGGCTTGACCTGGGCCCCGTGGCGGCGGGACCATACCGCATGCCCGAACACACCCCGAACGTCGTCGTCAGCGTCGTTCCCACGGCGCCGAAGCTTCCGGAGGGAATCGTCGACCTGGCGTCGATGCCCGCCTCGGGTCCGGTCGATGGATGCCGCGTCTTCACCCATTACAACGGGCCGACGGATCAGCTTCAGGGGCTGTGCGTCGGGATGGCCGTGCTCGACCCGGGCGCGACGCCCCATCCGCCGCACCGGCATCCCGAGGAGGAGTTCATGATCGTCGCCTCGGGCGATGGCGAGATTGAGGTCGAGGGCAGGACGACGAAAGTCGGACCCGGCGCCATCATGTACGTGGCGGGCAACACCGAGCACGGGATCAGGAACACCGGCAGAGTCCCGATGACCTTCTACTGGTCGAAGTGGCTGGCCAAGGGATTCTGAGCGCTGTCGATCACCTCGAAGACATAGCCGTTGACCGGTTCGCGGAAGAAGAACCGCTCGAATGCGCTGGGGCGGGCCGGCGGGAAGACGTCCGCGCCGAGTGCCAGCAGCCGCTGCTTGAGGATGTCGAACTGCGCGCGGGGGTGGAAGACGGCGACGTGCCGGCCGAACTCGCCCTCGAACGGCGACGCCTCGAATCCTTCCACGAAGACGACATGGATCTGCTGGCCCTGGCCGAGGTCGAGCCAGACGGTCTCGACCGGACTGTTGGCCGGCGCCCGGTCGCGCGGGCAGCCGAGCGTCTCCTCGAAGAACGTCGCGGTCGCCTGCACGTCGCGCGTCGGCAGCGTCAGGTGGGAAAAGCTCATGCGAGCCTGCCGGCGCGCGCCGCCGTTCCCGGCGCAGGACCCGCGTGGATCTCCACTGCACGGTACCCGCCGCGGGCCCGGAAATAGAGATAGAGCGCGCCGAAGATCACGGCGAGAATCGCGCCGAGCCACGCAATCAGCCGGAGCGCCGCGCCCGGGCCGTACTGGTCGATTTGCGCCCCCATGATCGGCAGCGCGGCCGCGACCGAGAGCATGCCGGCGCCGCCCATCAGGCCGAGCAGAAGCGCGCCGCCGCGCGGGAACTGCTCGGTCGTGATCCCCAGCATCGTCGGCCACAGGAACGACTTGCCGACGCCGAAAATCGTCGCGGCGGTGAACGCGACGACGGCGCCCGCCCCGATCTCCTCGAGGCTGCCGAGCCAGGAGAGGCCGATGCCGACGAGGATCGAGCAGATGAACAGCGTCCCGATCGGCGACCGGTGCGCGATCCCGGCGAGGTACGTCCGGATGAGGAACATCAACCCGGCGGTGTAGACGAGGAACAGGATCCCCTCGAGGCCGGTCAGATCGCTCATCACCGAGGGGAACCACTGATCGGGCCCGAGCTCCGCCGCCGCGGTCATCCACATACAGACGAACAGGAGCAGGAACAGCGGCTTGCCGGCTTCCCTCCACATGTCCTTCGTCGACACGTTCGACGCGACCCGCTCGGTCCTGGGGTACGGCTGCAGGAAGGCCAGCAGCAGGTAGGCGACGGCGGGCACGACGATCAGACCCAGCTTGATCTGCCAGCTCGCGCCGGCGCGCGTCAGGAAATAGGCGAGCAGGCCGCCGATCACCATGCCGCCGGGCCACCACGCGTGCAGCCGGTTCAGCCGCCGCGTCTTCTCGCCGCTGTAGAGCGTCGCCACCAGCGGGTTGATGACGCCCTCCACGAGGCCCTGCGAAAGCCCCATGATGAAGAAGCCGGCATAGAGGAGCGTCGGGCCGGCGGCGTCGAAGATCGACCCGACCGGTCCCGCGGGATACGGCGCGAGCAGCACGAGGGCGACGCCGACGAGATAGCCGAAGGCCGACAGAATGTGGAGCGCGCGCATGCCGACGAGATCCACGAGCGCGCCGCTGATCAGGATGGCGACCGTGAAGGCCCAGAACGCGGGACTCCAGATCAGCCCCATCTGCTCGGCCGTGAGGTGGAACGTCTCCCGCATCGCGGGCTCGATGTCGCCGCGGATGGCGAACACCATCGCGGTCGTCACCAGGGAGACGCAGCAGGTGAAGAAGAGTCGCGGCCTGTTCATACGTGCTCCGACGGGCCCGGTCGTCGCCTGCGGGCCGCACCTCCGGCGCCGGATTACTGCGTAATGACGCCGGTGATGGTCGGCGGGAACGGGTTGTGATCCAGCAGCCCCGAGAACGACAGCGTGCCGGACCCGCCCTGGTCGAGCGTCATCGTCACGTAGAGGAGGAACGTGTTGGAGATGTCGCTGTCGTTGTTGCACAGCGTGCCGATCGCGTCACCCGCGAATCGCCGCAGGCCGACCCAGAGGCTCCACCGGCCGCCCGTGATCGCCACGCACGGATCCCCCGGTCCGGGCAGCGGGTCGTGGGTCACCGCCACGGCGATCGTGCCAAGCGCATTGCGATTGATCCCGACCTGACCGCGGAAGAGGCCGGCGAAGATCGCGACGTTGCAGACCGACTGCGGACACAGCTCCCATGCCAGCACGTTCCCCTGGATCCTCGGCGTCGAATCGCCACGGATCGGAGTCGTTCCGACGATCAGCCCCACCAACAGAGCCAGCAACCAGGCACCGCGCTTCATGGCAGATCCTCCTGCTGCCGGACACTCGCGCCAGCTTCCTACGCGCGCGCGGGACGGGCGCCTTACCGCGGCCGCGCGTCGACATATTGAGCGTGTGCGGGTGCCGGTGAGCACCGGCATGCTAGCACGCGGGCCGGGTCCGCGAGCGCGCAAAGTGAACCGGCGCGACCGGGGAATCGCGTCCCGACGGCGGGCTCACGTCGGCCGGTGGCCGAGCCGATAACGCGATCTTGCGCGCCATGGTCCCAATGTTCGCGGCCACCCTGTTCGCCGGGTCCTTCCTCCTGTTCCTGGTCGAGCCGATGACCGCCAAGATGATTCTGCCCACGTTCGGCGGCGCGCCGATGGTCTGGAACACGTGTGTGATGTTCTTTCAGGTCGTCCTGCTGCTCGGGTATGCGTACGCCCACGGTACCGCCTCCTCGGTGAGGCCGAAGGTCCAGACCGTCGGCTATGCGTTGCTCTTGAGCCTGCCGTTTTTCGCACTGCCGATTGGCGTTCCGGCCAGGCTTGCGTCGTCGACGCCGACTCATCCCGTGCTCGGGGTCATCGTCCTGCTCTCGGCGATGGTGGCACTGCCGTTCTTCGTCCTGTCGACCAGTGCCTCCGTTCTGCAGCGGGCGTTTGCGCACACCGACCATCCGGCCGCCCCGGACCCGTACTTTCTGTACGCCGCGAGCAATCTCGGCAGTCTCGTTGCACTGCTGTCCTATCCGGTCCTGGTCGAGCCGCTGATTGCCCTTCACGATCAGGTGCGCCTGTGGTCGATCGGCTACCAGTGTTTTGCCGCGCTCGCCCTGGTTTGCGTGCTCGTCTCGGCGGGTCGCAGCCGTTCAGCGCCGGCCACGATGGGCGAACTCGGCACGCCCGACGAGCCGGACGTATCGCCTGGCGCCACACGGCAGGCTTCGCGAACATCGTGGCGCACCAGGGCCGGCTGGGTCGCGTGGTCGTTCGTGCCGTCGAGTCTCATGTTGGCCGTCACCACGTATCTCTCGACCGACGTCGCGGCCGTCACGCTCCTGTGGATCGTGCCCCTCTCCATCTATCTGCTCACGTTCGTCCTCGCGTTCAGCTTCCGTCGGCGCGGTCTGCAGATTATGGCGGCCCGACGGCTGCCGCTGCTCATCCTGCCGCTCATCTCGCTCATGGCGATACGGCTGGACCTCGCGAACGGACTCGCGATTCCGTTTCATTTGGCGGTGTTCGCCCTGGCGGCGCTTCTCTGTCACGCCAGGCTGGCCGCGTCGCGGCCGCCACCGGCGGCGCTGACGGCGTTCTATTTCTGGATTGCGCTGGGCGGGCTCCTCGGCGGCGTCTTCAGTACCCTGATTGCCCCGCGGATCTTCAGCGGGATTTCGGAATACCCGATCCTGCTTGTCCTGGCCTGCCTGGCCCGTGCCGACAGGAAGGAGCTGCGGCTCGCGTGGGGCGACCTGATCGTGCCCGCCGGCATTGGCCTCGTCGCGGCGGCGGCGCTCCTGGGCGTTCGAGCGCTCGCACTTCCGGGCCTGGCGTCCTTCGCGGCGCTTGCCGTGCCGATGCTCGCCGCGTTCAGTCAGTCGCGCCGCGGGGTCCGGTTCGCTCTGTCGGTCGGTGCTATCTTCGTCGCTGGCGTCGCGGTTGTGAGCCCCTACGGCCGCGTGTCCTACACCGAGCGGACATTCTTCGGCGTGTATCGCGTCAGTCTGGATGCGTCCTCGAGGTATCGCGTGCTGTTCCACGGGACGACGCAGCACGGCTGGGAGGCGCTTGATCCGGCACGGGCGGGCGAGCCGCTCGCGTACTACCATCGGAACGGCCCGTTCGGTCAGGCGTTCTCCCAACTCACCCAGATCCTGCCGGACGACCAAGTGGCCGTCGTCGGTCTGGGTATCGGATCGCTGGCGGCCTACGCGACTGGTCATCAGCGGTGGACGTTCTTCGAGATCGACCCGGCGATCGAACGGATCGCGCGGCGCGCCGATTTCTTCAGTTTTCTCGCGTCGTGCGGCGAACGCTGCCGCGTGATCATCGGCGATGCGCGGCTGTCGCTAACGGCCGCTCCCGCGCGCGCCTACCGCCTGATTGTGCTGGATGCCTTCAGCTCGGATGCGATTCCGATCCATCTCCTCACGCGCGAAGCGCTCGCGCTCTATCTGTCCCGCCTCGCCTCGCATGGCGTGCTCGCGTTTCACGTATCGAACCGGCATCTCGCGCTGGGGCCCGTCCTCGGCCGTCTCGCCTCCGACGCGAAGCTGTCGGCGCTCTCCCAACTGCAGGTCGTGACGGCCGCGCAGCAGGCGGCGGGGATGAGTTCGTCGGAATGGCTCTTCATGGCTCGAACGCCGGGCGACCTGGGGTCGCTGCTCGACAACCCGCAGTGGACCGCCCCCGCCGTGCCATCCGAGATGCCGCTCTGGACTGACGACTTCTCGAACATCCTCAGCGCGCTGCACTTCTCGGCTCGGTGAGGGCGCCGGCGGGCTTCGGGCGAGAATCGGCCTCGGCCTCTTCGAGCCCGAAGGGTGTCTCGATCACGAACCAGGGGTCGGGACCGTCCGCGTGGACGATGGACTCGTGGTCTCCAACGGAGACCCTCACCATCTGGCGGCCGGTCCACCGGCCGAGATCCGAAACGTCCGCCTCGGCCGGCGCCGCGCCCTCTCTCACGATCCGGATCCGCTGGACGCGCACCATGCAGTCCGCGCGCTCGCAGGGATCCCACCGCAGCGCGGCGAGGGCGGGCGTCTCGAAGCGGACCGTATAGTGCGTGCGCGTCGGGGTCGTGAGAAACCGCACGCTCCGCTCCTCGCGGAACCCGGCGCCATCGTCCCAGAACACCTGCATCACGCCGGCCCCGCCGGCCTTCGCGTCGATCGTCGTCCGATACGTCGGCAGGTCGGCACGGCCGCGTGCGCGGTAGAGGACGCACGGGCCGAGCGGGTCGCTCGCGATCATGTGCTGCTGGACCGCCTGCACCAGACGGGCCGGGCTCAACACGAGGGTGGGATCGATGCCCAGACAGACGTACGGCAGCTCGCCGCGGACAATCGCGCCGGCGACGTCGGCCTCGCCATCGCGGCCGAACGCCGTCGACAGCGGATAGTCGTAGCGCGTCGGATTGCGGACGCCGGAAATCAGGTAGTAGCCGGCCGCCTCGGGTGTGAGCAGGAATGCGCTGCCGCCGGACGCGGCGCGCAGAGCAGCGGCTTCGCTGGCGAGGGTGGCCTGCCGCTGCCGGTCGAGGAGCACACCGTGGACGTGCGGCAGCGTCGCGACAACGACGCTAGGTCTCGCCGCGCGCGCGGCCATCGTGCAGACGAGGAGGATGGTGCCCGCACCGACCCAGAGGAGCGCCGAAGCGAACAGAACTCGCGCCCGTCGCGCCGTGAGCCCTTGCGCGAGGCGGGTCGCCGACAGCGCGAGCAGGACGAGAAGGGCCGGGACGGCGACCGTCACATGCGGCGCGTCGAGGCGAGGATAGGCGCCGGCCAGCGCCGCGAGTGCGAAGAGCAGGGCAGGCGCGAACGGACTCGGACGGTCGGGCCGCAGGGTCGTGCGCCAGGCCACCATCGCGGCCCCGATGGCCACTGGCGGCAGCAAGAACTTCTGCGCCTGCCAGAAGACCGTCAGGGCGTTGAATCCTGACGTCTGGAACACCAGGCGGAGTCCGGCCAGATACGGGATCCGCGCCTCCTCCAGATACCGGCCCTTCGCGAGGAACGCCTGATCCAGGAACGGCCGCCACGCGCCGCTCCAGAGCACGGGGAGCAGCACGAGGCCGGCGCCCACGACGAAGGCGGTCGCTGTCGACGCCAGCGCGGCCATCGTGCGTCGCCTCCAATCTCGACTCCCGAAATAGGCGCAGGAGGCGAGCGCGATCACCGCCGCGATCGTGAGCAGCCCGACGTTCTGCTTGGCGGAGAAGGCGAGGCCGGCGAAGAGTCCTGCCATGGCCAGCGAACCCGGTCCGCGCCGGCCCATCCAGAACCGGATCGACGCGCCGAGCGAGGCGAGCTGCAGCGCGGCGGCGACGCCGCTGTAGCCGCCGATGCCGCCGCCGAACGCGACGACCGTGGCCAGCAGGAAGGCGCCGCGGCGGCCGACTCCGAGCTGTCCGGCGACGAAACCCGCCAGCAGCGCCAGTGTCGTGACCGTGAGCGCGGTCGCCGCCTTCATCACCCACATCTCGGACCCGAGGGCGGACACCAGGGCGGCGTCGGCGTAGAGCGAGAGCGGTGTCGCGCCGAAGAAGAAGTCGCGGTAGGGCACGTCGCCCGAGGCGAGGCGGGTGGCGACGAGCAGACGCCAGCTCTCGTCGGCCATGCCGAAGCCTTCGGCCAGGCTCATCAGGAAGGTGGTCGCGAAGAAGAAGCTGGCGGCGCCTGTCCAGGCGACCCGGGACTGGCGGGCGATCGGAGCCGCGCGCCCGGTCTGCGGGACGCCGGTGGTCTTCGACGGACCGCTCATCGGGCGGGTCGCGTGCCGCGAAAGAGCTGGAACGGGAGAACGGGCTCGAACGCGCGAATCCGCTCGAGCTGCCGTTCCACGCGCGCACCCCAACGATGGTTGGCCATGAACGGCGGGAAGAATCCGAAGCGGGTCGTCGCGACGTCGCGCAGGCCGGCCGCGCGCATCCACCGCCGAACGCGTCGCGGCCGCATGTCGAGGACGCCGCGATCGCCGGCCCAGCTCATGCCGGGCGCGAACGTGATTTGAACGTAGTAGAGCACGTTGTACGGGTTCGGCTCGAGAAAGACGAGGCGTCCGCCGGGTTTGAGGAGCCGGACCATTGCACCGATGCAGCGCGCCACGTCGTGGAGATGGTGGAGAGCGAAGAAGCCGATCACGGCATCGAATCGGCCGGCCAGCTCGCGTGGGGCCTGCACGATGTCGGTGCAGTGGAGCGGGATGTCGAATCGCTCGCGGTTCAGCGCCGTCAGGCGTTCGAGGAGGATCGGCGAGAGATCGAGCGCCTCGAGCCGGAGGCCGAGCTGCGCCAGCCGCAGCGTGTAGCGACCCATGCCGCAGCCGACCTCCAGCACGCGGTCGCCGGCGCCGATGCGCCCGCAGCGCAGCAGCTCGTCGACATGACGGCGGATGTACGGCGTGTCGGCGGGCAGCATCCGCGATTTCGGCGCGCCGTCGTAGTACCGGCGCTGCCGCGCGTTGTGTTCGGCCATCTGCCGGTCGGCGTTCGATGCCATCGCGCGCTCCAGTGCCATCGTGTTTCAATGACGATTCGCGAGGCCCGGCCCCGTACGCCGCACCACCGGGTCCGCCCACGTCGCCGGGGCCGCCCGGCGGGTCGCGAGCAGCCGATACCGGAGTGCCAGCATCATGGAGCCCGCTGCCACACGCGCGCGATGCCATTCGGTATAGGCAGACTCGCCCCGGGGCCGGGGCGCCCGCTCCACGGGAATCGACGCCACCGGCAGGCCGGTGCATCCGATCATCGCGGGCACGAACGCGCGCGCCGTCGGGAACGCGAGCAGCCGCTCCCGCATCCGCTCGTCCATCGCCAGGAAGAGGCCCGCGTCCGCCGGCAGGCCGGTGATCCAATGGAGGACTCTCTTGAACGCGCGGGAGCTCAGCAGCCGGAACCCTGATTCGGTACCGCCCGCGGCGGCCGGCGAAGACCGTCGAGGCTCCCAGGGCGAGCCCTGCCAGCAGCCGCGGAATGGCTTCCGGCGGGTCCTGCAGGTCCGCGTCGAGGACGGCCACGGCCGCTCCGCGGGCGTGGGCCAACCCGGCGAGAACGGCCCGGTGCTGGCCGACGTTCCGCTCGAGCGTCAGCACGCCGACGCGGGAATCGGAACAGGCGAGCTCCTGCAGGATGGTCTGGGAGCCGAGCGGGCAGGCATCGTCCACGAACAGGATCTCGACAGGCCGTCCTGCGAGGGCGGCGTCAATCCGTCGATGGAGTTCGATGAGCGTCTCGGCGCTGCGGTAGACGGGCACGATCACGCTCACCTCGACGAATTCAGACGGCATCCCGGTCGGTCTCCCGGTCGTGATCGCGCTGGCGCATCCAGGCCAGCGTCTTCCGGAGGCCCGACGTCAGCGAATGACGGGGCGCCCACGCCAGCCGCTCGCGCGTTCGTCGAATATCGGCCACCCAGTGGGGCGAGTCGGCCGGAGTTCCTGGATGCGCCCCGACGCGAAGTTCGACACGGCGGCCGCAGAGCTCCTGGATCAGCGCGACCACCTCCTCGTTCGAGAACTGCGAGCCCGAGCCGACGTTGAACTCCTCGCCGTCGATCCCGGCCGCCGTCATGGCGGCCAGACAGGCTTCCGTGACATCGTCGACGAACACGAAATCGCGTCGGACTCCCGAGCGCGTCAGCGCGATCGGCCGGCCGTCGAGCACCGCACGGGCCGCCGTCGGGATCAGCCGGTCCGGCTGTTCCCACGGGCCGTAGATCGAGAACGGCCGCACGATGACGAGCGGGTGTTCCCGGGCATGCTGCCGGCATACGAGCGACGCCGCGGCCTTGGCCGTCCCGCGCGGGGTGACGGGGTCGAGCCGGTCGTCGGGGCGAAGCGGCCGGCGCCTGCGTCCGTACTCGAGCGAGCTGCCGACGTGGACGACGCGGCGGACTCCGGTGTCGCGCACGGCCTCGAGCAGATTCGCGGTTCCGATCACGCTGGTCGCCAGCCCCTCCAGGCGGCCCGCGGGATCGGCGGGATGCCGGCCGGAGGCTGCGGCATGGATGACGAAGTCCGGTTCGATGGCGCGGAAAACGTGGAGCACGCGATCGAAGTCGCGCAGATCGAGCCGATGCAGGACGGTCCGCGGCAGACAGCCTTCCAGCCGCCACAATCCGCTCGTCGGCCGGACGACCGCGTGCACGTCGACGGCGCGCGCCGACAGCGCGCGCACGAGGTTCGCTCCCAGGAACCCCGCGGCTCCCGTGACGAGCACGCGCGAGCCGCCGAGCGCCGTCATGGCGCTCCCCGGGCGTGCGACCACGCCTCGACGGCGCGAACGAGATCGTCGCGGTCGCGTCTCACCTGATCGCCCGAGCGGCGCTCCGCCTCGACCAGTGCGGATCGAATCTGGGCGAGATCGACGCGCAGATCCCGTCCGGCGACGTCCCGGTGGAACGAGCGGCGCAGGAAGCTGAAACTGCAGCCGAGCCGCGCCATCTCGCCGATCAGCAGCCTGCACGGGATCGGGGCGCCCGCGTCGGGACGTGTCAGGCCTCCGAAGCCGAACGGCGCGTCGAAACAGCGGCGCAGTGTGGACAGCGTGCCGTCGACGAGCGGCTCGAAGAGGCAACGCGCCCGGCGCTCGATCTGCAGATCCATCAGACCCAGGTACACGCGCGAGAGGGGAAGCCGCCCGAGCGCCGGCGCGATCCGCACCGCGTCTACGGTCTCGACCAGGATGCCGACGGCGCAGCGGCTCTGCACGAGGTCGAGCGTCCGTTCGACCTCCTCCACGGTCCGCACCATCGGGAGCAGGAGCTCGTTCGCGCCGGCCGCGATCGCCCGCTCCACTTCCGCCGCCGTGCCCTCCCCGACAGGGTTCAGCCGGCACAGCACGGGGGCCGTCGTACACGCGCGCACACGGCGGAGGTCCTCCTCGGTGTCGGCGTTGATCTGCGTATCGGCGTCCCGCTGGCGGGCGCGCTTCCCGATGTGCTCCCAGTCGACGAGGACGTCGTCGACGCCTGCAGCGACAGCGGCCTGAATCCTCGCGGGGACGACGGAGAAGAGGACCAGCCTGAACGGCGTCACAAACCCGGCTTGCGGCACAGCGCCACCCACGAGGTTCCCCACGGCAGCCGGATCGACTCGCCGAGCCGCGCCTCGGCCTTGTTGATGCGCGCGAGCAGGCCGTTGAGCGTCGCCGGTGGACGCTCTTCGAGATCGCGCAGGCGCGGGCCGCGCCGCCCGAGCAGGCGTGTGATCAGCACGATCGGCAGCAGCGCGAACTGATACGGCCGCAGATCCTCGACTTGCAGCGAGGCGGCTTCGACCGTGCGGCGCAGCGAGCGCGCCGAATAGCGTCGCAGGTGTCCGGCCGCGCGGTCCCGATAGCTCCAGATCCAGGGGATCGCGGGCGCCGTGATCAGCACCCAGCCGTTCGGGCCCAGGACACGGCTGACTTCGTCGAGCACCGGGCCGTCGTCGACGTGCTCGAGCACGTCCAGCAGGAGGATGCCATCGAACGTCCGGCTGGCGAACGGCAGGCGCTCGGCCTCGCCCCGGACGAATTGGAGCGCGGGGGTGCGACGGCGCATGGCGGTCATCCCCTCGGCGCGCAGGTCGAGCCCGACCGCGACCTGGCCTCGATGCGCCAGGCGCTCGACGAGCGCACCCGTGCCGCATCCGATCTCGAGAATCCGCTGGCCACCGGCCGGAGCGCAGCGCGCGACACGCCGCTCGATGACCTCGCGTCGCGCGAGGAACCAGAAATGCGAGTTCTCGAGAGCGGAGATCCGCTCGAGCCGTTCTCGCGGAAACGCGGCGGACGGCATCGGGCAGGAGTCTGTCGGTCGACGCGGGGCCTGTCAAGTCCATCGCGGCGGTCGCGTCCGCCGACTACAATGCGCCGGATGGCGCAGACGCTCCTCGATTGGAACGCGGCGATCAACGGCATCGTCTGGGGCTGGCCCATGATCGTCCTGCTGGTCGGCACGGGCGTGCTGCTGACGACGCTCACCAGGGCCGTGCAGGTGCGGCGCCTCGGCTTCGCGCTCGCCGAGGTCCTGGGCAAGGTGACCCAGCGCGGGGCCGGCCAGGGAACCGTCAGCCCGTTCCAGGCCGTCGCGACCGCGCTGGCGTCGACCGTGGGGGTTGGCAACATCGCAGGCGTGGCGACGGCCATTCATCTGGGCGGGCCGGGCGCGCTGTTCTGGCTCTGGGTGTCCGGCGTGCTCGGCATGTGCACGAAGTACGCCGAGATCGTCATCGCGCTCCAGTACCGCGAGCCCGACAGCTCCGGCACGATGCGCGGCGGCGCGATGTACATCCTCAGAAAGGGCCTCGGCCTGCCGTGGCTCGGCGCCGTCTTCGCGCTGCTCACCGCCCTCGCCGCGTTCGGCATCGGGAACATGGTGCAGGCCAACTCGGTGGCCGATGCGCTGCGGGCGAGCTTCGCCGTGCCCGTCGGCACGACCGGCTTCGTTCTCGTCGCCGTCACCGCCGTCGTGATCCTTGGCGGCATCAGACGGATCGGCCATGTGACCGAGCTGCTCGTGCCCTTCATGGCCGTCTTCTACCTGGCCGGCGGCCTCGTGATCCTGGTCACGCACGCCAGCCACCTGCCGCACGTGATCGGCCTCGTCATCGAGGGTGCCTTCACGGGCTCGGCCGCCGTGGGAGGCTTTGCCGGGAGCACCGTGATGCTGGCGATGCGCTACGGGATCGCCCGCGGCCTCTTCTCGAACGAAGCCGGCCTCGGAAGCGCGCCGATGGTCCACGCGACCGCCGTGACGGATCACCCGGTCCGCCAGGGCCTCTACGGCATCTTCGAGGTGTTCGTCGACACGATCCTGATCTGCACGACCACCGGTCTCGTGATCCTGGTCACGGAGACGTGGGCGAGCGGCGCGAACGGTGCGGCGCTCTCGGCAATGGCGTTCGAGCGCGGTCTGCCCGGCACCTGGGGTGACATCGTGGTCACGGGCGGCCTGGTCCTGTTCTCGTTCTCGACGCTGATTGGATGGAGCTACTACGGCGAGACGGGGATCGTGTATCTGGCAGGAGCCCGCGCGGTGCTGCCGTACCGGCTCGCCTGGCTGGTCTTCATCTATCTCGGTTCGGTCGGATCGCTCCGTGCCGTGTGGGATATCGCAGACACGTTGAATGGCCTCATGGCCGTGCCGAATCTCCTGGCCGTGCTCGCGTCGATTCCTCTGCTCCTGCGCCTGCAGCGCGAGTTCTTCGGCCGGCGCCGCTGACGCGCGGATGGCAGGTCGAGTCCGCCGCCTTGATCGGCCCCCAGCAGGACCGTATCCTGGAGAGCCCTCCGAGCGCGGAGGCCCGGCGTGTTTTCAATCTCTGAGAGTGGATGCCGATGAAGACCGTGCTGAAGGTTCTCCTCGTCCTGGTGCTCGTGGTCGTCGTGGCCGCGGCCGTCTTGTACGCGTGGGCCTCCCACCGCGACAAGCAGCTGCTCACGAGGACCATCCAGACGCATCGCGTCGACTTTCCCATTCCGTTTCCCTTGTCGGATTCGGACGTCGAGGCGATCCGCAGCGAGCGCGCCGCGGCCGGACAGCCGCCGCCGACCGACGCCGAGCTGGCCGATCTGGCGCGTGACCGGGCGCGGGCGCGAGGCGAGCACCTGCTCGAGGCGCGCTATGCCTGTCGCGAGTGCCATGGCAGGAATTTCGGCGGCGGCGTGATGATCGACGACCCGATGATCGGGAAGGTGCTCGGCCCGAACATCACGGCCGGGGCGGGCGGACGGACCGTCGAGTACCGTGCGGCGGATTGGGACCGCGCGGTGCGGCACGGCGTCAAGCCCGACGGCACGCCGTCGGTGATGCCCTCCGAAGAGTTCCGGAACATGTCGGACCAGGAACTGTCCGACATCGTGACCTACATCCGCTCGCTGCCGACGGTCGATGCGGAAGTGGCCAGGCCGACGCTCGGGCCGCTGGGGACCGTGCTCGTAGCCGTCGGCCAGATCCCGTTCGCCGCCGACAGGATTCCGCAGCATTTCCAGGCGCATGCCATGCTGCCGCCGGCGGCGGAGGCGACCGCCGCATTCGGACAGCACCTCGCGGGGACCTGTGCTGGGTGCCACCGGGCCGACTTCACCGGCGGTTCCATCCCCGGCGGCGATCCGTCGTGGCCGCCGGCCGCGAATCTGACGCCCGATCCGGCCGGCCTGGGCGGCTGGACGTTCGATCAGTTCGTCACCACGGTCCGCACCGGGAAGAAGCCCGACGGCACCATGATGCGCGCGCCGATGACGCTCATCATGCCCTACGCGCGGCAGATGAGCGACGTCGAGCTCCAGGCGCTGTGGCTCTACCTGCAGTCGCTGCCGCCGAAGTCGTCGTCGGACTGAACGCCGCCCTCCGTCGCGTCGCATGGGGAGATTGTCTCGGCCCGCGACACGCCCCGGCGCGTCGTGCGCGCGGGGGTTTTCGCGCGGGCCCCCGACGACTTCAGAGCAGGCCTCGCGCCTGCCGGAAGTCGTCTCCGCATGACGCAGAAAGGGCGGTCCCGATGTCTCCCCTCAGGTTGGTGCGCAGGATCGCGCCCGCGAGTTGCCGGTCCTCCGTCGAGGCCGCCGCCGAGCGCCCGGCCGCCGCGCGCTCCGGGCCGCCGTCAGGGCGCGGATCAGGCGACATCACTCATAAGAGTCGCCCGAGACGCGCCTAGCCCCCAAGCACGGGCGGCACCCCCTTCGGACCGGACCCCTACGGGCGCGGCCCGGGCCGGCCGATAACCCCCAGGTGGTCGACCTGGCAGAGATCGTGACCCGCCTCGGCGGAGATCCCGAGTTCGCGGCCGAGTGCGCCGATCTGTTCGTCGAGGAGCTTCCCGCGCTGCTGACCTCGCTGCGGCAGGGCCTCCGACTCGACTCGGCGACACAGGTCAACGGGGTCGCGCACGCGTTGAAGGGCGCGGCCGGCAACTTCTGCGTCCACGGTCCCACCGACGTGGCGAGCCAGATCGAGTGCCTCGCGGAGCAAGGCCGCCTGGACGAGGTTCGCCGGCTCGTTCCCGCGCTCGAGCGCGAGCTCGAGACGCTCGTCGAGGCGCTGCGCGAACTGCGCCCCTTGGGTTCATGAGGCGTCGCCGGTGCGCCGGAAACCGCCTTCACGCCCGCCTCGTCCTCCGCGATCGCCGCGGCGCCGGGCGGTGACGCCGCGCCGCAGCGCGTCACGGCGCGCCACGCCCGTCCGCGGCCGCATCCAGGCCTCGCTCGAGCGCTCGGACGCGTTCTATCGGTCGCTCGTCGAGACGCTGCCGCAGAGCTTCTTCCGCAAGGATCTCGACGGACGCCTGACCTTCGCCAACTCGAAGTACTGCGAGACGGTCGGCTTCGCCTTCGAGGACCTGGCCGGCAAACGGGACCTCGACTATTTCCCTCCTGAGATCGCGGCCAAGTACATGGCCGACGACCGCCACGTGATGACGACCGGCGAACGGCTGGAGATGGTCGAGACGCACCCGCAGGCGGGCGGCAAGCTCATCTACGTCCAGGTCATCAAGACGCCCGTCGTCGATGTGGCCGGCCGCGTCATCGGGCTGCAGGGCATCTTCTGGGACGTGACCGAGCGAAAGACGATCGAGGACCAGCTGCAGCGCGAGCGGGAGCTCGTGCAGACGCTGCTCGACACTTGCCTGGACGCGATCTACATCAAGGACCTCGACTCGAGATTCGTCAAGATCAACCGCCACTTGGCGCACCGTCTCAACCTCGCCGACCCGGCCGAGGCAGTGGGAAGGACCGACGCGGACTTCTTCGACGCGCAGCACGCGGGCGAGGCGCGCAGCGACGAGGCGCACATCATTCGGACCGGCGAGCCGGTCGTCTCGAAGCTCGAGTTCGAGGAGCGTCCCGGTCGGGAGCCGGCGTGGCTCACGACCACCAAGATGCCCCTGAGGGACAAGGGCGGCGCGATCGTCGGAACCTTCGGGATCTCGCGCGACATCACGGCATTGAAGCGGGCGGAACGGGAGATCGCGAACGCGCGCGACGCGGCGATCGCTTCCGCGCGGTTCAAGGCCGAGTTCCTCGCGAACATGAGCCATGAGATCCGGACGCCGCTCAACGCCGTGATCGGCATGGCCAACCTGCTGCTCGATACGAAGCTCGACGCCGAGCAGCGCGACTTCGCCGGGACGATTCAGAGCAGCGCCGACCTGCTCCTCGACATCGTCAACGACGTGCTCGATTTCTCGAAGATCGAGGCGGGCAAGCTGACCATCGAGAACGTGGACTTCGACCTCGGGCTCGTGCTGGAGGACACGGCCGATCTGCTGGCGGAGCGGGCGCAGAACAAGGGCGTCGAGCTGGTGACGTGGATCTCCGCCGACGCCCCGAAGCGCGTGCGCGGCGATTCGGGCCGCCTGCGTCAGGTGCTGGCGAACCTGTTGAGCAACGCAGTCAAGTTCACGACCCAGGGCGAGGTCGTGCTGCACGCCGAGCCGGTGAGGGCGACGCCGACGCGCGTGACCTACCGGTTCCAGGTCCGCGACACCGGGGTCGGCATTCCCGTCGAGGCGCAGGGCCGCCTGTTCACGGCGTTCACGCAGGCGGATGGATCCACGACGCGCCGGTTCGGCGGGACCGGTCTCGGTCTCGCGATCAGCAAGCAGCTCGTCGAGCTGATGGGCGGCGAAATCGGCTTCACCAGCGTTCCCGGGCGGGGATCCACGTTCTGGTTCACGCTTCCGCTCGCCCGGCAGGACGACAGCGCCCAGCCGGCCGCGCCGGCCCTGTCCTCGCTGGAAGGCCTGCGCGTCCTGATCGTGGACGACAACGCGACCAACCGCGAGATTCTCGAGCGGCACGCGGCCGCCTGGCGGATGCGCAGCGGCGCCGCGGTGACCGGCCCCGCTGCGCTCGCCGCCCTGCGGCACGCCGCCGCCGCCGGCAATCCGTACCGGCTGGTGCTGCTCGACGTGCAGATGCCGGACATGGACGGCATCGCGGTGGCGCGGGAGATCTCAGCCGATCCGCACCTCCGCGGCACGCGAATCATCGTGCTGACCTCGCTGGCGCACCACCCGGAGGAAGCGAACTACCGCCGGCTGGGCATCGGCGCCCACCTGACCAAGCCGGTCAAGCAGTCGCGGCTGTTCGACTGCATCGCCAGCGTCATGGGCCAGGCCGATGCGCCGGGCAAAGCCCCCGCGCCGGACAGCGAGCCGCCGGCCGCGCCCGCAAACGGCGCCGCGCGAGCGCGGGCTCTCCGCGTGCTGATGGCCGAAGACAACGCCGTGAACCGGAAGGTCGCGCTCCGCCAGCTCGCCAAGCTCGGCTACACGGCGGACGCGGTCGCCGACGGCACCGAGGTGCTCGCCGCGATCGAGCGGCTGAACTACGACGTGATCCTGATGGACTGCCAGATGCCGGAGATGGACGGCTACGAGGCGACGCGACGCATCCGGCAGCGCGAAGCCGCCGATCCCGCACGGTCGCGCCACTACATCGTCGCACTCACGGCCAACGCCCTGAGTGGCGACCGCGAACGCTGCCTGCGGGCCGGCATGGACGACTATCTCAGCAAACCGATCCGCACCGATGACCTGGCGCACGCCCTCGAGCGCGTCGATCGCTGACGCTCCGGTGCCGCCTCCCGCGATTCTGGTCGCGGAAGACGACCCCGTCTTCCGCCGGGTCATCGAACGCTGCCTGCGCGACTGGGGCTACGAGGTCGTCGTGGCGAAGGACGGGGCCAGCGCCTGGCGCGTGCTGCAGACCCGCGATGCCCCCAACCTGCTGATCCTCGACTGGATGATGCCGGGGCTCGACGGTCTCGAGCTCTGCCGGCGCATCCGCCGCCAGCCGCACGCACGATATCGCTACGTGCTCCTGCTCACGGCGAAGGACGAGAAGAAGGACATCGTGGCCGGCCTCGAGGCCGGCGCCGACGACTACCTGACCAAGCCGTTCCACATCAGCGAGCTGGGCGCGCGTCTCCGCGCAGGGCTCCGCCTCCTCGACCTGGAGAATCGACTCATGCGCGTGCAGGGGGAGTTGAACCACCGCGCGACGCACGACGACCTCACCGGACTGCTGAATCGGCCGGCCATCCTGCAGTTCCTGGCGACGGAGCTGGAGCGCAGCCGCTGCCGCCGCACCCAGGTCGCCGTGCTCATGCTCGATCTCGATTGCTTCAAGCAGATCAACGACCGGCACGGCCACCTGACCGGCGACGCCGTCCTGAGGGAAGTCGGGCGCCGGCTGCCCTCGCTGCTGCGGTCCTGCGACGGCGCGGGGCGCTACGGCGGCGAGGAGTTCCTGATCGTGATGCCCGACCTCGCGCCCGAGCTCGTCGGCGCGCAGGCCGACCGTCTGCGCCAGAGCATCGCCGGCGAGCCGGTGCTGTGCGGAGCCCTGCCCGTCTGGACCAGCGCGAGCGTCGGCGTGGTGATCAGCTCGCCGGCGACCCCCCTGTCGGACCAGGAACTGCTGTTGGCGGCCGATACCGTGCTCTATCGGGCGAAGGCAACCGGGCGGAACCGCGTCGAGTTCGTGCGGAGTGACGAGGCGCCGGCGCCTTCCGGCTTGGGCGTCTGATCAGCCCGCCCGTCCAGTTCTTGCATCTTGCGTCCCGCCGCCCCGAGCGGCTATAAGATACCCGGGTTCAGTACGCACCGGCAGGGAAGCGCGCGTCGGCTCCGACCGCAGGAGGCTCGCTATGCGTCGGCTCGTCCGGATCGACATCCGGTCTCTGGTCGTCAGTGTGGCCGCCGTGCTGGCCGTCGGCCAGGTCAGCGCACCGCTCGCGGATCAGGACGCCGCTCCGCCGCCGCTCGAGCAGCGGCTGGCCCATCAGCGGCCGAAGACCCGCCTCGTCCTGCTCGGCACCGGCACGCCGGTGATCGATCCGACCCGATGGGGACCGGCAGCGGCCATCGTCGTCGACAACCAGGCGTACCTCGTTGACGCCGGCGCCGGTGTGGTGCGCCGCGCCGCGGGAGCGGCCGCGCAACGCGGCATTCCATCGCTCCGTCCCCGAGTCCTGCGCTACGCGTTCATCACGCACCTGCATTCGGATCACACGGTCGGTCTGCCCGATCTGATGCTGAGTCCGTGGATCATGGGCCGCCCGTTCCCGCTCGAGATCTACGGACCGCCTGGCCTCAAGTGGATGATCCGGAAGATCGAGGACGCGTGGCGCGACGACATCGGCATCCGGCTGAACGGCATCGAGCCGCAGACGACCCGGAACTACCAGATGAACGTGCACGAGATCAAAGCGGGCGTCGTCTACAAGGACGACCACGTGACCGTCGAGGCGTTCGAGGTCGCCCACGGCGGCTGGCAGCATGCGTTCGGCTACAAGTTCACCACGGCGGACCGCACGATCGTGATCTCGGGCGACACGCGGCCGTCCGACAACGTCATTACGGCCTGCAACGGCTGCGACATCCTCATGCACGAGGTCTACTCGAAGGCGGCGCTCGAGGAGCAGCCGTTCGAATGGCAGGCCTACCACACCATGTCGCACACGTCGACGGCCGAGCTGGCCGAGGTGGCGAAGAAGGCGCGCCCGAAGCTGCTGATTCTCTACCATGAGCTGTTCGGCAACGCGACCGAGGCCGACCTCATCCGCGAGATCCGCCAGGCTGGATATGACGGGCTGGTCGTGACCGGCCGCGGCCTGCAGGTGTTCTGACGCGCCGCAGATCGGCGCCTCGGTCCCGGTCTGGCTGATCCATCCGCGCCTGCCGCATGCGATTCGGTCTGAAGCGGACGCCCGTCACGACGATCGCGGTCCTGGCCATCACCGTGGCCACGAACGTGGCGCAGGCGTTCGTGCCGGGATTGCTTGCCCTGTGGGAGCGCACGCCGGCCGGCCGCCAGGCAGAGAGCTGGCGCACGCTCACGGCGCTGCTCGTTCAGGACGGCGGCGCGGTCGGCGCGGTGTCGAACCTGGCGTTCCTGACCGTTCTGGGCATCGCGTGCGAGCAGGTGCTGCGGCCCTGGGCGTGGCTGGTGTGCTATCTGGGCGCCGGACTCGCCGGTGAGCTGGCGGGCTATCGATGGCAGCCGTACGGCGCGGGCAACTCCGTCGCCGTCTGCGGGCTCGCCGGCGCGCTCGTCGTCGCCCTCTGGCAACGGCATCCGGACGTCACGCGCGCGGCTGGCGTCCTGGTGCTCTACTGGTGTGCGGGACTGCTCGCGTCCAGGTTTCCCCGCGCGCTGGTCCTCTGGGTCCTCCTGGCGATCGCCGCGCAGCGCCCCGTTCTGCGCGGGCGCCTGGGCGGGCGGTTCGTCGCCGGCGCGGCCGCGCTCGTCGCGCTCGCGCTCCTGCTGGCGGCCGACGTGCACGGCGCCGCCCTGGCGGCCGGAATCGTCATCGCGGCGCCGTTGGCGGCTGTCGAGCGGGTGAGATAGCGGCGCGGGCGGGCGGAAAGGCGATGCCGGACGCGCTACCGTATCGCCGTCGTTGACTTGCCCTCCGCCTCGATGGCGGCCGACTCGGTGCGGGCCTGCATCAGGCGCGCGATGTCGACGCCGAACTGGTCCTTGAGCATCGCCAGCATCGCCGTCATGCCGCCGCCGACCGTGCCGAGCATCTTCCCGAGGCCGCCCGACTGGGGCGCGCCGTTGCCCATCTCGATGATGTTGATCTTGTCGATGCCCGCGAGCTGTGTCGCGAACGCCTGCGCCAGCTCCGGCATCTTCTCGACCACCATGTTGAGAATCGCCGCGTCGTTGAAGTTCTTCCACGCCTCGGCCTTCTTCTGCAGGCCTTCGGCCTCCGCGAGCAGCTTCTTCTTGATGACCTCCGCTTCGGCCTCGCCGACGGCCAGCACCTTCGTGGCCTCGGCCCTGCCGATCCGCTCGATCTTCGCGGCTTCTCCGGCGCCCTCGTACTCCAGCTCCTTCTGCGTGGCCTCGGCGCGGATCACGGTCGCCTGCTTCTCGCCTTCGGCCCGCAGGATCGCGGCCTGCCGCTCGGCCTCGGCAGGCTTGACGACGGTCGCCTGCAGCTCCTTCTCCTTGCGCGCGGCCTCCTGCTCCTGGACCAGCACTTCCTGCTGCTTTCGAACCTGGTCGATGCGCGTCTCCTGTTCGGTGACGCGCTGGCGGGCGATCGCGGTCGCGAGCGGGCCCGCCTGTTCGGCCTCGGCCTCCTTGCCCCGCACCGCGGCGTCGAACTCCGCCTGCCGCGACTCCTTGTCGCGCAGCGACTGCGCGATCGCGACGTCGGCCTCGTAGCGCTTCGTCTTGCCCTCCTGATCCGCCATGGCCGACTTGATCATCGCGTCGCGTTGCGCGAGCGCCTCGCCGATGATGGCGTCGCGCTTGACCTCGGCCGTGCGCTTCTTGCCGAGCGCGTCGAGATAGCCCTGCTCGTCGCTGATCTGCTGGATCGTCAGGATGTCGATGTTGACGCCCATCTTCTTCAGGTCGACCGCCGCTTCGTCGGTCATCTTCTGCGCGAACGCCTGACGGTCCGCGTTGATCTCCTCCACCGTGAGCGTGCCGAGGATCGCGCGCAGGTGGCCCTCGAGCGTCTGGAAGATCACGCCCTTGACCTGGTCGGCCGTCATGCCGAGGAAGCGCTCCGCCGCGCCGCGCAGCGACACGTCGTCGCCCGCAATCTTGACGTTGGCGACGGCTTCGACCGTGACGGCGACGCCTTCCTTCGTGTAGGCGCGCTGAATACGGAGCGGAATCGAGATGATGTTCAGCGAGAGATAGGCGACCTGCTCGAGCAGGGGCACGCGCAGCGCGGCGCCGCCGCGCACGATCCGGAAGCCCACCGTCGCGCGATTCCCCTTCTCGTCGAGGATGGTGTGCTTGCGGCCGTAGAAGATCGCGACGGTCGAGGGCGGCACCTTGATGTAGTTGCGGGCGAAGAGCGCCATCGCCGCGAACAGGCCGAGCAGCCCCAGGAGGACGGCGACGGCGACCATCACCGCCGAGAGATCCAAGCCCAGCAGATTCATCTGACTCCTCCTGCGACCGGCGACTCGACCGGCGCGACGACGACGGAGTCGCCCCCGAGCCCGGTGATCACCACCGTCGCGCCCCGCGATAGCGCGCGCCCGTCGGCCGATCGCGCGATGTGCTCGCTCCGCGCGCCCGCCGCGCTCAGCGCGATCTGGCCGACGCCGTTCTTCGGAATCGCGACCGACACCTCGGCCTCCAGACCGACCAGGCCGCGCATCCGGACCTCGCTCGACGCCTGCTGCGAGTACAGCAACTTGGCGAACTGAAAGACGATGCCGGCCATCACGATCCCGGCCGCCACGCCCACGCCGGACGCCGCCGGATGCGAGAGCCCGTAGTAGCGCGCCACGACGCCGCCCACCCCGAACGCCGTGAGAAAGGCGGCCATGATCCTCGTGCTGAACACGCTCGGCCCGCCCTGATCGAAATCGCCGTGGCCGGCCTCGACCTCGTGGCTGATGTCGTGATCGCCCCCGAAGATCTCCCCCACGAGGAGCATCACGAGGAGCACCATCAGGCCGAAGGCGGCTATGGCGGCGTAGATGAGCATCGGCGAGGGCTGACGCTATCTCCGGGCCTCCGGGTTGTCAATGTTCACGGGCGGGACTGACGGGTGGGACGGGCAGAAGCCCTCGTTGGCAAGCCCAGAGCCGAGAGCCCAAAGCCCAAAGCCTAGAGCGTAACAATCCCCTGCCGCACCGCACGCCGGACCGCGTCGGTGCGATTGGAAGCGCCCAGCTTGCCGTAGATCGAGGCCACGTGGAACTTCACCGTCTGATCGCTGATGGCGAGCCGCTCCGCGATCGCCTTGTTCGGCAGGCCCTGCGAGAGAAGCGCCAGCACCTCTCGTTCCCTGGGCGTCAGCGGTTCGACCGCGGCCGGATCCTCATCGACCAGCTCCATCCCGATCGAGCTGGCCGGTGCGGGCGCCACGACGAAGGCGTCCGCGCGGCGACCGAGGGCGCGCGCGGCTGCAATCGACCCGGTCTCTCCGACGACGTCGACGCCGGCGGCCGCCAGCTCGGTCCGGAGCCGACTCCGCGCCTCCGCCGGTCCGACGACGATGACCCGCATCACGCAAGCAAATCACAGGTGCGGCCGGGTACCGCCGCGCTATGGCCGCTCGCCAACCGTCACGGACAGCTCAACCGGCGCAGCGCCGCGGATGACGCGGACCGAGACCTGCCTGCCGACGCAGTCGGTGGCGAGGGCCTGCAGCAGATCCTCGGGCGACTGAATCGCCCGGCCGTCGAAGCCGACGAGCACGTCGCCGACGAGCAGACCGGCGGTTTCGGCGGGACTGTCCGGCGCGATTGCGACGACGAGGACGCCCTGATCCTGGCCGTCGGATCCCCGCTGCTGCGCGCCGAGCCGCACCGGCTGCCCGGCGACGCCGAGGTGGCCGCGCGTGCGCTGCCCGTGCTCGAGCAGATCCGCCGCGGCGCGCCACGCCGGCGCGACGGGGATGACGACGCCGAGCCCTCGAATCTCGGCGGCCGTGCAGATCCCGACGAGCCGGCCAGAAGCGTCGGCGAGGGCGCCGCCCGCAAAGCCGCTGTGCATCGGCGCCGACGTCCGGATGATCTCGGGGATCTCCAAGCCGCGTCCCGTCCGCAGCGGGCCGCCGATAATCGAGATCATCCCGAGGCTCGCGGTGACGCCGTTGCTCCAGGACCGTCCGACTGCGACGGCGAGGTGGCCGGGACGTGCGGCGGCCTCGGCCACGGCAATCGGCGGCGTGCCGAGGCCAGGCACGCGGAGCACGGCCAGGTGCATCGCCGGGTCCCAGCCGGCGACCTCCGCCTCGAGCTGGCGGCCGTCGGGCGTCCGCACGCGCGGGCTCTCCTCCCGCCCGAGCGCGCGCGCCATCGTGACGACGACATCGGCGGAGGAGACGATGCCGCTGGCGGGTCGCCGCCGCCCCTGGACCTGGACGACGGAGGCGCCCGCGCGATTGACGGCGTCGGCCAGCCGATCGGACATGGAGAGAAGAGTCGAATCGCTCATGCCCGCGATTGTGTCCCGCCGCGCCGGCGCAGACATCACCCGGATGGGCGAGTGGCGCGCTGGTGTAGGGTGGGGCGGACCGTGACGAAGGAATGGGAGCGCGCCGTGCGCAGCGGCGCGGTCGACGAGCTGGAGCGGCTGCTGTCGCGCGGCGCCGACATCGACGCGCTGGACCGGCACGGCCAGACGGCGCTCATGCTCGCCGTCGCGGACGGCAACGTCCCGGTGGTCGAATGGCTGGTGCGCCAGGGCGCCGATCTCGATCGCACGGCCAAGTTCGGCCTGAGCGCCCTGATGATGGCCGTGATCCGCGACCATGCGGCCGTCGTCCGGATTCTCGTGGCGGCGGGCGCCAGCCTGGCCGTTCGCGGCACGGGCGCACCCGGGTTCAATGGCCGGACGGCGCTCGACCTGGCGATCGCCCGGGGAAATCGCGAGGCGATCGCGGCTCTGGAGGCCGCCGCCGGCAGGCGGCGGGCCGCCGAGGCGCACTTCCAGACCGTGGAGTCGCTCGTCGCGGCGCGGTCGTGGCTCACGTTCGTGCCGCTCGAGCCGAAGGACACCGCCGGCCTGCGTCGTCGATCGATCCGAATCCACGTCCGCGATCACAAACGCCGGGAGCTCCCGCCGGCGCGGCGCACGCTCGAGATGCACTACGGCCGCTTCGTCGTCAGCCAGTCGAGGCCGGGCGCGGAGGAGGCGCGCCGCCTGGCGCTCGACGTGAGCTACGGCCGCGCCCCGGGAGAGGTCCGCATCGCCGGACACGCGGGGCGCGTGTACCAGCTCGGTCCCGAGCCGCCGACGGACGACATCGACGGCCGGAGTCCGGCCGTCGTCACCTGGCACGATGCCGGCATGTTGCATCTCGTTGCGAGCACCGAACTCTCGGCCGACGAGTTGATCCGCATCGCGGCGTCGCTCTATCGCTGAGCCGGCGCGGCACCGCCGGCCGCTATAATTTTCCAATAGGTCGTCCAACGGCAGCGTCCATGACCACGAAAGAGAAGAAGAACACGAAGAAGATGGCGGGATTCGCCGCGCTGTGCGGCCTCCTTGCGCTCACGGGCCTCCGGCCTGGCCCGGCCGCCGCGCAACAGCCGGCCTCGACCGCCGTGGCGCCGGCGGCTGCCATGGACGTCGAGCGGCTTCGCGCGCAGCACGAGCGGATTGTGACGATGGCGCGGCGCCTCGCGCCGCACACGTCCCTTGCCGATCTCGTCCGGCTCGTGATGCAAGACCCGCCGGCGGGCACGGTCGCCGCCCCGGCGCCCGAGGACAACCGGGCGGCGCTGGTGGCTGTCGCCTTCTACGTCAATGGCTGGCCGCTCGCCGCCGTCGTGCCCGAGGCGCGCGACTGGCCTCGGCCGGAGACCCGCGTCGTGATCCTGCGCGGGCGCCACGATCTCGCGCAGCACTTCACGGTGTCCGCGCTGATTGCCGCGTTCGCCGGCACGCCGCTCGCCACCATGGCCGGTCTCTACAAGGAGATGGCCGATGCTCACGGCGGCAGCGGCTTCTCTTTCTCGGACCTTGCGGCCGACCGGGCCGGCACCCTCTTCGGCGATGCCGCCACCCGTTCTGGCGAGTCCGCGCGCCGGCTCCGAGCGCGGCTCGGCACCGGGCTCCTCGAAGACGACATGATGCCGTCGGTCGACGGTCTGCCCGACAATCTCTCCCGGGCGGAGTTCGCGCGCCGGTACGGCGGCGTGGGTGCGCCGGCCTACAACGAGCTCGTCGAGACCATCGACCGCCGCGTGGCGGCGTTGACGCTCTTCCAGTAGACTCGCCCGCGTGTTCATCGGCCATTTCGCCGTCGGGTTCGCCGCCAAGCGCGTCGTGCCGCGTGTCTCGCTGGCGGTGCTGCTGGCCGCCGCGCAGCTCGCCGACATCATGTGGCCCGTCCTCGTCGCGCTCGGGCTCGAGCGCGTGCGCATCGATCCGGGCAACACGGCGATGACTCCGCTCGATTTCGTGAGCTATCCCATTTCGCACTCGCTCCTGCTGCTCTCGCTCTGGGCGGTGGTGTTCGCCTGGATCTACCGGCTGATTGCCGGCAACGGGAGGACCTTCTTCGTCCTGATCGGGCTCGTCGTGAGTCACTGGGTGCTCGACGTCGTGGTGCACGCGCCAGACGTGCCCCTCTATCCCGGTGGACCCAAACTCGGGTTCTCGATCTGGAACTCGATTCCGGCGACCGTGGCGATCGAGACGACGATGTTCGCGGCGGGTGTATGGATCTACGTCCGCGCTACCCGCGCGAGGGACCGCATCGGTCGCTGGGGGCTGGTCACCCTGGTGCTCTTCCTGATGGCCGCCTACCTCGGCGCGATTGGCGCGCCGCCGCCCTCGGTCACCGCGCTCTGGGTGACATCCATTCTCGGCGCCGCCATCGGCGTGCTCTGGAGCGGCTGGACGGACCGGCACCGCGAGCCGGTGCCGGCCGTGCGCTGACGGCCGCAGCACGCGCGGCAGGGCGCCGCGAGAAGAACCTTTACACCCGTCGAGGACGCCTGTATGGTCGGGCTGAGTCCCGGCAGATCTGGCTTATTCCCCGGAGGACGGCCATGACGGTACGCGACGTCGTTGGTTCTCGATCGGCCGTGTTTTCCATCCAGCCCGACATGACGGTGCACGAGGCGGCGCGGTACCTGCGCGATCGCGAGATCCGCTCGGTCGCCGTGGTCGACGGGGCGGGCGCGCCGGCGGGCGTCGTCTCGCAGAGCGACATCTCCGACAAGGTCGCGGCCGAGAACAAGTGTCCGGCCTGGATGCGCGTGGGCGAGATCATGAGCACCCGTCTCGTGACCGTGACGCCCGACGCGGGCCTGCACGACTGCCTGCGGCTGATGGAGCAGAACGGCATCTTTCACCTGCTCATCGTCGACGATCGCCTCGGATACCGGGGGATGGTGTCGATTCGCGACCTCCTGAGCGTCATCGCGCTCGACGAGAAATCGCGCGCGGACATGCTCGAGGCGTTCGTGCTGGACGGTCGATCCGCCTGAGGCCTGCCGCGCCGATCGGACGAATGCTCTTCGCGCTGGCGCTCGCCGGCGCCGCCGTGTCCTGCCGGACAACGCCGGAGCACCGCCCGCCGGCCGTCGCCGCCCGGCCCAGGCCGATCGAAGCTGCGGACGGAAGCGCGGTGCCGTGGTCGGCGGAGTCACCGCTGCAGTGGACCGACTACCGAGCGCGTCCGCCCGCGGGTCGTGACGAAGCCGCCGCCACGGTGACGAGCCTGATCTGGGGGTTCCGCTGCGAGGGCGGCGAGTTCACGGTGCAGGTCGTCGCGGCGTTCTTTCCGGATCGCTCGTGGGTCAACCCGATGATCTTCGCGCAGCCGGACAGCGCCCGGCGCACGCTCGCGCACGAGCAGACGCATTTCGACCTGACCGAGCTCTACGCGCGGCGCGCCCGACGGTCCTTCCGGGCGTTGACGCGGCCGTGCGAGCGCCCTGAAGAGGACCTGACCGCGCTCGGGGAGCGCTTCGTGCGTGAGGAGCTCGACGCGCAGCGGCGCTATGACCAGGAGACCGCGAACGGACGCGACGGACCTGCGCAGTCCCGATGGGCACGCGAGATCCGCGAGCAGCTCGACACGCTGACCGCCTTCACCGCCGGCTGAGCGGATGAAGCGTCGCTGGCGGGCGGCGCCTGGGGATCCGATGAACGGCTACATTCCCGGCGCGTGCTGGGACTCGGTCGAGAACCCGAGCATCAGACCCATCGGGAGGTATCCCAGCCGATCGTGATCGACCAGCCCGAACGTGCCCGGGGTGGGAATCCTGAACTCGACGATCGCGCCGCTCCCCGCAGGAACGCCGTACGTCTGCACGTCGTCGAGCTGGCGCGAGCCATCGACGACGCGGTCGAGAATCGTGCCCATGACATGGACGGACGACGTGCCGGGTCCGACGTTCACGAAGTATGCGCGGACGAGGTCGCCGACCGCCACGTGCAGCGTCTCGTGGCCGAGGCGCCCGTTGAACATCATGAACGATGGATCGTTCTTCAGCATCGCGCGGCCCGCATTCGCTCCATCGATCAGCCCCGAGTCATCCGGGTCGCCGTACACGGCGCTCTGCACGACCACCAGCTCGCGTGCGGGACGCTGGGCCCTCCATCGCGGATAGACGATCATCGCGCCCGCCATTCCGCGCTTGATGTGCGTGTCGGTCATCATCCCGGCGGCGCAGTGATACATGTACACGCCCGGCGTGTCGACGACGGCGTGGATCGTCAATGTCGCGCTCGGCGCCACTGGACCGAAGTGAGCGACGCTCGTACGGAGCGCGTGCGAATCCAGCCCGTGCAGCGCGTTGCCGTGGTTGGCCACGGCGATCGTCACTTCGTCGCCCTCGCAGGCCTCGATCGTCGGCGCCGGTAGCTGGCCGCCGAACGTCCACGCGGCGAGCCGCAGGCCCATGCCGAGATCCACCGTCGTCTCGCTCACGCTCAGCGCGAACGTCTTCTGACGGGGACCCGCGCACGTCTGCTGCTGCCCGGCCAAAGGCGTCATGCCCTCGGTCTTCAGTTCGCCCGCCGCCTCCGCTCGAGCGGACGTCACGGCGCCGCCCGTGCTTGCGGCGTACACGAGCACGCCCACCACGACGGCCGCTCCCAATTGCACACGCATGGCAGTCCTCCGGCCGGCTGTCTGATCTGCGTGAGCAGCTCGGCAATGGGCCAAGAGGTAGCAACGCGCGTGCCAGGCGCGAGCGCGCCGGGTCTTCAGCCAAACCGCCGGAAAATGCGGCGGCAATCGACCTCGCCGCGGAATCCTGAGCGGGCGCGGGGGTTTTTCCGCTTGGACTGGTGGCGGGCGACCCTCGCCTCAGGATCCGGCGACCCAGGCGAGGCCGTCCGGATTGGGGCCGGCGTCGATCCGGCCGACGACCTCCCAGGTCTTCAGATCGATCACGACGACGCCGGTGCGGGATGAGCCGTAGGCGCGCGCACCGTCGGGCTGCATGAGGATGCCGCCGACTCCGCCGCCGGCGTCGATGCGCCGCAGTTCCCTGCGCGTGGCGGCGTCGAAGACGACGACGTTTCCGCCCGCACCGCCGCCGGAGAGCAGCGATACCAGAACGAACTTGCCGTCAGGCGTGAACTTCACCCGGTTCGCGCCCGTGACGCCCGCGTCGAGCGTCTGGACGAGCTGCTTGTTCGCCGTGTCGACGATGGCGATCTTCCCGCGCGGGCTGGCCGTCCAGAGCTCGCGGCCGTCCGGGGAGACGTCGAACCCCTCGAAGTCGTCGGCGGACTCGCCGACCTTCACCGAGCGTGATCGTCCAGTCGTTGTCCACGGCGGGCGCGAACCGGCCGGCGCGGCCGACCGCGCGCTCGATGATGCTCGCCGTGGCCGACTGGACGTTGACCGTGAACAGCCGCCGCAGATCGGGGGCGACCACGACCATGTGGGAGATGTCCTGTCCGGTGCCGAGGACCCAGTCGACGGCGTTGGTGGCCGGGTCGACGCGTCCCACGACCTTGGCGACCTCCGCAGTGAAATAGATCTTGCCGCCGGCCTGGGTCATGCCGTGCGGCCCCCGCAACGCGCCGAGCTGGACCGGCGGCAGCGGCTTGAAATCGACGATGTCGGCGACGGTGAGCGTGTTGAATCCGCCGCGGCCCGCGCCGTAGTTCGAGATGTAGGCGCGCCGGCCGTCGGCCGTGGCCGCGACCTCGTGCGGATCGGGTCCGGACGGCACCTTCCCCAGAATCTTCAGCGTCACGGGATCGATGACCGACAGGGTCAGATCCCCCTTGGAGAGGACGAGCAGGCGGCTCGCCGAAGGCGCCTGGGTGGACACGACCCAGGCGACCGCCGACAGGACGACGACGAGCGAGGCGATCAGACGCGTGCGCACCGGTGGCCTCCAGTTTCCTTGAGGGTGCGCGCGGAGTCCGGCGGTGTCAAGAGCGGTCCGCCATCAGCGCGCGGATGCGGGCGCGGGCGCGCGCGCGCACGGCCGGCGGCAGGGGAGCCTGCCCGGCCCGGTGGCAGAGTCCCGTCGTCTTCTGCAGATCGTGGATGAGGGCCGTGCAGCGGGGACACCGCTTCGCATGACGCCGGATGCGCGCGCAGGCCGCGGCCGACAGGTCGCCGTCGAGATAGGCGGACAGGCGCTCGTGAGCACCTGGCACGCGCGACGCGTGTGTTCGCTCATGTCTGCTCCAGACGCGCACGCAGCAGGCTCCGTGCGCGATGCAGCCTCGTCTTCACGTTCGCCTCCGACATGCCGCTCACCGCAGCCGTCTCGCGCGTCGAGAGGCCCTCGATCTCGCGCAGGATCACGATCATGCGATCGATCGGCGCGAGCGTCCCGAGCGCCTGCCGCAGCCGCCGGCCGAGCCACGCGTTGAGCGCCTGCTCGTCCGGCCGCTTCGCTCGATCGGCGGCGACGTCGTGCGCCGAGCGCGCGCGGTCGTCCCCGCGCGGACCGTCGAGCGACTCGATGTGCGCCGGCTCGCCCACGCGGCGGCGCCGGCTCATCAGGCAGGCGTTCCGGACCGTGCGATACAGCCACGCGCGAAACGCCTCGGGCCGCTCGATGCGGCCGACGTGCCGGTACGTCTTGAGCAGCGCTTCCTGCATCACGTCTTCCGCATCGTCGGGCCGACCGCACACCAGGAGGCTGAAGCGGAACGCGACTTCCTGCGCCCGCATGAGCAGCCGCTCCATGGCCGCCTGATCGCCCGCCGAGGCCGCGCCAACCAGACGCGCGTAATCGTCCGCGGCGACCGGCCCATTGGAGAGATTCAGATCTGGCGATTTCGTCACACCTGCCGTCGATTATGCCTCGCGCCCGCGCCGATCCCGCCGGAGGCCCGGGCCTGTCACCTTTTCCCGGAAACCTGCATCTAGGTGAGTGATGCCCACGGTCGCTCGAACGTTCCTCGCTGCGCTGGTGGTCCTCCTGACTGGCCTGCCTGCCGCCGGGCAGACCCCGCTCACGTTGGATCGGGCAATTGGACGCGCACTGGATCGGAGTCCGGCCATCCGGCGCGCCCGCGCCGGCGTGGCGCGGGCGGACGCGGAGCGCTCGATCGCGCGCGCCGCCTGGCTGCCGACGGTGACGTTTTCGGAAGCCGCGCGCCGGAGCGACGAGCCCGTCTTCGTGTTCAGCTCGCTCCTGTCCTCTCGTCGGTTCACGGACGCCGACTTTGCCGTCGACGTCCTGAATCATCCCGGGGCCCGGAACTTCTACCGCCGGTCGGTGGGACTGCAGCAGGTCTTCTACGACGGCGGCCGGACGTCCTCGGCGATCCGGTCCGCGCGTCTGCAACGGGATGTCGCCGACCTCTCGCTGCGTCAGGCGGCTGCCGACCTCGTGGTGTCTGTGACGGAGGAATACGGCCGGGTGCTCGCCGCCGAGTCGCGGGCGCGCGCGGCCGAAGCGGCCGCGTCGGCGGCCACCGAGGATCTCGCCCGCGCCGAGCGGCAGCGCGACGCCGGCCGAGCCACCGATGCCGACGTCCTGGCCCTCTCCGCGCATCTGGCTGAGGTGCGCCAGCGCGCCATCCAGGCGGCGGGGGATGCCGCGGTCGCGCGTGCGCGCGTCAATCAGCTCATGGGCGCGCCGGTCGCGAGCGCGTTCGATGCCGCGGAGCCGCCGCTCGATGCGCTCGAGACCGGCGATCTCCCGGCGCTGTTCGCCCGGGCCGAGTCGGCGAGACCCGACGTCGCGCGCGCGCTGGCCGGCGGCCGCCTGGCAGAAGCCGCCGCCGCGGCCGCCCGGGCCGGCTGGCTGCCGCGCGTGCTGGGCCAGGCCGAGGTCGAGTCGGATGGACTCACGTTCGACAGCCGGAGCTCGGGATGGGTTGCCGGCGTCGAGCTGCAGTGGTCGGTCTCGATCGGCGGCGGCGACGTCGCCCGGGGGCGCGCGGCGGCCGCCGCGGTGTCGGAGGCGCGCGCCGCGATTGACGAGGCGCGGGCGGTCGCCGATGCGGACGTGCTCGCCGCCAGGACGCGACAGCAGTCGGCGCGCGCGCGTCTCGAAGTCGGCCGCGCCGCGGTCGCGCAGGCCCGCGAGAGCGAGCGCATCGTCCGCGACCGGTTCGACGTCGGCTTGGTGCCGGTCGGCGAGCTCCTGCGCGCCTCCGCCCTCGTGCTCGAGGCGCAGAGCGGTCGCATCGACGCTCTCGTGGATGCCCTTCTGGCCGACGCTCAGCTCGATCGCGCCGTCGGGCGCGATCCATTTCTGAACCGATGACTCCCATGACCCTACGTGCTCTCGTTCTCGCGTCGATCGCGGCGGCCGGGTTCGCATCCGGCTGCGGCGGCACGGACCCGGCGCCCGCGGCCTCCGCCCGGGACGGAGCCGTGCCCGTGACGACGACGGCCGCAGTCCTCGCAGAGGTGCCGGCCGTCGTCGAAGCCGGCGGCATCGTGAGGGCGCGGCTCGTCGCGCCGATCTCCAGCCGCGTGCTCGCGCCAATCGCGCGCGTGGACGTCCGGCCCGGGGACCGCGTGCGGGCCGGTCAGCCGCTGGTGACGCTCGACGCCAGCCAGCTCGAGGCCGACCGCCGGCGCGCCGCGGCGGCGCTGGCCGCCGCCGAGAAGAGCGTGACGGCGGCGGATGCCGACGTTCGCGGGGCGGACGCATCGCTGGTGCTCGCGCGCGCCACGCGCGATCGGATTGTCACGCTCTTCGAACGCCGGTCCGCGACGGCCCAGGAGCGCGACGAGGCGGACGCCGGATTCGCCGCGGCCGAGGCCCGCGCCGCCGGGGCGCGCGCGCGGACGGCGGAAGCCGCCGCGGCCGTGGACGCCGCGCGGGCCGCCGCCGACGCGGCGGCGATTGCCGCCTCCTACGCCGTGCTCGCCGCGCCGTTCGACGGCGTCGTCAGCGAGCGGCACGCCGATCCCGGCATGATGGCCGCACCCGGCGCTCCGCTCCTCACCGTCGAGGACGAGAGTCGCCTGCAGCTGGAAGTGCGCCTCGACGAAGCGCGGGCGGCGAACGTGGCGACCGGGCAGCCGGTCGACGTGGCGTTCGACCTCAGGCCGATTGACGATGCCGCCCCGCCGCCGGCGGCCGGACGCGTCAGCGAGATCGGACGGCTCGATCCGTCGTCGCACAGCTTCCTCGTCAAGATCGACCTGCCCGCCGGATTGCCGCTCAAGTCCGGCATGTTCGGGCGGGCGGCGTTCGCCGGCCCTTCGCGTCGCACGCTGATGGTGCCGGCGTCGGCCGTCGTGCGGCGGGGGCAGATGGCGTTCGTGTTCACCGTCGCCGACGGACGGGCGCGCATGCGGCCGGTCTCGACGGGTGAAGCCGCGGCATCGACGCTCGAGATCACCGCCGGGCTGTCAGCCGGCGAAGCCGTCGTCACGTCGCCGCCCGCGTCGCTCCTCGACGGCGCCGCCGTGCGCGTCACGGCATCGGGAGGCCCGCGATGAGCTCGGCCCGCCTGGGTGTCGCCGGCGCGCTCGCGCGTGTCTTCCTCCATTCGAAGCTGACGCCGCTCGTCATCGTCGGCTCGATCCTGCTCGGCGTGTACGCGGTCGTCAATCTGCCTCGCGAGGAGGAGCCGCAGATCATCGTGCCGATGGTCGACGTGTTCGTCGACCTCCCGGGCGCGGCGCCCACGGAGATCGAACAGCGCGTGACGCGGCCCGTCGAGCGGGAGCTGTGGGAGGTGCCCGGCGTCGAGTACATCTACTCCACGTCCAGTCCGGGGCGATCCCTCGTCATCGTGCGCTTCCTCGTCGGCCAGGATCCCGAGCGGGCACTCGTGCGGATCCATCAGAAGCTGCTCGCGAACGCCTCGGCGCTCCCGCCCGGCGCGTCGGCGCCGCTCGTGCAGGCGCGGTCGATCGACGACGTGCCGGTCATGGCGCTCACGCTCTGGGGCGAGGGCTACGACGACCTGCGGCTGCGCCAGATGGCGGCGCAGCTTCGCGACTCGCTGAAGACCGTCGAGAACATCTCGGAGGTGAACCTCATTGGCGGGCGGCCGCGGCAGCTGAGCGTCACGATCGATCCGCCGGCGCTCGCGGCGCGCGGCCTCGACCCGGCCGCCGTCGAGCGGGCGATCGCCGGAGCGAACCGGCGGCTGCCGGCGGCAACGATCGTCAGCGGCAACGAGGCGATCGGGCTGGAGGCAGGGGCATGGCCCACGACTCTCGACCAGCTTCGGGCGACGGTCGTCGGCACGTCGAACGGCGCTCCGGTGCACCTCGGCGACGTCGCCGGGATCTCGGAGAGCGGCGGCGAGCCGACGAGCTACGTGTCGCATCATCCCGCGCCCGGTCGGGCCTATCCCGCCGTGACGCTATCGATCGCCAAGCGTCCGGGCGTGAACGCGATCGAGCTGGCCGACGCCGTCGAGCGCAAGGTGGACACGGTCCGCGGCTACCTGCTGCCGAAGGACCTGCACGTCACGGTGACGCGCAACTACGGGGAGACGGCCGAGCAGAAGTCGAACGAACTGCTCTGGCACATGCTCCTGGCGGTCATCTCGGTGGCGGCGCTCATCTGGTTCGCGCTCGGGCGGCGGGAATCGGCGGTCGTGCTCACGGCGATCCCCGTCACGCTGGCGCTGACGCTGTTCGTCTTCCTGCTCTACGGCTACACGCTCAACCGCATCACGCTGTTCGCCCTGATCTTCTCGATCGGGATCCTGGTCGATGACGCGATTGTCGTCGTGGAGAACATCGTGCGCCACGCACGCATCGCCGGGGGGCCGCAGGCGCTGGAGGCCGTCACCGTCCGCGCCGTCGACGAAGTCGGCAACCCGACGATTCTGGCGACGCTCGCCGTCGTCGCGGCCATTCTCCCGATGGCGTTCGTCGGCGGCCTGATGGGTCCCTACATGCGGCCGATTCCGGTCGGCGCCTCGGCGGCGATGCTGTTCTCCCTCGCGGTCGCCTTCATCGTCACGCCGTGGGCCGCGGTGCGGCTGCTCCGGCGACGGCACGACGCGGAGCACGGCGGGAGCGCGCACGCCAAGTCCGGCGCGGGGGAGGACTACCTCACCGCGCTCTACCGGCGCGTCATGGTGCCGCTCGTGCGGTCGCCGCGTCGGCGGATGGTGTTCCTCGTCGGCATCGTGGTGCTCCTGGTCGCGGCGTCGCTGCTCGTGCCGCTCGGCGCGGTCACGGTGAAGATGCTGCCGTTCGACAACAAGAGCGAGTTGCAGGTCATGGTGCGCATGCCGGACGACACGCCGCTCGAGTCGACGGCGCGGACGACCGCGGCGCTGGCCGACATCGTGCTGCGCGACACCCAGGTGGTCGGGGCCGAGAGTTACACGGGCACGGCGTCCCCGTACACCTTCAACGGCCTCGTGCGGCACTATTTCCTCCGGCAGTCGCCGCAACTGGCGGACATCCAGGTCGCGCTGAAACCGAAGGACGAGCGGTCCGAGCAGAGCCACGCGATCGCCAAGCGGCTGCGGCTGGCGCTGGAACCGGAAGCGGCCCGACTGGGGGCGACGATCCAGGTGGTGGAGGTGCCGCCGGGTCCGCCGGTCCTGCAGACGCTCGTCGCGGAAGTCTACGGCCCGGACCCGGGCGAACGGCGCGCGCTCGCCGAGAAGGTGAAGGCGACGTTCGCCCGGACGCCGGGCGTCGTCGACGTCGACTGGTACGTCGAGAGCCCGCAGCCGAAGTGGCGTCTCGAGGTCGATCTCGAGAAGGCGGCCGCGGCCGGCGTCTCCGCCACGGACGTCGCCGCCGTCGTCAACATGGCGGGCGCGGGCGTGTCGGCCGGCCTGCTGCACGACCCGCTGGCGCGCGAGGACGTCCCGATCGTCGTTCGCCTGCCGCGCGCGTCGCGGAGCGGCCTCGATGCCGTGCAGGCGATTCGGATGGGCGAGCCGGTGCCGGTCGCCGTCGGGGAGCTCACGCGTCCCGTTCGCGCGGCGGAAGAAGCGAGCCTCTATCACAAGAACCTGCTGCCGGTGACCTACGTCACGGGAGACGTCGCCGGACGAGCGGAGAGTCCCGTCTACGCCATTCTGCAGATGAACCGCGGCCTCGATTCGCTGCGTGCCCCCGACGGGCGCCCGGTCGCCATCTTCAACACGCAGCAGCCGTTCGACGGGACGACGTACGCGATGAAGTGGGATGGCGAGTGGCACATCACCTACGAGGTCTTTCGCGACCTCGGCATCGCGTTCGTCGCCGTGCTCGCGCTCATCTACATGCTCGTGGTCGGCTGGTTCCAGTCCTTGATGACGCCGCTCATCATCATGATGGCGATTCCGTTCTCGCTCGTGGGGATCCTGCCGGCGCACGCCCTGTCCGGCGCCTTCTTCACGGCGACCTCGATGATCGGCTTCATCGCCGGCGCGGGGATCGTCGTCCGGAACTCGATCATCCTGGTCGATTTCATCGAGCTGCGGCTGAAGGACGGCATGGCGCTCGAAGAGGCCGTGGTGGATGCAGGCGCGGTCCGGTTCCGCCCGATGGCGCTGACCGCCGCGGCGGTGATCGTCGGATCGGCCGTCATCCTCTTCGACCCGATCTTCCAGGGGCTCGCGATCTCGCTGATGGCCGGGGAGGTCGCGTCGCTCGTGCTCTCACGGATGGCCGTGCCGGTGTTGTACCTGATGTTCCACCGGCGAATGCGTGCATCGGCGGAGACGAGCATCGACTGAGGCGGCGACAAAGGAGAGACAGATGACTCTGGAGCCCATGTTGCGATTGATTGCGGGATTCTTCGTGATGGCGAGCGTGCTGCTCGCGATGTTCGTGGACGAGCGCTGGCTCTGGTTCACGCTGTTCGTCGGCGGGAACCTGTTCCAGTCCGCGTTCACGCGCTGGTGTCCGATGATCTCGATTCTGAAGAGCGCCGGGGTGCGGCAGGCCTGAGCGAGGGCCCCCGACCGGCGCGCCATCGGGGCGAGGGGCCGCCCTAGCGGTCCCGGCGCCGCTGTCCGCGGGGCGGAGGCTTCTCGATCTGCCACACGTGCCCGCACGTGCCGCACTTGAAGTAGAGCAGGTAGGCGCTGCGGATCGTGACCTTGACGACGTCCGATCCCTTGGCCCGGCAGTTCGGACAGGGTCCGTCGGGTGGTCGATCGCGCGCGCGTCGGTCAGGTGGCTTCATCTGATCGTCGATTGTCGCGCCGCTTCCGCAGTTATATCACGACGGTTTTCCCTTCTCGCCCGCCGGGTCGCTCCGGATATCATCACCCCACCGGGACACCATGGGATCCGCCCGCGTGCCGCTCGTCGCGTCCCTCGTCATCGGCGCCCTGAGCGTCGTCGCCGGCCAGTCGGGCCCCGGCGGCGCGGGCGGTCCTCGGTCGGTCGACTGGCCCGTGTACCGCGGCGACGCCGGCGGGACGCAGTACGCCGCGCTCGCGCAGATCCACGCGGCGAACGTCCAGCGGCTGCGGCCCGTGTGGGAATATCACACCGGCGACGCGACGTCGCGATCGACGATGCACGCCAACCCCGTCGTCGTCGACGGCGTGATGTACATCTCGACGCCGAGCCTCAAGGCCGTCGCGCTCGATGCCGCGACCGGACGGCAGATCTGGACATTCGATCCGGCGCAGTACAACGAGCGCCACGCGGTCATCCGTCTTCGCAATCGGGGCGTGACCTACTGGAAGGGCGGCGGCGAGCCGCCGCGCGTGTTCGACTTCGTGAAGGATCGGGTCTACGCCCTCGACGCGGCCTCGGGGAAGCTGATTGCGAGCTTCGGCAAGGGCGGCTTCGTCGATCTTCGCGAGAATCTCGGCGTGGATCCGTCCACCGTGAACCTCGAGATGACCTCGCCCGGCGCCGTCTACAGGAACCTGCTCATCGTCGGCTCGCGGGTGGACGAGAGCTATGACGCCTCGCCCGGCCATATACGCGCGTACGACGTCGTCACCGGCCGGCTCGTCTGGACGTTCCACACGATTCCCGGCGACGGCGACTACGGCCGCGACACCTGGCAGCGGGTGAAGGGCGAGCCGTACGGCGGCGCCAACGCCTGGGGCGGTATCACCGTCGACGAGCAGCGGGGCTGGGTCTTCGCGGCGACCGGGTCGGCCACCGACGACTTCTACGGCGCCTTTCGGAAGGGGCAGGACCTGTTCGCCAACAGCGTGCTCGCGCTCGACGCCGCGACCGGCGAGCGCAAGTGGCACTTCCAGACCGTCCACCACGACCTCTGGGACTACGACAATCCCCCGGCGCCGATTCTCGCGACCCTGACGAGCGGCGGCGCGAAGCGCGATGTCGTCGTGCAGCTCACGAAGATGGGTTTCACGTTCGTGCTTGATCGGGAAACCGGCCAGCCGGTGTTTCCCGTGTACGAGCGGCCGGTGCCGGCCTCGACGGTGCCTGGGGAAGCGGCGTGGCCGACGCAGCCGGTGCCGCTCGTGCCGCCCCCGCTGGTGCGCCAGGCCATCACCGAGGCCGACCTGACGAGGACGTCACCCCAGGCCCACGAGTTCGCCCTGGGAGAGTTCCGGCGCTACGACTCCGGCGGCATGTTCACGCCGCCCACGCTGCGGGGGGTGTTGACGCAGCCCGGCCATCTCGGCGGCAGTGAATGGCACGGCGGCTCGTTCGATCCGTGGCTGAACGTGCTGTACGTCAACGTCAACGACGCGCCCACGATCAATCAGCTCCGTCCGGTGTACGACGCGCCGGCGCAGGGTCCGGCTGCTCCGATGGCGCTGGGCCGCGCGATCTACGAGCGCACCTGCGCGCCCTGCCACGGCGCGGACCGGCGCGGCGCGCCGCCCGCCACGCCCGCGTTGTTGAACCTGACGATCGACCGGCAGGCCGTTCAGGCCGTCATCTCCGAGGGCCGGAACAGCATGCCGGCGTTCCGCCAGTTGCGGCCGGCGGAGATGAACGCGCTACTCACATACGTCACCAGCCCGTCCGATCGACCTCTGCCCGAGACGAGCCAGGGCGCCGCTGCGCGATACACGATTGACACGTACACGTTGTTCAACGATCAGGACGGCGCGCCCGCGATCGCGCCGCCGTGGGGCACGCTCAACGCGGTGGATCTCGCCAACGGCACGATTCTCTGGAAGGTGCCGCTCGGCGAGTATCCTCAGCTCGTCGCGAAGGGCATCCGTGACACGGGGACCATGAACTACGGCGGCGCGGTGGCCACCGCCGGCGGCGTCGTCTTCGTCGCGGCGACCGCCGACGCGAAGATCCGGGCCTTCGAGGCGCACTCGGGTCGCCAGTTGTGGGCGTACCAGCTGCCGGCAGGCGGCTACGCCACGCCGTCGGTGTACATGGTGGACGGCAGGGAATACGTCGCGATTGCCGCGGGCGGCGGCGGCAAGAACGCCACGAAGTCGGGCGATTCCGTCATCGCGTTCGCGCTGGAGGACGAGCCAGCGACCCAGAGCGCCGCGGAGCCGTCGTCCTGGATGCCACTCTTCGACGGGAAGAGCCTGAACGGGTGGGTGCACCTCGACGGCGCGCACACCTACACCGTCGAGGACGGCGCCATCGTCGGCCGCACGGTCGAGCGCAGCGCGAGCATGAACTCCTTCCTCTGCACGACGCGGGAATTCGCAGACTTCGAGCTCGAGCTCGAGACGATGGTCGACCCGGTGACGAACCAGGGCATCCAGATCCGCAGCCGCGTCCGGCCGGTCACGGTTGGCCGCGGGTTCGACCTCTCGGCCGGGCGCGTCTTCGGGCCGCAGGTCGAGGTGCGCAGGTTCTACCCGGGTCTCTCGACGACCGGTCTCCTCTACGGCGAAGCGCTCGGAACCGGCTGGCTGTCGTCACAGGAGAAGATCGACCACGGCCACCGTTACTTCGTGGACGACGGATGGAACGCGGTGAGGGTCGTCGCGAAGGGACCGCGCGTGCAGACGTGGGTGAACGGCCATCCGGTGGAGGACCTCACCAACGAAGACGTCTACCGGACCAATCCGTCAGGCTTCATCGGCCTGCAGCTCCACGGGATCACCGAGCGCGATCTGGCGCTTCCGGTGAATTCCGGATCGGGCGTCTCCGTCAATCAGCCGCTCGTCAGCAGATGGCGGAAGATCCGGATTCGGACGTTGACGGACTGAGACGGCGGCGTCTGGTGACTGGACGGGCGAGCGCTTCTCGGCAGAGGCTACACGGCTGCGGGCAGCAGCGCTGATCGTCGGCCGGGCTTCAGGGACACATTGCGCGGCGACGGACTGCCGTCGGCGTGGCGCCCCGGCTCCTCGGCGACGGCCAGCCGCGACGGAGCGGAGCGTCGGAGCCAGGCCGGCAGCGTGCCCGCGCACGGCGGGAGCGGGTCGCAGGCGAGAAGATACAGCACGACCGTGGTCAGCACGATGAGCGAGTAGCTCACGAGGAGAATCGCCGGCACGCGGAGCATCAGATAGAGCAGCACCACCGGATAGGTCATGACCAGCGAGAGCGTCAGGAACGAGATGCGCAGCCCCGCGTCCCGGATCCGCCGGGGGTTCCTCAGGCCCTTCGCGACGCGCCGGTAGGCGTAGCTCTCGTAGGTCTCGATCGGCACCTTGAACACCGTCTGCGTCAGCATGTACAGCAGAACGCCGCAGAAGAGCGCCAGCGCGATCCTCGGCAGGGTGTCGAGCCGCAGGAAGGACAGGCCTGCCGCGACGAAATAGACGATGACGCTGAGGTTCGTGAGCTGGATCGCCAGCCAGACGTTCGTTCGTCCCGTCAGGACCTGGAAACGCCGGCAGCCGCGCTCGATCGCGTTCAACAGCGCTGCGTCGAGATAGGTCATCGTCCATTCGGGTCACAGGGTGCCGGAGCCGACGCCGCGGCTCTGTCCGCTGCCGTCGCGCCAGCTCTGCAGCACCGCCCGCACCTGCGCAATTTGGACACCGGTCAGGGCGTATTCGTTCTGGCCGTTGCTGTGGTTCTCCACGACGTACCAGCCCTTGTAGCCGGCATCGCGCAGGAGCCGCATCTTCTCGTCGAGCGGACCGTTGCACGTGTTGTTGTCCATGTGGACGGCCACGACCCAGGGCGCCGACTCTCTATCGGCCAGATCCTTCTCCTCGCGCGTGCCCTGCCACTGCGACATGTGCACGGACAGGCCGAAGCCTGGATGCGGACCGACCGCCTTGTACAGCTTCTGCATGTTCGGCCAGATGCCTTCGGGACCCCAGTGGTTCTCCGGGCCCACCTTGAACCCGTGATCCGCCGCATACGTCGCGTACTCGCGGTACGCCTTCACGATGCCGTCGAACGCCTCGCCAGACCATTCTTTCGCCGCCTGCGACGAGCGGTCGCCCGACGCCGGCCCGCCGGCATCGAGGCGCATGAACTCGGCGCCGAGCATCCTGGCGGCGTTCAGGTGCGCGAGCGCGTTCTCTCGGTTCTTCGCGCGCACGGCCGGGTCCGGATCCCACACGTGCGTGTTGTCCGTCGTCAGGACGCAGAGCTTCAGATCGCGCTCGTCGAGCGCCTCGCGGACCTTCTTCAAGTAGTCCTCGTCCGTGCTGGCCAGCATGCCGTTCCAGATGTTCGCGGCCTCGAGCCCGTAACGGTAGCGGCAGCTCTCGAGATAGCCGAAGACGTCGATTTGACCGGCTCGGAACAGGCCGAGGAACGAGTAGGACAGGATCGAGATCCGGTTGGCATCGCCGGCGTCCAGCCGCGGCCCGGCCTTGGCCGGGCCGGGCGTCTGGGCTCCGACGAGCGGGCTGGCGGCCAGACTGACCGCTCCGGTGACTGTGGCCTTCAGGAAATGGCGGCGATTGCTCGGCGGCATGTGCCCTCCCTTCGATCCTGGCGGCGTGCGGGACCGGCGGATTCTACCGCTGCCGGCGGCCCGCGGCCAACCAATCTCGCGCGGAATACGTCTATAGTGGACATGTCCGAGATGGACATATCACGCTCGCTCGCCGCCGCGCCGCTCCACGTGCTGCTCGCGCTGCTCGACGGCGCCAGCCACGGCTACGGCATCCTGCAGGCGGTCCGCGAGCAGTCGGGCGGCCGCGTCCCGCTCGGCACGGGGTCGCTCTATCGCCATCTTTCGCGGCTGATCGATGCGGGCCTCGTGGCCGAAACGGGTCCCGAGGGGCGCCCGGACCCGAGGCGCGGGACCTACTACCGGCTGACGCCGCGCGGCCGCCAGGTGCTCGCGACCGAGCGCGAGCACCTGGCCTCGCTGGTTCGCGCGCTCGACGGTCTTCGCGGCGCCTCGCGAAAGGGGTCGGCATGAGCGCCGACCAGCGTCGTCGCTCAGCGGCCGGTCGCCTGTACGGCGTCCTCCTCGTCGCATACCCGGCGGCGTTTCGCGCCCGGTTCGAGCGGGACATGCGCGAGACGTTCGTCGCGGATTGCCGCCGCGCCCGCGAGCGGGGCTCGCGTGCGTACGTCGCCTTCTGGGCGCGAACGGCCGTCGAGGCCGTCCGGTACGGCGTCGCCGAGCGGATCGGCTCGCGCGGTTCCGAACGCGCCGCACATCCCGATGGAGGAGCAACCATGCCGTCCCGTCTCGCGGTAGACCTGCGCGACGCCTGTCGCGCGCTCCGGACGACACCGGTCGTCGTCGCGGCCGCCGTGCTGTCGCTCGCGCTCGGCATCGGGGCGAACACCGCCCTGTTCTCGATCTTCAACAGCCTCGTGCTCAAGGCGCTGCCGGTGCGTGACCCGGAGCAGCTCGTCATCATTCCGCACGGATCCTGGACCAATCCGATCTGGGAGCAGATTCGCGATCGCGAGGAGCGGATCGGCGCGGGAGCCTTCGCCTTCTCCGTCGAGCGCTTCGACCTGTCGCCGCAGGGCCAGACGGATCTCGTCGACGGGGCGTTCGCGAGCGGCGGGATGTTCCAGGTGCTGGGTCTGACACCCGCCCGCGGCCGGCTGCTCACGCCGGCCGACGACGTGCGGGGCGGCGGCCCGACCGGGGGCGTCGCCGTCGTCAGCTACGGCCTGTGGCAGCGCCGGCTGGGCGGCGGCGAGGACGTGGTCGGCCGCACGATCACGATCGATCGGGTGCCCTTCACGATTGTCGGCGTCATGCCGCCGGCCTTCAGCGGACCGGTCGTCGGCCGCGCGCTCGATCTGGTCGTGCCCATCGGCGACGAGCCGCTGATTCGCGGCACGGGAACCGTGCTCGACGCGCGATCCACCTGGTGGCTCGAGATCATGCTGCGGCTGCGTCCGGGTCAGACGATCGCGCAGGCCACGGCGGCGCTGCGCGCGGCACAGCCGCAGATTCGCGCGGCGACGATCCCGTCCAACTTCGGCCCCGAGATGGAGGCGCGCTATCTGACCGAGCCGTTCTTGCTGGAGCCGGCCTCGACCGGCCCATCGGAGCTGCGCGGGCAGTTCGGGCAGCCGCTCATGGCCCTGATCGTCGTCGTGGGCGCCGTGCTGCTCATCGCGTGCGCGAACATCGCGAACCTGCTGCTGGCGCGGGCGGCGGCGCGGCGGCGGGACCTGACCGTCCGGCTGGCCCTCGGCGCGTCCCGTCTGCGCATCGCACGTCAGCTGTTCTGCGAGAGCCTGATCCTCGCCGGGGCCGGTACCGTCCTCGGTCTGCTGCTGGCACGGGCTGGGAGCCGGTTGCTGGTCCAGCAGTTCTCGTCGGCGGCCGGAACCGTCACGCTCGACACGCCGCTCGACCTGCACGTGCTCGCGTTCACGGCCGCCATCGGCGCGCTGACCGCGCTGATCTTCGGCGTCGCGCCGGCGCTGGGTGCCCGGCACATGGCTGCGTACGAAGCGCTGAAGGATCAGAGCCGCACCATCGCGGGCGACCGGCGCCTCGGCCTCAGGAACGTCCTGGTCGTGAGTCAGGTCGCGCTCTCGCTCGCGCTGGTCGTGACGGCCGGTCTCTTCATCCGGACGTTCCAGAGCCTGAGCGCCGTGCCGCTCGGTCTGCGTGTCGACCCGCTGCTGACGGTCACTCTCGACGTGAAACGGAGTCCCGCGGAAGGCGCCGCGCGGCTTCAGCTGTTCGAGCGGCTTCGCGACGTCGCCACGTCGACGCCTGGCGTGAAGGCGGCGGCGATCTCGAGAATCGAGCCGCTGAGCGGCGCGGGCTGGAACGCGTTCGTCGACCTGCCGGACGCGGGCAGCAGCTCCCCGGGGGCGCGGCTTCCGTGGGTCAACGGCGTCACGCCGGGATGGTTCCAGACCTACGGCGTCCGCGTGCTGGCCGGGCGCGACTTCGGCGCCGACGATCGCCTGGGCCGCCCGCTCGTCGCGATCGTGAACCAGGCGTTCGCGCGGCGCTTCCTCGGCGGCCGGAATCCGATCGGCCGGCGGGTCTCGATGGGCGGCCCGAGCCGTCAGGACGGCTACGAGGTCGTCGGGCTCGTCGCCGACAGCGCGTACCGATCGCCGCGCGAAGGGCTGCCGGCCACGATATACGTGCCGTTCGCGCAAATCGACCGGCTGGGGCCGGAGGCGGTGCTCGCGGCGGAAGTGACCAGCCCGGGCGCCTGGGCGGCCGTGGAGAGCCGGCTGAGCCAGGCGCTCGCCCGCGTCGATGCCGGCGTCGCGTTCTCGTTCCGTCCGTTCGCTGACCGGGTGCGGAGCACGATGATCGGAGAGCGGCTGGTCGCCGCGCTCTCCGGGTTCTTCGGCGCGCTCGCGCTGCTGCTGGCGGGAATCGGACTCTACGGCGTGACGGCGTACGCGGTCAGCCGGCGGCGCACCGAAATCGGCGTGCGGATGGCGCTCGGCGCCGAGCCGGCGACCGTCGTGCGTCTGGTGCTCGCGCGCGTCGCCTGGCTCGTCGGCCTCGGCGTCCTGATCGGCGCCGGCGCCACGCTCTGGGCTTCGCAGTTCCTCCGCACCCTGCTCTTCGGCCTCACGGCCCGAGACCCGGCGACGTTCATCGTGGCGACGCTCCTGCTGATCGGCGTCGGGCTCCTCACCGCCTGGCTGCCGGCCCGGCGCGCTTCACGGATCGATCCGACGGAGGTGCTCAGGGAAGGGTAGGCTCTGGACTCTGGGCTGGTCCTCGTCCCTACCAGATCTGGACGCGATCCGCTGGCGGCCGATACATCCCGTCTCCGGCCTTGACGTCGAACGCCTCGTAGAAGCCGTCGATGTTGCTGAGCGGGATGTTGACGCGGAACGCCGGCGGCGCGTGCGGATCGATCAGGATCCGCCGGCGCACGTCCGCCTCGCGGAACTTGCCGCGCCAGATCTGGGCCCATCCGGCGAAGAAGCGCTGGTCGCCGGTCAACCCGTCGATGACCGGCGCGGTCCCGCCCGCCAGCGAGATCCTGTAGGCCTCGTAGGCGATCGAGACGCCGCCGAGGTCGCCGATGTTCTCGCCGAGCGTGAGCTGCCCGTTGACGTGCAGGCCCGGCAGGGGAGACGCGGCGTTGTACTGCTCGACGAGCTTCTGTGCGCGCTTCTCGAACTCGGCCGCGTCCGCCGCCGTCCACCACTCGCGCAGCGCGCCGTCGCCGTCATAGTGGCGGCCCTGGTCGTCGAACCCGTGGCCGATCTCGTGCCCGATCACGGAACCGATCGCGCCGTAGTTGACGGCATCGTCAGCGGTGAAATCGAAGAAGGGCGCCTGCAGGATCGCGGCGGGGAAGACGATCTCGTTCATGCTGGCGTTGTTGTAGGCGTTGACCGTCTGCGGCGTCATCACCCACTCGGTGCGGTCGACCGGCTTGCCGAGCTTGGCCACCTGATAGTCGGTCTCGAACCGCTTCGCGCGCTCGACGTTCCCCAGGAGACCGTCGCGCGCGATCACCAGGCCCTTGTAGTCGCGCCACTTGTCCGGATAGCCGATCTTCGTCGTGAACTTCGCCAGCTTCTCGAGCGCCTGCTTCTTCGTTTCGGGCGTCATCCAGTCGAGGGTCGTGATCGAGCGGCGGTACGCCTCGAGCAGGTTGCCGACCATCTTCTGCATGCGCGCCTTCGCATCGGGCGGGAACGTCTTCTCGACGTACAGCCTGCCGACCGCCATGCCGATGTCGTCGTCGAGGAGGCTCACGCCGCGCTTCCATCGCTCGCGGAGCGCGGGCTGGCCGCTGATCGTCCGGCCGAAGAGCTCGAAGCTCGCGTTCACGAACGGCGCGCTGAGGTACGGCGCGGAGGCGATCAGGTAGTGCGCGGCGAGCCACGCCTTCCACGTCGGCAGCGGCGTCGACGGAGCCATCGCCGCGAAGCTCTTGAAGAAGGATGGCTGCCGGACGACGACATCCGCGGCGCGGTCGAGCCCCTGGGGACGAGCCCACGCCGCCCAGTCGAACCCCGGCATCTCCTTCGGCAGATCGGCGAAGAGGAACTTGTTGTAGGTCTTCAGCGCGTCCCGGCTCTCGACCGGCGTCCATTGAATCCTGGCGAGCGCCGTCTCGAGCTCGAGCACCGACCTGGCGTCCGCGGCGCCGTTCGGCCGGCCGGCGAGCGTGAAGACCGTTTCGAGGAACTGCAGGTACTTCGCGCGGATCTCCGCGAACTTCGGGTCGTCCTGCAGGTAGTAGTCTCGATTGGGCAGTGCGGTGCCGCCCTGTCCCAGGTAGACGACAGGCGTGGCGGGATCCTTGGCGTCCCCGTCGATCGAGCTGTTGATCGGTCCGCCCGCGTCGATGGCCGACAGCGCGCCCGACTCCAGCGCGACGCCCTCGAGCGTCGTGATCGCGTCGATCTTCCGGAGCTCCGCCTGCACCGGCGCCGCGCCGAGCCGCTCGGCCCTCGCATCGTCCATGAAGCTGGCGTAGAGATCGCCCACCTGCTGCGCCACCGAGCCCGGTTCTGCCGCGCGGCTGGCGGCGGCCTCGATGATCGTCCGGAGGTCCGCCTCGGCCTTGTCGGCCAGCTCCGTGAATGCGCCGTAGCTCGCCTTGTCCTCGGGGATCACGGTGCGATCGAGCCATCTGCCGTTGACGTGGCGGTAGAAGTCGTCCTGGGACCGGACGGTCGCGTCGACGTTGCCCGTGTCGAGTCCCGACCTGAGGGCGGGCTGCTGGACGGTCAGCACGGATGCGGTCAGAACGACGCAGGGCACGACCAGGGGACGGATCATGGTTTCTCAGTCTACCAACCAGGCCCGTACCTCGCGCACGCCGAGGCCGCTCAGACTCGTCACTTCCAGCCGCAGCCGGCCGTACTCGACGAGGTCGCCCACGAGCGGCGGCCGGCCGAGCAGCGCGAGGACGAGGCCGCTGACGCTCTCCACCTCCTCGTGCGTGAGCGGCGTGTCGAAATGCTCGCCGAGCTCCTCCAGGCGCAGCGTGCCGGGCACGCGCACCGATCCGTCGGCCAGCGGAACGAGTCCCGTGTGCTGCGTCGCGCCTTCGTCGATGTCGCCGACCACCTCCTGAAACAGGTCCTCGAGCGTGATGAGGCCGGCCGTGCCGCCGTGCTCGTCCACGACGATGGCCGCGTGCGCGTGCTCCCGCTGGAGCGTGGCCAGCACGTCGTCGAGGGGGGCCGTATCGGGCACGACCGGCATCGACGCGGCATCCGCCGCGGCGATCGGTTCGCCGGCGATCAGCCGGCGGAGCAATTCCTTGACGTGGACGACGCCCAGCACGTGGTCGAGGTCCCCGTCGAACACGGGATAGCGGGTGTGGCGCGCGGACGCGATCGTCGCGCGCACCTCGGCTGGCGTGGCGCCGGACGGGATGCCGACGACGCGCACCCTCGGCGTCATGACCTGGCCGGCCGTGAGGTCGCCGAACTCCAGCAGCTCGCGCAACAGCCGGCCGGACTCCGCCCGGATGGCACCGCCCTGTTCGCTCTCCTCCACGACGAACTGCAGCTCCTCGGGCGTATAGAGCCGCTCGGCGGCATCCTCCTGCCGCTGGAGGCCCAGCGCGCGCACCACGGCATTGGCGACGCCGTTCAGGGCCCAGACGAACGGATAGAGCACGAGAAATATCGCGCGCATCGGCCAGTAGGCGAGCCGGGCCATCCGCTCGGCGTGCTGGAGTGCGAGGCTCTTCGGCATGATCTCGCCCAGGACGACGTGCGCGAGCGTCAGGACGACCAGCGCGAGCGCGCCCGAGAGCGCGCCGGCGCCCACCGGCACGCTGCCGAAGTGCGGTTCGAGGATGTGTGCGATGAGCGGTTCGCCGTACATGCCGAGGCCGAGGCTGGCGAAGGTGATGCCGAGCTGCGACGTGGCGACGTAGCGATCCTGGCGGTGCGGCGATCGGAGCAGGGCGAGCAGGCGCACCGCCAGCCGATCGCCGCGGGCGGCGCGGTGCGCGATGGCGGCTTTCGGCGCGCCGATGAGCGCGAACTCCGCGGCGACGAACAGGCCGTTCAGGACGATGAAGCTGACGCAGAAGAGCAGCACGGCGGAGGTCGTCATCGCGGCCGCCTCCCGCGAGGCGGGCCGGGCGGAGTCCTGCCCGCGTGCGCGCTGCTGAGCAGCTCGTTCAGCACGTCCTGGATCGTGACGAGCCCGATCGCGCGGCCCGCGGAGTCGACGACGACGCCCTGATGCGTGCGGCGATCGCGCAGCAGCGTGACGATGCCGTCCGCGGGCAGCCCTTCCGCGACGCCCGCGATCGGCCGGATCAGCCGCTCGAGCGGCAGCGCGCCCGCGGCGGCGTAGTGCCCGACGAGATCCTTCACGCGGAGCATGCCGATGACGTGGTGCGGCGCGCCGCGGTAGACGGGGATCCGGCTGAACGGCGTGGCGGCGACGGCCCGCACGATCTCGTCCCACGGCGTGTCGATGCCCAGCATCGTCACCCGGTTGAGCGGGACCATCAGGTCGCGTGCCGTCCGCAGCCCGAGCCGGAGCGCCCGCCGGAGGCGGCCGTGCTCGTCGGCCTCGAGCAGGCCGCCTTCGCGGCTCTCGGCCATCAGCAGCTCGAGCTCGTCCGGCGAGTGGACGTGACGGTGGGTCGCGGCCGCGGCGCCGAACGTCCGGAGCACGAGGCGGGCACTGGCGTTGAGCAGTGCCGCCAGCGGGCGGAAGATCGCGAGCGACCAGCGCATGGGCACCACGGTCGCGAGCGCCATGCCCGTCGGGTGCTGGAGCGCGAGGGACTTCGGCACCAGCTCGCCGATGACGAGCTGCCCCGCCGTGAGCCCGGCGAGAATTACGATGGCGGCGGCCGTGTGCGCGGCCGAGGCGTCGAGCCCGAACCAGGCGCGGACCCACGCCTCGAGCGGTCCGCTGAAGCGCGCCTCCGTGTAGGCGCCGAGCGTGAGACTCGAGAGCGTGATGCCGATCTGCGTCGCCGAGAGATACCGGACAAGGGCCGCCGGCTCCTCGATGTAGGGGAGGAGCCACCGGGCCAGGCGGTGCCCGTCCTCGGCCAGACGGCGCACCCGGCTGGGCCGCACGCGGACCGCCCCGAACTCCGCCGCGACGTACAGCGCGTTGGCGAGCACGAGCAGCGTGAGGGTGGCCCACGCGGTCACGAGCACGGACGCTAACTATACAGAACCGGGTTACGATCAGGGCTCAGTCAGCCCGGCGGCCGGCCGGGCCACGATTCACCTGCCGTACGGGCCGGAACGACCGCTCTCGCCGTGCCGAAACGAAGGACCTCGAACCCCTCCCGCGCGAAGGCCAGGACCGCGCCGGCTCGGAGTGCGGCTGCGCCTTCCACTCCGGCGCGGGCGCGGGGACGTGCCGGCTGGATGATTGCCGGCGGTGCGTTGGCGTGCGCGGTGCTGCTGGCGTACTGGCCGGCGGTGCACGGAGGCGTCCTCTGGGATGACGTCGGGCACATCACGAAGCCCGGGCTGCGGTCACTGGGCGGCCTGTGGCGGATCTGGTTCCAGGTGGGCGCCACGCAGCAGTATTACCCGCTGCTGCACTCGGCGTTCTGGCTGGAGCACCGGCTCTGGGGCGACAGCACGACGGGCTACCATCTCGTCAACCTCGCGCTGCACACCGCGTCGGCGATCCTCGTCGCCGTCATCCTGCGGCGGCTTCGGGTTCCAGGCGCCTGGCTCGCCGCGGCGATCTTCGCGCTGCACCCGGTGCAGGTCGAGTCGGTCGCCTGGATCACCGAACAGAAGAACACGCTCTCGACGGCGTTCTATCTGGCGGCTGCGCTCGTCTACCTCGAGTTCGACCGGACGCGCGGACCGTGGCGCTACGCGACGGCCTCGCTGCTCTTCGCCTGCGCGGTGCTCAGCAAGACGTCGACGGCAACGCTGCCGGCGGCCCTCCTCGTCGTGATCTGGTGGCAGCGGGGCCGGCTGCGCTGGCGCGAGGACATCGCGCCCCTCGCGCCGTGGCTGGTCTTCGGCGTCGCGGCGGGCCTGTTCACGGCGTGGGTGGAGCGCCAGTACATCGGCGCGACCGGCGCCGACTTCTCGCTCGGCCCGCTCGGCCGGACGCTGCTGGCCGGACGGGTCGTCTGGTTCTACGCGTGGAAGCTGATCTGGCCGTCGCAGCTCGGCTTCAACTACGCGCATTGGGACGTCGATCCCGCCGTCTGGTGGCAGTACCTCTTTCCGGCGGGTCTGGTGGCCGTGGCCGTCGTGTGCTGGGCGATCCGGGATCGGGGGCGTGGGCCGCTGGCGGCACTGCTCTTCTTCGTGGGCACGCTGTTTCCCGTGCTGGGGTTCTTCAACGTGTATCCGTTCCGCTACTCGTACGTGGCGGATCACTTTCAGTACGTCGCCAGCCTCGGCCTGATCGTGCCGATCGCATGGGCGGCGGCGCACGGGATCGCCCGTCTGCCACGGCCCGCGCTCGGCGCGGGTCTTCTCGGCGGCGCGGTCGCGGTCGCGCTCGCGGCGCTCACGTGGCAGCAGAGCCACGACTACCGTGACGTCGAAACGCTCTGGCGCGCGACGATCGCGACCAATCCCGACAGCTGGCTTGCGCATCTGAATCTCGGGGTCGAGCTTGCGGAGCGGCCCGGGCGTCTGCCGGACGCGATCGCGGAGTTCGAGACGACGATCAGGGAGCGTCCGGAAGACGCGGGCGCGCACCGGGACCTCGCGATGGCGCTGTCGAAGACGGCGGGGCGCACGCGCGACGCCATCGCCGAATACGAGGCCTCGATCCGGCTCGAGCCGGACAACGCGGACGCGCAGCTCAATCTGAGCCGGCTGCTGCTCGAGGATCCCGGCCGCGCGGAGGAGGGCATGGAGCACCTGCGTACGGCCCTGCGCCTCGATCCGTCCTCCGCCGGGGCGCACTACACGCTGGCGAATGCGCTCGCGCGCAGCGGGCAGTCCGGCGCCGAAGGCGAGTACCGGACCGCCATCCGTCTGTCGCCCGACTACGTGGAGGCGCGGCTCAATCTAGGCAATCTGCTGGCGACCGAAGGCCGGTCCACGGAGGCGATCGCCGACTACGAAGCGGCGCTTCGGGTCCGTCCGGACTATGCCGAAGCCCACTACAACCTGGCGAACGTGCTGATGGATCTGCCGGGCCGCGTGCCGGAGGCCATTGCGCACTTCGAGGAGGCGCTGCGGATCCGGCCGGACTATCCGGAGGCGCACAGCAACCTGGCGCTGGCCATGCTGCGCGTTCCGAACCGGCGGGCCGACGCGATCGCGCACCTCGAGGCGGCGCTGCGGCTCGATCCGAACCTGGCGCCGACGCGCGAGCTCCTGAACGAGCTCACCGGGCGCAGGCGATGAGATCGTGAACCCCACCGCTTCGGCTGCGTATTAGGGTGAAGCGGAGGCCTCATGCGCGGATTCGGACACGACCTGAAGTTCGGGCTGCGAATGCTGCTCAAGCGGCCGGGCACGAGCGTCCTCGCGGTTGCCGCCATCGCCCTGGGCATCGGACTCACGACCACGATGTTCGGGATCGTGGACGGGGCGTTTTTGCGGGGACTGCCCTTCGACCACGGGGCCGATATCCTGGCGATCGGGCGCCAGCGTGTCGGCAGCGACGGTTTGGACTCGATCCCGCCGCACGATTTCCTCGACTTCAAAGCCGCGCAGCACAGCTTTCAGGACATCGCGGGCTCGAACGGGTTTCAGCCGAATGTATCGATAGAAGGCCAGCCACCGGAGCGCTATCGCGGCGCGCGGATCACGTGGAACACGCTGGCGCTGCTTCGCACGCGGCCGCAGCTCGGCCGGGATTTCGTGGAGGCGGACGCACGCCCCGATGCGCCGCCCGTCGTCCTCATCAGCCACACGCTGTGGGTGAGCAAGTTCGAACGCGCGGCCGACGTCGTGGGCAAGACCCTTCGCGCCAACGGCACGACCCTGACGATTGTCGGCGTGATGCCGCCGAAGTTCGGCTATCCGAATCTTGCCGACATCTGGGTCGCCGAGCGGATCGAGCTGCCCGTCAAACGCGGCGACGGTCGGTTTCTCGACGTCGTCGGCCGGCTGAAGCCGGGCGTGACGGTCGCCCAGGCGACGGCGGACCTGAAGACCATCGCCCGGCAGCTCGAAGCGCAATACCCGGAGAACAAGGGGTTCTCGGCGATCGCCATGCCGTACACGCAGAGCCGCATCGGACGTCAGGTCGTCGCGACGCTCACGACGATGCTCGTCGCCGTGTTCGGCGTGCTGCTCATCGCCTGCGTGAACGTGACCAACCTGCAACTCGCGCGGGCGGCGGAGCGGATGCGGGAAGTCGCCGTTCGATGCGCGCTCGGCGCCAGCCGCTGGCGCATCGTGCGCCAGTTGCTGATCGAAGGGCTGATCGTGTCGGCCGCCGGCGCGCTGCTCGGCCTCGCGATCGCGCGAACCGGCATCGTGCTGTTCAACAACGCCATCGTGGACACGAACCCGCCGTTCTGGATCGACATCCGGCTCGACTGGCGCGTGCTCGCGTTCGTGCTCCTCCTGACCGCGGTTGCGGCCGTCGCGTCGAGCCTCATCCCGGCGCTGCGGGTCGCGCGTCAGGACGTGAACGAAATCCTGAAGGACGAGGGACGCGGCAGCACGGGACTGCGCGTGGGGTTCTTCAGCCGCGTTCTCGTCATCGTCGAGATGACGCTGTCGTTCGTGCTGCTCGTCGTCTCGGGTCTGATGATCAAGAGCGTCGTCAACGCGAACAGCGTGGCGTATCCTTTCGACACGAACGTCCTGGTGGCGTCGATCAACGTACCGGACGGGGATTACAAGTCGTTTGAACAAGCGCACGAAGTGATCGAGCGGATGCGAAACCGCCTGGCGACGGTGCCGGGGGTGAGCAACGTCGCGACCGGAACCGGCACGCCCGACGTGGGCGGCGGTGTCTACGCGGTCACGCGCGAGGGCGACGCCCCGGTCGCCGAAGGACAGAACCGGCCCAACGCGCGCCTGGTCGATATCTCGCCGGAGTACTTCGACGTCCTTCGGGTGCGGGTTCGCGAGGGCCGGACGGTCTCCAATGCCGATCGTCAGGCGACGGAGCGCGTCGCGATTGTGAACGACGCGTTCGTGAAGAAGTTCTTCCCGAACGGCGCGGCGCTCGGCAAGCGGATCAAGACGGGGCCGGACAGTCAGACGAAGGAGTTCCGGACCATCGTCGGCATCGTGCCGGACCTGGTCGTGACGCGACAGCCGGGCGATGTTCCGGAAGTCGTCTACTCGCCGTTCAGCCAGAACGACGCGCGGTTCGCGACGTTCTTCATTTCGTCCGGCGTTCCCGCGGCGACGGTCGGCCCGTCGCTACGGCAGGCGGCGATGGACGTCGATCCCAATCTGGCTCTCTACAGCATCAATCGGCTGCAGGACGGCCTGGACCAGCGCTACTGGCACTTTCGTGTGTTCGGCGGCTTGTTCATGACGTTCGGATTCGCCGCGCTCGTCATGGCGGCGGCCGGCCTGTACGGCGTCATGTCGTTCGGCGTCCGGCGCCGGACGCAGGAAATCGGCGTCCGGATGGCGCTCGGCGCCGATCGCCGCCGGATCGCGAAGCTCGTCCTGCGCCAGGGGCTCTGGCAGGTGGGCGTCGGCGTCGTGCTCGGGTTCGGGCTCGGCGGTCTGCTCGGCGGCGCCCTGGGACAGTTGCTGTTTCAGGTCAACCAGTGGGATCCGACCGTCTTCGCGCTCACCATCGTGGTGCTCGGCGGCGTCGGGCTGCTGGCAAGCTACGTTCCCGCGATGCGCGCCGCCTCGGTCGATCCGCTCGAGGCGTTGCGGCAAGCGTAGACGAGGCGCCTCAGCGGACTGACCCTCGAAATCGTCCTTCCGTCCGCTCGCGCTTGGCGCCGGACGACGACCGCCAGCCCTGGACGACGCCCGTGAGTTCCGGACGACGTTCGTCAGGTTCGGACGACGGTGGTCTATTGCGCCCGCATCGCGACCAGTGGCGTCACCGATGCGGCGCGCCGCGCGTGCGCCAGGCTTGAACTCCGGATCGAGGCTGCGCGCCACGTTCTCGACAGCGGAGATCATCTTCGCTGGCTGCTCTCCCGGCCGGCTGCGCGCGATGAGCATCAGATGGGGCGATTCATCGATATCGCTGCCAATCGGCACCGAGTCCCGTTGAATATCCGCGAACTGGGACAGCGGCAGCAGCAGCTGCGGCCGGTCGGTGCTCATCTGCGACGTCGGGAAGTCGCTGGTCACGCCGACGATGGTGAGAGTCTTCTGCGTCTTCTGGTCCTGGCCGAACGTCAGCTGTTTGCCGATGGCGTCGGCCGCGTCGGCGTTGGGGAAGAGCTCGTCGGCGAGCGGCTTCGAGATGACGGTGACGAACGGACTCGCCGGCCCGTCGTCTGCCGTGAAATCACGTCCCCGCAGCAGCCGGATGCCCATCGTGTCGAGATGGCCCGCGCCGACGCCACCGCCATCCTCGACGGCATCGTGCAGCAACGCGCCGATCGCCTCGTCCTCGTTGCCGCCGTAGTCCAGTACCAGCCCGGCGACGATGAGCAAGTGCGAGACGTAAGGGATGCTGGTTCCCTTGCGCAGCTGATCCCTGTGCACGTGCGCCGCGTACAGCAATGCCGCTTCGAACCTGGATGTGAGCGTCATCGGCTTCGTGGAAACGAATGTTCTACATCATCTGCTCGTCCACGAGGTCAATGGGCAGGTATTGGAATAGCAGCCGGGCGCCGTCATCCGCGAACGCTGCGTATTTCGTCAGCCCAGGGTGACCGATGCCGAATACGTCGCGGAGCGTGAGTACTGCCAGCGCCGCGAGGCGGTCGCACGGCACGGGCGGCGCGATGTCCAGATAGAAGTTGGGCGACCCGTCGACCGGCTGCTCACGCTCTGCATCTGAATCATGTGTCGGCGGCTGCCAGCCCAAGCCGACGAGCTCATCGCATGCACTCTCGGACAGTCGTTCTGGTCCATCCAGGAACGTGTTGCTGACGGCTTCCGCTCGGAGCCCGTACGGCCCCTGGTCGGCGAACTGGACGAAGCGGCTGCCGTGCTTCGCCATGATCACGAGGAGCTCGTCCTCGCTCAAGTCGGTCAGTGCCCTCGCCAGAGCGCGCTCGAACCTCGTCCACGCCTCTGCCGCGTTGGGCTGTGGTCTGAACGGGAATACAGGATTGAGATTGAACAGTTCGGACACGGGGCCCTCCCTTAGGGTTGGGCACCCCAGAGGCCGGACTGGCCGGCTGGACCGTCGTTTGCCCGGGGGCGCCGGGCCACATCCGCGCCGTGCGGCGCGTTGGCACCTTGCCGTCCACGCAGGTTGCCGGGCTCGCACACGCGAGCCGCTCTGGATGCCTTCGCGAACAGCCTAGCTGTCGGCTATGACAGGGCAGGTCATCAGAACGCTCACGCGCCAGCTCGCACACCTGCGGAGTGGCGCGGTCGGGCCGCTCGGTTCAGCAACGCCGCCGCTTCGCAAGCTGCGCCGAATGGTCGCGCACCGTCAACTCGAGTGGATCGAGACGACGGTTGATGCTCTCGAGGACCTCGGCGTCGGCGGCTTTGAACTCGCCCTTCGTCAGGCTCAGGGCGACGCTGAGCGCAGCGAAGCGTCGCGCCGAATAGTGTGCGTCGGGTCTGCAATGCTCTGAATACGGTCGATGACCTCTTCGTGCAGTACTCGGATGTGCCGGCCGAGATCATCGAGGCGGTGGTCGATCCCGTCAAGCCGGCCGTCGATCGCGTCGAACCGGCGGTCGATCCCGTCGAACCGCTCACGAACGTCTTCCGGTGTCTTGTCGATCCGGCCGAAGCGTTCCTCTGACATCGAAAACTCCCGTTGAGGGGACGACGGTAGCATCGTGGAGAGCCCTTGCGCCAGCGTATTGAGGCGGGGCGCGCGGTTCTCAGGACCCGCTCTCGAACGGATCCACGACCGTGACGCCGGCCCTGACGAAATCCGCGCGGTTTCGCGTGGCGACTGTCAGCCCGTGGGCCAGTGCGGTCGCCGCAATGAGACTGTCCTTGATCGGCATGGCGCGGCCGGCGCGACGAAGGGCCGCCAGCAGCTCGGCCCAGCGCAGTCCAGTCTCGGCATCCCAGGGAACGCAGTGCAGGCGTTGCACTCCCGCCTCGAACCAGCGCTCCAACCGGATTCTTCGCTTGCCTTTCGGGAGGAGCAGGATGCCGTAGCGGACCTCTCCGAGAATGACGGGATCGACGGCCATGTGGCGCTCGTGCGTCCTGAGCCACGCGACGCACGATTCGTTCGGCGCCGCCTTCGTGGCTTCGCTGAGCACGTTGGCGTCTACCAGGAACTTCACAGCGTGTCGGTCGATTCGGAGGCAACCGTAACGAAGAAGTCCTTTTCCGGGCAGGACAGCAGCCAGTCGACGACGCCTTCGTTCGGACGCGGCGCCCGCCGCTTCAGCCGGTATTCGCCGCGGTCGAGACGCTCGACCTCGAACTCCTGCCCGCTCTCGATGTGGTCCTGCTCGCGGAGCTCGGCCGGCAGCACGATCTGGCCCTTCGACGAGACCCGAGTTCTCATGGACGTAAGATACTGTCTTACGCCGTCGCCGGCAAGCCGGCGAACTGGACGAATGGAAAGCGTCGGCTCGCGGTGGCCGACTTGCATCAACCCAAGGGCACGCGGTTCAGCGCCGCCGCCGCTTCTGAAGCTGCGCCGAATGGTCGCGCACCGTCAATTCGAGCGGGTCGAGACGACGGTTGACGATCTCGAGGACTTCGGCGTCGCCGGCCTCGAGCTCGCCCTTCGTCAGGCTCAGGGCGACGCGCTAGCTGAACAGCGCGTAGACGATGATCTGCGTCACCGCCACGAACGACGCCCAGAACTTCACGTTGCGCCAGAACGGCGGCTGGACGCGCAACGCCGACGTGAGCTTCGGGGAGACGTGCCAGACGACGAACAACGCCAGGCCGTAGAGGCTCATGACGGTCAGTGCTCTCAAGTGGAACGACATCATCGCACCCAGCAGACGAGCCCTTTGAGCTCGGCATCGGACTTCCGTTTCGTGACCGCGCTGACCCCGAGGAGCACCCCCGAGGCGATGACGAACGACCAGAACGCGGTCCAGAGATACAGCTGGCCGGTGGCGTTCAGGGCCGCGGCCGTGATCACGCCCGCGAGCATGCCGGCGACCCCGCCGGCCGCCGTTGCGTGCCGCGTCAGCATTCCGAAGAGCAGCAGCGAGAACAGCGCGCCCTGGAAGAAGGAGAGGAACGTCTGGAACGCCTCGAAGACGGATCCGAAGCGCATCTTCACCTGGTAGCTGACGATCGCGCCAAAGACGAGCAGGATGATGACGAGCCAGCGGCCCACTTTCAGGCACTCGTCGTCGCTCGCGCCCGGCTTGACGAACGGCAGGTAGAGATCGGTGACGAGGAGCGTCGACGCCGAGTTGATGTAGGAATCGAGGTTGGCCATCACGGCGGCGACGAACGCGCCCATCAGCAGACCCAGCGCGCCGGGCGGGACCAGCCGGCCGATCATCATCGGCAGCACCTGGTTGGCGTCCCACGAGCCGGTCGGGGCGCCGAGCGTGTCGGCGAAGAGCGCGAGCGCGAGCAGGCCGGGCAGCACGAGCAGCACGGGGAAGACGAGCTTGATCATCGCGGCGAACACGTACGACGCGCGGGCGTCCGCCTGCGTCTTCGTGCCGAACGTCCGCTGCACGATCGCCTGGTTGCCGACCCAGTAGGCGGGTCCGAGGACCAGCCCGAGCCCGAGCACGACGGCCGGCCACGGATAGGCGCGGTGGGACGCCGACGGCAGCAGGTGGAAATGCTCGCTCGTCCACGGCAACGCCGAGACCTTGGCGACCATCGCGGACACGCCGCCGACCTTCCACAGGCCGATCCCGCAGAGGAGCGCGGCGCCGATGATGAGCACGACGCAGGAGACCGCGTCGGTGACCGCCACGGCCTTCAGCCCGCCGGACGTCGTGAACACGCCGACGAGCACCGACGTGAGTCCCACGGAGAACCAGAACGACCAGCCGAGCAGCCCTTCGAACATCGACGCCGCGCTCACGAGAATCGTGGCGACGGTCCCGACCATGAAGAGCGACCAGATCACCGCGAAGAACGTGCGGACCGCGACGTTGTAGCGTCGGCCGAGATATTCCGGGATGGTCGTCACGCCGGCGTCCCAGAAGAGCGGCATGAAGAGGAACGCCGCGATGAGCACGGGAAACGTGCACGCGACGAAATCGAAGTTCATCATGACGATGCCGTAGCGGTAGGCATCGCCCGCGAGCCCGATCATGTCCTTCGCGCCGATGTCCGAGACGACGAGCGACATGCCGGCAATCCACCAGGGAAGCGACTTGCCGGCGAGGAAGAAGTCGTGGCTGGTGCGAACGCCGCGGCTGACCCACAAGCCGAGCGCGGTGATGGCCAGGAGATAGAAGACAACGAGAATGACGTCGATGGGCGTGAGCTGTATCGAAGGCACGTGGGGATGATACTTCGATCGGCCGGCGACCCTTATCGCCCGCGTCGTCTGGCGCGCGAGACGGAAGGTCGGTGCCCTCGCGTTCGATCACCTCGCGGCGGCGACCGCGATTCTCACGACGCCCGCCGCATCGAACGTGCCCGTCACCTGGCTCTGCGCGTAGACGACCAGGTCGTACGAGCCGGCCGGGAGCGACGAGACCGAGAGCTGATACCCGCTCGGCGTGAACTGCGCACCGAAGACGCCGCCGACGTCCGGACGCGCCACGCCGAGCGTGCCGACGCCCGCGGGTAACGGCGCGCCGCCGCCGACTGGAAACGCCCAGACGTGGATCGCGCCGATGCCTGCACCGGATGTCGCGGCGAGATCCAACGCCCAGCCGGCAACGAGGAACGTCGTGGGCACCGATCCGGCCGCAGGGGTCTCGACGGCCAGGCGGACGCCGCTCGGCACCTGCACGGGCACGACGGTCGCCTGCGAGAAGGTGCCGCTCGTCGAGCTGTGCAGGAACGCGACGAGGGTCCAAGCCCCTGGCGGCAGGCCGGCGCCCGTCAGCGCCCAGCCGGCCGGCGCGAATCGGCTGCCGAAGGTGATGCCGAGATCCGGCCGGTTCAGCCCGTACGTCGCGGCACCGACGAACCGCGGCGCGCCCGCCGTCGGATAGGCCCAGACGTGTACGGCATCCACGCCGGTGCCGCTCGGGCTGTCGAAGTCGGCCGCCCATCCCTCGATCGTGAACCGCGCAGACACGGCGCCGGCCGCCGGGTGATCGATCGCGATGATCTGGCCGCGGACGATCGATGCGACGACGGCCCGGCTCGTCTCGAAGCGGCCCGTGACCGTGCTGTGGGCGAATGCCGCGAGCTGATAGTCGCCAGCCGGCAGTCCGCTGACCGTGATGGCGTAGCCCGAGTCCTCGTAGCGCGATCCGAACGCCGCGGCGACGTCCGGCCGCGGTCGGCCGTACGAGGCGCCGAGGAACACCGGCGCGCGGCCGTCGAGGGGCACGGCCCAGAGGTGCACCGTATCCACACCGGTAGCCGCGCCCGTCTGCGCGAGGTCGAGCGCCCAGCCGGCCATCACGAACGGCTGGACGAGGGCGCCGGCCCGGGGCGTGTCGATCCACAGCACGAGATCGGCCGGCGGCGCGACGCTCACGACGCGGCGGATCTCGCCGCGCGTGTGCCCGACCAGGTAGAGCTCGCCCATGGCGTCGATGCCGAACGCGCTGATGTTGCCGAGTGCCGCGGAGCCCCCGAGCTCCGCCGTGTGGTCCTCAATCGTCCCGGCCGTCGCCTCGCCCGCGCCGTCGACCGAGAGCCTCGTCGACCAGACCCTCGCCCGATCCGTAGTCGGCGAAGAAGTACCGGCCGGTGATACGTGCCGGGAAGCGCGGTGCCACGATAGACGTACCCGCCGATCACGCACTGGCCCACGGTTCGTCCGGGTACTCGTGACATCGGATCCGCGAGCGGCAGGAACGCGGGCGGCATCGTCGTGACGTTGTCGTGCGCGCCCTCGCGAATCGCGCCAGCCGTAGTTCCGTCCGCCGCGGCCGGCAGGCTCGTAGTCGATCTTCCTCGATAGCTGCTCTGGCCGACGTCGCCGATGATCAGCGCGCCGGTCGCGCCCGGCCCGGAGGCGTCGAAGCTGTACCGCCAGGGATTGCGGAGGCCGACCGCCCAGATCTCCGGCAGGTAGCCCGCGCGCCCGATGAACGGGTTTCCGGGCGCCGGACGGTACCCGTTCGGGATCGCCGTCGGACACCGAGACGTCCAGCCGCAGCATCTTGCCGAGCAGCGTCGTCATCGTCTGGGCGCGATTCTCGGGGTCGTTGCCGCTGCCGCCGTCGCCGAGCGCGACGTAGAGGTAGCCGTCCGGGCCGAACTGGAGGTTCCCGCCGTTGTGATTCGCATACGGCTGCGCGATGAAGGTGGCGCCGTCCGGCCAGCGGAAATCGAAGCGGGACGCCGGATCGGCGCGCCGCGGATCGCCGGCGGACCGCCGGAAGCGGGCGATGACGGTGTCGCCGTTCGGGTTCGTGAAATCGACGAACAGCCGCCCGCTCGAGGCGTAGTCCGGCGCGAACGCGAGGCCGAGCAGCCCGCGCTCCCCGCCGGAGCTGATCGCGCCGCTCAGATCCAGGAAGTCGTCCGCCGCAAGGCTGCCGCCGCGCAGCACGCGGACCCGGCCTCCCTGCTCGATCGACGTACTGAGTGTCCGCGGACGTCGGATCCTGCACGAACCCTACGGGAAGCGTGAGGCCGCTGACGACGACTTCGGAGCGCAGCTGCGCGGCGGCGGGGACGCCGAACAGTCCCGCCAGCGTCGCTAGTATCAGCACCGGCAGGCGGCTGGTCCGCCGCTGGCGCATCGGGCGCGGCGACGATGGCCGGCGGCTTTCCATGCGACCTCTTCTGTTCGGTCGCTCCAGTATAGGGGAGAGCTCCAGGGACGGCTTCGCGATCCGCAGTTACGGATCTGTGATGACGGGAACGGGACGGGCGTCGAACACCGTCGTCCGGTGCCGTTTCTGCAGGGCCGCTGCCCGTTTTCGGAGTTGGACCGAATCCTGCACTCCGGTCGCGCCAGCGACCCTATGGCGACGGCACCCATTTCCGAATCGACGCCCTTGCGCAGTCCGGACTCGTCTCAGCCGGCCGCGCGCCCCTACACACCAGGCCTGACCGATGCGCTCGGCCAGCGGCTCGTGACCCTCGACAGCGGCAGCGGCACGCAACTGGAGCTGCTGTGGTTCAAGCGCGAATTCAGCGAATCGCCGGGCTTCGTCGACGCCGTGCGGAAGCGCGTCGAGGAGACCGCTCGGCTGCGCCACCGAGCGCTCGCCGTGGTGCGAGGCGTCAAGTCGCTCGCGGGCGTGGAGGGCGTGGTCCTCGTCTCGAATCACGTGCCCGGGCGGCGGCTCGCGGAGCTCGTCCGCGAGGCCCGCGGCGTGCCGTTCGCATTGGACTTCCTGCAGCAGGTGGCGCAGGCGCTCGCCGCGCTGCACCAGCACGGGCCCGGGATTTCGCACGGACTGCTGAACGCCAACCGCGTCGTGCTGACGCCGGAAGGGCGCTTCGTCGTGATCGAGCAGACGCTCGGCCCGGCGTTCGCTTCCTTGCGCCTGCCGGCGGGCCGCCTGGAGATCGGAATTCGGGCTCGTCGTGGCGTCAGAGCTGGACGCAGAGCTGTTCGACCCGCGCGACGACGTCATCCAGCTCGGGTTCCTCGCCCTGTCGCTGCTCACCGGCCGCCAGCTCGATCCGGCGGTGTATCCATCGAAGGTCCCGACGCTCATCGAGGAGTGCTTCAACGCCGAGGCGTCCGCGCCGGCCTCCCTGAGGGAGTGGCTCGAACGGGCGCTCCAGATCGGCGGCCGGCCGTTCGCCGACGCCGTCGACGCCCAGGCCGCGCTCGAACGGCCCACCGTGTCGGTCCCGGTCGGCTCGCCGGAGCCGCCGAAGGAGGCCGCCGGCGTCTCGGCCGCCTCCGGTTCCTTGGCTTCCGAGTCGTCGACGTCGGCCAGCGATCCTCCACTCGTCGCGGAGCCCGCGGCGGCTGAGCCGGCGGCGATGGCAGTCCTGGCGCCCACCGGAGCCGTCGAGACGACGCCCGCGGCGGCCATCGAGCTGAGTCACAGCGAGGCCAAGCGGGAGACCGCGCCGACGCACGTCAAGCCGCTCTTCGCGGACGCGCCGCCCATTCCCGAGCGACGCAGCCGATTCGGCCGCGTGCAGATCTGGAGCGCGCTTGCCGTCGTGATCCTCGGCGGCGGCGCCGCGCTGCTGGTGCCGCGTCTGCTGGCCAAGCCGGCGACCGACGCGAGCGGCCTGCCCCCGGTGTCGAGCGCGCCGCTCTTCGCCGGGGCGACGGAATCGGATTCTCCGATCGCGGCCGCGGCCTCCGAGCCAGTTGCCGGCACGGGCATCGAAGAGCGCTCCGCACCGGTGACGCCGCCGCCGGCAGTGGTCGAAAGATCTGCGGGCACGTCGGTCGCGAGTCCGCCTGTCCGGACCGCCGCCGACGCTCCGGCCGCTACCGCGGCTTCAGGTTCGGCGGCCGCGGCAGCCGGCGGACCGGCGGGCCAGGATCGGTTCGGCGCCGTCCGGTTCACCGCGCCCATCGAACTGCAGGTGGTCGAGAACGGAACCGTCGTCGGGTCGACGGTCGGATCGGTGGCGGTGACCGAGGGCGTGCACACGTTCGACCTCGTCAGCGACGTGCTCGGCTTCCGGTCGCGGCAGACCGTCACGGTCAAGGCCGGACGGATGACGCCGGTGGCCATCACCGTGCCGAACGGCGCGATCAGCATCAACGCGGTGCCCTGGGCCGACGTTCTCATCGACGGCAAATCGATCGGGCAGACGCCGATCGCCAACTACTCGCTGCCGATCGGGCTGCACGACATCGTCTTCAGACATCCGCGCTTCGGCGAGCAGACGCAGACGGCGGTCGTCAAGGTCAGCGGGCTCACGCGCGTGAGCGCGAGTTTCCAGAATTGATTCGTCGGTCAGGAGTGGAACGATGAAGGTTCAGCTCAAGTGGCGGCCCGTTGTGCTGGCGGCGGTCGTGGGGCTCGTGGCGGCGACGCCCGCCCGGGCGCAGGATTCTCTCACGCAGGCGAAGAGCGACTACGCGTCGGCGAAGTACCGAGGAAGCCCTCCAGGTGCTCACGGAAGTGCGGCGCAGCGCGCCGCCGGCCGAGGCGGTCGAGGCTTCGGCGTATCAGGTGTTCTGTCTGGTCGCCCTCGGCCGCAGCGATGAGGCCCGGCAGACGGTCGAGGACATCGTCCGCACGAATCCGCTGTATCTGCCGACGGCGGCCGAAGCCTCGCCGCGCGTCCTCGCGTTCTTCGAGACGGTCCGCAAGCCGCTGCTGCCCGACGCGGCGCGGTCCGTGTACGCGACGGCGAAGACCGCCTTCGACCGCAAGGATCTTCCGGCCGCGACCACCGGGTTCGAGCACGTGCTCTCGCTGCTCGACGAGATTGGCCCGTCGGCGGGCGACGGCGCTTCGGATCTGCGCACGTTGACGGCGGGCTTCCTCGAGCTGGCCAAGGCGGCCGTGCCGCCGCCCGAGCCGCCGAAGCCGGCACCGCTGCCGGTCAGGTCGGCGGCCGTGCCGCCCGCGATGACCGCCACGCCGCTGCCGCGCATCTACACCGCCGACGACGTGGGGGTGAGCAGGCCGGTCGCGATCTCGCGCGTGCTGCCCGCATGGAGCCCGATGGATCCTTTCGAGGCGCGGCAGAGCTTCCGGGGCGTGCTCGAGCTCGTCATCGGCGAGGACGGAAAGGTCCAGTCCGCCGCCGTCGTCAGGCCGGTGCAGGTCCGATACGATCCCACGCTCGTCCGCGCCGCCCAGGGCTGGACCTATCGGCCTGCCACGGCGAACGGCCGGCCGGTGAAGTACCGCCTGCTCATGGACGTCCACATCGGGGGCTGATCGCTCCGCCGCGGCGCGTCCAGCGGCGGCGCGGCCGGCCTGACTGGGGCCCGCCCTTGGGCCATTTCCCGTGGGAATCGGCCTGATTTCGTGGTAAAAGGTTGGCGTCATCTCCGCTGTGGCGCCTTTCCCTGGAGACTCGCGATGTCGAGGAATTCTGTTCGCTTGACCGTGATCGCTGCCGTCGCGCTCGGGTTGCTGCCCGTCTCGGTCTGGGCCCAGGGCGGCCTCACCAAGACGAAGACGGGGGAGGGCGGCAGCGTCGTCAAGGGCGCCGCTGGCACCGGCGGCGGCGTCGGCGACAACGGCCTCGAACACTGCGACAAGCCGATGGGCGCGATGGCCGTGGTCGAGCCGCAGAGCGAGTACCTGACAGCGCTGATGCGCTACAACCTGCAGTCGCCGGTTGGCCTCATCCGGATGATGATTCAGCAGTCGAACTGCTTCATTGTCGTGGAGCGCGGCGCCGGCATGCGGAACATGATGCAGGAGCGCGAGCTCTCGTCGGCCGGCGAGACGCGCACCGGATCCAACATGGGCGGCGGCCAGATGGTGGCCGCCGACTTCATCCTCACGCCTGCGGTCGTCTTCTCGGAGAACAACGCCGGCGGCGTCGGCGGCGCGGTGGGCGGCCTGTTCGGCCGGAAGGCGGCGGTCGTCGCGGGCGGGCTGAAGTTCAAGGAAGCGCAGACCAGCATGCTCGTGGCCGACGCGCGCAGCGGCGTGCAGGTGGCCTCGGGGGAAGGCAGCACGAAGAAGGCCGACCTTCGCCTCGGCGCGGGGCTCTTCGGCGGCGGCGGCGGCGCGGCCGCGGGCGGCTACGGGAACACGAACGAGGGCAAGATCATCGCCGCGTCGTTCATGGACAACTACAACAAGATCGTCGGCGTCGTCCGCGGCGATCCGAGCCTGCAGCGCAGCGTCGGGACGCTCAAACAGGAGGCCGCCGCGGGCGGCACGAAGAAGTCATCGGCCGTCTTCAACGAAGGCGACGTGCTCGGGCCGAAGATCGCCGGCGTGAAGCTGCTGGCCTCGCCCGACGATGCCTCCAAGGTCATCGGGACGCTCGGCCGGGGCGACGAAGTAGTCGTCGTCGGCGAAGAGAAGAGCGGCTTCATCAACGTGCAGGGCAGCGGCGGCAGCGGCTGGGTGAAGATCGTCCTGATGCAGAAGCACTGACCCCCGGCCGCGAAGCCGGCTCGAGCGCCCGGCTCCGCGTCAGCCGTTGATCTCCAAATCGATCGCGAACTCGCCGGCCGTGGCATCCGCGGATGACCACGGCCGTGCCTTCTCGAGCGCGAGCCGTGTCGTTCCGGCGGCCTTCGCCCGCAACCTCCATTCCGACAGCCCGCTGCCGCCGACCGCGCTGCTCTTCTTCAGGTACCGCTGACTCTCGATCTCGAGGCACTGGCGATCGAGAGTCGTCGTGGACCACCGATAACCTGCCGCCGCGTTCTCCGGCAGTCCGATCAGGATCGTGTCGCCGACGGTCAGCGAAAATCGACCGCCGTTCTGGGCCTCGGTCAGCACCAGCTCCGCCATACGAACCTCCTCGGCGCCGCGTCTGCCGGGGTCGGCGCCGTACGGACCGCTTCGTTGTCCCTCCGGCACCTCGTCAAATCGTCACGCCGTACGACTCGTCGAAGAACCCGGCGGCGATGTAGGCCGCCGACACGTAGCCGAACCCCTTGTCGCCCCAGCCGGTGCCCCAGCTGTTCCGGACGATGAACCGATCGTTCGCGGTGAACCCGACGACGGCCACTGCGTGCCCGCCGCGCACCGTGTTCGGCATGAACGCGTCGATGTTGCCGGCGGTGGCCGTCGCGTTGTCCCACGTGTGATCGACATTCAGGCCTGCAAGGATCGGACCGTGCGCCGCCAGCCAGGACTTCCACTGGTTGATATCCCGCTGAAGATTGAAGTACGAGGCGATCCGCCGCTGCGCCGCCGCGGCATAGAGCGCGTTCTCATCGCCGGCATACATCTTCGTGCTGATGTGGAACGGCAGCATGCTCATCGGCACGGTGCCGTATTTCCGGACAAGGTCCATCGCCGCCTTGAGCGAGGTACCGGCTTCCTCGATGAAGGTCTCGGGCCGCGTCGTGAACTCGTCCGTTTCCTTCGAGCCCATCCAGACGAATCGCGGCGAGAGCTGCACGTTCTTGGCGAGCTTGTCCGCCTTGACCATGTGGTAGCGCACGACGCCTTCGGCCGTGGCCCAGCCCACGCACGAGCCCGTATCCTCCTGGTCGTCGATGGCCCACCAGGCCACGCGCAGGTCGACCGATGTCGGCGGCGCGGCCACCGCCCCGAGCGCGCCGCTCACGACCGCGTCCTGGAACGTCCAGTCCTTGTCCGTGCCCTTCGAGGGCACGAGGTTGCAGATCCGTCGTGTGACCGCCGCCGCGACCCGTGGCCGTCTTGCCGGCGCCTTCGCGCGCTTCCGCTTGCTCGCTGTCTTCGCCATGGATGCCTCCAGTTCGCCCGGCGTGCCGGTTCGGCCGGCGCCTCCGAGTCGGAGACATACTACGTCCATCGAGCGCACTGTCGCTGAGTCTCGAGGAGGCCTCATGGCGAGAACGCGCCACGCGTCGGGTCCGGCCCGCCGGGCCATCACGATTGGAAAGACGCTTGCCGCCCGCGTGCTGAAAGTTCGCGACCAGGGGCTCGCCAGGCGCGCGGCCGCCGTCCGCCGGGCCGGCGGGCGCCCGGTGGCGGTCCGCGCCGCTCCGCCGCGGCTCGCCAGCGCGGCCGGTGCGCCCGCCCGGGGCGTGCTCGTCGCCGAAGGCGATTCGTGGTTCGACTACCCGTGGCACGACGTGCTGAGCGCCCTCGAGGACGACCACGGCTTCGACGTCACCAGCGTGGCGCACGCCGGCGATCCGGTCGAGGCGATGGCGTACGCGGGCGCCCAGCTCACGGAATTCACGAGCACGATCGAGCGGCTGCTGCGCAGCGGCGCGGTGCCGGCCGCCATTCTGCTGTCCGGCGGCGGCAACGACATCGCGGGCGACGAGTTCGCGATGCTGCTCAACCACGCCGCGTCTCCGCGGCCGGGGCTGAGCGACCCGGTGCTGCGCGGGGTCATCGACGAGCGGATGCGCGACGCCTACATCGCGATTCTCAGCGCGGTCACGGTCATCTGCCGGGTCCGCACCGGCTACACGATTCCGATCATCGTGCACGGCTACGACTATCCCGTGCCGGATGGCCGCGGCGTGCTGGGCGGCTGGGGACTGCTGCCGGGCCCCTGGCTGCGGCCCAGCCTGCACGCCAAGGGCTTCGGCGACCTCGCGCAGAACACCCGGATGCTGGCTCAGGTGATCGATCGGTTCAACGCGATGATCGCCGCGGTTGCGGCGATGTCCGACTTCGCGCACGTGCGGTACCTGAATCTGCGCGGCACGCTGTCGAACGGCGCCGGGTACAGGACCTGGTGGGCGAACGAGCTCCACCCGACGCTCAAGGGCTTCCGCGCCATCGCGGACAGGTTCGCGGCGCTCATCTGACCGGGCGGCCGCCACGGAGATCGGTGCACAGCTTCTTCTACTCGATATTCAGCAGCTTCCTGTCGTGGTGGGGCGCGTTCGTCCTGGGGGCCATCGACTCGTCGCTCCTGTTCTTCCTGCCGTTCGGCAACGACATGCTGGTGGTGTACCTCTCGGCCCGGCACTCCGAGATCTTCTGGATCTATCCGGTCCTGACCACGGCCGGGTCGGTGCTGGGCGCGTGGGGGACGTACTGGATCGGGCATCGGGCGGGCGAGGCCGGCCTGGAGCGGTTCGTCCCGGCGAAACGGCTGGAGCGGCTCAAGGCACGCGTCAGGAACACGGGCGCGGTGGCGATGGCCGTGCCCGCCGTGCTCCCGCCGCCCTTCCCGCTGACGCCGTTCGTCCTCACCTGCGGCGCCCTCGAAGTGAACGCGGCCAGGTTCTTCCTCGTGTTCGGCGCGGCGCGGCTGATCCGGTTCGGCGTCGAAGGCTTCTTCGCACGACGGTACGGCGACGGCGTCCTGTCCGTGCTGCGATCGCGGCCGTTCGAGTGGACCGTCGGCGGCTTCATCGTCCTCGCCGTCGGTGGCACGATCGTGTCGGGCGTCGTGCTCTGGCGACGAACCCGATCGAGATAGGCGGCGCGCCGATCGGACCGGCGCCCGCGGGCTGCAAGGAATGGCGGCGGCTCCGTTCCAACAGAGAAGGAGCCCTCCCATGCCCGCACGATTCCGGCTCGTATCCCTCGTCGTTGCGCTGGCGGCGGCGCCCTGGCGCGCCGCCCCGGCTCCGCCGGTCACGCCGCCCGGCGCCCAGGTGTCGGTGACCACGACCACGCTCGACGACCAGGCGGACCTCGCGGTCACGATCTACAACTCCAACGTCGCGCTCGTGAGAGACGTCCGCGCTCTCTCCATTCCGAGCGGCACCTCCGACGTGCACTTCGTAGACATCGCCGCCACGGTCAACCCCGCCACCGTCCACTTCCGGTCGCTGACGGAGCCGTCGCGCGTCAGGGTCCTCGAGCAGAACTACGAGTACGACCTCCTCGAGCCCGAGAAGCTCCTGCGCAAATACGTCGGGAGGGACGTCACGCTGGTCCGGACGAGAACCGAGGGCGGCGCCTCGCGCGACGATGAAGTCCAGGCCCGTCTGCTGAGCTTCAACACCGCGCCCGTCTGGGAGATCGGCGGCCAGATCGTCACCGGCCTGCCGGCCACGCACGTGAAGTTCCCGTCGGTGCCCGACAACCTGTACTCGCGTCCGACCCTGATCTGGACGGTCGACAACACCGGCAGCTCGAGACACCGCGTCGAGACGTCCTATCTGGCCGGCAGCCTGTCATGGAGCGCCGACTACGTGCTGACGGTGGCGCGCGACGATCGCGCGGCGGACGTGGACGGCTGGGTGACCGTGGTCAACAAGAGCGGCACCGCCTTCAGGAACGCCTCGCTGCAGCTCGTCGCCGGCGATCTCCATCGCGTCCTCGACGCCGTCGGCGGCATGAAGGCAATGGATGCGGTGCGAAGCGAGATGGCCGCGGCGGCTGCGCAGATGACGCAGGAGGCGTTCTCCGACTACCACCTGTACACGCTCGCGCGCCGGACGACCGTCAACAACAGCGAGACCAAGCAGGTGAGCATGCTCGGCGCCACCGGGTTCCCCGTGCAGAAGCGCTACGTCGTCGACGGGCAGGCGTTCTACTACCGCAACGTCCAGCACCCCGGCGCGCCCATCAAGGACGTCGTCCAGGTGTTCTACCAGTTCACGAACGACCAGAAGTCAGGTCTGGGCCTGCCGATGCCGGCCGGCACGGTGCGGGTGTACCAGTCGGACTCCCGCGGGGGCGTGCAGTTCGTCGGGGAGGATCGGATCGACCACACGCCGAAGGACGAGACGATCAACCTGAAGATCGGCAACGCCTTCGACGTCGTCTGCGAGCGCAAGCAGACGGATTTTCAGCGGATTTCACCGAACGTGTACGAGGTCGGCTACGAGATCACCATCCGGAACCACAAGACGGTGCCGGTGCAGGTCGAGGTGAACGAACCGATCGGGGGCACGTGGCGGATGCTCGAGTCGTCGCACCGGTGGACCCAGACGTCCGCATGGGCGGCGCAGTTCACGGTGCCCGTGACGGCGGACCAGGCCGGAACGCTGCGGTATCGCGTGCGAATCACGTATTGAGTGAGAGGCGGGGAAGCGCTGCCCCCCGCCTCTCCCAGTCGCGTCAGTACGAGAACGTGCCGAAGAACGACGAGTGCTTGTTCGGGTCGCTCCACTTCGTGCCCAGCGAGCTGCCGCTGAAGGCGTTCTCGGCCGTCGTGCCCATGTCTGCGGTGTCGACCTTCGCCAGCGGGTGGAACCACTGCTTGGCGCCGCAGGTCGGGTCGTGCTTCAGCGCCTTCTCGACGGTGAGCCGGACCGAGCTCGTCGCCACCTGGATGTCCGCGCCTTCGTCCACGAAGCGGATCGACGCGGGCGTCACGCCGACGACGTCGTCGACGACGCCGTTCGAGAGCTGGCGGGCCATGGCGACGAGCGCCTTGCGCTGTGCAGGCGTCGCGCGCTCGTCGACGAACAGGGCCGTCCGCGTCGTGGCGATCTCGCCGCCGATCTCGTGGATCCCGAGGTTCTTGTCCGCCGACACGGCCGCGACGATGCTGAGGCCGTCGACCGGGACGCCGTCCAGGCGGCCGCTGTCGACCTTCCAGGCGAGCAGGGCCTGACGGCCGGTCGTGCCGGCCTCGCCGTTCATGACGCAGCCGCCGGCGAACACCTCGGCGGTCCGGGCCTCGACGTACGTGCCGCGCACCGAGACGGGTTTGGCGACGAGCAGGGGCGCGGCGGCGAGTCCCAGCAGCGCGGTGACGACAGCCGTTCTCTTCATGGGGGCCTTCCTTTCAGAGGGCGTCAGAACTTGCAGCAGCCGCGGCCGGCCTGGCAGGCGTCCGGGCGGACCGGGTGGCCGTCGGGGCCGAAGCCGGTCTGCGTGGACACGCACCAGTAGGCGGAGGCCTCGTACTTGTCGTAGAACTTGGACTCGTCCGGATCGACCACGGCGTTGACGTACATGCCCTTGGTGCGGAGCTTCAGGCAGTGCACGCCGACGATGATTTTCGGTGAGGTGAGGGCTTCCATCGTCATCTTCCCTTCAATGCGCTGGGGCCCCACCCCCAGCGCTCACGAACGCTTCGGCCGTCGCTGCGCTCCGGCCTCGCGGTCTCAAACCGTCTTGATGCCGGCGGCGTTGAGGATCGCGCGCTTCACCGCGGTCTTCGCCACCTGGACCTTGTATCCGTTCTGGCTGAGCGGCCGTGCGTCGCGCAGCGCGGCCTCGGCCGCGGCTGCCGCCGTCTCTTCGTTGATCGGCTTGCCCGCGAGCGCCCGCTCGGCCGGCTGCGACCGCCAGGGCACGGGCGCGACCGCGCCCATCACGACCCGCGCCGAGCCGACGGTATTGCCGTTCATCGTGAGGACGACGGTCGCGAACGCGATCGGCCAGTCGTGCGACGTCTTGTAGCGCACCTCGTAGTGGCCGCTCTTCACGTTGCCGGGCGCGGGCAGCGTGACGTGCGTCAGCAGTTCGTCGGGCGCGAGCACGTTCTCGGTGCGCACGTTCTGGAGCGTCGGCATCGTGAAGTACTCGGCCGCCGGCACCATCCGCTCGCCCTTCGGCCCGAGCACGCGGAATGTCGCGCCGTAGGCGACCATCGGGACCGCCAGGCTCGACGGGTGCACGATGAAGCTCGGTCCGTCGCCGAAGATCGCATGGAACTGGTTCTCGCCGGCGGGGGAGAAGCACTGGTTCCCGCCCTTCTTGAAACAGACGAACTCCTCGTTCCTGTAGTACCAGCAGCGCGGCCGCTGGTTCAGGTTCCCGCCGACGGTGCCCTGATGACGGATCTGCGGCGTTCCGACCTCGATGGCGGCGGCCGCAATCGCCGGGTAGAGCCGCCCGACCTCCGCGTGCTCGGCGAGGTCCACCATCTTCACGGCCGCGCCGATCGTCAGGCCGCCCCCGGGCGCCGCGGCGATCGCGCCATCGAGCGCGTTCTTCACGTTGACGATCCGCTCGGGCTGGGTGATGTAGTCCTTCATCCGCGCGAGCAGGTCCTGGCCGCCGCCGAGCGGCAGCGCCTTCTCGAACTCGGGCGAGAGCGAGGCGACCGCGTCCTTTTCGTTCGTGGGATTGACGTAGGCAAAAGGTTTCATAGTCGTGTCTCGCTACGCCCGCGCCCGCGCGCCCTCGCTCGCCAGCGTCTGCAGAATCTTCGCTGGCGTGAGCGGCAGGCTGCGGACCGTGACGCCGATGGCGTTCCGCACGGCGTTCGCAATCGCCGCCGAGGTCGAGACGGTCGGCGGCTCGCCGATGCCGATGACGCCGCGCTCGGGCTGGTCCATCAGCCGGATGTCGATCCGCGGCATGTCGGACATGCCCGCGAGCAGGTACCACTCCATGTTCGGATTGACCATCTGGCCGGTGTTGCGGTCGAGAATCCGGTCCTCGAACATGGCGAAGTTGATCGACCCGATGATGCCGCCGTAGCACTGGCTCTCGGCGGTCAGTCGGCTGACCACGAGCCCGCAGTCCTGCAGCGCGAGCACGCGCGCCACCTTGACGATCCCGGTCTCGACGTCGACCGTCACCTCGGCGAACTGCACGCCGGAGGTCGTCACCGACGACAGGCCCGGCTGCCAGTCGCCTTCGGCGGAAATCGACTGCGCGCCCAGGTGCTTGCAGGCGTCGGCCCACGACATGCCCTTCGACGGGTCGCCCTTCACCTGAATCCGCCCGCCCTGGGCAACGAGCGCGTCCGGCGCGGCGCCGAGCGCCGGCGCGACTTTCTCCTTGAGCAGATCGAGCACCCTCATCGTGGCGATGCGGATGGCGGGGCTGATGCCGGCCGTCGTCGTACTGCCGCCGGAGCCGCCGCTCACGCCGTACGACGTATCGCCGATCTCGGGATGGATCTGCGAAGGCTGCAACCCCAACGTCTCGGCCGCGACGATCGCCACGACCGTGCGCGAGCCCGTGCCCAGGTCCTGCGTGCCCAGGCGCACGATCACGCCGCCGTCGGGCGCAATCTCGCAGTGGACCGGCGTCGGGCCGCGGCCGCCGCCGCCCCAGGTGTGCACGGCGACGCCCATGCCCGTCTTGATCGGACCCGGCGTCGGATCGCCAGTCGGGTGCCGCTTGTCCCAGCCGAACTCCGCCGCCCCCTTGCGCAGGTAGGTCGCCCACATGGCGTTCGGCGCCTCGGGCGGCAGATTCTTGATGCGGAACTCGAGCGGATCCATCTTCACCAGGTCCGCCAGCTCCTCCATCATGACTTCGGTGATGAAGCAGCCCTGCGGATGCCCGGGTGCGCGCATCGGCCGCTGCAGGCCGGTGTTGATGTAGACGTCCTTGTGCGTGCGCCGGCGGTTGGCGAACTGGTAGATGTACGGCAGCGGGAACCCGGCCGCCGCGCCGGCACCGCCCGTGCCCCACGACTCGGCATCGAACGCCGTCACGACGCCGTCAGCCGAGACGCCGGCCTTGATCCGCGCGGCCGCCGACGGCCGGTTGCCGGTCGCCAGGTGCTCCTCCTTGCGATCGAGCATCAGCTTGACGGGCGCGCTCGCTTCCTTCGCCAGCCTCGCGCAGATCAGGCCCTCGGCGCCCAGGTTCAGCTTGCTGCCGAAGCCGCCGCCCATGAACTGCGTGATCACGCGGACGTTCGCCTGCGGAATGTTCAGGCCCTGCGCGAAATTGCCGCGCGCCGACGACACGCCCTGCGTCGAGACCCACGCCGTGAGCTGGTCGCCGTTCCACTCGCAGACCGTGCCGTGCGACTCGAGGCAGACGTGCGTGATGACGTGGGTCGCATACGTCTGATCGAGCGTGTGCGCCGCGGCCTTGAACCCCGCGGCGATGTCGCCTTCCTCCTGCGACTGGCCCGCGCGCACGTTGCCGCCGGGAAAGACCGCTGGGGCGGTTCCCGCCAGCGCCTGATCGACCAGCGTCACGTGCGGCAGCTCCTCGTAGTCGACCTTGACGAGCCGCGCCGCGTCGATCGCGTGCTCCTCGGTGTCGGCCGCAACGGCCGCGATCTCGTCGCCCTGGAACATCGCCGTGTTGTTCTGCGCGCCCGGATCCTTCCAGACGATCGCCGCCTTCACGCCGGGCGCGCGGCGCGCGGCGCTCAGATCGACCGACACGACGCGCGCGTGCGGATAGGGGGAGCGGACGATCCGGCCGTAGAGCATGCCCGGTCGGGCGACGTCGAACGTGTACTTGGCGCGGCCGGAGACCTTGTCGGGGCCGTCGAGCCGCTTGACGTGCGTGCCGATGACCGCCGGCTGGGCCGGCCAGTCGAACCTCGGATCGGCCGGCGGCGGCGGCGGCCCGCCGCCGCGTCGTCCCTGAGGAGCCGGCGTCGGCTTAGCCACGTGTCACCCCCTTGAGGCGTTCGGCCTCGGCGCGCGCGCGCGCGCCCGCGCCCGCGCTCACGCTCGAAACGGCCTCGAAGATCCGCGAGAACGTGCCGCAGCGGCAGATGTTGCCGTCGAGTCCCTTGCGGATCTGCTCGGGCGTGGCGTTCGGATGCTTCTCGAGCAGCCCGACGCTGGCCATGACGAACCCCGGCGTGCAGAACCCGCACATGAGCGCGTCGTGGTCGACGAACGCCTGCTGCACCGGGTGCAGCGTCGACCCGCTGGCCAGCCCGTCGACGTTGCGAATCTGCTTGCCCTGCACCTCGATGGCGAGCGTGGAGCAGGCATACACCGTCCGGCCGTCGACGATCATCGTGCACGCGCCGCACGCGCCGCGATCGCAGACGCGCTTGTTTCCGGTCAGGTCGGCCCGCATCCGCAGCGCGTCGAGCAGCGTGACCCGCGGCTCGATCATCAGGCTCACGGGCTTGCCGTTGACGTTCAGCCGGACCGGCACCTCACCGGGGCCCACCGCCGGAGGCCCAGCCTGAGCGGCGGCCTCCGGTCCGCCCACGACGGTGGCCGCCAGTCCCACGACGCCGGTTGATTTCAGGAAGTTGCGGCGGCTGACGTTGACGCCGTCCGCGTCCTTGTCCTTCGGACCCATCCCGGAGCCCCCTTTGTGTGGAATATCCGCCGATCTTAGAGCGCCAGGGGGCCAAATGCCAGAGGTTTTCGGATCGACTCCCCTCGGCACCGCGGCAGCACCCGCCCGGTCCGCCAGCCGCAGCTGGACGTGCGCCGGGTTCACCGGTCTACTCCGTTCGGAGCGCGACGACGGGATCCACGCGCAGCACACGTCGGGCGGGCAGGTAACAGGCGAGCGCCGCAATCGCCAACAGCATGCCGCCGAGGACCAGATACGTGGACGGATCGCCCGGCTCGACCTCGAACAGCAGCGCCGCCATCCACCGGGAGAGCCAGAACGCTCCGGCTCCGCCAACCGCCAGGCCGGCGAGCACCGGCCGCAGGCCATTCAGGAACGTGCGGCGGAGCACCTGGCCCGGCGCGGCGCCCAGCGCCAGCCGGATGCCGATCTCCGGCGTGCTCCGCGCGACCGTGTACGCGAGCACGCCGTAGACGCCCACGACGGCGAGCACGAAGGCCACGCTCGCGAACACGAGGAGCAGCAGCATCGTGAAACGCCGCGTCGCGACCGAGCGGGTCACGACCTCTTCCAGCGTGCGAACGTCGGAAACGGGCAGGAGCGGGTCGATGTTCGCCACGAGCTCTCTGAGGACGGGCACGATCTGCTCGGAGGGACCTCTCGTGTGAAGCACCAGGCGGAGCGTCGTCGTCCCGAGCTGGCCGTACGCCGGGAAGTACACCGCCAGGGTCGGGTCGCGCTCGAGGCCCCGCTCGCGCATGTCGCTCACGACGCCAATCACCTCCCCGCGCGGTTCGCCCTGTCCTTTCCAGAGGATCGCCGTCTTGCCGACGGCGTTCTCGCCCGGCCACAGCAGATGCGCCAGCCGCTGGCTGACGACGATCCGGTACGGCCGCTGTTCGATGAGGTCGCGCTCGGTGAACCCGCGGCCGGCGACGATCGGCAGTCCCATCGCGCGGAAGTAGTCCTTGGAGACGATGCGCCAGGTCGCCCACGGCACGGAGGACTCCCGCAGGTTGTCGTGATCGGCCGCGACCACGCCCAGGCCGGTGCTGCCGGTGGAGAGCGGCTGCCCGCTCACGCCGGCGGACGATTCCACCCCGGGCATGTGCTCGAGCCGCGTCAGCAGGGTCTCGACGATCTGCGCGCGCCGGGCCTCCGGGTAGCTGGCCGGCAGGCTGACCGTCGCCAGCAGCCGCCGCTCGGTCTGGAAGCCTCGATCGACGGCGAGGACCTGGAACAGGCTCTTCACGAGCAGTCCGGCGCCGACCAGGAGGATGAGCGAGAGGGCGATCTCGATTCCGACGAACAGATGTCGAACGTGATCGTTGCGGCGGTCGCCGACGGCGCCGCGCTGGCCTCGTCGCAGCGCGGTCAGGACGTCGACGACGGGCGCCCGAAGCGCCGGGACGAGGCCCGTCACGAGCCCGACGAACGCCGCCACGCCCGCCGTGAACGCCATCATCCCGACGTCGAGCCGCACCTCGGCCAGACGGGGAACGCCGCCGGGATCGATGGTCCGGAACACCTGGAGCGCGCCGAGCGCCAGCGGCCATGCGAGCACGCCACCGAGCAGGCTCAGAATCAACGACTCGGTCAGACGCTCGCGGATCAGGTCGGCGCGGCGGGCGCCGAGGGCGCTTCGCACCGCGGCCTCGCGCACGCGCGCGGACGCGTGGGCGAGCTGGAGGTTCGTGACGTTGACGCACGCGATCACGAGTAGCAGGCCGACGGCGCCGAGCAGCATCCAGAGCGCCCGGCGAAGGTTCACGCCGGCCACCCACTCGCTCGACGGAGCGAGCGTGAGGCGGGCGCCGCGGTCGACATCGGGGCGCTTCGCCGCACGGGCGTCGGCCACGCGATCGAGATCGGCGGCCGCCTCCCGGAGAGTGACGCCGGGCCGGAGCCGCGCCACGCTTTCGTATTCCCAGCTCGACGCGTCCGGGTCCGATCGCCGGACGAGCGGGACGAAGACATCGGCCGCGTCGAGCCACGGCCCGCCGGCGGGCAGTACTCCGACGACCTGGTACGGACGGCCGTCGAGTCGAATCGTCCGTCCCACGATCGACCGGTCGGCGCCGAAGAGGCTCGTCCACAGGCCATGCGAGAGCAGGGCGACGTTGCCCGGCGAGCCGCGCTCGTCTTCGCCGGCGGCGAAGAGGCGTCCGAGCGCCGGCGCGGCCGCCAGCGCCCGCAACGCCCCGACGCCGACGAGCGCGCCGCGCAGCCGCCGCGGCTCGCCCTGTCCCGTCAGCGTGAAGCTCGCATCGTGAAAGCCGCCGAACGCGGCGAACGACCGGTTCATGTCGGCGAGGTCCCAGACGTACGCTTCCGTCATCGACATCCGGTCGATGCCGCGCGAGGGCAGCGACTCCCACACCTGCACGAGTCGATCCGCCTCGGGAAACGGCAGCGGCCGGAGCAGGACGCCGTAGACCACGCTGAAGATCGCCGTGGCGGCGCCCAGACCGAGCGCGAGGATCATCACGTTGGCGAGGGCGAACCACGGCCGCACCCGTGCGAGACGAATGGCGGATCGAACGTCCTGCATCCTCACGGGAGACCTCCAGCGCCGCCGAACCGAACGGCGCGATTCGCGGCGCGCGGCGATCGAGAACGCCACGCCGTCCGCCAGTCCGCGCACCCACGCGATCGGCCACGAAACCCACGGGCGCCGTGCCTGCTCGACGCGCACGCAGTACAGGAACAGCGCCTCCAGTTCCTCCCCGTGCGTCCGGCGGACGGACGCCGGACACAGGAGCAGGACGATGCGATAGAGCGCGCGAAGGACGGCCATCGGCTCAGGTCGTGCGCGGCCGCTCGATGAGCTTGCGGGCGCGCGCGGTCTCGACGAGGCGGGCGAACCGCTCGGCTTCGGCGGCCGAGACGCGCCGCCCGAGCGCCGTGAGGCGGTAGAACCGCGGGCGTCCACCGCCCGCCTCGAAGCCCGCGGGCGCTCGCGTCTCCACGACGTACCCGGCGTCGACCATCTTCTTCAGCGCGCCGTACAGCATGCCGGGCCAGAGGTTCATCCTCCCGTCGGTCCGATCGAAGACGTCGCGCGTGATGCCCAGGCCGTGCAGATCGCGATCCGCGAGGGCGAGGAGAATCTGGAACCAGTGGGCGGGCAGCGACGGCGGGTCGACCGGGGTCCGCATGCGGCCTAGTATATCTTCATGTGTATATACGTCAAGAGATAGAAGCGCCCGTGGGTGCGGAGGGGCAGCGCGGACGCGGCGCCGTCAGAATCCGCAGGAGAAGGTGATGCGGACGGCGTACCCGCTGCGCGCGCTGGTAGGAGGCAGGTCGCGGATCGCCTCGCTCGATCGATCCGTCCGCGCCGGATGGAACATCGGCCCGCCGGCCGCGAGGAAAGGCTGCGGTCGCGTGTCCGACGACCACCCGGCTGAGCAGCACGTTCGACCCGCCGGCTTCGTGGAGCACGCCACCCCCCAGCGCCAGCGTCGGCCCGGTCGCGCGCGGCGCGACGGATCACCTGCCGCGCGTGACCGGCGTGAACTGCGTCCCGATCCGGTCCGATCCGTAGTCGTACACGACGACGGCCGCGTTCTCGGGGAGCGAGGTCACCGGAACGGTCATCGTGTGTTCGAGGCCCGTTCGCTTGATGACCGCGAGCGCGTCGTCGGTGTAGCTCAATTCGAGCGTCTGCCAGGCCTGGCCAATCGGCTCGTGACGGCGATCCTGACAGAACACGGCGATCTCCAGCGTGGCGTGATGGGCGCCGCCCTCCGTGTCGTCGAACGCCACGTGCGAGATGTCGACGTTGATCTTCACCCGCACCTGGCCGGCGGCGGCGCCCATCGCCGCGTCGGCCCGAGCGACGTTCACCGCGAGATCGCGAACGGGACGGGCCATCGCGGCGGCGCTGACCATCTGGCTGTAGACGAGCAGGTTCCGGCGTTCGATCGGGGCCGTGTCCCGGCGGCCGAAGTAGCCGTCGCGGTGAAGGACGGTGAGGCCGCGACGGTCCACCTCGACGTCGATCTTCCGGTATTTGCCATTCCAGTCGGCGTTCGAAGGGCAGTACCCAGGAGGTACTCGAATCGCGTGGCGGCATCGATGGCATCCACGTCCATCGACGCGTTCGGAAACCGGTGATGGAAGAAGCTCCCGCCCGTCAGATTGGCGAGATCGCGCGCCGTCATCGCCTGCGGCATTCCCAGTCCCGGCGGCGGCGTGTTCATCCCGTTGCTCAGGCCGAACGGCACGCCGCCCGAATGGATGATGTCGAGCACGACGCGCGCGTCGGCCGCCCGGCGGCCGAGCATCCGATCGCCGTCCGCGCCGTTGAGGTCGATGCCGAATTCGGAGACGAAGACGAGGTGCTTCTCGCCCGGCAGCTGCCGGAGATACTCCACTCCAAGGAAGAGCGCCGTCACGTCGTGGAACAACGCGGTGCTCCGATCGAGGAAGGCGTCGAGCTTGCCGCCGAGCCGTTCGAACTCCGTCCGGCCGGCGGGTCCGATCGGCTGACCGCTCGAGGTGTCCAACGCCTCCCGGGTGTGATCCTCCTCGAGCCGCTGGGTTTCCGGAAAATCGGCTGCCAGCGCGTGCGACGGTCTCGGGCCGCCGAACACGGCGTCGATGTCCCGCTGGATGTCGGCCGGCAGTTCGTTCCCGCTGAAGAATCGCTGCAGGCTGCGTTCCCACAGGACGATCTGCGTCTCTATTCCTTCGTGGTCGCGCCTGAACCGCTCGAGCACGTCGATGGCCGCTCGGCGATCGGTGCTGAAATTGGTCGCGCGGTTCCACGCGAGCACGGCCACCTGGTCCTGCGGCAGCAGCCGATCGCGAACGAGGTGCAGCATCGCGTCGACTCCTTTCGACGGCGGCTGCAGCCGGCCCCGGCCAAGGACGATGAGAAACGTGCGCCGTCGACCGGGCACGAACTCGCCACCGTCTGCCGGCAGACGGCCGGCGCCGTCGGGGGACCCGCGATCGGGCGAAAGCGCCTGCGACGCGAAGTGGGCAATCGGCTGCGGGACACCGTCTTCGAGCACGGTGAAGTCGGATGCCGACAGATCGGTCACCGGCCGCCCGTCGCGATCGACGACCCGCACGTCGACGGGGACGAGGGTCGTGCCCGCCCTGAATGGCGGCCGCTCCTGGGCGGCCGGGGCACCCTGCGCCGTCCACGCGACGAGCACGGCCAGCGTCGCCGCCGCCGCCCGCGCGCGCGCCGTCCGGTGAGTTGCAGCCCAGGCATCGGCCAAGCGCATCGGCACGCCTTTCGTGAATCCAGCTCCGCGTGTCCGCCGCCGTGGCCGCGGCGCCGGGCTGTGGCCATGATACCGGCTGGCGTCCACGACGGGCGTAGTACACTCTCGCGTCTTCGGACCCCTCGTGAAGACGATGCCCCTTGGATCTCGACGATTCCGCCATACAGCCACGCCATCGACGTCGACGCGCTGAACGCCGGGCGTCCTTTTGTCGGTGCGGCGCCGGCGCGCTGAAGCCGGTGCGCCTGAGCGGATTCGCTACGTGCCTCGCCTTGGACTGACTGCGCCGGCCGGCGCCCGCGGCCGCGCGACATGCACCGCGCGGCGCCTGGCGCGCCTGGCAGACGGCAGCGGCTTTGCACTCGACATGTCCGCGCATGGACAGCCGACTTGCTGCGGCCGTCGTGCTGACCGCCGTCCTCCTTCCCGTCGCCGGCGATGCCGCGGCCCCAAACGACGTCACGAAGGAGACGCTCGCCAACGGTCTCCGCGTCGTCATCGTCCGCGATCGTCTCGCGCCGGTGGTGACCGTGGAGGAGAATTATCTCGTCGGGGCGAACGAGACGCCGGCGGAGCTTCCGGGCCTGGCGCATGCCGAGGAGCACATGGCCTTTCGCGGCTGCGCCGGCGTGTCCGGCGATCAGACCGCCGCCGTCTTCGCGCAGCTCGGCGGGTACGGCAACGCCGACACCCACCAGACGATCACGCAGTACTACACGACCGTGCCGGCCGCGGATCTGGACGTCGCCCTGCACCTGGACGCCGCCTGCATGCGGGATGTGGTGAACGCCCCGGAGGAGTGGGCGCAGGAGAAGGGCGCGATCTTCTGTTCCACGGCACGCCGTACGCCCACGACGCGCTGGGCACGCGCGCCTCGTTCGACACGATGAACGCCGAGCACCTCGAGACGTTCTCCACGGAGTGGTACGCGCCGAACAACGCGATACTCGTGATCGCCGGCGACGTCGACCCGCAGGCCGCGATGGCGCAGGTCGAGAGGCTGTATCGGGACATTCGAAGCCGCCGGGTGCCCGCGCGGCCGGCGTTCACGCTGCCGCCGGTGCAATCGGAGGCGTTCACGCTGGACAGCAACCTGTCGTACGTGCTGGCCTTTCTCGCGTACCGCCTGCCGGGCACCGACAGCGACGACTACGCCGCGGCGCAGGTGCTCGCCGCCGCGCTGGCGAACCGGCGAGGCGATCTCTACGGCCTGGTGCCGGGCGGCCAGGCGCTCGACGCCAAGTTCGATCTGGCCGAGACGTATCCGAGAGCGAGCGTCGGATTCGCCGCGGCCGCGCTCCCCACGGGAACCGACCCGTCGGAGATCGTGCGCGACATGCGCACCATCCTCGCGAAGTACGTGCAGCAGGGCGTGCCGCCGGACCTGGTGGACGCCGCCAAGAAGGCCGAGCTCACCAGCGCGGAGTTCCAGAAGAACTCGATCCCTGCGCTCGCGTCGATCTGGTCGCAGGCCCTCGCCGCCGAAGGCCGGACGACGCCCGACGAGGACGTCGCGGCCATACGCCGGGTGACGGTGGACGATGTGAATCGGGTGGCGAGAGAGTACCTGAAGCCGGAGCAGGCGATCACCGCGACGCTCGTACCCAAGCCGTCCGGCGCGCCGGTATCGTCGCAGGGATTCGGCGGCGGCGAGCGGCTGACGTCCACGCCGACCGAGCCGGTCGAGCTGCCGGACTGGGCCGTGTCGGCGCTCGGGCCGCTCCACGTCCCGGATCTGCCCGAGATTCTGGACCGACACCACGCTCGACAACGGCCTCCGTCTGATCACCAAGACCGACACGACCAGTCCGACGATCACGGTGCTCGGCGGGATCCGCCACGAGACGGTGCTGCAGGCGCCCACCGGACAGGAAGGCGTCGGGGACGTGCTCGACGGCCTGTTCGAGTACGGGACGACGCACCTCGGTCGTCTGGCGTTCCTCCAGGCGCTCGACGACATCGGGGCGACGGAGACCGCGGGGTACGACTTCGGCCTGCGGGTGCTGAAGACGGATTTCTCGCGCGGCATCGAGCTGCGCGCCGACAACGTGCTGCACCCGGCGCTGCCCTCACAGGCGTTCGCGACCGTGCAGAAGCAGACCGCGAGCTTTCTGTCCGGCCGCGAGAACAGCCCGTCGCACCGCGTCGAGCGGGCGATGGTGACCCATCTGCTCCCGCCGGGCGATCCGGCGCGGCGCGAGGCGACCGCCGCGACGGTCTCGTCCCTCACCCTGGGCGACGTGCGCGCGTTCCACGATCGAACGTTCCGGCCCGATCTGACGACGATTGTGGTCATCGGCGACGTCACACCCGAGAATGCAAGGGCGACGATTGCGCGCTGGTTCGGCGGGTGGCGCGCGTCGGGTCCGACACCGGACGTGACCCTACCGAAAGTCCCGTCCAACCCGCCGGCGTTCGTGGAGGTGCCCGATCCGACCGCCGTGCAGGCCTCCGTCGAGCTCACCGAGCAGGTGGGATTGACCCGGCTCGACGACGACTACTACGCCCTGCAGCTCGGCAATCACGTGCTCGGCGGCGGGTTCTACGCCACGCGCCTCTATCGCGATCTCCGGCAGCAGGCCGGGCTCGTCTACACGGTGGACGACACTCTGGCGGCCGGCCGTGCGCGCACGGAGTTCTCCGTCGGCTACGGCTGCGATCCGGACAACATCCAGAAGGCACGACGAGCCCGCGCACGCGGCTCGACGCTACGTCGATTCTCACCGCCGCGGACGTGCAGGCGGCGTTCGCGAAATGGACCAGGCCGGACGGATTCGTCGCGGTCGTACGCGGGCCCGCCGGCCGGTGAGCTCGCGCGCCGGTCGCGTCACTTCACGTCGCCGCACTCGGCACCCAGCCACTTGGCGGCGATCGTTCCGTCCACGTCCATCTTCCGCCCGTTGTTGGTCGTGGTGGTCTTCATCGTGCCCTCGACGCTCGTCGGCGAAGCGGCCGTGAAGTGCAGGTGAATCGTGGCCGGATGGTCGCCCGTGCAGGTCTCGGTGAGGTCGAGCGTCGTGGCCGTATTCGTCCCGACCGTCCGCTTGCACGCCATGTTCAGATCCTTCTGGCCCAGGAAGGTGTTGTCGTCGAACTTCTCACGGGTCAGGCAGCTCTTCACCGTGGTGGTGCGCGGCCCCATCATGCTCTGCATCATGGCCTGGATGCGCGCCTTCTGCTCGGGCGTCATCTTGTCCAGATCGACGGCCGGCATGTCGCCGCTGACGTTCGTCGTCGATGTCGTCTCCCACAGTCCCATTTTCACGTTCAGCGCGGGCTTGACCGCGGGCGTTTGCGCGAGCAGCGCGGCGGTGGCGAACAGGATTGAGGCGGCCGTTGCGGACGATCGAGATGACATGGGCATGACTGGTCTCCCTTTTGATGGCGTGCGGAGCCATTCTCATACGGGTCGAGCAGCGCGCGCCAGCCCGGGATCCCGACGCGCGGCGTCCGCCGGCCGCGCTTGACGATGGCAGCCGTCCGGCGTACTGATTCCCCATGGAACGGCTCATCCTGCACGACCTGGTGCCCTTGCCGTGGGCCATCGCCGGCGCCGGCATCGCGGCGGTGACCCTGGCGCTGCTCTGGATCGGCAGCCGCCGCCTCGGCATCTCGAGCGGCTTCGAGGACTTGTGCGGCCTCGCCCTCCCGGGGCTTCCGTACTTTCGCCGAAGAGCGCTCACGTCCGCCCGCCCCTGGCGGCTGCCGTTCGTCGGCGGCCTCGTCCTCGGCGGCTTCCTGTCCGCCGTGACGGGCGGCGGATGGACGCCGACCTGGGCCCTGGGCATGTTCGATGAGGTCGTGAGGCTGGGGCCGGCGGGCAAGATGGCGTGGATGTTCGTCGGCGGCCTGTTCATCGGGTTCGGTACGCGTCTCGCCGGCGGCTGCACCAGCGGCCACGGCATCTTCGGGATCTCGAACCTCGAGCGGCCGAGCCTCGTCGCGACGCTGAGCTTCATGGCCGGCGGCCTCGCGACGACGCAGCTCATCTATCACGTGATCTTCCGCTGAGGGCATGCCGATGTGGATCTACGTGCTTCTGGGCGCGGCGTTCGGGTTCCTGCTGAGCCGTTCCGGCGCGGCGGACTACGACTTCATCCAGGGAATGTTCCTGTTCACGAACTTTCAACTGTACGGAATCATCGGGACGGCCGTTGCGGTCACCGCGCCGGGCTTGTGGCTCCTCAAGCGCCGCGGGCGCACCGCCGCCGGCCGGCCGCTGACGATCGAATACCGGCCGCGCACCCGCGGCAACGTCGTCGGTGGGCTGCTGTTCGGCGTGGGCTGGTCGATGGCCGGCATGTGCCCCGGACCGATCTTCGTCAACATCGGCGAGGGAAAGATCTACGCCCTGGCGGCGCTCGCCGGCGCCCTGACAGGCACGGCGCTGCTCGGCGCCGTCTATCCCCGGCTCGAGCGGCCGCTGCGGCTGCCGGCCCTCCGCGTCGGAACCGGCGACGGTTGACCGCTCTCCGGAACGGCGTGGCGCGCTGGCTCAGCGCAGACCGCAGGCGGCGACGTCTCCCGATTCCAGGCCGCGCCTCAGCGCAGCCACCCGATCGGCGGAGGAGCCATGCGTGAACGAGTCGGGAACGACCCTGCCCTGACTCTCCTGCTGCAGCCGGTCGTCGCCGATCGCGGCGGCCGCTCTGAGTCCTTCCTCGGCATCGCCCGCCTCGAGGCGACCGCGCGCGGCGGCCTCGTGCCCCCACACGCCCGCCAGGCAGTCGGCCTGCAGTTCCTGACGGACCGACTGCGCGTTGGCGCGGTTGCGCGGCAATCCACCGCCGGTCCCCAGGTTGCCGGTGAGGTTCTGGACGTGATGGCCGATCTCGTGCGCGATCACGTAGGCCTGGGCGAAATCCCCCGGCGCGCCGAAGCGCGCCTCGAGTTCGTGGAAGAAGCTCAGATCGAGGTAGACCTTTCGATCCTCGGGACAGTAGAAGGGGCCCGTCGCCGCCGCGGCTTGGCCGCACGCGGAGTCCACGACGTCGGAGAACAGGACCAGCACCGGCGCGGGATACCGCTGGCCCGAGCGCGCGAAAATCGCGCTCCAGGTGTCCTCCGTGTCCGCGAGAACCTTCCGCGAGAACTCGGCCGCGGGATCGGCGCCGGAAGGTCCGGCCGGTGAACCGGTCGTCGCGACGCCGGGAGCCACGTCCGCGTCGCTCAGGATCTGACTTGGATCGATGCCGAAGAAATAGCTGACTGCCACGAGGAGGATCACGCCGCCGAGGCCGAGCCCCGCGGCGCCGCCCGGTCGGAAGCCGCCGGACCCCCGGCGATCCTCTACGTTGTCGCTCTCTCGCGCGTCGCCGAGGCGCATGACCCCACCGCCAATCGTCGGACAGCTATGTTCCTCATTCTACCTGCGCGCAACCGGTCCCGATGCCGGCGCCGGGCGGGCGGCGTCTGTGTCGGCGGCGCCGTGATATCTTGTGGCTTCACATGCCGTCGTGCTCGCTGCGCCTCGCCCTCGTCGTTCTCGTCCTTACCGGGACGAGCGGGGTCGGCGTCTAGACGCAGCAGGACGCGAACCCCGGCTCGACGAGCCGAGGGTTCATCGTGAATCCGTCGGCCGTCCGGCCTTCCAGACAAGGACGCCACCGATGGAATCGCTCATCTACTTCAACGGCAGGTTTCTTCCCGAGCGGGACGTGACGGTCTCGGTCCGCTCGCGCGCGCTGAACTACGGGCTCGGATGCTTCGGCGGCATCCGCGGCTACCGGACCGAAGACGGGGCGCAGGTCCACGTGTTTCGCCTCGACCGGCACGTTCGGCGCCTGGAGCACTCCACGCGGATTCTCGGGTTGCGCCTTCCGGGTCCGCCCTCGGAGATCGCCGCGGCGATCGTCGAGCTCCTGAGGCGCAACGAGATTCGCAGCGATGTCTACGTCCGCCCGATCGTGTTCGCCGATTCGAACGAGCTCTCGCCGATCCTCGACGCCGAGACCAGCGCGACGGCGATCTACTGCATGCCGCTCGGCCGCTATCTGTCGGCGGACCCGATTGACGTCTGCGTCTCGAGCTGGCGGCGCGTGCGCGAGACCGCGCTGCCCGCGCGTGCGAAGGCCACGGGCGGCTATCTGAACAGCGCGCTCGCCCGGCGCGAAGCGCGGGACAACGGCTACACGGAGGCGATTCTTCCTGACCGAGGACGGGTTCGTGTCCGAGGGGTCCGCCGAGCACGTGTTCATCGTCCGCGACGGGCAGCTGGTCTCGCCGCCGAGCACGGCCGACAATCTCGACGGGATCACACGGCAGACCCTGATCACACTGGCCGGCGAGGACCTCGATCTGCCGTTCGTGGAGCGGCCGATCGGGCGCACGGAGCTCTACATCGCGGACGAGATGTTCCTGTGCGGGACGGGCGCGGAGGTCACGCCCGTGCGATCCGTCGATCGTCGGCCGATTGGCGACGGCGCCGCCGGCCCCATCACGCGGCGGCTGTCCGGGCACTTCGAAGCGGTCGTCCGCGGTGGCGTGCCTTCCCGTGCGGACTGGCTCACGCCGGTGTGGTGAACGCCGATGGTCGGGAGGTAGGCACGAGCGTCACCGCCACGCGGCGGCTCCGCCCGGTCGATCGCGCCGTCGCCCGACGTTCCATATCTCCCCGCACCGCTCGCAGCGCCAATAGCTGTTGGCGTCGGGACGCTTCTCGGTCGTCGTGACCGATGGCGACCGGCATACGGGACAGGCGGGGGGATTGTTCGCCGTGGAGCTCGAATCGGACCGATTGGATGAACTCACAGGCCCTCGCCACATGTGCTTTGGTGAGGGCTGGGGCCGGAATGGCACCCGGGCTCAGGAAAGCGAGACCTCAACTATACGCCTCGCGCCCAGGGACGGACACCCGTGTGTGCTAGAATAACCGCCACGGGATCTTCCCACGCGCTCTGCCGTCTGTAAGCGTCGCCGGGCTTCTCCGACCTGGTCCTCCTTACATCCAGCCTAGCTCCGAGTCGAATCCGCCCGAAGCTCTCGTGCTTCGGTTGACGCACCGCCATGTCGGCGGCGACGCGTCCACACTCACCCGATAGCGCGGCTGGGAAGCGCCTTTGGGCACGAAGGACTTCCATGTTTTCGAAACTGGGCCTCAGCGGCACGGCCTGTGCGTCTCTTGCGCGGCTGGGCTACGAGACCCCCACGCCGATCCAGACCAAAGCGATTCCGCTTGTTCTCACCGGCGTCGACCTGCTGGCTCGTGCGCAGACCGGCACGGGCAAGACCGCCGCCTTCGGCCTGCCGATGATCGACCGTCTCCTGGCTCCGGCTGCTGCCGCCGGCCGCAACACGCCGCGCGCGCTCGTGCTCGTTCCCACGAGGGAACTGGCGGTACAGGTGCATCAGTCGCTGTCCGCCTACGCCGCCACCACGCGTCTTCGCGTCGTGGCCATTCTCGGTGGTGTCGGCATGGCCGGACAGATTCAGGCGCTGCGACGCGGCGCAGACATCGTCGTCGCCACGCCCGGCCGTCTCATCGATCACATGCAGCGGCGGACCGTCGATCTGTCGGCGACGGAGGTGCTCATCCTCGATGAGGCCGATCGGATGCTGGACATGGGCTTTCTGCCCGCGCTCCGGCGTGTCGTGGCGGCCCTGCCGCGCCGCCGCCAGACGCTGCTGTTCTCCGCGACCCTGTCCGAGGCCGTCTTCCGTCTTTCATCCGAGTTCACGCGTGACGCCGTGCGGATCGACGTCTCGGCCCAGCAGGTGGTCCCCGCCACGGTGATCCATCACGTCCATCTCGTCGCTGTCGAGCGCAAGCGGGATGTGCTGACACACATTCTGACGCAGCACGGCGCCGGCCAGGCGCTGGTGTTCTGCAAGACCAAGCGTGGCGCGAACCGCGTCGGTGAGGACCTGGGACAGCGTGGCATCCGCACCGGCGTCATCCACGGCAACAAGAGTCAGAACGCCCGCAGCCGTGCACTCGACGACTTCAAGACGGGCCGGGTCCGGGTGCTGGTGGCCACCGATATCGCCGCTCGCGGCCTCGACATCGCCCACCTGCCGCTGGTCGTCAATTTCGAACTGCCGCTGGTCGCCGAGGACTACGTGCATCGTGTGGGGCGGACCGGTCGCGCCGGACAGCACGGGCGCGCGGTTTCGTTGGTCGCGGCGTCGGAAGCCGGTCTTCTGCGCCAGATCCAGCGGGTGGTGGCGACGCCGCTCGAGCACGTCGCGGCGCCGATCGTCGATGCAACGGAAGCACGCCAGTCGATCGAGCGGGCGCCGACCCGGTCGCACGCGGCTCACGGATCCCGGTCGGGGCGTGGCGGCTCGCACGGCAACGGCAGCCGGGATCGGCAAATCGCCACAGGCGGACGCCGCGGCAACGGCCGCCGCGCGGTCGGCGCCGGCCGATCGTCAGCCGCGTAACGCGGCCGCCGGCTGGCGTTCGGGCACCTGAAGGTGCGGCATGGGCGCCGTGAGGAACAGCCGCCGGGTGAGCATCCCGAGCCAGCGCGCCCACCGGGTCGACCGCGCGACACGCGCGCTGTCGGTGGCGATCCCGGTGTTGGCGTACATCTGGCGGTAGAGCCGCGACACCAGCACGAACGCCAGCCGGCCTTTCAGCGACGTCACCACACGCGATCGTGTCCACACACTGCGCCAGCTGTAGAAACGATCCCAGGCGTGCTGTGTCCCGCGCCGAATCTCCTCCAATGACATCACAGGGTGAGCCGAATAGAGCTTCGGCCGCTGGTGCTTCGGAATCAGCCAGTGGCGGACGATCGGGGTTCCGTGCACCTGCCGGTCACGGTTGCCCTCGTGCGCGGCCCACTTCTCGAAGTCCACCGTGCCCGGAAACGGCGTCAGCAACACGAATTGCGCAAACGTCAGGTCGGCGCGCTCTGCCAGGGCGACCGTGGCGTCGAACGTGTTCGTGTCGTCGCTGGGCAGCCCGAAAATGAACGAGCCCAACACGTGGAGGTCGTGTTCGCGAAAGGCGCGAAGCCGTTCGACCAGCGCGTCGCCCGCCAGGTTGAAGCCCTTGTACACGTCCTTCAGTCCGGCGGCGGTCACGGACTCGACGCCGACCAGCGCGCCGCGAATGTGCGCCCGCCGCATGGCATCGAGGAACTCCCCATCCTCGGCGGCCTCCATCGTGATCTGGGTGTAGAACACCAGATCGTCCGGCAGCTGGGCCAGCTGCGCCATCAGCTCCATGCGTTCCTCGCGCAGCGCCTGAAGCTGCAGCAAACGCGTGGGATCGGCGCGGCGGCGCGCCTGCGCGATGTCTTCGAACGTCACGGGATAGAAGTTGTCGTCGGCGAGCGCGATGAAGCGGAACCCGCGGCGTCGCAGCTCCACGACCTCCCGTACCACCTGATCCACCCCGCGTTGCCGCGGCTTCTGGCCGTCGGTGCGCCAGACCGAACAGAACGAGCAGTGCTTCGGGCAGCCGCGCACGGTCTGCACGGAGCCCCACATGTAACGACCTTCCGGCAACAGGTCCCATCGTGCCGAGGCGAAGTGGTCCGCATCGACCCGTCCACCCTCGTAGAGCGACAACGGCCGGCCGGCGAAGCAGTCCTCGACGACGCCTAGCCAGACGATGTCGCCGTCTCCGCGGACGACGGCGTGAGCGCCTCCCTGCTCATGGGCTTCGTCAGGAAACAGCGTCGCGTGAATGCCGCCGAACACCACCCAGGCGCCGCGTGCTCGCGCCATCCGGCCGATCGCGTAGCCGCGCAGCGCATTCCCGGTGTGAATGCCGATGCCGACCACGTCCCCGGGCGATACCTCTGTGGGATCGAGGGGATCGAGTGTTTCGTCGACGACGTGGGGATCCCCCCAGCGGGTGCCGGTGGCCGCCGCCAGGACGTACAGCCAGCGCGGGGTGATGACGGCGACGCCGAATGACACGTCGCTCGGATTGATCAGATGGACCCGAGCCTCGCTCGAGCCGGCGTGCGAGACGCCTGTGCCGACGCCTTCGCGAGAGACGTCAGTCGTCATGCGGACGGTCGACCAATTGAAACAGCCCTCACGATGGGCAATATCTTACCCTCAGAGACCTCGAGTTGGGCGGTCGTCGCGGTGGTGTGGATCTCGTGGCCGCGTGGCGTGCCCCGTCGCATCAGTTGTGCCGCGCGCAGAGCGGCGACCGCGACGAATTCGAACGATCCCATCCCGTCCGGGCGCCGGATCACCGCACGCCCGCTGTGCTGCCGGAGACCCGCGCAGCCCGGCCCGCACCGAATGAGGAGACTACGTCTCGATCGGACAGTTGGAGAGTCGTCAACGGGAAATCTGGATTGCGGACGGCAGGCCGGGACTCGACAGACATGTGCCCTCACAACGCAAGGCTTTGGTGAGGATCGGGACCAGGGCGGCCTCGGAGCTCAAGAAAGCAGATACCGTCAGTACACGTGACGTCGCGGGCTGGTCTCGTCGGAGCCGCAGCGCCCTCGCGCCGCTGATTCGCTTCGGTGAAACCCGGCCGTGGATCCTACCAGCGAGGTTCCCGTCGCCGCCCAGACCCGCCGTCGCCGAAACCGCCGCTCCGGGCGGCCTTCGGACGGGCCTCGTTGACGGTGAGGCTGCGGCCGCCGACCTGCGTCTCGTTCAGGTCGCGGATGGCCGTTTGCGCGCCTTCGTCCGTGCTCATCTCGACGAACGCGAATCCCCGGGCACGACCGGTCGTCTGGTCGCGCATGACATTGACCGAGTCCACCGGCCCCACGCGCGCGAAGAGCTCCTGCAGTTCACTTTCGCCGATCTCGTACGGCAGATTCCCAACGTAAAGCTTCCGACCCATCTTCGTCACTCCTTCTGCTGCGATGCGATCCGATCGCGCCCGCAAAGGCGGGCTTGGATATCGTCGATAGCTAGGCTGAGCTTCAGGAGGAGCGAGTCACGCGTGACCCGAAACACCGAGGCCGGCAGAGTATGCGGCTAGATCCAGGGACTCAGTCTAACACAGACGGTCGTCAGGTTGCTCCAGCCCTCGCCACGGCCAGCCGTCTTGCGGCGGCCGACCCAGATCAGCGTCCGGCCGCCAATCCACCGCAGACGCTGCCACGAGCGCTCGACGTAGGCGCCGGCGCGCGGCACCTCTTCTTCCTCGACGAAGTAGGGCGACTTCGCCTCGCGGAGCAGTCGTCCTCGCGGCGGGTCGCCGCCGGCCATGCGCGCGCGCTGCAGCCGGATCTCCGAGACGGTGCTCCGCATGCACCGGCACGAACGGGATCCAGTTGCCAGGCACGGTGGTCCCGGCGACGTACGCGATCCGGACGTCGTCGTTCGTCAGGGTCCGGGGAGCCGGCAGGCCGCCCGACGAGCGCGCGCCGTCGTATCCACTCATGCCCTGGCCGATTTGGGACGGCACGATCGCTTCGACGCCGCAGGCCATGTTCGCCATCTCGTCGCGCACGAAGTTCACGCGCTCGATGGGCGCGCTCTCGAGCATCTTGCCGCCGGCGGCCACGAGGTAGAAGAGACTGCCGGCCGCGTCGGACCGCGTACCGTGCTCGGTCAGGTGGAAGATCGCAAACCGCTGCCAGGCGGTCTCCGGGCCTCGTCCCGCGGCGTGAACGAAGGTGTGCCGTCCGAACGTGTCGTCCACGACGATGCCGCGCACCTCGCACACGGTGTTGATCTCCATGGGAAGCGGCAGCATGATCGGGCCGGCGTGGTCCATGAGAATCGGGTCCGCCGCGGGATCGGTTTCGAGACCTGCTACGGAGCTCACGGCCGGCGCGCGTGCCGGTTGCTCTATCATGTTCGAGAGGGTTTCAATCTGGTCACGACAACTGACGCGGTCCCGCGACTGGAGAATCGGGCTTGCCGAGGATCTTCGCATTCGCGCTGGCGTTCGAGCGTGCCTGTCGCGATGACGGACCCCTCGCGTGTTGTCGCGCGCGCGTCATGGTGGAGAAGCCCCCGGGTCGTCGCCAGCTAGTCCAGGCCGACTTCCTTCTTGATAACGCTGGCGACGAATCCGCTTCGAACGGCCGGATCGCCGCTCGCGTTTCAGGTCCGCCTGTTCCGTGTCGGCCTGAGAGCTGACCGAGACATATTCGCCAGCCGCCATTGACAGCGCGCCCGCGACAAGGCCCGCCACACCGGCGATCAGCACATCCTGCCGCGCGGATGCCGCCGCGGCGACGCCGACGACGAGGCTTGCCGTCGATACGATCCCGTCGTTCGCGCCGAGTACCGCCGCACGCAGCCATCCAATCCGCTCGCTCCGATGTCGCTCACGATGCGGCATGAGATCCTCGCTGTTCTCCCGATTGTAGGAGCCGGGCGCCGTTAAGGAGCCGATAAGGTTTCGACGCCACACTGGCGACACCGCTTCTGGAATAGGAGACTTGCCATGCACAGTTCCTCAAATCGGTCCATCCTCATCATCTCCGGTCTGCTCACGCTGCTCGTCCTGAGCGGCGGGGCTCTGGCGCTTGGGTTCCATAACGGCTGGTTACGCAGCGGGTCGGGCGCAGCCACGCCGGAGGCGATCGGTGCCGAGTCACAGCCGAATGATGCCAGGACTGACGGTGCCGCTCCGCTTGGGACCAACCCGTCGGCCGTGGGTTCGACGCAAACGGCGACTCAGGACGAGGTCGGCGTCTACCGGCAGAAGCTCGAGGAGGCATATCGAGCCCTCGACGATGCCTATACGCAGATCCGCGCGCTGCAGTCGCCGCAGTCCCAGCTCGCCTCCGCGCGCAATGACGATGAGAGGGAGCACGATGGCGATGACGATCGTCGTGGACGCCGATCTGACCGACGCCGTTCACACGACGACTGATCGGAGAGAGGCAGCGACGCCATGCGGAGATCACGTCCGATGAAGACTGCCGCAACGACAGCCCCGGCAAACGGAGCACGGGCTCAGAGACCCGGGGGCTCGGCTGCCAGCGGCCAATGGTGGAAGGCGTGGGTGCTGCTGACCAGCCTCGGCGCAACTGTGCTCGGCTGGGTGGCATTCTCGACGGGCGAACCGCCCGTTGAGAGCGCAGTTGTCGCACCCGACAGGGCGCCAAGGCCGACCCAGGTCGCGCCCGCGCGCCGCATGAACGAACTGGAGCAAACGAGGCCGCTCGCGCCGAGCGCTGGGATGCTGCCGGCGATGCCACAGAAACCGGTGTTTCAGGCGCCCGTGACGCGTACGCGCCGATCGTGACCACCATGCTGTACGAACATCACTTCCGCGCGATGAACACCGGCGTCGGCGTCTGGGTCTGGTCCACGGACGCCGGGCGAACGTCGATGATCCGAGCTGGGATACGGTGGGCTGAGGACTTCTTTGCCGGCGTAGAAGCGGAATTGAGTCGCTTCCGCAGCACCTCCGCGCTCAGCCGATTGAACCGCGCCGCTGGGCATGGGCCGCAGGTGATCTCGCCCATGCTCTGGACCGTGCTTGTGGCCGCCCGTGACGCCGCGCACGAGAGCGGCGGCATCTACGATCCGACCGTACTTCGCAGTCTGGAGCACGCAGGCTACGACCGCAGTTTCGACGCAATCGAGCCAGTTGGCCCTGAGGAGCTGAACGCGCCGCCGGCGCCGACATTCGACTCCTGGCAACGTGTTCGGCTGGACGACGCCACGCGTTCGGTCGATCTGCCGGGCGATCTCGCCCTGGATCTGGGAGGCATTGCGAAAGGTTGGACCGTCGATCACGTCGCGCTCGCGCTCGCTCCGCTCGGTCCCCTGCTCGTGGACGCCGGCGGAGATCTGCGAGTCGTGGGGACTGTTGATGGTGAGCCATGGCCAATCGGCGTGCAGGAGTCCTTTTCGCCGGAACGCGACCGCGCCCTTGTACGACTGCGCTGCGGTGCGCTCGCGACGAGCAGTACCGGCGGACGCCGGTGGCAACGGGGAGACCGGATCCTGCATCACGTGATCGACCCGAGAACCGGCACGTCCGCGGACAGTGAGCTCTATGCCGTAACGGTGCACGCGCCCGACGCGATAACAGCGGACGTCGCTGCCAAGGTCGTACTCGTGCTCGGCACCGGAGCCGGCACCGCCTATGTAGTGAAACGCGGCCTGTCCGCACTGTTAACGGCCACCGATGGCCGCGAGATGGTCGTCGGTAATTTTCCACACCAAGAGGTCGTGCCCTATGGCTCGTGCCACTGCGCTTGACGCGAACGCCATCGCATCGGGGAGCCTGGTCGTGAGCGCCGTCGTCGGTATCACGCTCGCGACGGGCGGCTTTGTCATCGGCATCGGGGCAGCCGGTCTCGCGGCAGGCACGACCTCGTTTTGGTACTTGAGCCGCGCCACGGGGTTCGTCGCGTATCTCCTGCTGTGGGGGTCGGTCACCTGGGGCCTGCTGCTCAGGTACTGGAACGGGTCGGGCCTGGATGCGGCCGCCGCAACTGCTCGACGCACATCAGTTCCTCAGTGCCCTCGGCGTGGGGTTCGCCTGCTTCCACGGCCTCGTGCTGATGGGTGATCGCTACGTGAGTTTCCCGCTGCGCGCCGTCATCCTGCCGTTCGGTGGGAGCTACGAACCGCTGCTGGTGGCCTTGGGGCAGATCGCACTGTGGCTTTCGCTGTTGCTCATTGCCAGCTTCCACCTCCGTCGGCATATCGGTGGCCGTGTCTGGCGCCGCCTGCACTACGCGAGCTTCGTGGCGTTCTGGCTGGCGTTCGCGCATGGACTGCTGCTCGGCACCGAACGCACGACCGTGTGGGCGAACGTCGTGTACCTGACGACCGCATCCGTCGTGACGTTCCTCACGTTCTTCAGGGGCCTCGCTGCCGAGCGCGTTCGTGCCGTGCTCGCCGGCCCTGATGGGGCCCAGATTCGACCCGCCACGTCGTTAAGAGCGGTATAAGGTTCGGTTCTTACACTGGCAATCGAGGTTGATCCTCGGAGGCCATATGAAGACGAACCAGAACGGACATACCCTGCGGAACCTGACGAATCGGGTCATCGCCGTGATCGACGATCCGCGGCAGACGCAGGCCGCTATCGCCACGCTCGAACGAGCAGGGATCGGAGACGGGGACCTGGCTGCCTTCTCTGGGGAGGAAGGCGCGCGACAGGTCGATGCCGAGGGCGTCCACAGCGGCGGTGTGACACACGTGCTCCGCGGACTGCAACGCTGGACGGTGGAAGGAGCGCACCTCCGAAAGTACCAAGCGGAACTCACTCAGGGGCACCAGGTCGTGGATGTCCACATTCACGGGCGCCGAAGTCGGGACGCGGTCGTTCAGATTCTCCGCAGCCACGGCGCGCATTTCATCAACGCCTATGGGCGGTGGACCATTGAGGGCGTTGCCGCCTGAACAAGGAGTGACATGCGAGTGCTGATTGTCGAGGACGATCCGCTGCTCGGTGATGCCCTCGCAACTGGACTGAAGCAGCGGGGATTCGAGACGGACTGGGTGCGGGATGGGCGGGACGCGCAGGCCGCCATCCGACTCGAGCCGTTCGCGGCGATCGTCCTCGACCTCGGGCTGCCCGGTCTGGGTGGCCTCGAACTCCTGCGCGGTGAACGGGGCCGAGACAACAAAGTTCCTGTGCTCATTCTCACCGCACGCGATGCCGTGCAGGACCGGATCACCGGGCTCGACAGCGGCGCGGATGACTACGTCGTGAAACCGACGGACCTCGACGAGCTCGCCGCGAGATTACGTTCCCTCGTGAGGCGGTCGAAGGGCGAGCCCGCGCCGCTCCTGCGCGCTGGACCGTTGGTGCTCGATCCGGCAGTGCGAACCGTCACGCGCGACGGCCACAGCGTCGACCTGCAGCCGAGAGAGTTCACGCTGCTGCAGGAGCTGATGCTGAATGCGGGCCGCGTGCTGTCGCGCGAGCAGCTCGAGGAACGGATGTACCGCTGGGGCGAGGAAGTCGAAAGCAATGCGGTCGAGGTGCACATTCACCACCTGCGGCGGAAACTCGGAGCCGATGTCGTGAAGACGATTCGCGGCGTGGGATACACGTTGCCGAGAGGCGAACATGCCTAGACCACGTCAACGCTCCGTGCGCCGCCAGCTGCTCATCCTGCTCCTGTCCGCGGTGTCGGGGGCCTGGCTCGTTGCGGCGAGCGTCAGCTTCAGAGACGCTCGGCACGAAGTCTCGGAAGTGCTCGATGCCCATCTCGCGCAGACCGCGTCGCTGATCTCCGCGCAGAGAGATGGCAACGAGGACCATGACGAGGTGGATACGGAGCACGCACCAGTGCTGCACCGGTATGGCCAGCGCGTGATGTTCCAGGTCTGGGAAGCGGGGACGGTGCTGGGCCTGCATTCGCAGAATGCGCCCAATACGCCGCTCTCGCCGATCCGGGATGGATTCAGTGACGCGACCATCGGCGCCGCTCGCTGGCGTGTCTTCAGCACCTGGGATGCAAGAGACCGCCTCCTCGTGCAAGTGGCCGAGCACTTCGACGAACGCGACGAACTCGCAACGGCCGTCGCGCGCAACTTTGTGATCCCGCTCGTGATCGCGCTGCCTGTCCTCGGCGTCGTCATCTGGGCTGCCGTCGGCCGGGCGATGCGGTCGCTCACGCACGTCAACCAGCAGGTGGCATCGCGGGCCGCAGATAACCTGTCGTCGATTGACGTCGCCGACGCACCTTCAGAGATCGGCGCGCTGGTGACGAACCTCAATCACTTGTTCGGGCGTGTCCAGGGACTGATTGAACAGGAGCGCCAGTTTACCGCCGACGCCGCCCACGAGCTCAGGACGCCGTTGGCCGGTATTCGAGCGCAGGCGCAGGTTGCTCGGGGAGCGACGGACGACGCCGAGCAGGCCCATGCCCTCGAGGGCGTGATCGCCGGCTGCGATCGTGCGACCCACGCCGTCGAGCAGATGTTGACGCTGGCACGACTGGCCCCCGACGCCGTGTCGTTTCAGCCGACGTCAGTGGCGCTCCGGGCCGTGCTCAAGGCGACCATCAGCGAGCTCGCACCGATCGCCCTCGCGAAGCACATGGACATCGCGCTCAACGACGGCGGTGACGCGTTCGTCTCCGGCGACGCCGGGCTTCTCTCGATTCTCTTCAGAAACGTCATCGACAACGCCATCCGGTACAGCGCCCCGGGCACGAAGGTCGACGTGGACATGGAGGTCGCCGACTCCGATGTGCGCGTGACGGTCCGGGATGCGGGTCCCGGCATCCCTGCCGAGCAGCGCGCGAACGTCGGCCGTCGCTTCTATCGAGCGCCGGGGACGCAGGCACCAGGCACCGGGCTCGGGCTGTCGATCGTGCAGCGGATCGTCGACTTGCATCGGGGCACCATCCGGCTCGATTCGCCGGCGACGACCATCGGACTACAGGTCACGATTGCTCTACCGCGTGTCGTGGATGAGCGCGCCTGATCATGCGACTGGAGGTTTCCATGTTGTTCTCGGAACGCAGTATCTGGACGATGGTTCACGGGATCGGATTGGGTGGAGGCGCCCTTATCGGACTGGCCGCGGCGTTGTTCTACCTCTATGCCGCACGCTCGTCCGATAACGTGACCGCCCCGCCCGGATCCGGGGCGCTGGCGGGCGCCACGGTGCTGAGCGCTGTGCTGCTCTGGCTCACCGTCATCGTGGGGACCTACGTCATCTTCCCGCCGTACCGTGCCACGCCTCCGCCCGGAGTGACTGACTTGAGCGAGTTCCCTCGCGCGCTCGTCCTGGCGAGCCCGGGTACAGCCTGGCTGCACGCGTTTGCCATGGAGAGCAAGGAGCATATGCCGTGGATCGCCTCGATGCTGACGGCGGCGGTCGCGTTCGTCGCCGTCCGGTACCGGTCGAGGGTGCTGCAGAACTCATCGTTGAGGAGTCTGTCGATGGCGCTCCTAGCGATCTCGTTCGCGCTGGTCGCGTTCGTATCGCTGATGGGTATGTTCGTCAACAAGGTGGCCCCCCTGGACTAGGTGATCGGAGATGAACCAATGGCTACGACTTCTCTTTCGATGACATCGCGTGCGGTCAACGGCAGCGCCATGGCGGCGTTTCTGGGCGGGGGCATCGGCGCATTTGCGATGGGCGCGGTGGTGCTCCTCAATGAGGCCGGCATCTTTGCCGCTCCTACGCTGTATGCCCCAGCCGGGGGAGTATCCGGCCGAACGACACTGGCGACGATCGTCTGGCTGATAGCGTGGGCCGTCCTGCACAATCGCTGGAAAACACGCGAGATCGCGCCGGGCCGCGTTGGTGCAGTGACCCTGATCCTGATCGCGCTGGGTGTGCTGGGGACCTTTCCGCCCGTCTGGGGACTGCTGTAAGCGCACGACGCTCCGGGTGCAGCCGGCGTGTTCACACCGCTCGCGATCCAAGAGGAGGGAGGGTGGCCGAGGTGTCAGAGCGAGCAGTGCAGGACGCAGCCAGCGAGATCCCGCCAGGGTTCAACGGGCTGTCTTCCATTGAGGCGCGCCGCCTACTGAGGGAGGTCGGCCCGAATCGGTGGGTCAAGCACGACCGCCTCGCGCGGGTTCGAGAAGTCATCGGTCTTCTCCTCGACCCGATGGCCGTCATGTTGATCATCGCGGCCGTGGTCTACTTCCTGCTGGGCGAGACGCGGGATGCTGTCGTGCTCGCGCTCGCCCTGATACCCGTCCTCGGCGTCGACGTCCTGCTCGAAGCCCGGTCCCGAGCGGCGCTCGACAAGCTGGCCCGCGCCGCCGCACCGTTTGCCGATGTCGTCCGCGACCGGCACGTCGTTGCGGTGCCGCTCGAGGAGGTGGTGCCCGGCGACCTGCTCGTCCTGCGTGAGGGGCGCGTCATCGCCGCCGATGGCGTCGTGCGTTGGGTCGCAAACCTGGCGATCGACGAATCCTCCCTGACGGGCGAATCCGAGCCGCAACCAAAACGTGACTGGCCAACCACTCCGGGTGAGGCGCCGCCCGATGCGAGGTTCTTCGCCGGATCCCAGGTGGTGGCGGGGCATGGGTTCGGTCTCGTCACCGCCACTGGTCCGGCCACTCAGTACGGCGGCATCGCCGCTCTCGTGGCGCAAAGCGCCTCGTCCGCCAGTCCGCTGCAACTGAAGGCGGGCGTCCTCGTCCGGCGCCTCGGCGGCGTCGCCGTCATCGTGGCGATTGCGCTGTTTGGGCTGAGCCTCGCACGCGGTGAGCCCTGGACCCGGGCGTTGCTCGGCGCCGTCAGCCTGGCGATGGCCGCGATCCCCGAAGAATTTCCAATCGTCCTGACCCTGTTTCTGTCCGCTGGAGCCTGGCGGTTGGCGTCGCGCGGCATGCTCGTCCGCCGGCTCGCCAGCGTGGAAACGCTCGGGTCGACGACGGTGATCTGTACGGACAAGACAGGAACGCTGACGCGGGGAGAGTTCCAGATGACCCGGCATCTCGTGTTGGAGCCGGGGTTGTCGGAGCAGGATTTTCTGGAGGCCTCCGTGCTCGCGTGCGAACGCCATCCGACCGACGCGATGGAGCGGGCGATTGGTGCGTACGCAGCCGCCCGCGGGGTCTCGCCAGCCAATCTGGAAGCCCGGTGGGAGCTCGTCCGAGACTACGACTTCGATTCGGTCGGCAAACACATGTCGCACGTCTGGCACGCCCGGGAAGATGACGCCTACATGGTGGCGGCGAAGGGCGCCCTGGAAGGTATCCTCGCGCACAGCCGGCTCGAGGAGAGCGCACGCGGGGCCGCCGTCGAAGCGAACCGGCGGCTCGCTGCGCAGGGTCTGCGAGTGCTCGGGCTCGCGGTCAAGCGCATGGACCAGCTCGGAGCCGATCGGGACGCGGACGAGCGCGATCTGACGCTATTTGGGCTGCTCGGCTTTCAGGATCCGCTGCGGCCTGAAGTGCCTGGCGCCGTTGCCGAGTGCCAGCACGCCGGCATCCGCATCACGATGATCACGGGTGACCACGCGTTGACGGCGCACGCCGTCGCCGAGGCCGCCGGCATCCTGCACGAGGACGATCTCATCGTCACGGCCGACGAGTTGACCGCGCTCACCGAGTCCGAGCGTGCTGCGCGGATCAGGCACGCCACCATATTCGCGCGGATCAGCCCCGAACAGAAGTTCCTCATCGTCGACGCGCTGAAGAACGACGGCGCTGTCGTCGCGATGACGGGCGACGGTGTCAACGACGCACCCGCGCTGCACCGAGCCGACATCGGCATCGCCATGGGTCAGCGGGGTACCGACGTGGCCCGCGCCACGGCTGATCTGGTGCTCCTCGACGACAACTTCGCCTCGATTGTAGCCACGGTTCGCGAAGGCCGCCACATCTTCCAGAACATTCAACGCGCGTTCCTGTACCTGATCGCGTTTCACATTCCGATCGTCGTGCTGGCGATTTCGGCGCCCCTGATTGGTGTGCCGTTGGTGCTCTTGCCGATTCATCTGGTGTGGCTGGAGCTCATCGTGCATCCCGTATCGGCGATCGTTTTTCAAGCGGAGCCTGCGTCAGCGGACATCATGAACCGTCCTCCCCGGGATCCGGCCGCGCCCCTGTTGCCACGTGCGGCGGTGATACGGTCGGCGGTCTCCGGGGCCACGCTGGCCGTGGCAAGCGTCGCGATGTACTGGTGGCTCTGGCCGTCGCTCGGCGAGGCACAGGCGCGCGCGCTCTCCCTGATTGTGCTGATCGCCGGCTACCAGACGCTCGTCTTCGCGGAACGCTTGGCGTTGGCCGCGCTCGCAGTTGAACGGATTCCGCGGACGCTCGTCTTCTGGACGGTCTGGGCCGCCAGCTTCGTCAGCCTCGTGCTGATCCTTTACATTCCCGCCGCGGCCCAGATGTTCAGGGTCGAGCACCCCCCGGGCGTGCATGTAGCAGTCGCCATCCTGCTAGGTGTCTTGGCGGTGGGGTGGCGGTTGCTATTGAGGACAGCATAGCTGCGGCGCCCGGGCGGTTCCGAATGGGACGTGCGAGTCGGGCCCCCTTCGACGTTCGCTTCCGTCAGAACAGCAAGGCGCTCTGAGGCAGCGGTTCAGGAAACCGGCACCTCAGCGGCCCGTTCGTGCCTTCGGGTCTGCGCGCGCCTCGTGTCTCCGAGGCGCCGAGCGGCCAGAGAAGTGGACACCGGCGCTTGCGAGTAAATCGCCGCGCGCCAATCAGTTGCCGGCATGGTTGTCGGCGAAAATAACCGCTGCGTTCGGATCAGCGCTCCGCTGCGGTAGGCCGCGCCCTTCCGCGTCCGTTCTGAGAGCTGGCAGGGACAATTTCAGGGACAATCCTGGGGACAGTGGGGTTCCGCAAGTCGAAGCCTCGCGTATACTTGCCGTTCTGCATGCGCTGAGGTGGCCGAGAGGCTGAAGGCGGCGGTTTGCTAAGGTCGCCCGCGATTACGGAACGGGCCTGAAATCATCGATTTCAGGCCCGTTTGTCATTGGTAGCTTGGTTGGCGTTGGCTGCCGATTGATGGATCTTGGACCGGGTTTGGGCACACTGGCGGGCACACTGGAGCCGACGCCAATGTGTGCCTATCAAGCACACATCGTGATACCCTAAATGTCGGTGAAGTACTTCGACTGGGACGACGCGAAGAACGCGAAGCTCAGGGCGGAGCGCGGCATCGGGTTCGAGGACATCGTCTTCCACATCGAGCGCGGAGACGTGCTCGACATCCTGGAGCACCCGAACCCCAGCCGCTACGCCGGCCAGCGCATCTTCGTCGTCCGTCGGGAGGACTACGTGTACCTCGTGCCGTTCGTCGAGGACGAGCACACGGTCTTCCTGAAGACGATCATCCCGAGCCGGAAGGCCACGAAGCAGTATCTCGGTGAGGAGTCCGACGATGAAGATGGACGCTGACGAAAAGGAGCTGCTCGAGTCCGTCGAGCGTGGCGAATGGAAGTCCGCCAAGGGCGGCAAGCGCGAGCGCGCCCGGTACTCCCGCTACGCGAAGGCCACGTTCCGCAAGGATCGGCGGCTGAACATCCGCCTGTCGAGCAAGGACCTGGAGGCGATCCAGAAGCGCGCGCTCGCGGAGGGCTTGCCGTATCAGACGTTGATCGCGAGCCTGCTGCACAAGTACGCGACCGGGCGGCTCAAAGAGGTGTAACCCGTCCCCATCTGATCAAAGCGCATGCGGCGCCTGGTGTCCCCACCCTTCGATCCGCGATCCTGACCAACGAAGATGCGCATATCTCGAATCCCCGCGTCCGGGAATCGGCAGACAGCATCATTCAAGACCCGGCGCAAGGGTGAGAGCAGATTCGTGAGACGGTCGACTCCGCCGATGGCCCGCCTTTCCTTGCGACTGTACGGTATTGGACAGCTCTCCCAACCCGTCTGGACCATGATGTGCTGGAGTGGAAGAACCCTGAGACCCGCGAGATTCGTGAACGGGATTGTGGCAGGTTCTGCGGGTTCCTGAACGTGCCGCTCAGGGAAAGGTAGCGTGTTCCGCCCTCGACGGCTGCTGCCGCACCACGGTGCTCAGCACCGCATTGGGGTCGTGCCGGGCGCTATCAACGCCCGAGAACAATGGACATCCCAATGAAGATCTTTAACAGGATCGGCACATGGGTGCTGAAATATCACTGCCCCTTTTGAGCCTGACGTTCTCTTCAAGAACGGACACAAGAAAATGAAGACTGTAGCGCTTGGAGGGTTCTTCGCATTTGTCTTTGCGGGAACAGCCGCCTTTGCCCAGATGGGCAGCGGCCAGGGGATGGGTCAAGGCGGCATGAACCATACAAACGGATGGATGGCCGGAGGGATGTGGCTTTGGACGGTGATCGGAGTACTGGTGGTGGTCCTGCTGGTCGTCTTGATTAGTAAGCTGTCCAATAAGAAATCGTGAATTCACGACCTGCCCGAGAAGTGTGAACTGTCATGCGTAAGGGGGACCTATGCGCGTCAAGTTATCCACTGATAGGAAACCAAGGAAAGGTCATACATCATGAAAAAGACGACAATTGGAATCAGCTTCATTGTTTTCCTTCTCAGCGGCTGCTTCCTTCTTGCTCAGATGGGCGGCGGCATGAAGGCAGGCCAGACCAGCGGGATGCATCAGGGCCACATGATGCCCAACGGCGGGATGATGGAGCACGGCCAGATGATGAGCGGCATGATGGGCATGTCGAATCAGATGTCCGAGATGATGGGCAAGATGTCCGGCATGATGAAAGACATGCCGGCAGGCAACATGACAATGATGTCCGGTGTCATGAAAGATATGTCGCATCAGATGATGGACATGTCCATGGCGATGGGTAGTGGCAGGGTCTCGGACAAAGAGATGAAAACAATGCAGGACAGAATGACGGAAATACAGAAGAGAATGTCCAGGATGGACATCCAGAAATAGCGAGTGATCCAGAGGCTGCTCACCTGCAGATCAGGCAACGCCAACCATCCCGTATAGAAGCCGGCAGGGCGCCGCGTCCCGGGTTCACGTGGATCAGTTCGTCGAGCTTTCTACTCGGTCTGGTGGAGCGCTACGGCTACAAGTGGTACGTCACGCTCATCTGGGGGTGTCCCGCACGCGGCTCGCTAGCGTGACGGACAGACGCTCTGCGTTGCCGTGAGATGACAAGGGACGCACGATGAAGGAACACGAACACGGAACCCAGAGTAAACACGAAACTGAGCCGGTGCACGAGGAGGTGGCCAAGAAGGCCTATGCCCTCTATGTGAGGGAAGGTCGCCCGCAAGGACGCGACGTGCAGAATTGGTTGGAGGCCGAAACGAGCATGCCTCGCGCCGGACCTGCCCACCATGCGGACATGGCGGCGGATTTCCGGAAGCGATTCTGGATTTCGCTAGCCCTCACCCTGCCGATTCTTCTTCTTTCACCACTGCTCCAGACGTTTGCAGGCCTGCGCGAGGCTATCAGGTTTTCCGGCGACCTCTACGTCCTGTTTGGGTGTGCCTCGGCGGTCTTTTGGTATGGCGGCTGGCCCTTCCTCACAGGCGTGTTCACGGAGCTCACATCCCGTAAGCCCGGCATGATGACGCTGGTCGCCGTCGCCATCTCGACCGCCTATCTCTACAGCAGCGCCGTGGTGTTCGGCCTGACCGGCAAGATGTTCTTCTGGGAGCTGGCCACCCTCGTGGACATCATGCTGCTGGGGCACTGGATCGAGATGAAGTCGGTGATGGGTGCGTCGAAGGCCCTGGAAGAACTGGCCCGACTCATGCCGGCCGACGCCCACAAACTCATGCCCGACGGTAGCGTCAAGGACGTGCCCCTCGGCGAGCTGGCCGCGGACGACAAGGTCCTGATCAAACCGGGTGAGAAAGTTCCCGCAGACGGCGCCGTCGTTGAGGGCGAGAGCTCGGTCAATGAGGCGATGCTCACCGGGGAATCGACGCCGGTCAGCAAGAAGTCCGGGGGCAAGGTCATCGGCGGCTCCATCAACGGCGAAGGCTCGCTGACCATTGAGGTCAAAGTCACCGGCAAAGACTCGTTTCTGTCGCAGGTCATCGACCTCGTCAAGCAGGCCCAGGAGAGCAAGTCGAAGACCCAGAACTTCGCCGACACCGCCGCGATGTGGCTGACCGTCATCGCCCTCGGCAGTGGCGCGCTTACGCTGGTGGTCTGGCTGGTGTTCATGGGTCACGACTTTGCTTTCGCCATTGAGCGCGCCGTGACCGTGATGGTGATCACCTGCCCACACGCGCTCGGTCTGGCCGTGCCGCTGGTCGTGGCCGTTTCTACCGCGCTGGCCGCGAGCAACGGCTTGCTCATTCGCAATCGTGTGGCATTCGAAGGCGCGCGAAAGATCCAGGCGATCATTTTTGATAAGACCGGCACGCTGACCGAAGGCCGTTTCGGCGTGACCGACACGCTCGTGTTGTCGCAGGACATCGACGAAGACACGCTGCGCAAGTACGCGGCCTCCGTGGACGCGAATTCCGAACATCCCATCGCCAAGGCCATCGCCGCCGCTTCGGAGCACAAGTTGCCCGTGTCCGGCTTCCAAAGCATCACTGGCAAGGGCGCCGAGGGCCGGGTCGAGGGCAAAGACATCAAGGTGGTCAGTCCCGGCTACTTGCGCGACGAGAACGTCGCGTTCACCGACTCGCGGGTGCAGCCGCTGCAAGCCCAGGGCAAGACAGTCGTGTTTATCCTCGTGGACGGAAAGTTGAAGGGAGCGATGGCGCTAGCCGACATTGTTCGACCCGAGGCCAAGCAAGCCATCGGCGCCCTCAAGGCACTGGACATCCGCTGCCTGATGCTGACTGGCGACAACAAGTCAACGGCCAAATGGGTCTCGGACCAGGTCGGGTTGGATGAGTACTTCGCCGAGGTCCTGCCCAAGGACAAAGCCGCGAAAGTGAAAGAAGTCCAGTCTCGCGGTGTGTTGGTGGCCATGACTGGCGACGGCGTGAACGATGCCCCGGCGCTGGCGCAGGCGGACGTGGGCATTGCCATTGGAGCGGGTTCCGACGTAGCGGTGGAAACCGCCGACGTGATTCTGGTGCGGAGCAACCCGCTGGATGTCGTGGCCGTCGTGCAGCTTTCGCGCGCCACGTATCGAAAGATGATTCAGAACCTGCTCTGGGCCACGGGCTACAACGTCGTCGCCATTCCGCTGGCGGCCGGAGCGCTGTATGCGTGGGGCGTCCTGCTCACGCCCGCGCTGGGTGCGGTACTGATGTCCGCGAGTACAATCATCGTGGCCGTCAACGCGCGACTATTGAGACTCAAGAAATAGGGCCGCCGACGATCCTGAGGTGGTCTGTATCCTCGACGACAGGCGCGCAGCCGCAGCCTGACGTCCGCATCGCCTGTGCAGCCCGCGCCGCCGTGTCCTTGGGCGCGCAGCAGGACGATGCTTCGATCGGTTTCATCACATCACTGCAGGACGCTCGCAAGGGAGAGCGGCCCTCGACGCCGGAAACGGAGAAGGCACCCGCCATCCGCTGGTCGCGTGCACAGCGATGTGCAAAAGGAAACAGTCCAGCCCCGCGTGATGGCGGATCCTAAGTGTGGGCTCATAGACCCCTTCGGCTGACGCCGGGAAACGCCCACTCCTTCGAGCACTCGGGACAGCCGCCTGTTCCCGCGGAACACGGACCGAATCACCCGTTAGCTTGAGGTGCATATGTTCATTCGCGCCGCCGTGGTCTGCGCCATTGGTCTGCTACCAACCGCGGTGGGCGCAGCCGAGCCCCCGCTGAGCCAGCCGGCGGTGGCGGTCGGGCAATCGGGCGCGCCAGCCGGCCTGCCGGAGTTCTACGCGCCGGATCCGGCGCTGGCTGGCTACATCCGCGCAGCGCTCGAGAGCAATCCGGGCGTACAGGAAAGTCTCGCGAACTACCGCGCGTCGCTGGAACGAGTCCGCATGGCGACGGCGCTGCCGGATCCGATGCTCACTTTCAATCAGGCGCTCCGCACCGTCGAAACACGCGTCGGCCCCCAGCTCGACACCGTCGTTCTGAGCCAGGCGTTTCCTTGGTTCGGCAAGCTCGATCTCCGCGGCAAGGTCGTGGTCCAGGAGGCCGCGGCCACGTACGAGATGTATCGCATGCGACAGCGCGACGTCATCGCGCAGGTGAAGAAGGCGTACTACAACCTGGCGTACGTCGATTCGGCCTTCGGCATCGCGCACGAGGAGCAAGCACTGCTGGACCACTACGAAGATCTCGCCCAAGCGCGCTACGCGTCGGGCCAGGGGCTCCAGCACGCGGTGATCAAGCTCCAGGCGGAGATCACCAAAGTCGTCAACCGGCTGGACGTGCTACGGCAACAGCGCGAGACGCTCGCCGCCCGCCTGAACACGTTGATGAACAGGGCACCCGAGCGACTGCTGCCGACGGTTGCGGCCTCGGCGCTCCCACCCGATGTGTCGCTCGATCTGCCGCGCCTGGACGCGACCGGCGACGCCGAGCGCCCGGAGATCACGGCCGCCAACGCCCTGGTCGGACGCGGCGAGTGGGGCGTCAAGCTCGCGCGGAAAGACGTCTGGCCAGACCTGACGGTGGGTGCCGGGTTCGTCAACGTCGGCAACCGCACCGATGCCGCGGGCGTCCTGCAGCCGCCGCCCGACAACGGCAAGAACGCATTCACCCTGACCGTCGGCATTAATTTGCCGATCCGGCGCGACAAGTACCGCGCCGACCTGCAACGGGCATCCGACGAGCTGTCGGCTGCGCAGCTGCACCGCGCCGACGCGCATAACGAGATGGCCTTTGCCGTGCGCGATCAGGTCGTACGGCTTCAGACGCTTCGCGAGCAGCTCACACTCATCGGCGACGTGTTGCTGCCGCAGACCGACGAAGCGCTGCGGTCCACGGAGTCCGCGTACGAGACCGGACAGGTCGGCGTCCTCGATTTGCTCGACAGCGAGCGCAGCCGTCTCGACGTCCGCCTGATTCAGGCTCGCGACATTGCGGACTATCTGGTGGCGCTTGCCGACCTCGAGCGTGCCATCGGCGCGCCATTTCCGGCGGCAACGAGGCTTCCGTGAAGAAAGGCATTGCGTTCAGCCTCATCGCCTTCCTGCTCGGCATCGGCGTCGCGGTATTCGTAGTCGCCAACCCCTGGCAGTGGGCGTGGATGACGCGCGCGCACACCGTCGCCGGACCCACCAACGCCGCCGGAGCGGAGGCGCCACACGATGCGGTCGCTACCGGCGGAACGAGCGAGCGCAAAATCAAATACTGGCGGGGCCCGATGGATCCGACCTACATCCGCGACAAGCCCGGCAAGTCGCCGATGGGCATGGACTTGATTCCCGTCTATGAGGACGAGGGCGACGCGCCGCCGCCGGGCACGGTGAAGATCGATCCGACCTTCGTCCAGAATATGGGCGTGCAGTCGGAGCCGGTCCGCCGGACCGACATCCCGTTTACCATCCGAACGGTCGGCACGCTCGCCTACAACGATCGTGGGGTCACGCTCATCTCGACGAAATACGAGGGGTGGATCGAGAAGGTCTACGTCAACTACGTCGGCGAAGCGGTGCACACCGGCCAAAAGCTGTTCGACATCTACAGTCCCCAGCTCGTCACCACCGAAGAGGAGTACCTGCAGGCGATTAGCTATGCGAAGAAGATGGCCGCCACCCCCTATCCGGACGCGGCCGCGCGAGCCCAGGCGCTGGTGGCCTCGTCCCGCCAGCGGCTCCAGTACTGGGACATCAGCGACGCCCAGATCGACGCACTCGCCGCATCGGGCAGCGTCCAGCGCACGCTGTCCGTCTCGTCCCCCGTCAACGGGCTCGTGGTCGAAAAGATGGACCAGGCGCTCGAGGGCATGCGGGCCACGGCCGGCATGCAGCTCTACAAGATCGTAGACCTGTCCACGATCTGGGTCGACGTCCAGATTTTCGAGTACCAGGTGCCCTGGCTGAAGCCGGGACTGCGGGCCACGATCGAGCTGTCGTACGAACCCGGTCATCGGTACACGGGCGTCGTCCGGTTTCTCCATCCCTCCCTCGAGCAGAAAACGCGGACGATGACCGCGTCGATCGAGCTGCCTAACCCCGGGCTGAAGCTGCGGGCGGGCATGTACGCCAACGTCACCCTCAACGTGCCGTCGGCGCATCAAGTGCTGGCGATTCCCGACAACGCGGTGATCCACAGCGGTGAGCGCGACGTCATCGTCCTCGATCTGGGCCATGGTCTGTTCCAGGCGCGCGACGTCACGCTCGGCGTCAACGGCAACGGCTTGTGGCAGGTCACCCGCGGCGTCGAGGAAGGCGATCGCGTCGTCGTCTCGGCGCAGTTCCTCATCGACTCGGAGAGCAACCTGAAGGCCGCGATCGGGCGGATCTCGGCGCCCGAGGGCGCGCAGGCGGACACGCCCAAGACGACGACGCCCCCGCCGTCCGCTCGGGACCGGTGAGGATCCGAACGAGACCGCCATGCTGGAGCGCCTGATCGACTGGTCGATTGGTCACAAGTTCTTCGTGATCCTGGCGACGGTCTTCGTGACACTCGCGGGCATCTACGCCGTGCGCGAGACGCCCCTCGACGCCATCCCCGACCTGTCGGACGTCCAGGTCATCATCTACACGGAGTACCCCGGCCAGTCGCCACAAGTCGTCGAGGATCAGGTCACCTATCCGATCACGACGCAGATGCTGGCGGTGCCGGACGCGAAGGTCGTGCGCGGCTACTCGTTCTTCGGCTTCTCGTTCGTCTACGTGATCTTCGAGGACGGCACCGACCTGTACTGGGCGCGCAGCCGGGTGCTCGAGTCGATGAACTACGTGAACGGCCGCCTGCCGCGCGGCGTCACGCCCTCGCTCGGTCCGGATGCGACCGGCGTCGGCTGGGCGTTCATGTACGTCCTGCAGTCGCCGCATCGCAACCTCGCCGAGCTGCGCACGATTCAGGACTGGTATCTCAAGTACCAGCTCACCGGCATCCCAGGCGTCTCGGAGGTGGCGAGCGTCGGTGGATTCGTCAAGCAGTACCAGATCACGGTCGATCCCAACAAGCTCCGCGCCTATCACGTCTCACTGGCCCAGATCCGCAATGCCGTGCAGCGCAGCAACAACGACGTCGGCGGGCGCGTCATCGAAATGGCCGAGAGCGAATTCATGGTGCGGGGCGAAGGCTACATTCGAAACGTCGCGGACATCCAGAGCATCGCCTTGGGTGTGGACGACACCGGCACGCCCATCCTGCTCAAGGACGTCGGCAGCGTGCAGGTCGGCCCCGAGATCCGCCGCGGCCTCGCCGAGTTGGACGGCCGGGGCGAGACGGTCGGCGGCATCGTCGTGGTCCGCGCGGGCGCGAACGCCTACGACGCGATCCGCCGCGTCAAGGACAAGCTGGCCGAGCTGAAGTCCGGGCTGCCGGGCGATGTCCAGATTCTCAGCGTCTACGACCGGTCCGGCCTCATCGAACGATCGGTGAAGACCCTGGAGGAGAAACTCCTCGAGGAGAGCGTCGTCGTGGCGCTGGTCTGCCTCGTGTTCCTCCTGCACGTACGCTCGGCGCTGGTCGCCATCTTCACGCTGCCGGTCGCGATCCTGATGGCGTTCATCGTCATGCGCTACCAGGGGATCAACGCCAACATCATGTCGCTCGGCGGCATCGCGATCGCGATCGGCGCGATGGTCGACGCCGCCATCATCATGATCGAGAACGCCCACAAACACCTGGAGCGCGATGCGGGCAAGAAGGAGCACTGGCAAATCATCGCCGATGCGGCCAAGGAAGTCGGGCCGACACTCTTCTACGCCCTCCTCGTCATCACCGTCTCGTTCGTCCCGGTGTTCACGCTCGAGGCGCAGGAAGGCCGGCTCTTCAAGCCGCTGGCGTTCACCAAGACGTACTCGATGGGCGCGGCCTCCCTCTTGGCGGTCACGCTCGTGCCGGTGCTGATGGGCTACTGGATCCGCGGACGCATCCGGCCGGAAGCGCGGAATCCGGTGAGCCGGCTCCTCATCACGGTGTACGACCCGGTGCTCCACGTCGTACTCCGGTGGCGGTGGGCCGTCCTGACCCTCACGGTGGTCGCGCTCGGCCTGACATGGATTCCTTACGCGCGCATCGGGTCCGAGTTCATGCCGCCGCTGTGGGAGGGCGACCTGCTCTATATGCCGACGATGCTGCCGGGGGTCTCGATCGGCAAGGCCCGCGAGGTGTTGCAGCAGACCGACAAGATCATCCGCTCGTTTCCCGAGGTCGAGCGCGTGTTCGGCAAGGCGGGCCGCGCCGACACGGCCACCGATCCCGCGCCGCTCAGCATGTTCGAGACGACAATCACCCTGAAGCCGGAATCCGAGTGGCCGGCGGGCATGACGCCAGAGCGCCTGACGAGCGAGATGAACCGGGCCATCCAGATTCCGGGCGTCACCAACGCCTGGACGATGCCAATCAAGGCGCGCACCGACATGCTGTCGACCGGGATCAAGACGCCGGTCGGGATCAAGGTCTCCGGTCCCGACCTCGCCGTGCTCGATCGCCTCGGCCGCGAGATCGAGTCCGTCGTCCGTGGCGTACCCAACACGCTGTCGGTCTACGCCGAGCGCGTGACCGGCGGCAACTACCTGAACTTCGCGATCGACCGGACCGCCATCGCCCGCTACGGCCTGACGATCGGCGACGTCGAGGACGTCATCCAGTCGGCGATCGGCGGGATGAACATCACGACGACGGTCGAGGGGCTCGAGCGCTATCCGGTGAATCTGCGGTACAGCCGCGAGTTGCGCGACACCCTGCCGGCGCTCGGCGACATCCTCGTCCCCACGCCCGCCGGGCAGTCGATTCCCCTGGGCCAGCTCGCGCACCTGTCGACGGTCAAAGGGCCGCCGGCGATCAAGACCGAGAACGCCCGGCCCAACGCGTGGATCTATATCGATCTCGAAGGGATCGACGTAGGGACCTACGTGCGCCGGGCGCAGCAGGCCGTGGCACACGGCGTCACGATTCCGGCCGGCTACAGCCTGGCGTGGAGCGGAGAGTACCAGGTACATGCTGCGCGCGCAGCAGCGGCTCCTGTACGTGATCCCGATGACGCTCGTCATCATCTCTCTGCTCATCTACCTGAACACGCAATCGTTCTTCAAGACGCTGATCGTGCTGCTGGCCGTGCCGTTCGCGCTCATCGGCGCGTTCTGGCTGCTGTACCTGCAGCACTACAACATGAGCATCGCCGTGTGGGTCGGCATCATCGCGCTCTCCGGCGTGAGCGCCGAGACCGGCGTGGTCATGCTGCTGTACCTCGACGGGGCGTACAGCGACGCGGTAGCCGCGGGGCACATGCGCTCACGACGCGACCTCGTGGCCGCGGTGTACCAGGGATCCGTCAGCCGCGTGCGCCCGAAGATCATGACGGCGAGCGTCATCATGGGCGGTCTGCTGCCCATCATGTGGAGCCACGGGACCGGGGCCGACGTCATGAAGCGCATCGCGGCGCCGATGGTTGGCGGCATCGTCACCTCGGTCGTCGTGGTCCTCCTCGTCTACCCTGCCATCTACTACATCTGGAAGGGCTGGAACCTGAGGGACGTGGACGAGCCGCCGGCGCTGGCGTCGGGAACACCCGGCGCATCAACGCCCACGGGCGATTCGGCAGCCTAGGTGTCGGAACGATGCAGGACGGCATGATGAAAATGCCGGAACCCTCGCCGTGGTGATCATCGGAACTGGGGCTCCGACAGGCCGGAGAACCGCAGCGACGCACAACGCGCGCCATCAGCCGCGCTCGGATTCTCGATGCCTTTTCGCGAATGTGCCCAAACTCCGTGGGTTCTTATCGTGAAATCAGGCGATCTTCCGGTCGAATTTGATGAAGACGACGGTTTGAAAAACCGTCGCCTCGCCAAACGGAAAATGTTGTTCGGCCAAGTCCTGATTTCACGTACACTTACGGACTACGGTGAGGTGGCCGAGAGGCTGAAGGCGGCGGTTTGCTAAACCGTTATACGGCCCAAAAGCTGTATCCAGGGTTCGAATCCCTGCCTCACCGCCATCAAACGTAAGCGATTTTCCTAGCGTTTCTTGCAAATCGGCTGGTCCCGCCGTTCGAATGTCTCCCCGACTCGCCGCAGAAGATGCGATTTTGCTCGAGTTTTCGCGTCGACTGCTTCGGTCTCCCTTTTGTCCCTGCCTAACGGCACCGAATAGTCATGTTAGCGAATGTTTTGAAGGGTCGATCTCACCTGCTGTCGCAGTTTGCCACGCAGGTTGCCACCTTCGAGGAAGATCGAGCGCGCGCCAAGCGGCCGTTGAATTGCCGGCCGATACGCCGGTCGGCAGTTGTGAACACGCCGCGAGGCGGTTTGGCTGCATCAGCTCGTGGAGCAGGGATTGACGATCGCGTGATTCATTCCAGAACGGTCTGAAGCGAATTGACGCGCCGACGGTCGAGAGCCCGCCGGACCTTGCGGGTTGCTAATCTGCTGGCGCCATCAGTTCGGCGATGGCGTTTTGTAGGTCGTGCGGCTGGCCTCGTTGTGACGGTGAACGTCAGCACGATGCGTTAGTGCGTCGTCGTGGGCGACGGGCGCGCCGGCGTGACGCCAGTGTCGTGCTGACGATCCCACGGCGTGCCTTTCCAGCCGTGGATGAGCCCATTGTCGCCACACAGCGGACACTGCCAGTCGATGTGTCCGGAGGTGCGGTCCAGGAAGGCGATGATCTCGCCGCGACAGCGACGACGGCCCGGACTGCGCCGGCACGGCACGTTCGTGTACTCGTCGCCCTCGGGCAGGTGGTCGGTGACCCAGGCCACAATCGCGCCGAAGAAGATGGCCAGGCTCAGGACCCGTTCCGGAAGGGTTACCGGCAGATCGCCGGTCTCCTCGTCGAGGTAATGGCGCATGTCCACGACCCACCCGGTGGGCTTCAGTGTCCGCCTACGTGCCATGATGCCGATCAAGCACTCGTGGCACTCGCCGCCGGTGCGGAGCGTCATCAACGAGCCCGATGCGGTGCGCGAGCTCACGATTGGCGCGGCACCATCGCGCGACCCAGGCGTCGATGCCCAGAAAGTGGAAATAACGGCGCGCGAGATCGGCCCGGACCTCTCTGAGATGGCCGCTCTCGATCGCGCGCACCCGATATTGTGGAATCCCGGAGGCCACCGACACGTCACGAAGGCTGCGGGCGCCACGGGCTTGGCGGCATCGCGCACCGAGCGCCAGCCAGCGCGTCATATCCTCGCTGCGAGAGAGGTGCGGTTCGATCCCGGGGAAAGACGTCATCAGTACGCGGCGGACTTCGCCATCGAGCAGGCGGACTTCCGTGGCGCTGAGGATCGCACCGGGATCCTTCGCGAGTCGTTGCTCGAATCGAGCGAATGCTGGTGTGTGCTTCATGTACGTGTCGGCCGAGGAGCCATGTGCGCGGTGCGGCGCGCGGCAAACGCTGAGTCGTCGCCGTGATGAAAGAAGATGCGGCCGTGCAGTTCGTCATCCCGGAGCATGGCCCATCCGCGCCCGCTGACCCGGTCCCCTTCGTCGATGCCGTCGAAGGAGAATTCGATGGCCGGCTGCCCGTCGCGCTGGACGGCCCGATAGTCAAGCCGGACGTCCACGGCGATGAAGCGCATGGCGCCGCCGCCGTCACGTTCGAGCGTGAGCTGCGCCGGACCGAGCAGATCGAGATCGCCCGACGTCCATAGCTCCATCTCGCGAATCCGCCATCGGCCCACAAATGGCTGGCGAGCCGCGCTGTCAGCGCTGGCCATCCGTCGCTCCGCGTGGTCCCGGCACGAACGGAATCAGTCCTAGCTCGTGCGCCTGTTCCTGCAGTTCGCGCGGCACCATCCGCATGTCGACGATGACCCCGTTGACGGGAATCATCCACACGAGCGGGTTCTCGGCGAGTCGGCTCGGAAGCGTCCAGCGGGGATCCAGCGGCACGATGTCGAAAAGCTGCATGATCTCTCGCGATTTGGCGGAGCCGGCGCTCTGACTCACGCCAAAGAGCGCGCACAGATCGGCGCCCCGTACATGGGGCCGCTGTGCGAGATCAAACAGGAAGTTCACGCTGCCGATGGTGTACGTGATGCCACATGCCCAGGTGCGACTCTGGCCGCGCAGCAACGGCGATGGTCGCTTGCGGGAAAGCGCGGCAGCCAAGCCGCGCGTGCCCGCGGCGTACTCCGCGGTCAGATGCGTGCGGCAGATTTCGTCGACCAGCGCAACGATTTCGTCGAATCTGGGCTTGACGGTTTTGGGAATGGCGTCAGCGGGCATGAGAGATGTCTGCGGCTGCCGGCATATTGACAGTATATACAAAAACTTGCATAGTTGGTCGTGCGGGAGAAGCCGCTCATCTGGCTCGGCAGCACACGGCGCGACATCCGGACGTTTCCCGCGGATGCGCGGCGCCGTAGCGGCTTCCAGCTGCGCAGGGTGCAGCAGGGCCTTGATCCGGACGACTGGAAACCGATGACGAGCGTGGGCACCGGTGTTCGAGAGATCCGGATTCAGACGGACCTCGCCCATCGTGTGTTCTACGTCGCCACGTTCGAGGAGGCCGTGTACGTGCTGCACGCGTTCGAGAAGAAGACGCGGAAGACGCCGCCGCATGACGTGCAACTGGCGCGTGAGCGGTTCCGCGCCCTGCTGAAGACGCGAGCTGAAGATGCCAAGAAAAGGTAGCCTGAAGATCACCCCGTCGACGGGCAACGTGTTTCGCGATGTCGGGTTCTCTGCCGACGAATCCGAGCACCTGCTCGTTCGTGCTGACCTCTTAATCCAGCTTCAGAAGGCGCTTGCCTCACGCGGGCTGACGCAGGCCAAGGCCGCCAAGATCCTGCACGTGACCCAGCCGCGGGTCAGCGATGTGCTGCGCGGACGGCTCGATCTGTTCAGCACGGACAGCCTGATCGACATGCTGGCGCGCCTCGGGGTGCACGTGCGCTTTGTCGTGAAACCTGCGCGTCGTCGCGTCGCCTGACGCCACCGTCCCGTCCAAGTCGTTCCGCCGACAGACACTCCTCCGCCTGACGCCGGCGGACATCCGCGTGGATCCGCTGTGCCACACTGGTAGCCACAACGGAGGTCGACTGCTGCAGAAGGCTGTGGACCAGTGCTGTCGGTCGACGGAACGTAACTCAATGATGCTTGAGGGGTTGTCGCCAGAACTCCCATCGCATCACCAACTTAATAGGACCCACCTTTCGGGTTCGAATCCCTGCCTCACCGCCAGTTTCCGAACATCGCACGGCCCGACGCTCACGACCTCGATCGACTTCCGACAATCCGATAGCGGCCCATCGGCGACGGCGAGGCTTGCGACAGTTGCCGCTCGGCCTCGAGCCAGTCGTCCAGCGCACGCCCGGGCGTGCGGCCCCGGCGTTCCCAGAGCGAGTACGCGCGGTCGGCGATCTCTTCTTCGTACATGAACACGAGATCGTGCCGCTCGAACTCGTCGAGCCATTCGCTCCACGAAATGGGCCGGAAGCGAGCCAGACCGGGGAAGTTGAAGCGAAGGCCGCTGCCGCCGTCGTTCACATGCCTGGTCGCCGGGCCGGACACCGTCGCTTCGCCTGTCGCGGGTTCGGCCCCGTGACGGACGGCCCACTGCCGAATCACTTCGTGGTTGCGGGTGAGCAGCGCCCTGGCGCCGCTCTCCGCGGCCGGACGATCAGCGGCAAATCCGTACGGCTCGACGGTCGAGCTCACGTCGTGCGGTCTCGTCGGCTCCATCACAGCCTCCCGTCAACTGGAAAGTCTGCGCCCTGTAGGTATGACGCGCGTCTCTTCGTCCGAGTCTTCCGCGCGCGTGTCCGCATCGGGCGATCGGCACGCCGCTCGTCCGCTGGCCGAGAGGCGTCGCGCCAGGAGACGCTGGCGAGGCGAAGCTCGCGGGAGCCGGCCGACCCGCCAGCCCCCGCGCTTCGAGCCCGTCTCAGTTGAACCGCACCCCGACCATGACTTCGAGCGTGCGCGTGTGAATCGTGTTGACGTCGCCGCCGCCCTCGGTGCTGAGGACGTTGCGCAGCCCGATGTTCTCCTGCACCTCGAAGAGCAGCCGAAGGTACTCCACGCCAATCCCGAACTTCACGCCGGCGTCGACGCTCTCGTACTTGCTCTTGACGTCGACGTCGTTGAGCTTGCCTTTCAGCAGAATGTCCGCGACCGGGCCGCCGAGCAGGTAGACGCGCGCTCCGTTGACGCTGCTCGATCCGAGGTTGACTCGGAGCATCACCGGAATCTCGAGGTAGTACAGATCCGTCGTCTGCCCGGCCGCCTTCGCCCCCTTCTTCGCATACAGCAGCTCGCCCATGACGCCCACGACGCCCGGCATGTTGCCGCCGAACCAGAGACCGCCGATGAGCCCGGCGCGATTCGAGTAGCTGATGTCGCTGTCCGACGAGAACGATGTGAAGATCGGCCCGACCTTGGCGCCAATCCCGAAACCCTGGTGCCGGCCGCCGGACTGCTGCGCTGCGGCCGTCGGCGCCGCGTCATCGGCAGCCGCCGAAGTCGGAAGAAAGGTCACGCCCGTAAGGGCCTTCGCAGAAGACGTGAACGCTGGCGCCTGCGACGGTTCGGATTGCGCCGAGGCGAGCGACGGATAGAGCACGAGGCCGAGAATCAGGCAGAACGGAACCACGAACTGACGAAACCGCATGAACGCTCCTTTAGGCCTCGGCCGACCTGGCCGACGGGCCATGAACCGTTATATCGGTCCGCGGCCCCGTTGACCACACTGGAGCCCAGTCCGAGCCTCCGCGTCACGCCGGCCGGATGTTCTGGTTGACGCGGAAGAAATTGTCCGGATCGTACTTCTTCTTGATCTGCGCCAGCCGTGCGTAGTTGTCGCGGAACGCGGCCTTCACGCGCTCCTGACCTTCCTCCATGAGAAAGTTCACGTATGCGCCACCCGCCGAGTACGGATGCAGCGCGTCGAAGTACTCCTTGCACCAGCTCGTGATCTTGCCCGCGTTGGCGGGATCGGGATCGACCCCGACGATGACCTGCGCCCAGTTCGCGTCACGGTAGCTGAACGCCGTGTCGTGCCTGCCGACCTTGTGCGCCTGCCCATCGATCGGATACAGGTGCATCGTCGAGAGCATCGTGGGCATCCGCGCGCCGTGTTCGGCGTGGAGCGCGATCGCCTCGTCGCTCAGCTCCTTGACGAAATCGGCGCGCCAATACAGCTGGAGCCCGGGCGGAAGGAGCGGGTCGAACAGTGTCTGGACGGCGGGCAGGGGCATCTCGCCGAGATGGTCGAGCAGCGGCGTGCCGACCGCGCGCATCGGTTTCGTGGCCGCCTCCGCCTTGTCCGCGGCGCCGGTGCAGCACCACATGATCCCGCAGACCTTCCTCATGTGCAGCTCGGCCGGGAACATCGGCGCGGGAGGAATCGTGAGGAACGCGAAGAACCCGTTGACCTTGTCGGGCGCGTTGACGATGAACTCGCGGTAGACGCGCATCACCTCGCCGGTCTGCTCCAGCGGCCAGAAGGTCGGACCCGCGTAGACGGTCTGCACCGGATGGACGTGGAAGCGGAAGGACGTGACGACGCCGAAATTCCCGCCGCCGCCGCGGATGGCCCAGAAGAGGTCCGGATGCTCCCGCTCGCTGGCCGTGACGAACGTGCCGTCGGCGAGGACGAGATTCGCCGAAATCAGACTGTCGATCGTCAGACCGAACGAACGGGTCAGGTAGCCGATTCCGCCGCCGAGCGTGAGGCCAGCGACTCCCGTGGTGGAGATGAAGCCGTTCGGGACCGCCAGCCCGAAGGCGTGCGTCGCGTGGTCCACGTCGCCCCACACGCAGCCGGCGCCGACATCCGCGGTCCGGGCGGCCGGATCGATCCGGACCCCCTTCATCTTCGACAGGTCGATCACGAGCCCGTCGTCGCATGAGCCCAGGCCGCCGCCGTTGTGGCCGCCGCTGCGGATGGCGGTGAGCATGCGGCCCTCGCGTCCGAAGTGCACGGCGGCCATGACGTCGGCCACGTCCGCGCAGCGCGCGATGGCGGCCGGGTGCTTGTCGATCATTCCGTTGTGGAGCTTGCGCGCGGTCTCGTAGGTGTCGTCGCCGCGCTCGATGATCTCGCCGCGAAACCCGTCGCGGAGCTGATCGAACGCGGATTCCTTCTTCAACGTGGACTGGGCCATTGGGTGCCTCCTTGCGGTTGGGGACTTGCGGGCGTCCCAGCGGACAAAAAGGTGCGGCTGCGCTGGACCTGCGCGATCAGAAGACGCCGCGGCCGAGGGTTCTGAAGGCGTCGGGACGCCAACACGCGAGGCGGAGCATCGAGGACTCGCGCCGGCCGGTCGTGTGGCGGAGCGGCCGCATCCCCACACCCTAGCGATCCCCTCGCGGCACTGTCAACGGGGTACGGGCGCGCGCGGCCGGCTGCTAGCATGGAGCGGCCCGCGGCGTCGACGCCGCGGCCATTCGCCCATGCCAGAGATCCGCGCCGGCTCCGTTCACGCGCTCTTTCTGTTCGACGTCGCCGAGGCGATCGACCTCGGCGCGTTGAAGAGCCGGCTCGGCCCGCACGCGGTGTCCGCCAAGGTCGACGACAAGACGCCCGGACCGCCCCGTCTCCAGTACAGCCAGGCCCCGGTGGTCGTCGACGGCGCGGCGGTGGGCTGCCCGGAGCTCGAAGGCTTCCGCGTGCGGGTGAAGTTCTTCGATTACGGCGTGACGGCGCTGATGCTCTCGCGCGCGTTTTCGGGCTCGTGGGAGGATCTGCTCGGCCTCGGGCAGCTGCTGATCGAGAGCGAGCCGCTCGAGCAGCGGGCCGGGGAGGCGTGCCGGGATCTGGTGAATCGATTCACCGCGGAGATGCGGAACACGCGGACCTCCTTCCTGACCGAGGACTACCTCGTCTTTGCCGTCGCGGAGTTCGATCGGCCGACCACGGCGGACGATCTCGTCGACCAGCACGGCGCCGACATCGCGCAGCTCCTGCGTGGCGAGCGCCAGCCGCTCAGTCGCCAGGAGCGCGAGGAGATCCTGCGCAACCGGCTGTCGTATCTGGCCGACGATCTCGTGGTGGCCGCCTGGAACGCGGCGTTCGTCTACGACAACGAGCCCGCGGTACTGGCGGCGATGGAGATTCTGGAGTTCGCGAACTCCCAGCTCCTCGAATTCCGGTACCACGACGATCTGCTCGAGTCGGAGCTGACGCAGATCTATGCCGAGCTGCAGCACCCGCGCTGGATCGATCGGTACGCCGGCCGGCGGCACACGAAACAGGCCCTTCGGCTGCACGCGCTCTTCATCGACGTCAACGAGCTCACCGACCGCATGGAGAACGCGCTCAAGCTCGTGGGCGACGTCTATTCGGCACGGCTCTTCGGGATCGTCTCGGCGCGGCTGGGCCTCGAGCGCTGGAAGCGAAACGTCGAAGAGAAGCTCAAGACGCTCGACGAGATCTACCGGTTCGCGGTCGAGCAGACCGGCATGTCCCAGGCGAACATCCTCGAGCTCGTGATCGTGCTGATTCTCGTGATCGAGCTGGTCCTGCTTCTGGCCGGGATCGCGAAATAGACCCAGCTCCGGGGATCTAGGCAGCGGGGGTCCGGGGGGCAAAGCCCCCGGATCAATCGGTAGAATCGCTGGGTGCCTCCCCGCGTCCGCTTCGCGCCATCGCCCACCGGCTACCTGCACGTCGGCGGGGCCCGCACGGCGCTGTTCAACTGGCTCTACAGCCGGCACGCCGGCGGCGCGTTCGTGCTGCGCATCGAGGACACCGATCAGGAGCGGTCGTCGGCCGAGATGGTGTCGGGCATCCTCGATGGTCTGACCTGGCTCGGGCTCGGCTGGGACGAGGGGCCCGGCGTCGGCGGGCCGTATGGACCGTACTTCCAGGCGCAGCGCGTCGATCGCCATCGGGCCGCCGCGGATCGCCTGATCGCGTCCGGCGACGCGTATTTCTGCTACTGCGCGCCCGAGGATCTGGAAGCCGAGCGGACGAAGGCGCAGGCCGATGGCCGCGCGTGGTCGTACGGCCGCACGTGTCGAGACCTTCCACCGGAGGAAGTCGCCCGCCGCGAGCGCGAGGGGTGCCGGCGCGCCGTCCGCTTCCGCGTCCCGGACGGCCGCACGGTCTTCGACGATGCGGTTCGCGGCCGGATCGAGTTCGACAACGCGAGTCTTGAGGACTTCGTCATCCTCCGTTCCGACGGCCATCCTACCTACCATCTCTCCGTGGTGGTCGACGATGTCGAGATGGCCATCACCGACGTGATTCGCGGCGACGACCACATCTCGAACACGCCGAAACAGATCCTGATCTACGGCGCCCTCGGCGCGCCGATCCCGGCGTTCGCCCATGTGCCGCTCATCCTCGGGCCGGACAAGAAGCGCCTGAGCAAACGCCACGGCGCCACGTCGGTCGGCGAGTATCGCGACCAGGGCTATCTGCCGGAAGCGATGGTGAACTTCCTCGCGCTCCTGGGCTGGTCGCCGGGTGGCGACGAGGAGGTGTTCGGGCGCGACGAGCTCGTCGCCCGATTCTCCCTCGGCGGGATCAGCGGCGGGAACGCCGTCTTCAATCCGGAGAAGCTGGACTGGTTCAACCAGCAGCACATCCTGCGGATGCCGGCGCGCGAGATCCTCGAGCGGATCCGGACGGAGCTGGCAGCCGCGGGCGTCGTACTCGATTCACTCGATGCCGCGGAGCGCGCGCGGATCGAGCGCGTGGTCGATCTCGTCAAACCGCGGGCGCGGCGTCTCACCGACGTCGTGCCGCTGGTCCGGCCGTTCGTCGGAGCGGCGATCGAGCGGGACGCGGCGGCCGTGGCGAAATACCTGGCCTCCTCGGACCTGCCGCCGCACTTTTCGGCCTGGCTGGCGCGGATGCGAGAGGTGGCGCCGTTCGAGGCGCAGCCGCTCGAACGCGCGTTGCGCGCGCTCGCCGCCGAGCGCGGCATCAAGGCCGGTGCGCTGATTCATGCAACGCGCGTCGCCGTCACCGGACAGGCCGTGAGCCCGGGCGTGTTCGAGGTGCTCGAGCTCATGGGGCGCGAGCGCGCGATCGCGAGACTCGCCGAAGCCGAGGAGCTGCTGAGGGCACGGCAGTGAGCACGGCGGCCCGGAACCTCGCCCCGAAGGAACAATCGGTGCTTGCGCTCAGCGCCGCCGGGTTCGCACGCGCGCGGCGCTCGCTGATGCGGCGGGATCCGAAGCTCGCCGCGCTCATCACGCGCGTCGGCCCCTGCCGGCTGCCAGAATCCCGCACGCGGCATCCGTTCGCGGCGCTCGTTCGGGCCGTCGTCGCCCAGCAGCTGTCGGGCCGGGCGGCGCAGACGATCCACGAGCGCCTCCTCGCGCTCGTCGGCGGCGTCGAGGGGCTCCAGCCGGACGCGCTGCGCGCGCTCGATCCGAACGCGCTCCGAGTCGCCGGCTTGAGCCGCCAGAAGATCTCGTACCTGCAGGATCTGGCCGTGCACGTCCTCGACGGACGGCTGGACCTCGCCGCCCTCGAGGATCGCTCCGATGAGGACGTCATCGCGGCCATCACCGCGGTGCGAGGCTTCGGCCGCTGGTCGGCCGAGATGTTCCTGATGTTCCGGCTCAACCGCCCCGACGTGTTTCCCCTCGACGACCTCGGCATCGTCAAGGGCGTCCAGACGCTGTTCGCGATGAAGCAGCGCCCGGCGCGGCGCACGATGGAGCGGCTCGCCGAGGCGTGGAGGCCATACCGGTCGGTCGCGGCCTGGTATCTGTGGCGGATTCATGAGCCGGCGCCGCCGAAGGTCCGCCGCAACGGAGCGCTCGCTGCGAGCGTATTGAGGACATGAAGCTGCGCGTCCGGCTGCTGGTTACGGCCCTCCTGGTTGCCATTCCGGTCGCCATCCTTCTGTACGTCGCGAACGAACGGCTGCGCGTGCGCGACGAGCGGCTGATGCTGGACCGGTTCGTCACGTCCCAGTTGACCGACGACACGCGCGAGCGCTGCGATTCGAACGCGAACTGGTTCCTCGCCGGGCCGCGGCCCGATCGGCCGACGCCGCAGCAGCTGGCCGAGCCGGACGCCGACGTGACGGCTCCGCGCGCGCCGACGCAGGAGCTGCCGTTCGAGTTCTTCGCCTTCGACGCGGCCTTCTCGCCCCTGAGCACGGCCGGCCCGCGCTTTCCCGTCGAGCTTCGCCGCATCATCGCCACGGGCGCCAAACGGGCGGCCGCTCCGTTCCAGACGAACGCGGGCACCGGGCAGCAGGAGGCCGTGGTCACCGAGTGGCAGGGCAGCCCGTGCGCGGTCCTGCTGTTCCGGATGCGCCCGATCCCGAATCAGGGCGCCGAGCGCGCCGCCATGATCGGTGGCCTGGCCGTGCTGCTGATCGGGCTCGCGCTCGTGCCGGCGTGGCCGATCGTCGCGCGCGTGCGCCGGCTGGGCGTCGAGGCGCGCCGATCTGCGCAGGACGAGTATCGATCGACCGTCACCATCGGCGGCCGCGACGAGATGAGCTCGATCGCGTTCGCCTTCAACGAAGCCGGCACGGACATCCGCCGGCGGACGACGGACGTCAAGGACCGCGAGGACAGCCTCCGCCGCTACATCGCCAGCATCGGCGAGGAGATTGCCACGCCGCTGCTGGCGTTCGAGCAGCGGCTCGGCGCGCTGGATCGCCCCGCCGCGCCGGCGGCGCTGCGCACCGAGTCGATGCCGCGATCGTCGAGGCACACACGCTCGGCATGCGCGTGCAGAATCTGTCCGTAGCCGCCGCGTTGAAGATGACGCTGAGTCGCGGGCGCGGGACATCATCGATGCCCGCGCACTGGTGGCGCGCGTCGTCGGGCGCCAGTCCGCGTTCGCGCGCGCCGCCGACGTCGGATCGATGTCGCCGGCGCCGGCGGCGAGCCGATCGTGTTTGCCGGCGACTAGGCGCTCCTCGAGCAGGCGGTGAGCAACCTCGTCGACAACGCGATCCGCTACAACCGACCGGGCGGGCACGTCGATCTCGCTCGACCGCACGGCCGACGGCCGCTTCTCGCTCCGCGTCGACGATGACGGCCCCGGCGTGCCGGACGAGGTGCTGACGAAGCTGAACGCCAATCGACGGTTCCGGGGCGACGAGGGACGGTCGCGCCGCCCGGCGAGCTTGGCCTCGGCCTGGCCATCGTCCGTGAAGTCGGGGATCGGCTGGGTATCCATTGGGCGTTCCGCCGGTCGCCCAAAGGCTGGTTCGAGGCCGAGCCGACCGGCCCGATCGCTACTGTGTCGGCGCCGCTGGCGGCTCGTTATCCGTGCGAGGCTTCAGGACGTGCCGGCCACGGCCAGCACGATGGCGAGGACGATCGGACGCCGGTCAGGCTCGAGGGTTTGGCCACATCGATCCATTCGTCGAGCGCGTGGGCGCGTCCGCCTTGTCCTCCCGAATCGAGCGTGATGGCAGGGATGCCGAGGCTCATGGGGATGTTGGAGTCGGTGCTGCTGAAGCGAAACCGCGGCGCCATGCCGAGCCCCGAGATCACGGCGGCGGCGGTCTGCACGAGCGGCGCCGTGCGCGGCGTCTCGCCGGACGGCCGATCGCCGATGAGCTTCATCTCCATCGTGATCGAGCCCTGCGCGGTGGAGCGCGCCGCGTTCTCGTCGGCGGCCGCCCGGGTCATCAGCGCGTTGACCTCGGCATCGAGCTTCTTCAGCTCGACGGGGGATTCGGACCGGAGGTCGAGCTCCATCCACGTCTCGAACGGGATCGAATTGACCGACGTGCCGCCTCCGACCACGCCGGCGTTGAAAGTGGTCTTGGGCGAAGCGGGCACGTGCAGCTTCGACAGCTCGTCGATCGCGCGGCCCATCGCGAAGGCGGGGCTCACCAGGCCGAACGCGCCATAGCTGTGGCCGCCGGGCCCCCGGAACGCGACGCGATAGCGTCTGCTGCCGACGCCGCCCGTGGTGATGTCGTTGCCGAGGCCGCTGCCGTCAATCGAGATGAACATCTTGATGCGATCCCTGTATCGCCCTTTCTCGAACAGGTAGCGCATGCCGCGGAGGTCGCCGGGGCCCTCCTCGCCGACGTCGCCGATGAACAGGATGTCGCTCGCCGTCTGGATGCGGGCCGCGTCGAGCGCGCGGACGAGCGCCAGGAGGACCGCGAGCGAGCGGGAATCGTCGCCGACGCCCGGCGCGATCAGGCGTGTGCCGGCGCGCTTGACGCTGACGTCCGTGCCTTCGGGGAACACGGTGTCGAGATGCGCGGCAAGGACGACGAGCGGCCCGCCGCCCGTCCCCTTGCGGAGTCCCATGACGTTCCCCTCGGCGTCAATCTCGACGTCGGAGAGGCCGGTCTGCCGCAGCATCTCGAAAAAGGCCTTCGCGCGCGCGGCTTCCTTGAACGGCGGTGCGGGGATCTCGGTGATGCGGATCGTGTCGTCGACAAGCTGGTCGTGCGTGCGGTCGAGGAACGCCGCGGCGGCCGCGAACGCCTGCGACTCCAGCACCTCGCGGGCGCGGATCTCGGGCGCGGGCGGGCGGGTCTGGCTCGCGCCGGAGGCGGCGGCGGCCGCGAGGAGCACGAGGGCGAGCATCGCGTGTCGGCGCAAGACGATGAAGGATAGCGTAGCGGCGCCGCGGGTCGCTATGCTGGCGGGACGATGAGCGGACATTTCTCGCCAGCGACGTTCAGGTTTCTCCGGAGCCTCAAGCGGCACAACACGCGCGAGTGGTTCGCGGACAACCGCGCGC